>JACPQC010000026.1 GCA_016190695.1 Chloroflexota bacterium
GACAATGCCCGCTGGAACTGAATAGTCGATAATACTCCGGCCCGTGGTGTGGAGCACCGGAGCCAGCAAATCATCGGCGTTAGGTCAGCAAGGGTTCGCTGTTCCGCCAGCCGCAGATGCGATGTTTATGGGACGGGCTCAGAGGGTAAATATTTGCTGCAAAAGCTGCATCCTCGTACCAGACCAAAGGATTTCGCGCAAAGGCTAATTGAAGGTAGTCTTGTGCTGTTTAGGAAAAAGGCGTTTGTTGTGGGGCAAGCAGACACGAAGACGAAGATAAAGGATATTAACCCACCAAAACCCGACCGAACCGTAAAAGGTAAGCTAATGGATTACTATCATGAGATTTCTTTTAAGCCAGAAACTATCCATCTAATCATGTTGCCACTTAATGAAATTGAGAAACAGTTTCACGGCGGAAAGCCGTTTTGCACACATAGATACAGCATAATTTGTACCAGAAAAGAATACGAACGAAAGTTTGGGTAAAATGAAATACTCCATCATTGAAAAAAGGCACGAATCAGGCTATGTAACTTATGCCCCTGTCTTGGAGAGCTATATTTCTCAGGGCAAGACCAGAAAGTAAACTCGAGCAAGCCATTGGAGCGAGGAGGTTCGTAAATGTCACCTTGGAAAGCAGGTAAAGATGGAAAGCAGGGTCACCACATTCTTCCAAAACATGAACAGAGAAAAGCTTTGGGACATGTGTATGATGATACTACGGTAAGAGTGACGCCTGAAGATCATCAAAAGATGCACCGAGACGAAAAAGAAGTTGGACCGATAGGTAGTTTAGCAAGACAAGATGGAAGAGCCTTGCGGGGTAGCAAGAAAAACAAACCTTTTTAAATGGAGTCGGCCCCAATAATCGTTGTTGTGTCAGCGAGGTGATGACAGTAGTTCCTGCAAAGCTGGAGTTAACTGCTTTTTCTCGAATGAAAGTTCGGGAACTGTCCCCCGTTTCGCGGCAAGCTGATATGGGCATCTCTTGACAAAGACGGCACTTCTGGCTACATTGTAAATTAGGGTGTCATCATGGTCTGAGCAGGGGGATGCGGTGGAGAAGATAAGGTCTTCTGAGATCACCCCGGAGCATGTGTACCTCTCCCGTCGCCGGTTCATCACCGGCCTGGGCGCTGTGGCCGCCAGCTTTATGCTCCTGGGCGGCTGCGGACGCCGGGGAACGCCTTCGGATGAGTCCATCGCCGCCTTCTGCGCCTCGGCCCGGGCCGGCCGCAGGATAGACGATCTGGGCGACCCACTGACGGACTGCCAGTCTGTGGTCAGCTACAACAACTTTTACGAGTTCACCCTCGAGAAAGAGGACGTGGCGCGCCTGTCCCGCGATTTCAGGACTTCGCCCTGGACGGTGCAGGTGGGCGGGTTGGTCAACCGGCCACAGACCTTCGCCATCGAAGACCTGCCCCGCCGGTTCCCCCCTGAAGAGCGGATTTACCGTCTCCGCTGCGTGGAAGGCTGGTCAATGGTCATCCCCTGGCTGGGATTCCCCCTGAACAAGCTGCTTAAAGAGGTGGAACCGACCTCCAGGGCCAAATACGTGCGCTTTGAATCGCTCTACGACCCGGAGCGGATGCCCGGCCAGAGGAGCCGGGTGTTCGACTGGCCTTACGTCGAAGGGCTGCGCCTGGACGAGGCCATGCACGACCTCACTATCCTGGCCAGCGGCCTCTATGGCAAACTTCTATTGCCGCAGAACGGCGCTCCCCTCCGCCTGGTCGTCCCCTGGAAATACGGTTTCAAGAGCATCAAGTCCATAGTAAAGATTGACCTGTTGGAAGAGGAGCCGGTATCGCTGTGGATGGCTACCGCCCCCGATGAATATGGTTTCTACGCCAATGTGAACCCCACCGTGCCCCACCCCCGCTGGCCCCAGTCCAGCGAGCGCCGCATCGGTGAGACCAGCCGCCGCCGGACGCTGCTGTTCAACGGATATGATGATGGCATCGCCAGCCTTTATCAGGATATGGACCTGAGAAAGTCCTTCTGATGGCGTGGCTCAAGGCGCACGGCCTTCAGTCGCTGATCCACCTGGCGGCGCTGGCCCCGCTGGTCCTGCTCATTTGGGATGGCGCCAACGCCAACCTCACGGCCAACCCCGTACAGGAAATCCAGCTTCGCACCGGCAGATATGCCCTGGCCTTACTGGCGCTATCACTGGCCTGTACCCCGGCCAGCACGCTGTTCGGCGTGAGGCAGGCGCTGAGGCTGCGCCGGCCGCTGGGACTCTATGCCTTCATGTACGCCGGACTGCACTTTCTCAATTTCATCGGCCTGGACTACCAATTCGACATCGACCTTATCAGAGAGGACTTCGCCGAGAAGCGCTTCATCGTGGCGGGATTCGTCGCCTTTCTCTGCCTGCTGGTGCTGGCGGTGGCCTCGGCCACAGGCTGGCGGCAGCGGCTGCGCTGGCTGGGCTACCTGGCCGCCGTTCTGGCGGTGACCCACTTCGCCTGGCAGGTCAAGGCCGACCTGGGCGCGCCACTGCTCTACGCGGCGGCGGTGGCGTTGTTGTTGCTCGCCCGCCTGCCCCGGGTCAGGAGAGCGGTGGCCGGGCTGCGTTCCATGCGGGGCCGGCTGTGACGACAAGTTGAACACTTCCCGGCAAAGGTATTACAATTGTCTTAGTCTCTTCATGGAAAGAAGCACGAAATCCGAATATCGAAGCACTAACAGGGTGATGGAAAAGTGAAAGATGTTTCGTCTCCCTTTCGTAAAGGGCCTGCCCTGGTTCCACCGAGTCACCACGAGGTGAGCCTGCCGAAGGGGAGATAAGAGAGGGATTTTGAGCGTGAGAAATCCCCCTTCCGTCCCCCTTTTTCAAAGGGGGAAACCCATCAAGTCTTTTTCAGCATCCTGCTAAACAAGTTCAAATGACCATAATCCAAAGTTCAAAATTTGGCATTTGGGCTTTGACATTTGGATTTTGATATTGTGGCGTATTTTGGATGGGGTCTTGGCTGGTCCAAATTAGGCAGGTGAACATGGTATCTTCCGGACGCAAAATACGGGGCATTATCTTCGACCTGGATGAGACCCTTATCAGCTCGGTGACAGCCTACACCAAGGCGTTCAACCAGGGTATTGGCGCCTTCGGCCTGCCCCCGGTGGCTGAAGAGGTGATGGCCGGGGCGCTCGCCGAAGGCCGCCGGCTGGCGGATATCCTCATCGAGCTTTCCCCGGAGACCTTTGCCGACGCCAGCGCCCGCCAGTCCTGCCGCGATGAGATGATAAAGGCCTACCAGTCGCTGGAGGACGGGGTGGTACAGCTAAAGCCCTCGGCGGAGCAGGTGCTGCGCTCCCTGAAAGACGCCGGGCTTAAGATAGGCATAGTCACCGGCCGGTTGACCGCCGGCGATGGCAAATGGCGGGAGCTGCGCCAGCTAAAGATAGACCACCTGGTGGACGCCGTCGTCACCGGCGCCGAGGTCCGGCCCAAGCCCGCTCCGGACGGCCTGCTCAAATGCCTGGCCGACCTGGGACTGCCCGCAGAGGAATGCGTCTTCGTGGGGGACTCCAAAATTGACGTCAGGGCTGCCCTCGCCGCCGGGGTGCGCATGGTGGCCGTCCGCCCCGAGGGCAGCGTGGTGGAAGACGGGCCGGTATGCGTCCTGACCGGCCTGGGCCAGCTACCCTCATGCCTGGACGGACTGGAACAAGAGGAGGACTGAAAATGGGCGTTTACAGCGAGCTATTCCGCCTGGCCGCCAAGGCCGGTTCCCTGGAAGGCCATCTCTATGACCGCGAGAAGGAGCGGATCGAGCCTCTGGACAACTGGGTGGGCAACATCGAGAAGATGTACGTCGGCCTGACTGATCCTGTAAAGCAGGATATCCGGGAAGAGTTCGGCCAGGTGCTGAGAAGGACGCTGGCCAACGGCGAAAAGGCGCTTGAGGCGGACATCAAGGCCAGGCTGGGCCGTCTCCTGGAGGCGCTTTAGCATGACGCTGCCTGTAGTCATAAGAGGCAGGGTAGCCGATGGCCTCAACGAGTCCTGCCTGTTTACCAACCTCCCCTGGGTGAGACAGCAGTTCATCGAAAAGCTGGGCATAGACCCCTTTCCGGGCACGCTGAACCTGGAAGTGGTCGAGGAAGACGCCGGAAAGTTCAGCAGCCTCAAGCAAAGCCCCGGCGTTGACATCGTCCCCGCCGATGGCTTCTGCCCCGCCCGGTGTTTCCCGGTGACCGTTTGCGGCCGGGTGAAGGGTGCCATCGTCCTGCCGCTGGTCGGTGACTACCCGGCGTCCAAGCTGGAGATAATCTCTACGGAGAAGGTCAGGGAAGTCCTCTCCCTCAAGGTCGGCGACATGGTGACAGTAGAAATACTGTAGGAATGCCCGTTTGTCCATTGTCATGCTCATATCTCCCCTCTCCTCGCCTGTATTGTACCTACTATTTTATGGTAGTTTATCCTGCATCGCCCGAATAAATACTCTACTACGCCCACATAGTATACAGGTTACTTTTGATTTTTCACAATTTTTTCATTTTTTGTCCGCCTTGGGCTATTGCCTTTTATGTCTAAGTAGGAGTATTCTCAGAATGGTCCGGCAAGCTAGGGCGCCAGTCGCTCGGTGACAGGGAAAACAGGGTATACAGATACTCATGAACTATGTATCACCCCTGTAGCCTTGAATGACAAGGGGATTTTTCTCTGGTCTATTTTGAAGTAACAGGTATATCAAGGAGGTAGTGGTATGAGAAAACTGGTATTCCTGGGGGCGGTGATGTTGCTGGCTTTGGCGGCCTTCGCCTGCGGACGCGCACCCGAACCCGCCCCCTCCCCCGCGCCCGCACCTGCCCCAGCCCCGGCGCCCAAGCCGGCGCCGGCGCCCGAACCCGGTTTTCAGTCGGCGCAACTCTTCACTTTCCCCGGCAACTGGAACCAGGTAGAGAGCAAGAAGGTGACCCTCTTCTATCCCGCCCAGGCGTCCTGGGAGTTCGTCACCAGCGCCAGGCATCCCGGAAGCTCCGCAGTCAATAGCGGCACCGGCTGTCTCACCTGCCACAAGGGCCAGGAGCAGACCCTCGGCCAGAAGTTGGTCAACCATGCCACCCTTGAACCGGCTCCCATCCCCAGCAAGCAGCCCACCGTGGACGTGGATGTAAAGGCGGCTGTTGACGGCCAGTACCTTTACATGCGTTTCGAATATGAGGCCGAGCGCCCCGGCGTCACCCACGCCCTCTGGCGCTATGATGGAAAAGAGTGGAAAAGCTGGGGCGGGCCAAAGCCGGAGACCGCTCCCGGAGTGGACAACAGCTACGAGGACCGGATAGCCCTGCTCTTCGCCGATCGCAACATCCCCGCCTTCGACGGGGCGAACATCGGCTTCGAGGAAGCCGGCTGCTTCGTCACTTGCCATAACAGCATGCGCGCCATGCCCAATGAACCCGGCTCCGCCCAGGTCAAGGCCCATCCCTACCTGGGAGACCAGGGACTGAAGCAGTCCGACATACGTAAATATCTCCTTATCAGCCGCACCGGGACAGATGAGACCGGCGGCTGGGACAAGACCAAGACCGCCGATGAGATCAAGGCTCTCCGGGATCAGGGCCAGTTCCTTGACCTGTGGATGTGGCGCGGCGCCCGCTCCGGCCCCATTGGCTACGGTGACGATACCTATGTCCTCCAGTACCGCCTGAGCGATGCCGGCAAGAGCATGTTCAGCCAGCCTGCCCAGCCCCAGTTCATGTACGACGAATCCAAAGTAGGCTTCAAAGCTATCCCCGAAGCAGACCTCGAAAAGATGTTGCAGAAGTTCCCCATGGTCAGCGGTCAAAACGTGGTGCCCTTTGACCCGTCGGCCACTTTCAAGGAAGGAGACATCCTCTCCAAGTATATCCTTCAGACTCCTGAAGGCAGCCGCGGCGATTTGCTGGTCAACAGCACCTGGAGTGGTGGCAAATGGGTGGTGGAGATGCGCCGCGCCCTGAATACCGGCAACCCCGAGGACAAGGTCTTCGCCGCCGGGAAGAAATACACCGTAGGCATTGCCATTTTCCATGACATGGTGTCCAACCGGCGTCATCACGTCTCTTTCCCGCTCACTTTCGGCATAGATACCGCAGCCGATATCAGGGCGGTCAGCATCAGGTAACCAGACCGGATTTCGGCAAGAAGGATAAGGGGGAGTCGCAAGGCTCCCCCTTTATTTTTGCCCTGGTACTGCCCTTGCTATTATACCCAACCGGGCGAAGACGGGCGGGAAGTCCGGTTACAAAAATACCGGTGTTTTTGACCGCGTTATGCGCCAGGGGTACAGGCTTGCCCTGCCATACTTTTCCCGTCTTCAACTACCTACTATTATTCAATAGTATATCCTGCATATACCAAAAAATAGCCGTTTTGTGTGGCAAAAACCTATTGACATTATGCCTGAGACAGCCTATTATATGCATGTGAATTACTACAGGTATGCTGATAGTAGTTCGGCCAGGTCTGCGGCCAGGGTGGAGGTACGTAGGGATACGTATTGACGCCATTTTGCCGTTCTCGTAGGATTCTTCTATAGCGGTCATCGACAGGGATGCCTCTACAAAATAGTTTTGAGGAAAGGGGCGATTACATGGGCAAGAGGAACTCACCGGTCTTGTTGGTGGCATTGGGGCTTATCCTGGGTCTGGCCTTTTTCGCGGTGGCCTGCGCCGGTCCGCAGGGGCAGCAAGGGCCGCCGGGACAGCCGGGTACCCCCGGTCCAGCCGGTCCTCCAGGGCAACCGGGCGCTCCAGGGATAGCCGGGACGCCGGGCGCGGGAGCAGTACCGGGCGCGGGAGCGGGGGTCAAGTCCAGTATCACCAAGGTTGAAATCGGGGCTGACCGCAAGCCGGTGGTCACCTTTACCCTCAAGGATGACAAAGACAGGCCGCTCCAGATAGCTGACCTGGATGGCTATCCCAGCTTCACTATGGCCTATGTCAAGGAAGACGCCGCTACCAAGCTCACCCAGTACGTTTCCTATACCGTGACTGATGTCAAAGGCGCCGTCTACGACTTCAAAGGCAAGACGGTACAGCCGGTCATCGCCGAGGTAAAAGGCATCGCCACCTTTGACCCCAAGGCGGCTACCCCGGCGTTCCCCGCCGACCACCCCGCCTTCAAGGACCTGGGGAACGGCATCTTCACCTACACCTTCTCCACCGTCCTTCCCGATAACTTTGACCGGAACACCACCCACCGGGTAGGCGGGCAGGTAACCCGCGGCGCCCGCGCCTTCGTGGCCAACCCTTACTTCGATTTTGTCCCCGCCGGCGGTGGGATAAAGTTGACCCGCCAGGTGGTGACCAAAGAGTCCTGCAACCAGTGCCATGACCCGCTGGCGGCCCACGGCGGGCAGCGCCAGGACCCGAACCTCTGCGTCACCTGCCATACCTCCCAGACCACTGATCCGGAGACCGGCAATACCGTCGAATTCAAGCAGATGGTCCACAAGATTCACCGCGGGCCGAACCTGCCCAGCGTCCAGGCCGAAAAGGACTATCTGATCGTCGGCTTCCGGCAGACCGTTTTCGATTTCGGCGAAACAGTCCATTTGCCCCAGGATATCCGAAACTGCACTACCTGTCACGGCGCCCCTCCGGCGGGCATGAAGGCGGAAGACTACGCCAAACTCGCCCCCAACGCCGATAACTGGAAGAACGCACCGAGCCGGGCCGCCTGCGGCGCCTGCCACGACAACATAGACTGGGCTACCGGCAAATCGACCATCGCAGGGAAACGCGACCATCCCGGCGGCGCCCAGCCCAACGATGCCGCCTGCAAGTCCTGTCACCAGGCCGACAGCGGCAAGGAGTTTGACGCCTCGGTGGTCGGAGCGCACACCATCCCGACCAAGTCCAAGCAGCTTAAAGGGATAGTAGCGACGATAGCCAGCGTCACCAATACCGCCCCGGGGCAAACACCCACCGTAAACTTCAATCTCAAGGACAACGCCGGGGCCGCTGTCCCGAAATCAGCCATCGGCGCCATAACGTTCAATATCGCCGGACCGACTACCGATTATACTAACCAGCGGACCGAGACAGCCAACCTGACTAACGTGGTGGACGCCGGTAACGGCGCCTTCAGGTACACCCTGGCCCGGCCCATTGCTGCTGACGCCACCGGCACTTACGCTGTGGGCATGGAGGTGCGCCGGACCGAGAAGATAGTCGGGAACGATGGTAAAGATACCGATGTGAATGTGTTCGCCTATAACCCGGTGGCCTATATCGCGGTCACAGACAAGGTGGCCGTCCCCCGGCGGCAGGTGGTGGCTAGCGAGAAGTGCAACGTCTGCCATAATGAACTGGCCTTCCACGGCGGTGGCCGGAAGAATCTCGGCGAGTACTGCGAGTTCTGCCATAACCCGGCCAACGTTGACGTGCCCAACCTCGTGCCCGCCCAGTTCGGCGGCCCGTTCAATGTTCCGCCCCAGTCCATCAACTTCCGGCTCATGATCCACCGGATTCATTCCGGGGCCGAACTGGAGCGCGACTTCACCATCTACCGCACCAGGGGGGTATTCAACTTCAACGAGCTACACTTCCCCGGCGACCTGAAGAACTGCGCCAAGTGCCACGTGGGCGATTCCTACAAACTGCCGCTGCCCGCCAGCATGGCGCCGACCAGGGCGCCCCGCGAGTTCTTCTCGCCACTGGGCCCGGCTGCCTCCGCCTGTCTCGGTTGCCATGATTCCCAGGCGGCCTCAGCCCATGCCTCGACCATGACCTCCTCTTTCGGCGAGGCCTGCGCCAGTTGCCACGGCCAGGGCAAGGAATTTGCCGTTGAGAAGGTCCACGCCAGGTAGCATCCAGGGTTTGATTGACAAAAAGGGGGGCGGGCGATTTGCTCGCCCTCTTTTATTTGGCCCACGGGGCGGGCGCAACAATAAACAGGGATAGGTGTAACCGGCCGGGACACGCACGCCAACAGGACCGTCCAAAAATCCTGTAACCGCATCTGCCAATGTCGGTTGTTTTACCCGGCGGGGCCATTTGACAACCCTATTTTAGGCATGACATAATAAAAATAGTCGTCTCGCTAATCCATATCTTCCGGCGTGATGATTCCGTGCAGGGTCTGGGATTAACCGGGTGGGGTGTCACGCCATGCAGAAAGGGAGAGCGTTTCCACCGCAGCCGCCGGAAGCCGGAGCGCCGCCGCCCCGGAAGGAAACCCTGCGCCAGCGCCTGGGCCGGTTCTACACCCGTGCCCGCAGCCCCCTCCTCGTCCTGGTGAGCATCATCGTGACCCTGTCGGCGGTATACGCCTATGACAGCACCAGGCCGCCGCCCCAGCGCCTGACCCAGCGCGACATTGACGCCGCCGTCGAGCGCACCCTCAAGTCCATCAAACCCGCGCCTTACTTCGCCTCTCAAGTATACGAGATTATCCGCCCCTCGCTGGTGCGTGTCGAAACGATGGTGGCCGGAGCCGAAGGAGAGGAGCCTGGAGCGGCCCTGGGCTCCGGAGTGGTGATCACCGACAGCGGCGTAATTCTGACCAGCCTCCACGTTGTCAGGGATGCCGCCGAAATACGGGTCATCTTCTCTGACGGCAGCGAGTCAGAGGCCTGGATGATCATGGGCCAGCCGGAGAATGACTTGGCCGTGCTGCAGGCGGCCATAATCCCCGACGACCTGCTGCCAGCGACCCTGGCCCCCTCCACCACCTTGCGCGTCGGCGACGAGGTGGTCGCCGTGGGCAATCCCTTCGGCATCAGCAACTCGCTGTCGTCGGGGGTCGTCTCCGGTCTGGGGCGGAACTACAAATCGCCCAGGACCGGCCAGATAATGACCGATTTGGTCCAGTTCGACGCCGCGGTCAACCCGGGCAACTCGGGCGGGCCGCTGATCAACCGGGACGGCGAGGTCGTCGGCATTGTCACCGCGCTGCTGAACCCGACCGATGACGACGTCTTTATCGGCATCGGTTTTGCCGTGCCCATCGAGACCGCCGCCGGCGGGGCCGGCGCGCCGCCGCTCTAGCCTGGAGAAAGAAACCGAGGGAGTGTTCGCTGATTTTCCCCTTTGATAGCCAGCCTCACAGAAGAATTTTGAGATTACCCTCTAAATCAAAAAGGGGAAATCATCCCTTTTACTAATGGTCGCATAATAATATGAATCGTGATTGTATGTCGCGAACAACTCATCTAACAACTGTCATTCCCCGCGCAGGCGGGGAATCCATCTATGCGGTAGGTAGACCCCCGCCTTCGCGGGGGTGACAGAAAATGGCTTATTTTCGTAGCTAATGACGGTCTGTTCTATTTTGAGGCTCATTAGTAATTGGAAAAACACATCGGGGAGGACAAAATGGTCGAAGAGATGTACAAAAATCCGGAATCGGCGCCGCTCATGGAGCAGGTGCTCTACGAGATAAAGAAAGTGATCGTCGGCCAGGACCATCTCCTGGAGCGGGTGCTGGTGGCCATCCTCTCCCAGGGGCACCTGCTGGTGGAGGGCGTGCCCGGCCTGGCCAAGACGCTGACCATCAAGACGCTGGCCGAGGCCATTCACGGCACCTTCAAGCGCATCCAGTTCACTCCTGACCTCGTCCCCGCCGACCTGGTGGGCACGCGGATATACAGCCAGAAGACCGGCGAGTTCAGCACCTCGCTCGGCCCCGTCTTTACCAATCTCCTCCTCGCCGATGAGATCAACCGCGCACCGGCCAAGGTGCAAAGCGCCCTCCTCGAGGTGATGCAGGAACGCCAGGTCACCATCGGCGGCGAGACCTTCCGTGTGCCCGAACCCTTCCTGGTAATGGCCACCCAGAACCCCATCGAGACCGAGGGCACCTATCCCCTGCCCGAGGCGCAGGTCGACCGCTTCATGATGAAGGTGCTGGTGGACTATCCCAGCGAGCCGGAGGAGTTCGTCATTGTCGAGCGGATGACCGGCGCGCTGATGCCGGTTAAGGCGGTGGTGAACACGGAGCAGCTTGCCAGCCTCAGGCGCGAAGCGGAAAAGGTATATGTAGACCCCTCGCTCATCCAGTATGCGGTACGCCTGGCCACAGCCACCCGCGAGCCGGCGAAACTGGGCATCCCTGATATCGGCAAATACATCATGTACGGCGCCAGTCCCCGCGCCTCCATCAACATGATCATCACCGCCCGGGCGCTGGCCTTCGTCCGGGGACGCAGCTATATCGTGCCCCAAGATGTAATAGACATGGCGGCGGACGTGATGCGGCACCGCCTGGTCCTCTCCTATGAAGCCATCTCCGACGGCGTCACCGGCGATGATATCCTGCGGCGGATACTGGAATCTATTCCGGCACCGGCACAGCCATTACAAGCCCATGTCCATACAGAGTCCTGAAAAACTGCTGCAACGGCTTGATTGGACGGTGGTCCGCCGCCTCGATGGCCTTCTCCAGGGCGACTACCGGACGCTGTTCCATGGCTTCGGCCTGGACCTGGCCGAGCTGCGCGAATACCAGTTCACCGATGACGTCCGCTACATCGACTGGAACGTGACGGCGCGCATGCAGACGCCCTATGTCCGCCAGTACCTGGAGGACCGTGAGGTGACCGCCTGGTTCCTCCTCGACCTCAGCCCCTCGGTGGACTTCGGCACGGTGCACACGGTCAAGCGCAACCTGCTCATCGACTTCGTCACCGTGCTCGCCCGCCTGCTCACCCGGCATGGCAACCGCGTCGGGGCTATCTTCTACAGCGGCCGGGTCGAACGGGTCATCCCCGCCCGGAGCGGCAAGGCCCAGGTGCTGGCCCTCATCGACGCCCTGCTCAAGCAGCCCCATCTGAAAAAGGCCCCGATGACCGACCTGACCACGTTGCTCGAAACTGCGCTGCGCACCGTGCGGCGGCGTTCGCTGGTGTTCATCATCTCTGATTTCATCAGCACGCCCGGCTGGGACAGGCCGCTGGATATGCTCCGTCAGCGGCATGAGGTGCTCGCCGTCCGCCTCTACGACCCGCGCGAGGTGGAACTGCCGGACATCGGCCCGGCCATCCTGGAGGACGCCGAGACCGGCGAGCAGCTTTACATCGATACCCATGACACGGGGTTCAGAAAGCGCTTCGCCGAGGCCGCCCGGAGCCGTGAGTACCGCCTGGAGGTGGCCTTCCGCCGCATGGGCATGGACGTGCTCACGCTCTCCACCGAGGACGACTTGGTGAAAGAGACGGTGAAGTTTGCCAGGATGCGCAAGCAGCGGCGGGCAGCTCCGGCGTCCGGTGTCAAGCGGCATCCCGGTTGAGATAGGGAGGAGGTAGGATATGTCATTTATCTGGGCGCACTTATTGTGGCTGCTTTTCCTGGTGCCGGCGCTCATCGGGGTCTATGTCCTGCTGCAGCGGCGGCGGCGAAAATACGCCCTGCGCTACTCCAGCCTGTCCCTGGTAAAGGAAGCGCTGGGACGCGGCCCGGGCTGGCGCCGCCATATCCCGCCTCTCCTGTTCCTCATCGCCCTGGTCACCATGACCCTGGCGCTGGCCCGCCCGGCGGCCACCATCACGCTGCCGTCACAGCAGGCTACGGTCATCCTCACCTTTGACATCTCGGGGAGCATGCGGGCCGATGACGTCCAGCCAACCCGCATGGAGGCGGCCAAGGCGGCGGCCCGGGCCTTCGTCGAGAAGCAGCCGCGAGAGGTCCGCATCGGCGTGGTGTCCTTCAGCGAGAGCGCTTCTATCCTGCAATCGCCTACCATAGACCGGGACGCCGTGCAGTCAGCCATTGGGCGCCTGGGTCCACAGCGCCGCACCGCCATCGGCAGCGGCATCCGCACCTCGCTGGAGGCCATTTTCGAGGAATCCGGGCCGAAGCCAGCCAACCCGCGCGACCCCCTGGCCTCCGCTGAGCCGGAACCAGCGCCACCTCCTCTTCCGCCGGGTACATTCGCGCCAGCAGTCATCGTCCTGCTCAGCGATGGGGCCAGCAACACCGGGCCTCTCCCCCTGGATGTGGCCGAGGAGGCGGCGGAGCGGGGCGTGCGAATCTACGCCGTGGGCCTGGGCAGCGCCGATGGCACCATCCTGAGGGCTGACGGGTTTTCCATCCGGGTGCGCCTGGACGAGGAGACCCTGAAACGCATCGCCCAGACCACCTACGGGCAGTATTACAAAGCGGACAGCGACACCGACCTGGTCAGCATCTACGAAAACCTGAGCACGCGCCTGGTGTTCCACACCGAGAAGACGGAGCTTACCGCCCTGTTCACCGCCTTCGCCGGCGTGCTGCTGCTGGCGGCGGGGACGCTGTCAATGCTCTGGTTTAACCGGCTGCCCTGATGGAGTCTCGCAAAAGAAAATCAGGTGCGCCCGCTTGCAAGCATTCGCTTGATATTTGCAAAGAAGGAGTTGAATACAGAAGTTACAAACGGGCATATATAAAAATCAAAGCTCAGATTGCGTATACTAACGAGAACCCTCGATTTCCCAGAGGAAAGCTGGAATAGGCTTCTAGTGCTAAAGAGGCTGTCTGAAAAATGTCATTCTGAAGGAGCAACCTGCTCGCCACACAAGGCTTTGGCAGGCGAGAGCGACCGAAGAATCCGTTCCTCAAACCTACAAAACGGATGCTTCGCTCCGCTCGCTACAGGTGGTGACTCAGTGGAACCAGCATGAAATACGTTTATTTTCGGACACCTTCCTAACGAATTCCTAATCCAGGTCCTCTATCAGTTCTTTGGCAGAGTCAAAAGTGTTTACACGTCCCGCCTTAATATCTTCGTCGGCCTCCTTCTCGCCTTCCTGCCACTTTTTCGTCCAGAAGTAGGCCTGGCTCTTGTCCACCAACCTTTTCGGAACGAGCACTGCCTTTTCCCCAATCACTTCGATCTCCACGAGGTCGCCTTCTTCGATTCCCAGGCTCTTGCGTACTGTTGCCGGTAGGGTAATCTGTCCGTTTCTTGTCACTTTTCTATATGTTGGCATTATCCGCTACCTCCTAACAGGATGCTGAAAAAGACTTGATGGGTTTCCCCCTTTGAAAAAGGGGGACGGAAGGGGGATTTCTCACGCTCAAAATCCCTCTCTTATCTCCCCTTCGGCAGGCTCACCTCGTGGTGACTCGGTGGAACCAGGGCAGGCCATTTACGAAAGGGAGACGAAACATCTTTCACTTTTCATCACCCTCCTAAGGTCGTCACAGCGTCTCATCGTGCTCTCCAATATTGCGCAAAATTATTGCATCACCCTCAAGCTGAAAAGTCATCCTGAGAGACCTGCTCCCCCTTGCTTCCCAAATGTGTCCTGTTCCCTTGATCTTTTTGACTCTGAGACCAGGATATCTCATATCAGCTATCAGATTGTCAATCGCTTTCCTCGCCAATGCTTTTTGCTCTTCGGTCAACTGTCTCCAGGCTTTCTTGAAAGCCTCAGTTCGAGCAATCCGCACTTATTTTCTCCATTATTATATTAATTTACTAGATTAGTATATTAGCAAAACTAGCGGTTGTCAAGCGTGTTGTTTACTAACAATCTCATAATAGTACGGACTCAAAGGTTCACAACGATGAGGTGAAACCAGGCGTCCAGCCAGCAATTGTTTCCATTCCGGCGGAAGCCGGAATCCAGTCAGGACATGCTGTCACCTGGATACCGACCCCCGTACCCGATACGGGGCAGGCTTTTCGTCGGTATGGTCAATTATAGGATGATTAGTAAGAGACAAAAATTGGTAGCTTTGGTCTTTTCGTGCGGTAATTGATGGTCAAAAAAGGGAAGGGGCCGAAGCCCCTTCCCTGACTGTTTCTTCACCCGTGTCCAGCCTTTGCGCCGGCTGCTTCTATCTTAGTACATGCCCTCCATGCCGCCCATACCACCCATGCCGCCACCCGGCATCGCCGGCATCTTCTCCTTCTCGGGGATATCGGTGACAAGCGATTCGGTGACCAGCACCATGTTGGCCACGCTGGCGGCGTTCTCCAGGCCGGTGCGCACCACCTTGACCGGGTCGATGATACCCTTCTGGATCATGTCGCCGAAATCATCGGCCTCGGCGTCGTAGCCGGTGCCCTTGGGGCTTTTCTTCACCGTGTCCACTACCACCGAGCCGTCCCGCCCGGCATTGACGGCTATCCAGCGCAGCGGCTCCTCGATGGCCTTCTTAACGATCTCGGCGCCGGTGGCCTCATCGTTTTGCAGGTTGAGTTTGTCCAGCACCGGCAGGGCGTTCAGCAGCCCGACAGCGCCGCCGGGCAAAATGCCCTCCTCCACCGCCGCCCGGGTGGCTGACAGGGCATCCTCAACCCGGTGCTTTTTCTCTTTAAGCTCGATCTCGGTAGCGGCGCCGACTTTGATGACGGCGACGCCGCCCACCAGCTTGGCCATGCGCTCCTGGAGCTTCTCGCGGTCGAAGTCAGAGGTGGTCTCCTCGATCTGGGCCTTGATCTGCTTGATCCTGGCCTTGATATCGTCCTCGGAACCTTTGCCCTCGATGATGGTGGTCTTGTCCTTGTCCGAGACGGCGCGGCGGGCGCGGCCCAGGTCCTCGACGGTTACCGATTCCAGCTTGCGGCCTACTTCCTCGGATATCACCTTGCCGCCGGTCAGGATGGCGATGTCCTCCAGCATGGCCTTGCGCCGGTCGCCGAAGCCGGGGGCCTTTATCGCCAGCACGTTGAGGGTGCCGCGCAGCTTGTTGACCACCAGGGTGGCCAGGGCCTCGCCATCGACATCTTCGGAGAGGATGAGCAGGGTCTTGGACACCTGGACTATCTTCTCCAGGGCGGGGAGCAGGTCGGCTACTGCCGAAATCTTCTTGTCGGTGATGAGGATATAGGGGTCTTCGATCACCGCCTCCATCCGCTCGGCGTTGGTGATGAAGTAAGGGCTGATGTAGCCCCGGTCGAACTGCATGCCCTCAACGTAGTCGGTCTCATACTGGGTGCCCTTGGACTCCTCGACGGTGATGACGCCGTCCTTGCCCACCTTTTCCATGACCTCGGCGATGAGGTTGCCGATCTCTTTATCCTTGGCGGTGATGGCGCCCACCTGGGCTATCTGGGACTTGTCTTTGATCTCGACGGCCGAGCGCTTCAATTCCTCAACTATGGCGGCGGTGGCCTTCTGGATGCCGCGCCTCAGGGCCATGACATCGGCCCCGGCGGCCACGTTCTTGAAACCGCCGTTGATAATGGCGTGCGCCAGCAGGGTAGAGGTGGTGGTGCCGTCGCCGCAGGCGTCATTGGTCTTGCTGGCCGCCTCTTTGACCAGTTGCACGCCCATGTTCTCAAAGGGGTCAGGAAGCTCGATCTCCTTGGCTATGGCCACCCCGTCATCGACGACCGAGGGCGCGCCCCATTTCTTGTCCAGGGCGACGCAGTGCCCCTTTGGCCCCAGGGTCACCTTTACCGCATCGGCGAGGGCGTCTACGCCCTTCTTCAGCCGGTGCCTGGCGTCCTCGCCGAAAATTACCTGTTTTGCCATATTTTTCCTCCTTGCGTAATAGCTTTGTTATTAAGCGGTCTTCCTGGCCAGGATGTCGCTCTCCCGGAGGATGATCAACTCCTGGTCATCGACCTTGATCTCGGTGCCACCGTAGCGGGCGTAGATTACCCTGTCGCCCACCTTGACGTCCATAGCGATGCGCTTGCCATCTTCAGAAGTCCGGCCCGGGCCGACGGCGACGACCTCGCCCTCCTGGGGCTTCTCCTTGGCGGTATCGGGAAGATAGATGCCGGACTTGGTCCGCTCCTCCCGCTCGATGGGCTTGACCACCACCCGGTCAGCCAGTGGCTGTAGCTTTATCCCCATAACAATCCCTCCTGTTTAATTGAATTGGGCATTTTTTAGCACTCTCAGGGGCAGAGTGCTAATGTTATGATAGCGCAAACCCCGCCAGTGCCGCAACCAGCGCGACAAGTCACTACAAACATCCAGAGGCATCTAGGCCATTGGAACAGCTATTATCGGTTCATTTTGCCCTATAATCTCTTGATTTTACTCTCTTTACTTTGGTTTTTATTATGATCACAAGGCAGGACCACCTGAAAGTTTTGTCCCGGCGCATAGCCTTGCCCGCTTTGACCCGGTATACCGAAGCGTGTAAAATACGATTATGGTCAAGAAGAAACGGCGCCAGTGGGACAGCGGGAACATCCGCGGCCTGAGGCGGCACCTCGGCCTGACGCAACAGGAGATGGCCGACCGGCTGGGGACGCGGCAGCAGACCATCAGCGAGTGGGAGACCGGCCTGTACCAGCCCCGGGGCACCTCGGCCACCCTGCTCACCATTATCGCCGAGCGGGCCGATTTCAAATATGACGCCGCACCTCCCAGGGCAGACGACCCCCAGGACACCTAAGCGCCCTTGACATGTTACACGCAACCGTGTACAATGTGGCTGAACAGGGCGTGCCGGGCTTTACGATACGCCGCACGCCGGGAGGGCGCCTTGGGCGATTTGCCGGAGCGGCTCATCAGCCAGATGTGGCAGGAGCAACTCCAGATGACCGGTCTGGCCACCGAAGATGCTGATCCCATCACGATCATTTACCCTGGCCGCCTCAACGATCGCCGGGGCGCCGACCTGCGGGACGCCGTCATCGCCACCAGCGGCGGCCTCGCCTGCGGCGACATCGAGTTCCATACCCGCTCTTCCCACTGGTGGCAGCATGGCCATCACCTTGACCCGGCCTATAACCGGGTGGTCCTCCAGGTGGTGATGTGGCATGACAGCGGGGACGCCCGGCTGGAGAACGGGGGCAGGGCGCCCACCCTCTGCCTCAGCCGGCACCTGGAAGAGCAAGCCGGCGGGGTGGCTTCATCAGCCCATAGCGGTCTCCCCTGCTGCGCCGGGGAAAGAGATAACCCCTTAAATATACTTGAAGAGTCCGGAGACGCCCGCTTCCAGGATAAGGCTGATGCCTTCCGGGCCGAGCTGGAGGACACGGCCCCCGGCCAGTGCCTCTACCAGGGAATGATGGCCGCCCTGGGCTACAGCAAGAACCAGTCCCCCTTCCGCAAGCTGGCCGCCCGCGTCCCCCTGGCCGCCCTGGAGTCCATCGCCCGCGTCGCCCCCTCCCCGGCGGCGTCCCTGGCCGGGCAGCAGGCACTGTTGCTGGGGGTGGCCGGGCTGGGGGAAAGCCCATCTGCTCCGGCGGCGGATGTCCCGTCCATGTCACGGACAGAATGGGAGCTGTTCAAGGTCAGGCCGTCGAACCACCCCGCCCTCCGCATCGCCGCCATGACACACCTGGTGCAGCGCTACCGGCAGACCGGGATGCTGGCGGCACTGATGGACATGGTGTGGCAAGACCGGCCCCGCCTGGAGGAGGGACTGATAGTCGCCCCGGACGGGCATCCCTCCCTGCTGGGCCGGGCGCGGGCAGCGGATATCGTGATAAATGTGCTGCTGCCCTTTGCCTGCGCCTGGGGAGGAATGTCCCGCCGTCCCGGTTTGGCCGAAAGGGCCGTTGAGCGCTACCGCCGCTATCCCAGGCTGGCGGCGAATGCCATAGAGCGGCACATGTGCCGCCAGTTGGGGCTGACCGCCAGGGCGGTAAGCTCGGCGCGGCGGCAGCAGGGGCTTATCCACATCTACAAGACGCTCTGTTCACAAGGCCGGTGCCATCGCTGCCCGCTGGCCGGGAAAGCCTGGAAAGCTGGAGGGCCGCCGTGACCCGGACCGGGTGGGGAATACCCTGGACGCCTGTTTCATACTGGTCAGCTACAGCAGCGAAGGCATCGTACCGGTGGAGCGCCTGGTGGAGGCGCTGGCCGGGCGGGGCGAGGTGTCCCTGGTCAGGCAGGGGTATAAACGCTTGAAGCACGAAACAAGTTCAAAGTATCAAATGACAAAGGCCAGTTTTGAAATTGGGATTTTGAGTTCTGCTATTATTCGTGTTTCGGATTTGGTGGAGCCAGGTGGCTTGTCCGGGTTAGGGGGTATTCCCGCTCTCTTCTTCCAGGCTAGATAACCGGCCCTGCGGTCTCCCCGGTCTTGTCCCGCTTTTCCAGCATCATCTCCAGGTCCTCGATGTCAGCCACCTTGCGGCCCAGCCCGGCGGAAAGGTCTTTGGCCGATACCTTGCCGGCGGAGACGATCATCTTCAAGGCGGCGTCCGGGGAAATGGTGGTATGGACCACGTCTGCCTCCGGTATTATCTGCAGGAAGCCGGAGGTGGGATTGGGGGCGGTGGGGATGAATACATTGAGATAGGTCTTGCCGCTATCGTCCTGTACCTCGTTGGTGACGAAGCCCAGCGTGGTCATACCCTTTTTGGGGAACTCCACCAGCACCACCTTCATAAAGCGGCCATTGCTATCGGCTGAAAAACTATCGGTTATCTGTTTGATGCCGGAGTACAGGTGCCGTATCAACGGTATCTTGCTCACCAGGTACTCGCTGTGAGAGAACAGCTTCCGCGTGGCGACGTTGCTTACGACAACACCGGCGATGATGATCACCAGGACAGTGACGCCGAAACCCAGGCCGGGGATGTTACGCCCCATCGCATATTGAATCACCGGCTGTAACAGGCCATCGATCTTGGTGAACACCCACACCACGATGAACAGCGTTACCGCTACCGGTATCACTACCTTGAGGCCGGCCAGGAACCGCTTCCACAGCAGACCCGGAAGCTGCTGCCCGCCGGTGACAACAGCCGTGGCGGTGGCTTCTACGCCGTCCTGCACCCTTGCCTGGGTCCAGTCAACATATTTCCGGGAAAGCTCAAAGGCCTTTGACATCCCCTCTTTCCCGGTCATAGCCGCCTTCCTAGTGAAGGTGTCCCTGCCGGAAGGCCGGCGGTCCGCCGTCCTGGCTGCCCGGACTCTAAAGACATGCCCCGCCTTCATTTTTGTCATGGGCATCAGCCGGAAAGCGGAACAGGAAGCCCTTTTCAGGCGTTTCCACAGCCTCGCCACCGCATCTTCCCCGCTCACAAACGTTACCCCGGCCAAGAGATTACGGACCTGTTATTGCAGGCCCGTACTTCAATTATGATTTCTGGGGCGCGGGAAAGTCAAGGACAGCTTTGTAATAGGCTGGATTGGCAAAGATAAAAATGGCTGAATTAGTGACTTTTCTTATCCCGTTGCCCCCGGAAAAGCGCTAAAATAAAGTTAGGAAATCCAATAATTAATGTTCGATAGTTCCTGGGCATGAGAGGGGGTGATGAAGGTGGCAGTTGTTCATGCTCTGACAAAAGTGTCTGACATCGTCTGGGAGTTGCCGCCTTCCTACAAGGAAGGGATGAGGGTGCCCGCCCGCATCTTCGCCACCGAGAGGCTGATACGGGAGATGGACGAGGCCGTGTTTGAGCAAATTTCGAACGTGGCCACCCTCCCCGGCATCGCCCGGTGCGCCATGTGTATGCCCGACGGACATTCCGGCTATGGCTTCCCCATCGGCGGAGTGGCGGCCATGGATATCGCCCGGGGCGGCGTTATCTCCCCCGGCGGCATCGGCTTTGATATCAACTGCGGCATGCGCCTGGTGGTGACCAACCTCACCTGGGAGGAGGTGCAGCCCCACCTGAAACGGCTGGTTGATCTTCTCTATCTGCGGGTGCCGGCGGGTGTGGGCAGCACCGGCTTTCTCAGGCTGTCCCGGCCCGAGTTTCGCGCCGTGCTGGAGGAAGGGGCGCACTGGTGCGTCCGGCACGGCTACGGCTGGCACGAGGACCTGGAGCTTACCGAGGAGAACGGCCGCATTGAAGGCGCTGACCCCGACGCCGTCAGCGAGCGCGCCATCGACCGGGGCATAAAGCAGATCGGGACGCTGGGTTCGGGCAACCACTACCTGGAGATACAGGTGGTCCGGCCGGAACATATCTATGACCGCAAAGTGGCCGAGAAGTTCGGCATCACCATTCCCAACCAGGTGGTGGTGATGTTCCACTGCGGCAGCCGCGGCTTCGGGCACCAGGTGACCTCGGACTATCTCCAGGTATTTCTCAGGGTGATGGAGAGCAAGTACGGCATCAGGATACTCGACCGGGAGCTGGCTTCAGCGCCCTTTGATTCGCCGGAGGGACAGCGCTACTTCGCCGCGATGAAGACCGCGCTCAATGTCTCCTTTGCCAACCGCCAGGTCATCCTGCACCGCATCAGGGAGGTCTTCTCTGAGGTCTTTGGCCGGTCTGCGGAAGACCTGGGCATGCACATGGTCTATGACGTGGCCCACAACACGGCCAAGCTGGAGCGCCACCTGGTAGACGGCCAGCAGCGGCAACTGCTGGTGCATCGCAAAGGCTCGACCAGGGCCTTCGGGCCGGGCCTTCCCGGACTGCCGGAGCGCTACCGGGATACCGGCCAGCCGGTGATCATCGGCGGCAGCATGGAGACCGGCTCCTACCTGCTGGTCGGGGTGCCCGGCGGGGGGGAGAGCTTCTTCAGCACCGCGCACGGCAGCGGCCGGACGATGAGCCGGGCCAGGGCGCGCAGGCTGTGGCGGGGCCAGACGCTCCAGCAGGAAATGGAGACCCACGGCGTCTACGTCCGCACCGCCTCCTGGTCGGGGCTGGCCGAGGAGGCCGGCGGCGCGTACAAGAAGATAGATGACGTGGTGGAGGCCACCGAGCTGGCCGGGCTGAGCCGGCGGGTGGTGCGCTTTACCCCGGTGGGGAACGTCAAGGGTTAGCCGTCCTGTTATGAGACCGTCCAGGAAGGAGGTAATATGCCTTACCGTTTTCTCGAGGAAGAAGCCACTGCCGATATCGCCTTTGAGGCGCAGGGCAAAGACCTGGAAGAGGTGTTCCGCGAGTCCGCCGAGGCCGTCATGAACGTGATGGTGGAGAACCTTGACGGGATAGAGGCGGTGGAGAGCCGGACCATCGAGGTGGAAAACGAGCAGCTCGACCTGTTGCTGCACGATTTGCTGCAACAGTTGGTCTATTACAAGGACGCCGAGCAACTGCTGCTCCGGGTGGACCGGCCAAGCATGGGCAATGCCGATGGCAAATGGCACCTCCGCGCCCTGGGCCGGGGCGAGCCCATCGACCTCCAGCGTCACCGGCTGATCGTGGATGTGAAGGCGGTCACCATGCACGATTTCCGGCTGGAGCAGGCGAACGGCGGCTGGCGCGCCCACGTCATCCTGGACATTTAGCTGGTTTCTGGTGGGGTGCACCCACCCTGGCTCATTTGTCATGCCCGCGCAGGCGGGCATCCACGATAGAGTTTGGTAGATTCCCCGCTTCCACGGGTAATGACAGGAGTACGGGCGAAAGCCTTCACTTGGCTCGCCTCGGCGTGACTCGGTTCGCTCTGACTTATTCACGTATCGAAACGAGTCGGAACGGGTGAAACCAGGTCGAGGGTGGCATCCACTGCCACCTCTGGATACCGCTTTCGCCGGTCGGAAGCCGTTTTCCGGTAGAAAGTGAAATTTTCGTAAAATGTCTTATCGGAGAATAGAAGGAAAGGTTCACAAAGCGGGCGGGCTTGATTGATTGGCCTTTTCTATTGAAAAATTTTGGTATAATGGTGGCTAGTCTACGTGGAGGCCTATGATCGAGCAGGGGCTAAGGGCGGGAAAGATCGGCAGTGGTGGCCGCCGGGTGTTTCACCCCAGCCCGGCGTGGCTGGGGGCATTTGCACTGCTGCCGCTGCTGTTACTGCTGCTGGCGCTGCTATCCTTCCCTTCAGACCGGAATGTCATCTTCAACCCCCGCCTGGCGCTGCCGGTGCTCAACACCGTCTTCCTGCTGTCCGCATCCCTGGTAATGGCCTTTCTGGCGGCGCAGGGCATCATAAAGACAGGGGAGACCCAGCTCGCCTGGCTGGGCGCGGGCATGTTCACCTTCGGCCTGACCAGTTCCCTGTCCGCCTGGATGGTCGCCCCCCTGGGCGCGAACGCCGCCGTCACCGTGAATAACCTGGGGGTTATCGTCGCCGGCGTCCTGCACACCACCGGTGCGGTGATGTCCCTGCGCGGCGCTTCTCCGGCAGGGGTTGCGCCCTGGCGTCATCTTGTCGTCACCTATGCCGCCGGCCTGGCGCTGCTCATGGCGCTGCTGACCTTCAGGGACCAGTTGCCCGTCTTCTTCATACCCGGCGAGGGCCGCACCATCATCGGGATAGTAGGTCTGGCCGCAGGCAGCCTCCTCTTCGCCGCCTCAGCCATCATCCTGCTGCTGCTTTACTTTCGCCGGCGCTCCTCCCTGCTCTACTGGTACGCCCTGGGGCTGGTCCTGGTGGCCATCGGCCTGGCGACCACCGGCCTGTCCCGGCAGATAGGAGACCTGATCGCCTGGCACGGGCGGCTGGCAATGTACCTGGGCAGCGCCTATTTTGTCATCGGGGTGGTCAGCTTTGTCAGGCAGGCGCGCAGCGGCCGGCTTGGCCTGGAGGGACTGGCTGCTGAACTGTTCCCCAGGTCTGCGGTCAGCTACCGCCTGCTGGTGGACTCGGCGGGTGACGCCATTATCGCCCTGACCGAGGAGGGCAAGGTGCTGCTGTGGAACCCCGCCGCCGAGCGAATCTTCGGCCACGGGCGCGCCGAGGCTGAAGGCGCTTTCCTGGACGACCTGCTCGGCCCGGGCATCGCCGACCACATCGCCCGGCTGATATACGAGCGCGAAATGTTCCTGTCACCGGCTGCGGCCACGGAACTGACATTGAAGCGAAAGTACGGCCAGGAGATAACCGTTGAAATCTCTGTTTCCAGCCGGGCCACCCGCTCCGGAAAGATAACCGCAGTGGTGGCCAGGGACATCACCGAGCGCAAGCACATGGAGGCGGCGGCGCGCCGCAGCGAGGAGTTCATCCGGAAGATCGCCCAGACCGCCCCTTACCTGCTGTTCGTGAATGACCTGCAGACGGGCAGCAACATATACATCGGCCCCAGGGTGCGCGAGATACTGGGTTATACCGAGTCCCAGGTAAGGCAGATGGGAGCAAGTTTCCTGGAAACGCTGGTACACCCGGACGATATTGACGCTCTCAGACATGGGATGACGAGGCTGCTGGAGAGCAAGGAGGGCGAGATAATCGAACAGGAGTACCGGCTGAGGCGTTCTGACGGCCGCTGGGCCTGGGTGCTGAGCCGGGACACCGTCTTTCTCAGGGATGGGAATGGCAGGCCGTTGCAGAGCCTGGGCGCAGCCCTGGATATCACCGGGCGCAACGAGGCGGAGGCGCAGGTCCGCTACCAGTCCATGCTGGTGAAAGCCACCACTGACGCCATTATTTCGACCGAAATGTCGCCGCAGGGACAGTTCCTGGTCCGCACCTGGAACAAGGCCGCCGAAACGATATACGGCTGGCGGGCCGACGAGGTCATCGGCAAAGTGGCCATAGACGCCCTGCAGGCGGAGCTTCCCCAGGACCTGACCCGCGAGGAAGCCAGGAGACAGTTCTTTGAGAAGGGCTTCTGGAGCGGGGAACTTGTTGCCCGGCGCAAGGACGGCCGCCAGATCATAGTAGTAACGTCTCAAACGGCCCTACGCGACAGCCAGGGCAGGATAACCGGCATCGTGGGCATTCATCATGATGTCACCGAGCTACGCCAGGCGCAGACCGCCGCCGAGGAGAGCCAGAAGCGCCTGCAGCACCTCATCCAGTGCAACATCATCGGGGTGGCCCTGGGCGACCTGGAGGGAAACGTTATCGACGCCAACGACGCCTTTCTCCACATCACCGGCCATGACCATGCCGACCTGGCTGCCGGGAGGATAAACTGGCGCAGCATAACCCCCCAGGAATACCGGGCGGCGGACGAGGTGGCGCGGCGCAAAGTCCGTGACAGCGGCTACTGCAGCCTGTACGAAAAGGAGTACATCACTAAGGACGGCCGGCGGGTGCCCGTACTGGTGGCCTCGTGCCGGTGGCAGGATGCCGGGAGCCGGGATCTGGTGGGGGGCTTCGTAGTGGATATCACCGAGCAGAAGATGGCCGAGAAGCTCAAAGACGACTTTATCAGCATGGTCTCGCACGAGATCAAGACCCCGCTTACGATAGTAATGGGAGCCGTCTACACCCTGATGACCGTGGGGCTGAGCCAGCACGAATCAGAGCAGCTCCTCAAGGACGCCGCCTCGGGCGCCGAGGCGCTGAGCGCTATGGTGGAGAACCTGCTCGACCTGTCACGCCTTCAGGCCAACCGCCTCACCCTGCGGCTGGAAGAGGTACGTCTCCAACAGGTGGCCCGCAGCGTCGTCGAAAAGCTGAAAAACAGGTCAGCGATACACCGGCTAAAGACGAACATACCGCCGCGATTGGGCCCGGTGAGCGCGGACCGCTTTCGCGTCGAGCGCATTCTGCATAATCTCATCGATAACGCCATCAAGTTCTCGCCTCAGGGGGGTGAGATAATCATCTCGGCGCGCCGCCGGGGCGCCAGCGTGGTAGTGTCCGTCAGCGACCAGGGCGTAGGCATGACCCAGGAACAGCAGTCCCACCTTTTCGGCTCATTCTACAAGCCTGCGTTCGAGTCAACGAAGATAGTGCCGGGCATAGGACTGGGGCTGGCGCTGTGCCACCGCCTGGTGGAGGCGCACGGCGGCCGGATATGGGTGGAGTCCAGGCCGGGCCAGGGGTCAACCTTTTCCTTCACGCTGCCGGTGTTCAACGGGCGCAATGGCGATGGCCCCTGTGACTGCTAATGGCAAAAAGCTAAGCGTCATTCCCTGCGCAGGCGGGGAATCTACTGCCTCTTCTGGATGCCAGCCTTCGTTTATCCTGAGTGAAACCGAAGGGTTTATCCTGAGTGAAACCGAAGGGCTGGTATGACAAAGGTGTAACGCCGGTCCGGCCACTCTCAGGACAGCTTCAGCAACCTGCGGGCGTTTCCGGCCAGGATGTCGTTCTTGTCTTCCTCCGGGATGTCCAGGGATCTGATTATCCCCGGGTATTCGGCCAGCCTGGCTTCCCCGCTCCCCGGCCCCCAGGGCGAATCGGTGGCGAAGACCAGTTGTCGCCCCCCGAACACCTCGTAGGCGCACTTGATGGCCGGCACCGAGCCGCCAACCGCGGTATCATAGAAAAAGCGGGAAAAGTAAGCGTACAACGGCTTGGGCAGGACCGGGGCGCGCCCGCCGTAGTTCTGGCTCTGGTTGTCCGGGTCATAGGTCTCCAGTATCCGGCCCCAGTAAAAAGGTATCATGCCCCCGCCCAGGTGATGGCTGACCACTTTCAGGTTGGGGTAGCGTTCCATCACGCCGGAGAAGACCAGCCGGGACAGCATGAGCACGGTCTCAAAGGGCCAGCCGAAGTTGTGGATCAGGTCATAGTCCGCCTCGTAGCTGCGGTCGCCGGTGCCCGCCGGGTTATCCGGGTGCATGTAAACGGCCACGTCCATCTCGTTGACACAGGCCCAGAACGACTCGAACTCGGGGGCGTCCACCGGTTTCCCGTTGGTGTTGGTGACGATGGTCATCGCCTTGAGTCCCAGGCTGTTTATGGCCCGCTCCATCTCCTGCCGGCTCCCCTGCTCGAACCCGGCCAAGGGGACGGTGCCCGCCGCTATCAGCCTGCCTTTGGAGTCCTCGGTGAGCCGGGCCATGCTGTCGTTGAGCACCCTGGCGTAGGCGAGTTGGGCGCTTATGTCGCCGGGCAGCCGGTTGCAGTCGGCCTGGTGGTTGGGAGTGACCACCTGGAAGTCGAAGCCGTTCCGGTCAAGCTGCTCCAGCCTGAGCTTCACATCAGCCAGGTGGGGCTTGCGCCGGGCCACCGCCGCGGTGCGGTCGACCACCGACTTGCCCCAGCCACCCCCGGCAGCGGCAATCCGGTCAAAATACTGGCCGTGTAACATGTGAGTATGCCCATCGATTATCATTTCCTGCCTCGCTCCTGCTTTCTTTTCGTTGCCGGTGGCCGCTGCGGTCAGGCCGCCCTGTAACCGCTCTGGCCTGTCCAGCTAGATTACACCAGCAGGGGACTCTTGTCAACAGCCCCTCTGAAATATTGCGCTTGCCGGCTAAGTGGTGATAGAATGCTAATTAGCAGTATAGTTGTCAAGAGGGCGGCCCTGTTTACCGGAATCGTGCAGGAAGTGGGAGAAGTAGCTTCGACCGGCGCGGGGCGCCTGGTGGTAAGAGCGGGTGACGTCCTGCGGGGGATAACGCTGGGGGCCAGCGTCGCCGTGAACGGCGTCTGCCTGACGGTCATTTCCTTTGACCGGGCTTCCTTCTCGGTGGAAGTGATGGCGGAGACGCTCCGGCGCACCAACCTGGGACGGTTGCGCCCGGGAGACGCGGTCAACCTGGAGAGGGCGATGGCACTGGGCGGGGAGATGGGCGGACACCTGGTGCAGGGTCATATAGATGATACCGGCAGGATAGCCTCCATCAGCCGCGAAGGCGAGGCCAGGCTCATCAGGATAGAGTCCCCGCCGGAGGTTATGCGCTACATCGTCATCAAGGGTTTTATCGCTGTTGACGGCATCAGCCTGACCGTGGTGACGCGGGATGCCGCCTCGTTTACGGTATCGATAGTAGGCTTTACCGGTGAGCATACCACCCTGGTCAGGAAAGGGGTGGGCGACCCGGTGAACCTTGAGGCAGATATAATCGCCAAGTACGTAGAGCAGTTCAGCCAGACCCGCAGCGGCGGGATAAGCCCTGACTTCCTCAGGGAGCATGGCTTCGTGGCTGAGGTTTAAGGAGGGACCATATATGGAGTTGGCCAGCATTCCAGAGGCTGTTGAGGATATAAAAGAGGGCAAGTTCGTCATCATCGTGGACGACCAGGGCCGGGAGAACGAGGGGGACCTGGCCATCGCCGCCGAGAAAGTAACCCCCGAAGCGATCAATTTCATGAGCCGGCACGGGAGGGGGCTTATCTGCCAGCCCATAACCGGCCAGCGCCTGGACGAGCTAAATATCCCGCTCATGGTCCAGAACAACACCGCCAAGTTCTCCACCGCCTTCACCGTCTCCGTCGAGGCGAAGCACAAGGTCTCTACCGGCATATCGGCGGCAGACCGCGCCCAGACAGTGCGGGTGATGATCGACCCTGCCACCAGGCCGGAAGACATCGTCCGGCCCGGCCACATGTTCCCGCTGCGGGCCAAAGACGGCGGCGTCCTGGTCCGGGCCGGCCACACCGAGGCCATAGTTGACCTGGCCCGGCTGGCGGGATTGTATCCCTCCGGGGTCATCTGCGAGATACTCAACGAAGACGGCACCATGGCCCGCCTGACCGAGCTAAAGGTAATAGCGGAGAAGTTCGGCATCAAGATCGTCAGCGTGGCCGACCTCATCGCCTATCGCCGCCGCCATGAGAACCTGGTGCACCGGGTGGCCGAGGCCAGGCTGCCCACCGTTCACGGCGAGTTCCGCGCTATCGCCTACAAGAGCGATATCGACACCGGCGAGCACCTCGCACTGGTGATGGGAGACATCATCACCGAAGAGCCGGTGTTGGTCCGCGTCCACAGCGAGTGCGTCACCGGCGAGGTCTTCGGCAGCATGCGCTGCGACTGCGGGCAGCAGATAAACAAGGCCATGCAGCAGATCGCCCAGCAGGGCCGGGGGGTGCTGCTGTACATGAGGCAGGAGGGCCGGGGCATCGGCTTCCATAACAAGATCCGCGCCTACGCCCTGCAGGATAAAGGGATGGACACGGTGGAGGCCAACATCTCCCTGGGTTTTGAGGCCGACCTGCGCGACTACGGCATCGGCGCCCAGATACTGGCCGACCTGGGACTGCACCAGATCCGGCTGATGACCAACAACCCCAAGAAAGTGATCGGGCTGGAGAGCTATGGACTCAAGGTGGTGGAGCAGGTGCCCATCATCGCCCCGCCCAACCAGTACAACTGCCACTACCTGGAGACCAAGCGCAAGAAGATGGGCCACCTCCTGGAGCTGCCCGATATCCTGGACCTGGACAAAACTACCTGAGGAGAAACAGATGAGCAAGCGTTACGAGGGCGCCCTGGTAGGCAAGGGGCTGAAGTTCGGCCTGGTGGTATCGCGCTTCAACGAGTTCTTCAGCCAGAAGCTGCTCGAAGGCGCCCAGGATGCCCTGCTCCGCCACGAGGTCAATGTGGAGGATGTGGACGTGGTCCGCGTCCCCGGCGCCTTTGAGATCCCTCTGATGGCGCTGAAGCTGGCCCAGACCCGGAGGTACGATGCCATCATCTGCCTGGGGGCGGTCATCCGGGGGGGGACGCCCCACTTCGACTACATCGCCGCCGAGGTGACCAAGGGCGTGGCCCGGGTGGGGCTGGATACAGGGGTGCCCACCATCTTCGGCGTGATCACCACCGACACCCTGGAGCAGGCCATCGAGCGCTCCGGCAGCAAGATCGGCAACCGGGGCTTCCAGGCGGCGGTGGACGCCATCGAGATGGCCAACCTGGTCAGGGCCGTGCAGTAAGCCCCTACTGGCCGATCACCTTGTACACGGTGTCCCCGTGGCGCACCCGCCCCGGCATCTTGATCCCCACCGACTGGCCCGGCCCCGCCTCGGCGACGCTGGCCCCGTCGATCTGCATAGACTCGACGACCATCTCCAGGTCAGTGGTGTGGCCCAGGACGTGTAACCTGTCCCCCAGCTTGAGCCTCCCGGTCAGGTCTATGCCGGCGACGACAGGATGGGCGAAGAAGTCACTTACCTTGCCGATGGCTTCCTCGGGCATGGTCCACCTCCTCAATAGTGGTGTGACATCATCTCTTCGCATTATATGCCGCCGGCGAGGGCAAATCAATCCGGGGGGGGGGGGTTACCAGGGCGGGGGTGACCAGGATTTCCCCGCCCTTCCCTGAGATGCTTCGCTTCGCTCCAGCATGACAATCCGTTATTTTTCTATCTTTGTCATAACGACGAAAGTCAGTATCCAGCAAGCCGGAATCTGGCGTGTTTCTTTATGAAACACCAACAAAATATGAAAAATGTCATTCTGGAAGGAGTCCCGATTCTATCGGAACGACTGAAGAATCTCAGGGCGGGGTGGCAATTACAAAAATTCTCGGACAGCTTCTCTACACAAGCAGTTTCGTGGTTCCCCGGCCTGCCTTCCGTACCAGACTTCGATAGGCGGTCAAGCCCACGCAATTACCATCGCGGGTCCGCCTCTTTGCCGCCGGCGGCGCGGGTTGTTATAATTGTGAAATGGATATTTTAGCAGGATTGAACCCGGCGCAGCGCCAGGCGGTGGAGGCCATTGACGGGCCGCTGCTCATCCTGGCCGGGCCGGGGAGCGGCAAGACCAGGGTGGTGACCCACCGCATCGCCTACCTGATCAAGGTGTGCGGGGTCAGCCCCCGCCGCATCCTGGCGGTGACCTTTACCAACCGGGCGGCCCGGGAGATGCGGGAGCGGCTTTCCCAGCTGGTGGGCAGCGCGATGGGCGATCTGACCATCGGCACCTTCCACGCCATCTGCGCCCGCTTCCTGAGACAGGATGGCCGGGCCACCGGCGTCGAGCCTGCCTTCGTCATCTACGACGACGACGACCAGATCAGCCTGATCAAGCGGGCGCTGCAGGAGACCGGCTTCGACCCCAAGCAGTTCGCCCCCAGGGCGGTGCGCTCGGCGATAAGCGCCGCCAAGAGCCGCTCGTTCACCCCGGCGGACCACCTGCGGCAGGGCCGGAACTACTTCGACGAGGTGGTGCAGCGGGTCTACCAGCGCTACCAGCAGCTCCTGGCCCAAGCCAATGCCCTGGACTTCGACGACCTGCTGATGAGGGCGCTGCAGCTCTTCCGGGACAGCCCGGAGACCCTGGCGCGCTACCAGTCCCGCTACCGCTACATCCATGTCGACGAGTTCCAGGATACCAACATGGTGCAGTACGAGCTGGTCAAGCTGCTCGCCGGGGAGTCGGGCAACCTGTGCGTGGTGGGAGACCCCGACCAGTCCATCTATTCCTGGCGCTTCGCCGACCTGCGCAACATCCTCAATTTTGAGAAAGACTACCCCCGGGCCAGGGTGGTGCTGCTGGAGCAGAACTACCGCTCGACGGGCACCATCATCGAGACCGCCTCCGGGGTGATATCGGCCTCCCGCCAGCGCAAGCAAAAGGGCCTCTGGACCGAGAACGAGCCGGGCGTGCCGGTGACCGTGGTGGAGGCCTACACCGAGCAGGAGGAGGCCCAGTACGTGGTAAATGAGATAGAGCAACTGGTCAGCCGGGGGCTGGCCCGGCCCGGGGACTGTGCCGTGATGTACCGCACCAACGCCCAGTCCCGGACCATCGAGGAGGCCTTCGTCCGCTACGGCCTGCCCTACCGGCTGGTGGCGGGCACCCGCTTCTACGAGCGCCGCGAGGTGAAGGACGTCATCGCCTACCTGAGACTCATCCTGAACCCGGATGACAGCGTCAGCCTGGCCCGCGTCATCAATGTCCCGCCCCGGGGCATCGGCCAGCGCAGCCTCGCCGAGCTGTCCCGGTGGGCGCACTCCCTGGGCGTCTCGGAGTACCAGGCGCTGAGGCGGGTCGCCGCGTCCGGGGATACCCCCTTTACCGGGCGCACCTTACGGGCGCTGACCGACTTCCTGGGGATGATGGAGGGACTGGCCGCCGCCCGCTATGAACTGGGCACCGTTGACCTGTTCGACCGGGTGGTGGAGACCACCGGCTACCGGCAGTACCTGCTCGGCCTGCCCGACGGCGAGGAGCGCTGGGAGAACGTCCTGGAGCTGCGCACGGTGGCCCGGGAGTACGCCGACATCCCGCCGCCCGAAGGCCTGCCCGCCCTGCTCGAGGGGGTGGCCCTGATCAGCGACGTGGACAAGCTGAACGGGGGCGGCGACGCCGCGGTGCTGATCACACTGCACCAGGCCAAGGGGCTGGAGTTCCCAGTGGTGTTCATCGTCGGCCTGGAGGAGGGCATCCTGCCCCATATGAGGTCGTTCGACGACCCCGACCAGACGGAGGAGGAGCGGCGGCTGTGCTACGTGGGCATCACCCGGGCCAAGCAGCGGCTGTACCTGGTGCGGGCCTTCCGGCGCAGCCTGATGGGGGCCAGCCGGGTCAACCCGCCCTCGCGTTTCCTGCAAGACATACCGGCACACCTGACGGTGGGCGGCAGTCTGACGCCCGGCAAAGAGGCGCGTGCCGTCGCCTGCGCCTGGGAAGGTCCCCGCCGCCAGCCCCAGGCTGACCTGGCTGAGTTCAAGGCGGGCGACCGCGTCCGCCACCAGCAGTTCGGCGAGGGGGTGGTGGTGACCAGCCGGCCGGCCAGGGACGACATCGAGATCACGGTGGCCTTCAACGGGGCCGGCCTGAAGCGGCTGATGCTCTCTTTCGCCAGGCTGGAGAAGGCGGGGTGAAAGCGATGCCGTGGCGAGTCTATGGAATGTCATCGCGAGCTATCCCGCCTCAGGAGGCTTCAGCCTTCTAGCCGAGGCCCAAGTTCAGGATTGCAAAACGAAATCGGTTGCGCTAGATTGTTACCAGATGAGTCCTACGATATTTAGGGCAAAGGGATACAGGTTCTACTTTCTGTCAAATGAAGAAAGACGTATTCACGTCCATATCAGTTCCGAGGACGGCGAAGCTAAATTCTGGCTGGAGCCGGTGGTGTCACTGGCGTTGTCTCATGAACTCAGTCCGGAGAAGTTGAACGAGATTCAAAGACTCGTAGAGGAACATACCGATGAAATCATTGAAGCGTGGCGAAGACATTTCGGTAAGCGTTGAAAATATCACACCCTTCGGCATTTGGCTTTTCGTGAAAGAAAAGGAGTATTTTCTAAGCTACAAAGATTATCCTTATTTCAGGAATCAGACTGTAGACTCAATACTGAACGTCCAATTGCTTCATGGTTATCATTTGTACTGGCCTGAACTGGATGTTGATTTGGAGATCGATAATCTGGAAAACCCGGAGAGATACCCGCTGAAAGACAAGGCCGAAATGATTAAAAAAAGCGGCCGAAGGACCAAGACAGGCGGAGTGAAAGGGAATTGAAAGGGGAAGCAGGGAAATAGAGGGGGAATATATGGAAAACCCATCCCCCGGACCCTCCCCTGAAGGGGAGTGAGAACGGCGTAGGTTGGTAAATGAGCGACTATCAAGTTGAAGGATTAGCCTTGAGTGTGGGCTATGCCCTGTTGGTCTTCTTGCCGGTGTTTATTCTAGTTGTCAGAGGTAGAAAGTCAAGAAGGGTCTCACCTAAGCGGGCAGCCACACTGGTGGCTCTTTCTTGCGGCCCTGGGTTCTTCTTTGTCATGGGAGTAGTTTTAATTATCGAACAGAATGTTCGTTTTTTGCAGATCGAATTCTTGGGTGCTGCTATGTTGATTTTCGCATTGATTTGGTTCGCGGTTTATGCCGGTCCGTTAGGGATGGGGTGGATGGGGAGGTGGGACAACTATCCCTATCCTGAGTCGAAAAAGAAAGCACTATCGCTGGCTACGGAGACTGAAGCACCCGTTGCACCGCTCAAAGTCCGTCGGCTGGCCAGATGGCGGTTTTTGATAGGGGAGACAACGCTGGCCGACATAGTGATAATAGTAGGCGGCGGTCTCGTAGTTCATCAACCATATCTGATAGTCATAGGAGTAGTAGTGGCATTGGTACACGTGATTATCTTTGTAGTGATTTGGCGGGCAAAACATAAGCAGCTAGAAGAAAAAGGGTGGCGCTGGTAGGGGGTTTCACCAGCAGTAAGACTGTAGATAGTGGGGCGGTGTCCCAGAGAGGGCTCTCGCCCTCTCCTTACTTTCTTCCCCTCCTCTTTAGCAAAGGAGAAGGGGGGATGAGGTTTCCTAAAGAAACCTCTTGACATCCTACACGTAACCGTGTAGGATTAGACTTAACTGACATGCCCATCAAAATCTTAGACCCACAAGTCATCGCCCAGATCGCCGCCGGGGAGGTGGTGGAGCGGCCGGCCTCGGTGGTGAAGGAGCTGGTGGAGAACGCCCTGGACGCCGGGGCTACGCAGGTGACCGTCGAGGTAAAGGGGGGCGGCGTCAACCTCATCCGGGTGTCCGACAATGGCAGCGGCATGGCCCCTGAGGAGGCGGAGCTGGCCTTCCAGCGCCACGCCACCAGCAAGATCAGCCGCCAGGAAGACCTGTTCGCCATCGCCAGCCTGGGCTTCCGGGGCGAGGCCCTGCCCAGCATCGCCGCCGTGGCCAGGGTGGAGGTGCTCACCTGCCCCGCCGGGGCGGCCGCGGGCAGCTACCTCAGCCTGGTTGAGGGCCGGGTGGCCCAGCGCATCAGCGCCGGGAGGCCGCCGGGCGCCACCGTCACCGTGACCGACCTCTTCGGGAGGGTGCCCGCCCGGCTCAAGTTCCTCAAGTCCACCGCCACCGAGAACGGCCGCACCGCCAGCGTGGTCAGCCAGTACGCCCTGGCCCGCCCCGAGGTGGCCTTCACCCTGACCATCGAGGGCCGCCTGGCGCTGAAGACGCCGGGGCGGGGCCGGCTCCTGGAGAGCGTGATCGAGGTCTACGGGGCGGAGGCGGCCAGGCAGATGTTGCCCATAGGCGATGACGCTGCCTGGGACGGCCCGCTTGAGGTGGCCGGACTGGCCGGATCGCCCTCTCTGTCCCGGTCGGGGCGGGACGCCATCAGCCTGTTCGTCAACCGGCGCTGGGTGACCAGCCGGCTGCTCGCCTGGGCGGTGGAGGAGGCCTATCACGGCCTGCTCATGGCCGGGAAGCACCCGGTGGCCGTGGTCGATATTTCGCTGCCCCCCCAGGACGTGGACGTGAACATCCACCCGGCCAAGGCCGAGGTCAAGTTCCGCGACGAGAAGGCGGTGTTCGGGGCGGTGCAGCGGGCGGTGCGCCGGGCGCTGGTCGACCAGATGGCCGCCCCCCGCATCGAGGAGGTGTCGGCCCCCTTCCGGCCGCCCCCGGCAACAGCGCCCTGGCCGGCCCGTGGGGAGACAACCGCCGCGCCCCGCCAGCCGGAGCTGGTGCCGCTGCCCCTGTCCCTGCCCGCGCTGAGGGTGCTGGGGCAGGCGATGGGCTGCTACATCGTGGCCGAGGGGCCGGATGGCCTGTACCTCATCGACCAGCACGCCGCCCACGAGCGCATCGTCTTCGACCAGGTCCAGCAGCGCCGCCTGGAGCACAGCGCCGAGGTGCAGGGACTGCTAGAGCCGGCCACCTTCGAGGTCGATCCCCGCCGGGAGACGGCGCTGCGTTCATACCTGGAGCGGCTGGCCGAGTTCGGCTTCCTGGTGGAGCCTTTCGGCGGCCGGAGCTATCTGGTGCGGGCGGTGCCCCGGCAGCTCGGCGACGGGGGCTGGGCGGCCGCCCTGGAGGAGGCGCTGGGGGCGCTGGCCGGGGAGGGCGGGGGGGACTGGGCGGAGCGGGTCGCCCGTTCCATCGCCTGTCACGCCGCGGTGCGGGGCGGGCAGACTCTGTCTCTGGACGAGATGCGGGGGCTGGTGCGCCAGCTGGAGCAGACGGCCAACCCGCACACCTGTCCCCACGGACGGCCCACCGTGGTCCATCTCAGCCCGGCGCAGCTGCGCCGTGAGTTCGGCCGGGGCTGAACCCCCGCCCTGCTGGTTTCTCAATTAGCTCATAGACCAAACACAAATCTCGCCTATCCCCCTTACCCCCTTTCCAACCTGCTTCACCGAACACTTCCACGATTTCCTGGTTGGAAAGGGGATAAAACAAGAGAAGGGGAAGCCCTTCTCAACTACCCTCCCCTCCGGACCGTTCTCTCTGCCAGTAAGAGGAAAATGCAAACGGCCGGGGGGATGCTCTCCCAGCAGGATATAAACTGCATTGTGCCAGGTTAGCCGCAGCCATTCCGGCGGGTTGCGCTACTCATCTTCTTCAGGGACCTCCGCTTCCGGGTCGGCGAAGGGGGCGGTGAGGATGCCCCGCTGCCGGCGCAGGTCGTCGATCTGCCTCAGCGGTCGCTCCAGCGCCCGGCGCCGCGTCGAGGTCAGCCTGCCGTATTCCTCGTCGGCCTGCCTGATCCGGGCGCCCATCTTGTCCATCGACTCCTTGAACCGGGCCCACTGCTCGTTGAACGCCCCGAACAGGGACAGCATCCGGTCGGCGGTCTGCTCCAGGGCGAAGTTGTCCACCGCCTGCCTCATCACCGCCAGGATGGCGTACAGGGAGAGCGGCGAGCAGAAGATCACCTTGCTTCGCAGGGCGTCGTCCAGGATGGAGCGGTCGTTCTCGTTTATGAAGCCGTACACCTGCTCGTTGGGGACGAACACCAGGCAGTAATCGACGGTGTTATCCTCGGGGTTGATGTAGTCCCGGGTGGCCACCTCTTTTATCCGCTGCCTGGCGTCCCTGAGAAAGCGCTCCTGGTGGCCCTGCCTGGCCGGCTCCGATTCCTCGTTGACGTACTGCAGGTAGTTGTCCAGGGGGAACTTGACGTCCATGTTCACCTTAAGCCCCTGGGGGAGGAGGAAGGTATAGTCCGGACGGGAGGTCCCCGTCTCCAGGACGGCCTGCTTGACGTAGTTGACTCCCTCGACCAAGCCGGCGAAGCGGAGTATGTCCTCGGCCATGCGCTCCCCCCACTGCCCCCGCGCCCTGGTGTTGGCCAGCACCATCTGCAGTTTGGAGGTGGTGTCCTGGAGCTTGCCGGTCTGCTCCGCCGCCTGCTTCAGCCGGGCGCTCATCTCGCCGAAGGCCTTCTCCCGCTTGCCCTCGGACTCGGCCACCGAGCGCTCCACCTTCGATAGCTCGGCCTTTATCGCCTCCAGCGTCTGGTCGATGAGCTTCTTCTTCTCCTCCAGTTGCCCCGCCCCGGCCTGGGACAGCGCCGAGAGGGACTGGCTGGCCAGCTTGAGGAACTCGGTGGAGTTCTCGCTGAGCGCCCTCCGGGACAGCGCCGAAAAGGAGTCCTCCATGTCCTTCTTCCGGGAGCGGTTGATCACCAGGACGATGGCCGCCCCGGCGATGACCCCGGCGATGAACAGCGCGTATTCCATCTCAGCCTCCTGTCCGTCAGTAGCCGTCCTATACGGGGGCATTATACTACGAGGGACAAGGGGCGGGGTAGCCAGGGTGCGGGGGGGGGTGTTTGACCAGCCGGCACGGTAGAAAGAGGAAAGGCTAAGTTGGTCCGCTGTCAGTCTCCGGTCGGGCTGCGCGCGGTTAGCTGCTGCCCGGCTTGACCAGGGGTGTCCCGGCGGCGCAGAGGGGGCACTGGTCGGGGCGGTAGGCGGTGCTCGGGGAACGGTAGCAACTGAACAGGGGCACGCCGAAATCGACGCTGCCCTCGGAGCGGTCGACCAGGACGCCGATGCCCACGGCATGGCCGCCCCGCCCGGCCACCGCCGCCAGCACTTCCCTTATCGAGCCGCCGGTGGTGAGGATGTCGTCGACGACGAGGACGCGCTCGCCCGGGCTGAGCGTCAGGCCGCGCCGGAAGGCCCTCCCCTCCCCCTCCCGCTCGGCGAAGATGCCCCGAACGCCCATCTGCCTGGCCACCTCGAAGGCCAGGATGATGCCTCCGGTGGTCGGTCCGGCCACCACCTGGACGTCCTGGTCCCTGAAATGTTCAGCGATGAGGCGGCAGAGCTGACCGGTGTACTCGGGGAACTGCAGCACCCGGAACTTCTCCCAGTAGACCGGGGAGTGCAGCCCGGAGGTGAGCAGAAAATGGCCGTCCAGCCTAGCCCCGGCTCTCACGAAAATTTGCCCGGTGTCGGTCAAAGTGGCTCCTTTAGCCCCCGCCGGCAGCGCCCAGTTGTCCGGCCAGGTCGTATTTTGGCACGGGTCCCCAGCTTGTTGGAGGCCAGAGCCTGATCCAGACCTTGCCCACGATGTTCTCGGCGGGGACCAGCCAGCCGTTATGGGAATCGTTGCTGTTGCCCCGGTTATCGCCCAGGACGAAGTACTTGTCCCCGGGCACGGTGGTCTCGTCCATCCTGTAGTCGGGAGGGGCTTTGATATAAGGCTCATCGAGCTTTGACCCGTTGACGTACACCACCCCTTTGCTTATCTCGACCTTGTCGCCGGGCAGGGCGATGAGGCGCTTGATATAATCGCCGCGCCAGCCGTTGGGCGGCTCGAAGACGATCACATCCCCCCGCTCCGGCTGGCTGAGCTTGTAGACCACCTTGTTGACCAGCAGCCGCTGCCCGTCGTGGAAGCTGGGCTCCATGCTGCTGCCCACAACGATAAACGTCTGCACGGTGGCCTGGATCAGGAAGAAGATGGCCACCGCCAGCGCGATGGTAATCAGCGTCTCTCGGAAAAAAGCTTTCATTTAAGTGTCCTCAAGGCTATTGTTAATTATACCCTATTTATCCAGAACGTGTCAGTGTTCTTTATCGGTGCTCACCCAGAGGCGCTGACCGTCGGTGATGAACTCAATGGCGCCCTGCCGGTCGGTACGGTAAATCTGGCCGGCAGCGATCACTTCCTCCAGCCTGGAAAGCGCTCCGGCGCCGGGATGGCCGAAAGGGTTGCCCGCCCCCGCCGATATCGCCGCAGCTTGCGGGGCCACCGCCGCCAGGAAGTCCCCTGTGGTCGAGGTCTCCGCCCCGTGGTGGGCCACCTTGAGAACAGTGCTGTCCAGGGACGCCCGCCGCCTGACCAGTTCCATCTCCGCCTCGCCGCCGATGTCGCCAGTGAGCAGGAAGCTGACCTCTCCCAGGCTCAGCCGGAGCACCGTACCGTTGTTGTCCACGTCCGAGGCGGTGCCGGAAAGCGGGACCTCTCCGGGATGGAGCACGGCGATGACCGCCCCGCCCAGGTCGATCTCCAGGCCGGCCCGCGCCGTGATGCTCTCCATTTTGCCGGAACCGGTGAGACCGAGCCACTCCTGGTACAGCGGAGACTGGTAATCAATCTCAGGGCTGAGCGCCATTTTCACCCGGTAGCGGCCCAGGACGTCGACCAGGCCGGCGAGGTGGTCCTGGTGAGGATGGCTCAGCACCACCAGGTCGATGGTGCGGTCCCAAAAGGGCATTTTCTTCCCCAGCGCCAGGGCCAGCGCCTGGGGGCTGGGGCCGCCATCTACCAGCACCTGGTGACGGCCGTGCTGGATGAAGATGGCGTCTCCCTGTCCCACGTCGAGAATGCTGACGTGCAGCCTGTCGTCGGGCAGGCTGGCTGCTATCGTCGAGGTAAAAACGGCTGTGAGCAGCAGCGCCGGTATGGCCCACTTTTTGGGCACACCAGGCGCCCGGCTGACGGCACGCTTCACGGCAGATACCGCCGCCGGTGCCGGGCCGCTCATCCTTTTCCGGGCGAGAAAAAGGGCCAGGGCGGGGTAATAGGCCCAGAGCAGGGCGGCGTTGGCCGGGTTGACGCTGACCGAGGTGGGCAACCGGGCCAGGCCCTCGACCACCGCCAGCAGGTAGGTCAGAAAGGGCCAGGAGAGCCAGCCCGCGGCCTGGGCAAGGGACTGGGAGAGCAGCCCGGCAGCGCCGGTCAGCGCCCCGAAGACAATGGTGGGGGGCAACACCGGCAGGGCCAGCAGGGTCGCCAGAGGGCTGAGAAGGGAGACAGCGCCGAAGTAGTAGGCGATGACCGGCCAGATGAAGACCAGCGCGGCGAGCGTGGCGCTGAGGCTGTCGGTAACGACACAGGCGGCTGAGGTCATCCTGCCTTCGCCCAGAATGGCCCTGACCCTGCCCCGGCCCATCTCGCGGAAGGCCGGGAACAGGAACACCAGCCCGGCCATGGCCAGGAAGCTGAGCTGAAAGGCGACATCGCCCAGGATGTAGGGGCTTGCCCCAGCCATCAAAGCGGCGGCGAACACCAGGGCGGTGATGGCGCTGCGCTGTCTCCCCAGCAACTCGGCGGCCAGGAACAGGCTGGCCATGATCGCCCCCCGCAGCACCGGCGGGTTGGCGCCGGTCAGCGCGGCATAGAACCAGACTGTGGCCAGTGCCGGCCAGATGTGCAGGTAGTACCTCCGGCCCAGGAGCCAGAGGGAAGCGCCCAGCACCATCCCGGCCACTATGCCCAGGTGCAGGCCGGAGATGGCGAGCAGGTGGGCGGCGCCCGTCTTTGCGAAGGCTGCCTTCACCGCCGGGGGGATACCCTCCCTGATGCCCAGCACGATGCCCTGTGCCAGCGAGGCCTGCGGCTCAGGCAAAGCCCTGGCCAGGGAGCGGGACAGGCTGTGCCGCAGCCCGTAGACCCACCCCAGCAGTGGGTCCCCCCGTCCTTGCTCCAGTACCTCTATGCGAGGGTAAGCCATGAAGGAGCGGATTCCTTGGTTGGCCAAGTAGCCCGCATAGTCGAAAGAGTCGCTGGTTGGCGTCTCCAGCCTGCCCGTTACCAGCAGGGCGTCTCCATACCGGTAAGCCGGATACCGGGGGACTACCAGCTTGGCCTTGCCTTCGACCTGCCGCCAGCCCTCGTCCGTCTTTATCTCCGCGGCGGACAACTCCAGGTAGATGCTCCTGTCCCTGGTCTCAGGGTCGCCGGCGACAATGCCTTTCACCTGGGCTACGCCCTGGTCATTGTAAAAATGGAGCTGGCCGGGACCGGCGGCGTTCAGGCTGGAATAGGTGTAGACGGCGGCGGCGAAGAAGAGGCTGAGACACAGCCCGGAAAGGATAACCGCCTTTCGCTGCCGGGGCAGCAGGAGCAGCAGCGGCGCCGCGGCCAGCCCGGCCAGGACCATTGCCGGGGGCGCTTCCAGGCTTGTCCCCAGCACCATGCCGAGCAGCCAGGCCATGCTGAGAGTGATTAGCGGCACTGCCCCCCGCCCGTAACCATCAGTCGGACACGGTGATAAGGTGTTTTATTTCCTGGAAGATGGCCTCGCCGATGCCGTCCACCTTGAGCAACTCCGAGATGTGATTGAACCGGCCGTTTTGACGGCGGTACTCGATTATGGCCCTGGCCCTGGTCTGACCGATGCCGGGCAGTGCCTGGATGAGCCAGGGCTCGGCGCGGTTGAGGTCGACCTTCTGGGGGCCTTCTTCCCCGGAGAAAGGCAGGTAAAGCGCGATGCGGCCGGCATCCGCTCCGCCGCTGGCGCCCCCGGCGGCCCGGACCAGGTCATCGACGCTGTCACCGGCCCGCAGCGGGTAAAAGCCGGGGCTGTTGACCGCGCCGCCGATGTAGATTTCCCCCTGCAGGGGTACTGCCCGGGGCAAGCGGATTTCCACCGGCCCGGCGGGTACCTGTTTTGTCCAGATGATCATGGCCGATACCAGGATGATAGCCAGGAGCAGCACCGACAGGAAGGCCCAGAGCCGGTTGGCCACCTCAGCCGCCTTGCAGGGCCGCCCGCAGTTCTTCTTCGGCCTCGTGGCTGGTGATGGCGATTATCTGGTCATCGGCTTGCAGGATGGTGCTGGCAGCAGGCACATGGGGCTGCCGCGATTTGGAAATGATAAGCGCCAGCCTGGCCCCCCTGGGCAGCGCTATATCCTTTATCGTCTTTCCAACGGTACCGGAATCGGCCCGGATCTTGACGTCGACAAGCTCAAGGTTGCTATCTTTTATCTTCAACAGGTGGGTGAGGGGATGGGTGGGCACCTCGGCTTCAATGGCCTCCAGTATGATCGTCGTGGCGCTCACCGGGACATCGACGCCCAGCTTCTTGAACAGCTCCTCGTTGGCCGGGTTCCGGATCCGGGCGATGGTGCGGGGCACGTTGAACTTGTGCTTGGCCACCTGGCAGGCCACCAGGTTGTCCTCGTCGTCACCGGTGACGGCGACGAGCATGTCGGCCCGGCTTGTCCCGGCCTCGGCAAGCGTGGCCGCTTCACAGCCATCGCCGCGCAAGCTGACGCCACCCAGCTCGTCATTGATGGTCTGGACGATGGTGGGGTCTTTTTCCAGCAGGAGGACCTCGTGCCCTTCGCTAAGCAGGGCCTTGATGAGGTAATAGCCCACCCTGCCGCCGCCGATCACTATGATATACATATAGATGGCCTCATTTCTCTATCATCGCCTTGAACTGCTGGGCGATTACGGTGGTCGGGCTAAGACTTTCCAGGCCGAGGTTGCTATACATTTCCTCTCGCAGCGGGTCATAGATGCGGCAGAGCACCCTGGGCACGTTGAAGATATGCCTGGCCATCTGGGCGGCCATGACATTCCGGTTGTCGCCCTGGGTCACAGCGATAAAAACGTCGGCCTGCTCAATGCCGGCCTTCTTCAGTGCCTCGTGGTCCAGCCCCTGCCCCAGCAGCGCCCTGCCTTTGAAGGCCGGTGGCAGCCGGCGGAAGCTGTAGGAGTCGTGGTCCAGCACCGTTACCTCGTGCCCGTCTTCATCCAGCAACATGGCCAGGTGAGCGCCCACTCTCCCGCAGCCCATTATCACCACTTTCATCGCGTTCACCTCTGGTACAGTATGACCGGACAGGGGGCATTCTTGAGCACGTAGGGCACAACGCTGCCCAGGCTGAACTGGCCGAGGTGAACCTTGTGCTTGATGCCCATAACGATCACATCCACCTGCCGGTCAACCACCTCGTCTATTATTGCCGGCCCGGCCTCGCGGGCTTGAAGCACGTCTGTCTCTATCTCCTGGTCTTCCTCGTCAGCTACGGTCTCCATGTGGTCCAGGATAGCCTCAGCTTTCCTGATATCAATCTCTATCTCGGCGTCCAGCGGCAGGGAACGCTTTATGGTAATCACGTAGACGGCCCAAATCTTGCCCTTGTCTTTTTTGACCAGCCGGCAGGCCAGCCTCATGGCTTCTTCGTCTGCTTCAGTACCGCCTACCGGCACCAGTATTTTCTTGAACTCCATCGTTTTATCATTTCCAATTTATGAGTAGTATAAACCATAACAACTCTGCTGACAACGGGTTGCCGGAATAAAGCTCAATTTTTGGCGCGTGGCCATCGGCGCTCTTCAGGAAGACGGGTCAGCGGCAGGTGCTGGCTGCGCCGGTAAAGATAGTATATCACCAGTCCCCCGGCCATCCATCCCAGGCCAGCCCACCGGCTATAGGGCTGGGTGATCAGGATGATTGCCCAGACTACGGTCGTGGCTGCCAGTCCCAGCATGGCGCTGACCGGTACTTCGCGCCCCCTGATGGTAACGTTAAAGGGGGGCTTGAAAGGGCGGGGCAGGTCCGGCTTTTTGTATCTGAGGCTGATTATGGAGGCATGGGCGAACATAAAGGCTATCAGCGAGCCAACGGCGTACAGCGCACCCATGTTTTCAAAGACGCTGGCATCGAAAAAGCCGGGGATCAGCACCACCAGGGCAACCATGCTGAACAGGATAATGGCGACGTGAGGGGTCTTGAAGCGTGAGTTAAGCCGGCTCAGGGCGGGGGGTATCATCTTGTGGCTGCCCAGGGAATAAGCCAGCCGGGATATGCCAATGAGACCGGCATTGGTGGCAATGAGCAAGATGGTGGCCGCCAGAATGGCTATCAGGGGTTTAAGGGTGTTGCTAATCAGGGCTATGGGGATATGAGTGGCGATGCCGGCTACCGGGTCCCTGGCCCATTCTGATGATAGCTCCTGGGGCGACATGGCCGACAGCGATACCAGAGAGATGCCGGCGAAGATCACCAGCACGGTAATGATCATCATCACCAGCGCCCTGGGCACCCGCTCCTCCGGGTGCTTGGTCTCTTCGGCCATCTGGGACATGGTCTCGATGCCGGTATAGGCTATAGACGCCAGGGCGATGCCCAGGATCAGGTTGCTGGTATCCGGCCAGTTGTCCAGCATCCGGCTGATCAGCACCGGCGGGTTGAACAGCAATATGAAGCCGATGATCACCAGCGCCACCTGGGTGGCAATATCCAGGATGGCGGCGCCCACGTTGACCAGCGAGCTTTCCCTGATACCGATGACATTGATGACCATGAGGAAAAAGACGATAGCCATTGAGGTTATTGTGCCGATGATCGGGGATGTCTTGAACGGCTCCCAGAAAAAGCCCAGGTACGGCGAAATGGTGAAAGCGGATATGGAGATGGTGACAATGTAGCTGAGCATCAGCGCCCAGCCGGCGATGAACCCGGCCAGGTCATTGAAGCCGTGCCTGGCGAAACTGGCTGAACCGCCGGCCTCGGGCAGGCTGGCAGTGCCTTCAGCATAGGACAGGGCGGTGAAGATAAAGAGCAGGCCGGCGGCACCCAGGGCGACCGGGGTAGCCCCCACCGCCACCAGCGCTACAATTCCCAGCGCATAGTAGATGGAAGAGCCAACGTTGCCGTAGCCGGCGCTGAAAATGGCTGAAATTCCCAGCACCCGCCTCAGCCGGAAGCGCTTTGTCCTTCTGGGACGGAAGATTCTGTCGCCTGGCTTAGGTCGCCACTCTTGTGCCATAGCAGGTGCGTCGGGTCCACATTATGAAGGGCATTTGGATATTTTACGCCTATTTGCCGGGAGTGTCAACGCCTCGCATTGACTCATAATAAGTGTTACCCAAGGAGGGGTAGTTGCGTCAATAATAGTGTTACCGAAAGGAGGTAAAGGTGACAAGACGCGGCATAATGGAATACGCCCAGGCGATACGAGGCCGGTATTGCCGGGCAAATAAA
>JACPQC010000027.1 GCA_016190695.1 Chloroflexota bacterium
CCGGATGTTCGCCTCCACCGGATGGTTCGACAGCCTGCCCCTGATGCTGAACTTCACCCTGAAAACGGCCAGCATCTTCTTCATACCGGCCATCATCCTGAGCATGGTCTCGCCGGCGGTCATAAAGCTGACACTGGCAGACCTGGGAAAAACCGGCGGAGTAGTGGGCACCATATACGCCTTTTCAACAACGGGGGCCATCTTCGGCACTTTCATGACCGGCTTCTACCTCATCCCCTGGCTCGGCACCAGGAACATCATCTGGCTGATCGCCGCCATACTGCTGTTCACCGGCTTGCTAGCCTGGTTCTCCTGGCCGGTAGCTCACCGGTGGAAGACCTCTTTGAGAAATCTCGCCGTCTGGGCCTCCATCATTTCGGCGCTGCTCCTGGCCGCGCTCCTTTTTCAGTTCCGGGCAACCTGGCAGGAGGTCTACACCGAGGAGTCCAGCTACTATACCATCAGGGTGCTCGAAATGGACGGCGGCACCAAGGTGCTCACCCTTGACCAGTTGGTGCACAGCTACAACGTACCCGGCGACCCCCTGTTCCTGAAATATGATTATCTCCAGATATTCGAGGAACTGGTGCGCTATCTGGCCAGGGACAACCCCACCCCCAGGGTATTGCATCTCGGCGGCGGGGGTTATTCCTTCCCCCAGTACCTGCAGGCGGTCTATCCTGAAAGCATGAACGATGTGATCGAGATAGACCCGGCAGTGACCCGTGTGGCCTACCGGGAGCTGGGACTGCCCGCGGACACCCCCATCAAGACCTACAACCAGGACGCCCGCTATTTCCTTATGAAAAACAATAAGGAGGCCAGGTACGATTTTATCGTAGGGGACGTCTTCAACGATTTCTCCACTCCCTACCACCTCACCACGCTGGAGTTCGCCCGGCTGGTCAAGGCCAACCTCGCCGGGGACGGGGTCTACCTGCTCAACATCATCGGGGACTACAGCGGCGGCACCTTCCTGCCGGAGATGGCCGGCACGTTGGGGCAGGTCTTCGACCGCGTCTACCTTTTCGGCGTCTTCCAGGACTGGGACTATGCCGGGGCCGGCACCTTCGTCATCGCCGCCAGCGACCGGGAGATACCCCTCGATGAATACCGTGACTTCATAACAGAAAGCGGTAAAAAGCCGGCGGTGGGCGTTGCCCTGGACGAGCAGAAGCTGAGAGAATATCTCGCCGAAAAACAGCCCGCCCTGCTCACTGACGACTACGCCCCCACCGATGTGCTGGTGCTGCCCCTGCTGGACAAGCTCTACTGGCAACGGCTGTCAGGCAGATGAAGGCTGTATTTCTCCAGCCTGTACCTGTATAATTGGCTCAAGACATGATGCCCCCGCCCTGAGGAGGCGCTATGATATGCCCCGTGTGCCACGAGGATATGATGGTGGTGGAGTACCGCCGCATCGAGCTTGACCACTGCGTAAAATGTAGAGGGGCCTGGTTCGACTCCGGGGAACTGGAGTTGCTGGCGCAGTCGATGGGGCTGGACTCCCCTGACCACATCATCAAAGACATCCTGGCCTCGCCGGAGGACCGCCCGCCTCATCCGGAGCGGAAGTGCCCGGTCTGCCACAAGCCGATGCGCGAAAAGGCGGTCGGCGACCCGCCGGTACACATTGACGCCTGCCGCCAGGGAGACGGACTCTGGTTCGACGGCGGGGAGGCGCACCAGTTGCTGAAGCAGCTTTCGCAGACATCGCCTGCCGGAGAAGGGGCGGGGCAGATTGCCGCCTTTGTCGGTGAGGTGTTCCACGCAGAAGACGAGGATTCAACAGGAGGTGGTCAATGATAGCTGTATATGTGCTGATCGGCATTGTAGTCATCCTGCTGATAATGATTATCGCCACCTACAACAGCCTGGTGAGGCTGCGCAACGAGGTGAGAAATGCCTGGGCGCAGATAGATGTGCAACTGAAAAGGCGCTATGACCTCATCCCCAACCTGGTGGACACGGTCAAGGGCTACATGAAACACGAGCGGGAGACGCTGGAATCAGTGACCAAGGCCCGGAACCTGGCCCAGAATCTGTCAGCTTCAGGCGCCGGCGAACGCTCGAAGGCCGAAGGCGAGCTGAGCGCCGCCCTGGGCCGGCTGCTGATGGTGGTGGAAAGATATCCCGACCTCAAGGCCAACCAGAACTTCCTGGCCCTCCAGGAGGAGCTGACTTCGACCGAGAACAAGATCAGCTTCTCACGGCAGTTCTACAATGATTCCGTGCTCAGGTACAACAACAAGACGCAGATGTTCCCCTCGAACCTGATGGCCAACATGATGGGCTTCAGGCGCGAGGAGTTCTTCGAGGTCACCGTCGCCGAAGAGAGGGTGGCGCCAAAGGTGAGCTTCGGTTAGCCACTATGTGGGAGCAAGTACGGTCAAACCAGGTAAGGTCGGCGATACTGATAGCAGGCATGGGAGTCTTGCTTCTTCTGCTGGGCTATTTCCTCGGCGTCTACTTCTTCAATAGCGCCACCGCCGGACTCGTCCTGGCGCTACTGGTGTGGGGCGTGATGAACCTGGTCGCCTATTTCCAGGGCGACAGCATCCTCCTGGCGGTATCCGGGGCGAGGCGGATCTCCCGCGATGACCACCCCCGCCTCTACAACATCGTCGAGGAGATGAAGATCGCCTCAGGGCTAAACAGGATGCCAGAAATATATATCATCGATGACCCGGCGCTGAACGCCTTCGCCACCGGACGGTCGCCGGAAAAGGCATCAGTGGCGGTGACCTCCGGCCTGCTCCAGAAGCTGAACCGCGATGAGCTTCAGGGGGTCATCGGCCACGAGATCGCCCACGTCAAGAACCGCGGACGTGCTGCTGATGTCACTGGCCGGCATCATCCTGGGCACGGTGGTCATCCTGGCTTGGTACGCCACGCGGATGCTGTTCTTCGGGGGCATGGCCGGGGGCAGGCGCGGCTCGCGGTCGGGCGGACAGGGCCAGATAATAATGCTCGCCATCGGCATCATATTGATGATACTGGCGCCCATAGCCGCCCAGTTGCTTTACTTCGCCGTCTCGCGCAAGAGGGAGTACCTGGCCGATGCCTCTTCCGCCCTCTACACCCGGTACCCTGAAGGGCTGGCCTCGGCGCTTGAGAAGATATAAGGCTCGACCGCCCAGTTGAAGACGGCCAACAAGGCCACCGCCCCGATGTACACCGTCAACCCCTTCCGCCACGAAGGCAGGGCCGCCAGCGACCTGAGCAGCACTCACCCTCCCATCTCCGAGCGGATACGCATCCTGCGCTCGATGGCCGGGGCTGCCCCGGCAAACTACGAGCAGGCCTACCGCCAGGTCAAAGGCTCAGGCGTCATGCCCGCTTCAGCCCTGGTTGCTGCCGGCGCCGTGCCGCTCCGCCCAGCCACCGCCGAAAAAGAGGACGCCGAGGCCCTCATCGGGCGCACCCGCGAGACTTCAGATTTGCTCTGGCGCAAAGAGGGCTACCGGAGCATCCCCTGCCCCTGCGGGGCCACTCTGAGAGTGCCGCCCACGTTCAAAGGCAAAAGCGTCAAGTGCCCGCACTGCGGCGCGATACACGGGCTGTAGGTGGTCTAGAACCGGATATTGGCCATTGAGAAGATAACAGCGACTTGCATTACTCCCTGGACGCCGCCCAGCCTGGCGTTCATCATGCCCAGCCGGGAAATCTTGTTCACATCGGGCGACGGCGAGAGCAGCTGCTTGAACACCCGTATCTCGTTGGGCAGGAGTATGCCGAAGCCCTGCAAGGTGAGTATGCCCGATATCACCAGCGCGGCCAAAATTGTTGGATTGGACAGCGTGAAGATCTGGAAACGCTGGGCCATCTCTATGCCGGACATTATGGTGACGGTGGCCAGCACCGGCATAAGAAAGGTCATCTTCGGCACCAGCCTCCTGAAGATGGCCACGCGCTCCGGCGGCTTCAGGCTGCCCAGCACCGGCCCCAGGACGAAACCCATGAATAAATCAATGCCGGTCCATGCAGCGCCGGCCATGACGTGGACATAGTTGAGCGCGACCAGCGGGCCGAAGTTGATGGCATAGACAAGGGCGGCCACCGGCACCACTACCACCACCCCGATGAACACCGGATTGGCCAGCTTCACGATGACCGGCAGCGCCCTGGGCTGATGTCCTTTTAGTCCGGCTATCTTCCTACTCCTCCAGTTATTGTGGCCGCGCCGGTGGTGCGCCGCCGGGCGGGGTCATCGGCGGCAGGCCAAGCCTGATCCTGCTCATCACCAGCTTTCGCAGCTCGATGGGCTGGGCCACCAGTGACAGCCCCCTGGCGTCACGGAAATAGCGCTCCACCGGAAAATCGGCGGTATAGCCATAGGTGCCGAACACCTGAAGCGCCTGGTGAGCGACCTCCATGGCGGCCTCGCAGGGATAGATGCCCGCGATAAAGGCGGGGGTGACATCGGGGGAGCGCTCGGGCATGGAAGCGGCCTGGTATACCAACAGCCGGGAAGCCTCGACCTTCATGGTCATGTCGGCCAGGGCGTACTGAACGCTGTCGAAGCTGGCCAGTGTCTGACCAAAGGCAACGGCGCGCTCCTTCACGTAAGCGGTGGCCGCGTCGAGAGCCGCCCTGGCCAGCCCCACACCGATAGCGCCAAAAGCGGGCATGGCGATTCCGGCCATAGCGGCGGCCATCGGCATCAGGATGCCCTCGGCGAGCAGATTTGACCGGGGAACGCGGCAGTCCTGGAAGACCAGCTCGCAGGTAACGTCGCTCCGCAGCCCCAGCTTATCGTCTTTCTTGCCCAATGAGAAACCGGGCATACCCTTCTCGACTATAAGCCCGGCTATGCCCATGGGGCCTTTCTGGGGGTCCGTCCTGGCCATCACCACGTAGATATCGGCCTCGCCGCCATTGCTGATGAAGCATTTGCTCCCGTTGAGCACGTAGGCATCGCCGTCCAGCCGCGCCGAAGACTGCATGGTGAAGGGGTAGTTGGCCCCACCCCCCGGCTCGGTGGCAGCCAGGGCAGCCAGGCACTCGCCTTTAGCCAAGCGCGGCAGGTATTTGGCCTTTTGCTCGTCGCTGCCCAGCGCCAGGACCAGGGCCGATGCCGCCCCGCTCATCGCCATAGCCACTGCCAGCCCGGCGCTGGCCGCAGCCACCTCTTCCAGGGCGATCATGAAGGCGAAGCGGTCAGGCCCGTTGCCGCCGTAATCGGGTGGTGTGAGCAGCCCGAAAAGCCCCAGCCCGGCCATCTTCCGGGCGCAGTCCCAGGGGAACTCCCCTGATTTGTCAAAGTCATGGGCTATGGGCGAGATCTCCCTGGCAGCGAAGTCCCGCACCGTCTGCCTCAGCATCTTCTGGGACTCGTTAAGCTCAAAATCCATTCTGGTTTCATCTCCTCAAAAATTTTGCTGCTACACGAACTACCCCATTAAACAGGATATCAGACGGGCCGGAAGGTCTATCAATACCCGCTAAACCCTGTATTTTTTCGGGCTTTGTAGGAGTTTCTGGTTGAAGAGTGTAGAGCAAGCACTAATGCACCACTACTTCATCGCCGATACCGGCATTGAGCAAGGCGCTGGCGCTGCCGTTCTTCAGGGATATTTCCAGATAGCCGCTGCTGCCGATGAGGGCGAGCAGTCCGGATGCCTCGCCGTAGGTGCGGCTCAGCCCCTGTATGCGGTGAGCGCCGATGTCAACCGCCAGCGGCCCGGCGGGGAGGTCTTCCTGTCTCAGGTTGGTTACCAGGTTGCCGAAGTGGTCGATGTGCACGACACAGCCCACCAGGACGCCAGGGGCAGTGCGGCGGGGGTGGGACAATGGTAAAAGAGCCAGGGAGGTCACCGCTTCCCCCAACTCGCGGAGGGGCCGGCCCAGTGACAGGTGGCCTGCCGCCGGGGCGAAGATGTCACGTCCGTGAAAAGTGGGGCTGACCGGCCTCCGCCAGTAGCGCGGGTTGGTGAGGGCAACCGCTTTCATCCCCGGCCCGAGAACAGCCTGTTCCTCACCGGCCCCCGCAGGCTGGAGCACGTAGCTCAGGACGCCGTTGTCCGGGGCGACGAAGTCAGCAAAGGGGGTGCTGAGGGCGATGGCGCGCCGTTCCGTGCCCACGCCCGGGTCGACCACTGCCAGATGGACTGTGCCCCGCGGGAAGGACTTCCAGACTGTGCCCAGGACAAAAGCGCCGTGAGCGATATCCTGGGGGCGGATGTTGTGGCTGATATCCACCATGGTGGCCGCGGGATTTATGCCCAGTATCACCGCCTTCATCGCGGCGACATAGCCGTCTGACAGGCCAAAGTCAGTGGTCAGGGTGATTATGGCGCTCATAGGGTCTGTCCTGGGATATTTATAGCAGAGACCCAGCGGCGATGGATGGCAATCCTAAACAAATGTCAAAGCCCAAATGCCAAATTTTTGAACTTTGGATTTTGTAATTTGGATTTGTTTTGATTTTAGTGCTTAGTGTTTAGAATTTGCCTTGCCAAGCTCCAATTTCCAAATCCTGCAGAAATCAGGAAGTGAGCCTGAGCGTGACTATGGACAGGGTGATAAAAACGATTGCCAGTATAATGGTGAACTGGAACATGGTCTTTTCCAGCCCCCGCTTGGTGCGGTACACTGTGTCAGCCTGCCCGAAGATGCCACCCAGGCCCCCGCCGCGGACCTGCAGCAGGATGATCAGGATCAGGGCAATGGCCACAATAACCTGGGCCACGTTCAGATAGGTCTGCATTTTATCCTTCCTCTATGCCGTTTGCAGTTTGGCCAGTTCTTCCTTGAGGATATCGCCTGCCAGTTGCGGATTGGCGCGGCCCCTGGTAGACCTCATGACCTGGCCCACCAGGAACTTCAGGGACTGCTCCTTGCCCTCCCGGAAATCGGAGACAGCCTGGGGATTGGCCTTTATCGCCTGGCGGGCCGCCTCCACGATCTGCGCCGTATCGCTTATCTGGGCCAGCCCGCGCTCGCTGATGATTTCTCCGGCGCTCCGGCCGCTGTGGAACATATCCTCCAGCACGGTCTTGGCCGTGGCCACGGTGATAACACCCTGGACGCTGGCAACGAGAGCGGTGAGACGCTCCGGAGTGACTCTTTTCCTGAAAGCATCGACATCGATGTTGTTGGCGTTCATAATGCGGGAGGCCTCTCCCAGGAGCCAGTTGCCTACCTCTTTAGTAGCTCTGTCCGGGGAGAGCTTGCGGTACGCCTCCGTCCTCAGGCAGTCTTCAAAGTAGTCGGCCATGGACCGGGACACGGTGAGCAGGTTGGCGTCGTAGAGGGGCAGGCCGTACCGGGCCACGAAGCGGTCTCGCCTGGCCTCGGGCATCTCCGGCAGCCGGGCGCGTATCTCTTCCACCCAGGCGCTGTCGATCGCCAGCGGGGGCAGGTCCGGCTCCGGGAAGTAGCGGTAATCATGGGCGTATTCCTTGGTGCGCTGCGAGACGGTCTCGCCCCGCTCCTCCACCCAGCCCCTGGTCTCCTGGACAATGCGCTGTCCCGCCGCAACCGCCTGGCGCTGCCGCCGCGCTTCGTACTCCAGGGCCTGGTACACCGCCTTGAAGCTGTTCATGTTCTTGACTTCCACCTTGGCCAGGTATTCCTGGCTGCCCAGGGGACGGATGCTGATATTGGCATCGCACCGGAAGCTGCCCTCCTCCATGTTGCCGGTGGAGACTCCCAGGTACTGCAGGATGCTGCGCAGCTTGACAAGGTACTGCCTGGCCTCCTCCGGGGAGCGCAGGTCCGGCTCGCCGACTATCTCCATCAGCGGCGTGCCCGAGCGGTTGACATCCACCAGGCTGTAGATCTCTTCGGGGGTGGTGCGGTGCAGCAGTTTGGCCACATCCTCTTCGAGATGGACGCGGGTCACGCTGATGTCCCGCCTCAGGCCATCAACCTCGATGGTGAGCCGGCCTTTGACGCCGATGGGGGCGTCATATTGCGATATCTGGTACCCCTTCATCAGGTCAGGGTAAGGGTAGTTCTTGCGGTCGAACTTGGTGAACTCCGGGATGGCGCAGTTCAGGGCAAGGGCGGTCATGATGGTGAACTCCACCGCCTGGCGGTTGATGACGGGCAGGACGCCGGGCATACCCAGGCAAACAGGGCAGACATGGGTGTTGGGCGGGGCGCTGGCATAGTCCGCGCTGCACCGGCAGAACATCTTGCTCCGGGTAAGCAACTGGGCGTGGACTTCCAGCCCGATTATGGTCTCGAACTGCGTTTCAACGGTCGGCGTGGTCTTCATCTGACGACATCTAAGTATAGCAGCAATGCCTGCGGGTGACAAGGTGCGGACTAAATCCGTCTAAAGGTATTGACAAATAGCCTCACGTCTGCTACGCTACTTTGCAGTGCTAGGTATATAAGGAGGGCGCATTATGCAGGCCTATTGTATGAAATGCCGGGCCAAGAGGGAAATCAAGAATCCCAAGCCAGTAACGCTCAAGAACAAGCGCCAGGCGACCCAGGGCGTCTGCCCCGTCTGCAACACCAAGGTGTTCCGCATCGGCAAGGCGTAACTGACTGGCACAGGGGGCAGGGGAGGTGGAGATGTTTTGCTGAACTGACTTATTGTCAGACAGTGTGGCATGTTTGTCGTTTTCGCCAGGACCGGATAAGGCATTGAGCGCTTCAATGCCTTTTTCGCTTTTGGAAGAAGTACTATTTCGGCATAACAAGCGCCTGCCCCCAAAGGGCCTGCCAGTCCGGCGAAAGACCCCGCCGTCAGCCCGGGAGCGACACCCGGCGGAATTCCAGTTTCCGACAGCATGTGGTAAGCTATAGCAGAGAAAAAGATACATAAGGGGAGACAGCCGATGAGTGAGCACAGCCGGGAAGAGGTCATTGCCCTGCTCAACGAGGTCGAGGTGGCCGCCATAGCCACTTCCACCGGGGACAAGGTCAGGCTGCGGATGATGCACCATGCCAGCGATGAGAACTTCAACATCTACCTGGCAACGATGAAGGGAGACCCCAAGGCGCTGCAGATGACCAATCACCCCTCCGTCTCTGTCCTGGCCCACCACCCCGGGGGCAACATCAACGAGTCCAGGGAGGTTGAAATCACGGGCAAAGCCATTTTTGTCCACGACCAGGAGGAGCGGGAGCACGCGCTAAGGATAACCGCGGAGAGGTCTCCCGTGGTCAAATACCTCACCGAGACGGGCAACAGCGGCGTGCTTGATTGCATAAAGATTGTGCCGGAAACAGTGAAGCTGCGGGTCTTCAGCGAGATAGTCCAGGGCATGCCGCCGACGGTCTTCGAGTTTCCCCAGAACCGGGAGGTTGTCAGCGACTGGCAACTGCTCAAGATGAAGCTCAAGAGCTGGAGAACGGCGGTCCGCATCCCCTTCCTCACTGCCTCCGGTGTCCCGGTGCTGCTGGGAGGAGCCATCGCCTGGTTCACCACCGGCAGCTTTCAGTGGGGTTTATTTCTATTGACGCTCATCGCCGGGCTGCTGATCCATACCGGCGCCAACGTCATTAACGATTACTTCGACCACCGCAGCGGCAACGATGAGGCCAACCGCGAGTTCGTCCGCCCCTTCAGCGGCGGGAGCAGGGTAATACAACTGGGCCTGCTCAGCCCGGTAGAGGTGCTCGCCGGGGCGCTGGTCGCCTTCTTCATCAGCGCCCTCATCGGCTTCTACCTGGCCTGGACTGCCGGGCCCCTGGTCCTCGTCCTGGGGGCCATCGGTCTGGTCAGCAGCGCATTCTACACCGGCGGCCCGCTGAACTGGGCCAGGAAAGGGGTGGGGGAGCTGCTGGTGGGGCTGAACTTCGGCATCCTGATGACACTGGGGGCCTACTACGTGCAGACAAGCAGCTTTAGCTGGTTGCCGGTGATCGCCGCAGTACCGGTGGCCCTGCTCATCGCCGCAGTGCTGTACATCAACGAGTATCCTGACTACCTGGCCGACCGGCAGGTGGGCAAGAACACCCTGGTTGTCCGCCTGGGCCGGGAGCGGGCGACCGTCCTCTATGCCCTGATGATGGCCGGCGTTTACCTGTCCATAGCAGCGGCGGCCGCGGCCGGGGCACTGCCTTTGACCTCGCTGCTGGGGCTGCTCACCCTGCCGCTGGCGGTGAGGGCGATACGTTATGCCAGGAAATACCATTCAAGTAGTTTTGAGCTTATCCCGGCCAACGCCATGACCGTGACCAGCCACCTGGCGACCGGCCTGCTGCTGACGCTGGCCTTCGTCTGGGAGGCTATCGGCGTGCAGGGCCTGGTCTATGTGCTCGGTCTCGGCGCTGTCTTCGCCGCCGTCATGTTCCTCATGTACCGTTACATAGAGAAGCAGAAGAACGTCTTCCTCGGCCTCAAGCAGGCGGTGAGGTAGGAATCTGGAAGCTTCATGAACCATCCTTTGGACTCCACGCTCCAGACCCTGCCCCTGCACCGCATGTTCAACGAGGTGCCGGTGCGCTATGACCTGATGAACCGGGTGATAACCTGGGGCATGGACCGGCGGTGGCGGCGGCTGGCGGCCAGAGAATGCCTGGCATCATCCCCGGAGCGCATGCTCGACCTGTGCTGCGGCACCGGTGACCTGGCCATCGAAGTCGCCCGGCTCAGCAAGCACAATATCGAACTGGCCGGCCTGGACTACTGCCAGCCCATGCTGGACATCGCCGCAGGCAAGGCGCGGCATCCGGGAGTGAAGCGGCAGATAAATTTTGTCCACGACAATGCCGCCGACCTGCCCTTCCCCGATGGACATTTCGATTGCGTGGGCATATCTTTCGCCTTCCGCAACCTGACTTACCGCAACCCGCTGGCGCGACAGTGCCTCGGGGAGACGCTCCGGGTGCTGAGGGAGGGGGGCAGCTTTGTAATCGTGGAGTCCAGCCAGCCAGGGGCGGCGTTGACCAGGAAGCTCTTTCACCTCTACCTGCGCCAGGCGGTGCCCTTAGCCGGTCGCCTGTTCTCGGCCAGCAGGGCGGCCTACAGCTACCTGGCCGAGTCGGCAGCCCGGTTCTATACCCGCGAGGATGTGGCCGGTATGCTGCTGGAATCCGGCTTCAGCCGCGTCTCCTCCCGGCCCCTCTTCTTCGGGGCCGTTGCCATCCATGTAGCTGTCAAATAGACTCGGTCTTCCTGAACTCACCGGCTGGCCCTATGGTGAACTCTTCCCGGTGGCTGAACCCCTTCTCGTTATCAATGATGCGGATGCGGCGCGGCATTACCTTGTAAAATTTGACGTTGAAAGTGGCAGGCAGGCCGGAAACAAAGGGCGCCCTGGCCAGTATGCTGTCGAGATGGCGCATTATCCTGGGAAACGGCGAGGCCATCAGCTTCAGAAACGGGGCGGTAAAGGCGTACTTCTCGGAGTAGACCGCCACCGCCCGGGCCATGTCCTCCTCGCCGGCGGCCAGCCGGGCATCGGCCTCCATCTGGAGACCTTTTATCTTCCGCCAGTCGTGGTAGTCCTCGTGAACGGCGATAGCTACCGCAGGGTTTGAGGCGATATCCCTGGAGTGGCGGCTGGCCGGGTCAGACAAGAAGTAGAGGTCAAGTCCGTCGCTGGCATAGAAGACGGCGGCGGCCCAGGGCTTGCCCTCCCCCACCGTGGCTATGGTCATGGTATAGTGCTCCTTAAGGTAGCGGAGAACCTCTTCCCTGGTATCTGCCATGCCTTTACTGCTCTCCTAGCGCCTGCGCTTCCAGGCCGTTCCGCCGGGGGTGTCTTCGAGCGCCACGCCCAGTTCGTCCAGCCCGGCGCGTATCTCGTCGGCAAGCTGCCACTGCCTGGCCTCGCGGAGCTGCTTCCGCACTGATATCAGCAGTTCGATGAACCCGGCGGCATCGGAGGTCACCGCCGGCTCCTGGAGCGTCAGTCCGAGCACCCCGGCCATCTCCTTAAGCGCCTCCCTGCCACGTCCGCTGCCGGCGCCCCGCTCACCGGCGCGGTGAATTTCCCTGGCCAGGTCGAACATGGCCGCCAGCGCCTGGGCGGTATTGAAATCATCGTCCATCGCCTCGATGAACCTCTGGCGGAAGGGGTCCGGACTTGTCTCACCGGCCCCGTCCCTTTCCCCCGGGGCGCTCCGGAGCGCCTGGCGGAGCCGCTCCACCCCCTTCTCCGCCGCCTCCAACGCCCCCTCGGTGTAGGTAAGCGGGCTGCGGTAATGGGAACTCAAGACGAAGAGGCGGATGGCATCGGCGCTGTACCTGAGCAGCGCTTCCTTGATCGAGACCAGGTTGCCCAGGGACTTGCTCATCTTCTCCTGGCCTATCTGCACCAGCCCGTTGTGCAGCCAGTACTTCACGAACGGTTTCACTCCGGTGAAGCTCTCTGACTGGGCTATCTCGTTCTCGTGGTGCGGGAAGATGAGGTCCTGGCCGCCGCCGTGGATATCCAGCGTCTCCCCCAGGTACCTGAGTGACATGGAGGTACATTCGATGTGCCAGCCGGGCCGCCCCGCCCCCCAGGGGCTGTCCCAGGAAGGCTCTCCCGGCTTGGCGGCCTTCCACAGCACGAAGTCCATCGGGTGCTCTTTCTCCTCCCCCACCTCTATCCGCGCCCCGGCCATCATCGAGTCCAGGCTGCGGCGAGACAGCTTCCCGTAGTCAGGGACGTTTCTCACCCTGAAATAGACGCTTCCCCCAGCCGGATAAGCGCAGCCCCTGTCTACCAGGCCCTGGATCACCTCGATCATCTTGTTTACTTCCTCAGTGGCCCTGGGGTAGACGTCGGCGGGTTCGATGTTCAGCGCCTCGAGGTCGGCGAAGAAGCTGCTGGTAAAGCGCTCCGCCAGATCTTTCGGGGGTATTCCCAGCCTGTTGGCACGGTCGATTATCTTGTCATCGATATCGGTTATGTTCTGGACATACCTCACCCGGTAGCCCCGGTGCTTGAGATAGCGCCTGACCATGTCAAAGATTATGTAGCTCATGGCATGGCCCAGGTGGGCGTCGTCATAAGGGGTGACGCCGCAGACGTACATTTTCACCACATCGCCCTGAGGCCAGAACTCCTCCTTTTGCCCGCTCAGGGTGCTAAAGACCTTCATTTTCACCGCCTTCGATCATGACTATGGCACAGGTAGCTATGCCCTCTTCCCGGCCAACGAAGCCCAGTCCGTTGGAGGTGCTGGCCTTGACGCTGACCTGCCCGGTATCTATGCCCAGCGTCTTGCTCAGCCGCTGCCGCATTGCATCTATGTGTTCCCTCAGCCGGGGCCGCTCCGCCACCACGGTAGCGTCGATATTGACGATGCGCCAGCCCCTGCCGGCGAGCAGCGCCCCGGCGCGCTCCAGCAGCGCCAGGCTGGAGATGCCCTGGTACTGCGGGTCTCCGGGTGGAAAGTGACTGCCAATATCGCCCAGGGCAGCCGCGCCCAGCAGCGCCTCAATGATGGCATGGGTCAGGACATCGGCATCGCTCCAGCCGTCCAGCCCCTTCTCAAAGGGTATCTCGACGCCCCCCAGCACCAGCCTCCGCCCCTCGACCAGGGGATGGACGTCATAGCCGATGCCGGCGCGCATCAACTATTCCGCCTTTGCCACAGCGCCACGGCCACGTCCAGGTCATCCGGCCTGGTTATCTTGATGTTGTCATAGGAGCCCATGTACAGCTTCACCCGATGGCCGACCTGCTCCACCAGAGCGGCATCATCAGTGACATCGCCCTGCGCCTGGCGATAGGCCTCGGTTATTATGTCAACACGGAAGACCTGCGGCGTCTGCGCCGCCCAGAGCTTTTCGCGGGGGAGGGTCTGCCGGACCAGGTTATCATCATCCGCCAGCTTGATGGTATCTGTCACCGGCACGGCAGCGATGGCGGCCCCGGTCTCCCTGGCGGCTTCAAGCCCGCGCGCGATAATATCCGCCGTTACCAGTGGCCGGGCGCCGTCATGCACGATGACCCAGCCGCAGCCGTCCAGGAGGCTTAGCCCGGCGGCTACCGAGTCCTGCCGCCTCCGGCCACCGAGGCAGACGTTGCTCACCTTTGACCATTCCTCTCCGGTGACCAGCACCCGGCACCGGTTCTCGTTGTTGCCGCCGACCACTATTACAATCTGGTGGACCAGCGAGCACTGCTGAAAGGGACGGGTGGCCCGCAACAGCACCGGCTCCCCGCCCAGGGACAGCAGCATCTTGTCCAGGCCGCCCATGCGCCGGCTCTCTCCGGCAGCGACGATGACGGCGCCTACTTTTGACTGGTTATTCATCAGTTTTCGTAAATCCTATCCTTCTTGGCTGTTCAGAAGTAACTATTTCTAAGTATCTAAGCACGGTATCTATCTTTATTAACATAAAAGTTTTCTTCACGTATTTTTCTTTACTATAAGTTCCACCTGTATTCCTTTCACCTGCAGACCGAACAGGAATATCAGTTCTGATAGGAGCAAGCTCTGAAGCGGGGATACGAAAATCGGAAGTATCTAGAGAGCCTGCTAATTTGTCAAGAGCATCGTGGAATTGACCTACGTATGTCTCAGAGACGTTGGAAGCAGCCATTTCACCGATGTTTTTCCGCAATGATTCAAGCATGGCGTACGCTCTGACGAGCTCATCTTGATTATTCTTTGTCATATCCCCTCCTTTGACTCTCAGAAGACCTTTTCTACCTCACCCCCTACATCCCTCTCTCCTTCAAAGAAGAGGAGAGAGATTCCAAGAGAGGTTTTTACCCCTCTCCTGCTCCTCTTATCTTACTTGCATATCCTGAAAGAAAGGGGCAATGTTGATAAATCTGGCAACATTCCCATTAATTAATTCTCGCTGTCTATACTCCTTTCCTTCCTCATCACCAGCCCCTTGTTAACCGCTTCCCTTACCGTGCTCACCGGGATAAGCTCGATGCCGTCAGCGGGCGGAACCCTGGCTCCCACTTTGGGCAGCAGGCAGCGTTTGAAGCCCAGGCGGGCGGCCTCGGTCACCCGTCTCTCCGGTTGAGATACGGCCCTTATCTCGCCGCTCAGTCCCACCTCGCCCACCACTGCCAGGGCGGGATCAACCCCGGCATCCCTGAAGCTGGCAGCTATGGCCAGGGCGATGGCCAGGTCAGCCGCCGGCTCGCCTATCTTGAAGCCGCCGGTGACGTTCACCATGATATCCTGGTTGCCCAGCCTGAGACCCGCCCGGCGGGCGAGCACCGCGGCTACCATCAGCAAACGGTTGAAATCGACCCCGTTGGCGGTGCGCCGGGGCAGGCCGAAACTGGTGGGGTTGGTCAGCGCCTGTATTTCCAGCAGCAGAGGCCGGCTGCCCTCCAGGGTGGGCACCACCGCCGAGCACGCCGGTCCGGTCGCCCGCTGTGACAGGAAAGCGAGGGAGGGATTGACCACCTCGGCCAGCCCGGAGCCCTTCATCTCAAAGACGCCCACCTCGTTGGTGGAGCCGAAGCGATTTTTGACGCAGCGCAGCAGGCGGTAGGCGCTGAAGGTCTCCCCTTCCAGGTAGAGCACCACGTCCACTATGTGCTCCAGCGCCCGCGGTCCGGCGATGGCGCCATCCTTGGTCACATGCCCGGCGACAAATACCGGCACGCCGCTGAGCTTGGCCCAGCGCATCAATCTCAGTGTGCCCTCCCGCACCTGGACGACGGTACCCGGCGCCGAGTCCAGTTCAGGCAGGTAGACCGTCTGTATCGAGTCGATCACCACCATGCCGGGCGCAAGCTGCTCCAGGTGCTCCAGAACCAGCGACAGGTCTGCCTCGGCCAGGAGGTAAAGGCGGTCTCCGTTCACGCCCAGGCGCTGCGCCCGCAGCTTGACCTGAGAGGGTGATTCCTCGGCGGAGACATAGACCACGCTGCCGCCGCCCTGCGTTAGCTGCGCCGAGACCTGGAGCAGGAGGGTGGACTTGCCTATGCCCGGGTCTCCACCGATGAGGGTCAGGGAGCCGGGCACCAGCCCCCCGCCCATAACGCGGTCGAACTCGCCCAAGCCCAGCGGCAGTCGCGCCGCCGATTCAATGGCAATGCCGGATAGCTCGCGGGGGGGGCTGCCGCTGGCAGAACGGGCCGCCGGAGCGGAAGCCGCTCTCTGGATGAAGCTGTTCCATTCCTGGCATTCCGGGCAGCGCCCCAGCCACTTCAGGCTTTCGCGGCCGCACTGCTGGCAGACGAAGATATTGGCCTGAGACCCTGATTTACCCACAGATTGAACTTTACCCGATTTTGCCCGATAAGGCAAGGGGAAGACAGCGCTGACAGGACAGTTAGCCCGGTGGGAACGATCAGATCGCCTGCTCGACTGGACGGCGGAGAGGCAGCCGGAGCCATCCGTCCACTGACAGCCGGTGCGGACCGGCGCCACGATAAAGAAACAATAGCGCCAGCCCGATTATGGGCAGATGGCCAACCAGCTCCGCCGGCCCCAGGATAACCAGCGTGGTAAACAGCAACCCGGCAACTGCCGCGGCCATCAACCTGGTTGCTATGCCGGCAATAAGAAGCAGCCCTATGGTGAGTTCCATTACCCCGGCAGCGAAAACAAAGTGCGCATCTGAAAAACTATGAAACCCGAGCAGCGCCATAAAATTCAAGGGATACTCGTCAAGAAAGGTCAGCGCCATGTTCGCATCAAGGAGTTTGTTGTTCAGCGCCAGTACCAAGAAAGTCAGGCCGGCGCCGATGCGGGCCGAGGTGAGGGCAAGATGGGCATTGCGCCCCGGCTCCACCTTGAAAAACCGGCCCAGCAGTTTGTCCGGGCAGGAGCTGACTCCGACCAGAGCCAGAGCGATCCCGACCGCTGCGAACTCAAAAACGTAGTCGATCAAGAGTCCAAACGGGAAAAAGAGGGCCGCCAGTGGCAAGGCCGCTAGTATCAACAATCCTGCTAACAAGAAGGCGACCTGGCTGAGCAACAGCAGCCCGACAATCAACTGAAACAAAGTCAGGATGGCCAGGACGCTCTTATCCGGTACAAGGTTGGGGGCAAGGAAGACCCCGCCCAGCGCGTTGACGATGAACATAATCCCGGTGAGCCCGGCCAGTATCCGCCATTCCGCTCCAGGGGGCAAAAGGCGCGCCACCCTTTGTGCCCGGAGAGTCCATCTGCCCGATTGAGCCGCCCGTTCAATGGCAAAGGCGAAAACCAGCAGAAACACCGCCCCGGCAAGGACAAGCGCCATGATCAGGTCCGGAGCAAACCCGACGCCGCCATGCGCGCCATTGGTGACTAACCAGCGCTCGTGACCGTAAGCCGCCTCAGGCTTTGCCATTAAGAAGAAGATAATACCGGTAACGCCCGCCAGTACCGACCACCGCATCATCACCCCTCCACGGACAACTCCTATTGGAGATTAGTAATAATGACAGTATCACACGGCCCTGGCTGGCCGTCAATTAGTAACACTACTTATTATTATCCGGTACAGACGTGGAGCGAGTCACTAATAACCACTGGCAACTCCCTGTCCCGCCTATCAGCGGATCATGCCCAGGAAGACGCCGCCGGCTATGGCTGCCCCGATAGCGCCGGCCACGTTAGGCCCCATGGCATGCATCAGCAGGAAGTTCCGGGGATTGGCCTTCTGCCCCATGACCTGGACCACCCTTGCCGCCATAGGCACCGCCGATACGCCGGCAGCCCCTATCATCGGGTTGATCTTTTCCCTGGAGAAAATATTGAGGATCTTGGCCATTATCACACCGGCAGCGGTCGCCGTGGCAAAGGCCACCAAACCCAGCACCAGCACCAGCAATGTCCTGGGCAGGAGGAAATTCTCGGCGGTCATGGTCGCGCCTATGGCCAGAGTGAGAAAGATGGTCAGGATGTCAATGAAGGCGCCGGAAGCGGTCTTGCTGAGTCGCTCGACGACGCCGGACATGGAGAACAGGTTGCCGAGCATGAACATGCCGATGAGGGGGGCCGACAGGGGCACAAACAAGATGACCACCACAGCCGCTATTACCGGAAACAATATTTTTTCCCGGTTGGACACTTCCCTGAGTTGAGGTTTCATGTAGATGGCCCGCTCCTGCTTGGTGGTGAGCAGCCTAATTATCGGAGGCTGGATGACAGGCACCAGGGCCATGTAGGAATAGCAGGCCACGGCGGTAGCCCCGATTATATGAGGGGCCAGGGCGGCGGTGACGAAGATAGTGGTCGGCCCTTCAGCGCCCCCGATAATGCCGATAGAGGCCGCCTCGGGGATGGTGAAGCCGACCTTCATGAAGAAGTTGGTGGCCAGGGCGGCAAAGAAGGCAAAATAGACGCCAAACTGCGCTGCCGCGCCCAGGAGCAGCGTCCTGGGATTGGCGATCATCGGTCCGAAATCAGTGAGCGCCCCTAAACTGAGAAATATGAGAGGGGGAATCACCTGCCACATTATACCGAACTGGAAGATCCTGGAGAACAGCCCCACCGGAGTGGTGGGGAAGGGAGTCTGGGCGGTGGTCACCATCACTGCCACTGCCTGGCCGGGAAGGACCTCCTGCCCGGGGGATACCAGTAACTGCTTGATCCTGCCGTGGACCGGCGCGATAACCTCGCCGGAGTCAAGCCGGATCACAACATCGTTTTCACTTAACCTGGTGGTCGAGTTGACTTCTATGCTTATGACCTTGCCCGGGATGCCATTGTGGGACAACTCAAACTCATAATCTATCATGCCGCCCAGGGGCAAGTTGACCAGCAGAATGCCAAACCCGATAGGGAGCAGCAGCAGAGGCTCCATCTTCCTGGAGATGCCGAGGTAGATCAGCCCGCCCCCGATGACGATCATGAGCAAATTGCCCCAATAAAAAAACTGAAACCCCGTATCAAACAGATTGAACATAGCTCTCCAGTCCTAGCGTTCCTAGTATTCGATGACGGCTACTACCTGACCGGGCTTCACTACCTGGTCGGGGGCGATTCCCACCTCGGCTATCGTCCCCCCCACCGGGGCTACGATGGGGTTCTCCATTTTCATGGACTCCAGCAGGCAGAGCACATCCCCCTCGCTGACAGTGTCACCCACCTTGACGTTAACACTGATGATCTTACCGGTAATAGGGACCTCGACTGTTTCTCGTGCCATTTCAGGCTCCTTTCCCAGCGCCGTCAGTCTTCTTGCTGGCGCTGCTTCTATTAACTATTCGCCCGGTAACCTGGATTATCACCGCCAGGACAATGAGCAACCCGAAGACCACGCCAAAGCCCACGCCGCCAATCAGCGCGGCAAACCCCCAGTCTACTCCCATACGCGCTACCTCTCCTATTTTATCGCCGGACAAAAAAAAGAGGCGGTTGGCCACCGCTTCCAGCACCAACCGCCCCTAACGCCGCATCTTGCGCCTATTGCTTCTCTTCACCTATCAGAGCCGGCACAGGCGCCGTGTGCACCTTCAACTCGTCCCCTTCCAGGTCAACGATAACCGTATCACCTGCCCTGAACGTACCACGCAGCAACTCTTCGGAAAGCTTGTCCTCGATCATGTTCTGGATGACCCGCCGCAGCGGCCTTGCCCCGAAGACTTCATCGTAACCCTTTTCGCCCAGGAAGTCCTTAGCCGCCTCGGTCACCTCCATCCTCAGGTCCTTCTCGGCAAGCTGCTCACTGACCTTGTTAAGCATCAGGTCTACTATCTTCCTTATCTGTTCCCTGGCCAGCGAATGGAACACCACCACGCTGTCGATACGGTTCAGGAACTCGGGACGGAAGGCCTTCTTAAGCTCGGCGAGCAAGTTCTCCTTCATCCTGTCGTAGGAGCGCTCCTCTGCCTTGACCTCATCGACTCGCTGGGCGAATCCCAGGGTGATACCTTTGCGGATCAGCTCAGCGCCGATGTTGCTGGTCATGATGATGATGCTGTTACGGAAGTCCACCCGGCGTCCCTTGGCATCGGTCAGATGACCGTCATCGAATATCTGCAGCAGGATATTGAACACGTCGGCATGGGCCTTCTCGATCTCGTCGAGCAGTATCAGGCAGTATGACTTCCGCCTGACCGCCTCGGTTAGCTGCCCGCCCTCCTCGTAGCCAACGTATCCTGGAGGCGCGCCGACCAGCCTCGATACGGCGAACTTCTCCATGAACTCTGACATGTCCAGCCTAATCAGGGCGTCTTCACTGCCGAACATGAATTCGGCCAGCGCCCGGGCAAGTTCGGTCTTGCCCACGCCGGTAGGCCCGAGGAAGATGAAGTTGCCGATGGGCCGCCTCGGGTCTTTCAGGCCGGCCCTCGCCCGCCTGATGGCCTTGGCGATAGTAACTATGGCCTCTTCCTGGCCGATTATGCGTTCATGGAGCACCTCTTCCATGTTGAGCAGGCGGCTGGTCTCGTCCTCGGCCAGTTGTACCACCGGGATGCCCGTCCACATGCTTACCACCTCGGCAACATCCTCAGCGGATACCACGGCATTTTCCTGTTCCTTCTCGCTGCGCCACTCCTCCTCCAGCTTCTTGATCTTCATTTCCATCTGGAGTTCCCGTTCGCGCAACTCAGTGGCATAATCATATTGCTGGGTGGCCAGGGCGGCATCCTTATCGCGGCGCACGCTTTCGGCCAGTTGCCGCGCCTCTTTCAAGGTTATCGGCATCGAGCGGTATTTTATCCTTACCCGTGAAGAGGCTTCATCTATAAGGTCAATTGCCTTATCGGGCAGGAAGCGGTCGGCGATATACCGGGCAGCCAGGGTCGCCGCAGCGCTCAGGGCCTCGTCGCTGATGGACAGGTGATGGTGCTCCTCGTAGCGCTCCCTGATGCCGCGCAGTATCTGTAATGTCTCTTCGCCGGAAGGCTCGTCGACAATGACCGGCTGGAAACGCCTCTCCAGGGCGGCATCACGCTCAACGTACTTGCGGTAATCATCAAGGGTGGTAGCCCCGATGCACTGGACCTCACCACGGGCCAGCGAGGGTTTGAGGATATTGGCGGCATCAACCGCCCCCTCAGCCGCCCCGGCGCCGACCATGGTGTGAAACTCGTCAATGAAGATAATGCAGTTGCCCGCCGTCTTTATCTCGTCAATGATCTTCTTCAGCCGTTCTTCGAACTCGCCGCGGTACTTGGTGCCGGCGACCAGCGCCCCCATATCCAGGGTTATCAACCGTTTGTCTTCCAGAGTCTCCGGCACATCACCAGAGACGATACGATGCGCTAGTCCTTCCACTATGGCCGTCTTGCCCACGCCCGGTTCACCGATGAGGGCCGGGTTATTCTTGGTGCGGCGGCTCAAAATCTGTATTACGCGCTCGATCTCCTTGGCCCGTCCGATGACCGGATCGAGCTTGCCGGCTCGTGCAGCGGCTGACAGGTCAATGCCCAACTGGTCCAGGGTGGGAGTGCGGCTGGTGCTGCGGGTCGCCCTGGTCCGGGCTGTCCCCTGACTCAATATATGGGTGACCTCGGCGCGAGCGCGTTCCAGGGTGATGCCCAGGCTTTCAAGCACATGAGCAGCCACCCCCTCGCCTTCCCGGATCAAACCGAGCAGCAAGTGTTCCGTACCAATATAGTTATGCCCCAGGTGGCGGGCTTCGTCGATGGCAAGCTCGATTACCTTCTTGGCACGGGGTGTAAGACCAGTTTCGCCAGTGCTGGGCTTTTCGCCCCGCCCTATGATGAACTCAACTGCTGAGCGGACCTTGCTCAGACCGACACCCAAACTGGTGATAACCTTGGCGGCTACACCCTCTTCCTCGCGGACCAGCCCGAGCAAAATATGCTCAGTGCCGATATAATTATGATTGAGACTTCGCGCTTCCTCCTGAGCTATGGTAAGAACGCGGCGCGCCCTCTCTGAAAACTTTTCAAACCTACTAGCCATAACCTACTCCTATGACAGCCCGGCGAATTTAACGTCAGAGCATTTATTATATTATAAATCATCCAGTGAAGAGAGGTAAAGAACAATCCTCCTATTTCGTCTTGAACGAGTTAAGAGAGTTATCTCCGGTAGAACGAGGAATTGGTAAGGGTGCGGGATTTCCCTGAAGACTTCTAGCTTCCCGGCGGTGGCCTATTTTCCTCAAGGAGTTGCCCCCTCAGTATCGTTGGCGCTGAGGCGTTTCACTTCCGTGTTCGGGATGGGAACGGGTGGTGCCACCTCGCTCTGACCACCGGAAAGCCAGACAGGTTACTTTGATTTTTGACTGTGATTTTATGATAGCGCAATTATTCTGGCCTGTCAAGTGTCCAGGCGTACTATTCCAAATAAGAATAAGGCGACTCCGGCAAATTTCCTGGCGGAATAGCCCTCAATGGCCTTCTACTCGTTTTTCGTTGCATACTACTTTTCGGGGTGCTATACTGCTGGCTAAATAGGCTGGCAGGAGGCATAAGTTATGCAGGATGTGAAGAGGCAGCGGAGGCTTATGGTGCTATATAAAGCTATAGCTAAGTTCGTCGCAGTTGGGATAACGTTGTATGTTGTCTGGTATGAGTTTGACAAGGATATATTCTTTAATCTGAATTTCCTACTGGTATTGCTACTTTGGGGCGTGCTTGGCGTTGTGTTCTTTGCGGATGAGTGGCAAAGGGCTGGAGAGAAGTCACTACACGATAAGTTGGATGAGCTGATAACCGAGATTAGAAATGATAGGCTACGAAAAGAAAGGAGCGGGAGAGACGATGACTGATAGCGTAGTCTGCAAATATTGTCAATCCTCAAACACTCGTAAGTACGGTAAATACGGAGATACCCAATACTACTACTGCAACGTCTGTGAGCGTAAGTTTACACCTAACGCTTCTCTATTTGGCATGAGAACTCCCGCTAATCAAGTGTCCTCAGCCTTAGACATGTACTACAAAGGTCTCAGTCTTAACGAGATTCGGGAGCATCTTCAATCAGAACACAACAATACCCCGTCCAGTTCAACTGTATTCCAGTGGGTGGAAAAGTATACTGATGAGGCCGTAAAAGAGTGTGCCGAGCATCAGCCAAAGGTAGGGGATACCTGGGTAGCTGATGAGACTTATGTACGGGTAGATAGGCATTCTAAGGCCGTTCAAGTGGATAATCCCTACTCCAAGTCCAAAAAAGCCAAGTGGA
>JACPQC010000006.1 GCA_016190695.1 Chloroflexota bacterium
AGGCCGTAAAAGAGTGTGCCGAGCATCAGCCAAAGGTAGGGGATACCTGGGTAGCTGATGAGACTTATGTACGGGTAGATAGGCATTCTAAGGCCGTTCAAGTGGATAATCCCTACTCCAAGTCCAAAAAAGCCAAGTGGATAGTGTTCTGGGACATCATAGACGCTGACACACGATTCCTGTTGGCTTCTCATATCACCACTACTAGAGACAAGAAGGATGCTCAGGCTCTTATGGAGAAAGCTGCTAAACGTGCTGGCAAAGTTCCGAAGGTAGTAGTAACGGATAAACTCAGGGCTTATCTGGACGGGGTAGAATTTGCTTTCGGTGCAGACGCTAGGCACAAACAAGGCTCGCCTTTCGAGATTGCTAATGATAACAATCTGATTGAAAGACTACATGGGACAATCAAAGAACGGACTAAGGTCATGCGTGGATTACGAAATGCGGAGACTGCCGAGCGTTTCTTGAATGGCTGGGCAGTCTATTATAACTACATGAAACCACACGAATCGCTGGACAGTAAGACCCCTGCGGAATCTGCCAAGTGCGATTACACATTCCGGGATTGGGTAGACCTCTCTCGTCTGGTAGACCCGCACGTGCGTGTATTGGTTACTCCTGCTAAGGTAGAAGTGATTCCTGAAACGCCTGTTGTGAAGTATCGGACACCTACACGTAGACTGCGAGTGAAGCGCAAATGGAAAGACCGTAGGGCAGGGGATAGTCCTACAACAATGGGTGGGATAAGGCTATGAGTATGGTGCAACTAAAACAGAAGAGAACCCTCAATGGGGTCAACTTGACAATCTTTGCGCCAGATGGTAGCGTAAATGGTAGTTTTTCGGGTTCGCTTACCGGCACCGGCTGTGTAGAAGTGTTCCCGCTATCAATCACTATAGTACCCCGGTCCAGCAGCCGCCGGGGGCAAGAGTTATTTTAGGAGGGGTCATCAATATGCCAGAATCAGGTGGATGGGGCGGCACCGTCCTTCACGTAGACCTTACCACGGGCAAGATCGAAAAGGAAAGACCGTCACTGGACTGGTCTCGGAAATTCCTGGGGGGGCGGGGGTTCAATTCAATAAGACTGTTCAACATGGTCCAGCCCGATGTGGACGCATTAAGCCCGGAAAATGTCCTCCTCTTCAGTTCCGGACCTCTGGTGGGCACCAAATCACCGGCCTGTTCCCGGCTCACCGTCTCGGCAAAATCACCGCTGACCGATATCCACGGTGATGCCAACATGGGCGGCTTTTTCGGGGCGGAGATGAAGTTTGCCGGCTATGACCAGATAGTGGTCACCGGCAAGTCAGAGCGCCCGGTCTGCATCTTCATCAAGGGAGAGGATGTCAAGGTAACTGACGCCTCTCATGTCTGGGGCCGCCAGCGCATCGAGGCCGAAGAAATAATCACGAAGGATTTCGGCGACCCCAAGGCGAGGGCGGTGAGCATCGGCCCCGCCGGTGAAAAGCTGGTGCGCATCGCCAACGTGATGAGCGGCCCCAAACGAGCCGCCGGCCGCTGCGGCATGGGCGCGGTCATGGGTTCCAAGAACCTCAAGGCCATCGTGGTGCGGGGCAACAACAAGGTCGCCATCGCCCGGCCCGACGCCTTCGAGAAGGCCCGCAAAGAGGCTATGGAGATAATGCCCACCACCTGGCAGTACCAGCGCATGCACAAGCATGGCACCCTGGTCATCCTTGATTCCACTCATGCCGCCGGCATTGACGGGGTGAGAAACTATTCCACCACCGTGTTCGACCAGGCCCAGAACATCGGCGCAGAGGCCTTTGAAAAGGACTACATAATCGGCAAGAGGCCCTGCTTTGGCTGCCCTGTCGCCTGCACCCACGCCTACAAGGTCGAATCGGGCGAGTTCGCCGGCACCTGGGGGGAAGGCCCTGAGTTCGGCATGACCGGCCTGGGGCTCAAATGCGAGATAGGCGACGCCGGCGCCCTGCTCAAGATGAACCAGCTTCTCAACGAGTACGGCATAGACTGTGTCAGCGTGCAGCAGATGATCGCCTGGGTTATGGACTGCTATACCCAGGGGCTGCTCGACCGGGAAGACCTGGACGGGCTGACGCCCAATTTCGGCGATTACCACGCCGCCATCGAACTGATCCACCGGATAGGCAAGCGCGAGGGCATCGGCGATATCCTGGCCGAGGGTGAAAAGCGCGCCCCGGCAATCATGAAGAAGGGTACCGAGAAGTACATGCACCACGTGAAGGGCATGTCCCCGGTAATCGAGGACCCCCGCGCCGGCAAGCCCTTCGGTCTGGGCTATTACACCTCCAGCCGCGGCGCCGACCACCTGAGGTCGCTGGGGATGAGCCTCAGCGTGCAGCTCTACCTGAAAGAGACCGGCCAGGAAATGCGCGATGATATCAAGGACCCCACCAGCGAGGTGGGCAAAGGCGCGGCCATCAAATGGCTGGAGGACCAGTACGGAGCCGTTGATTCGTTCGGCGGCTGCAAGTTCGTCTACCCCCGCTGCGGCATAACCGTAGAGCACATGGCCCGGCTCATCTCCGCCGCCACCGGCCTCGATATCAGCAAAGAAGAGCTGTTGCAGATAGGCGAGCGTGTTTATAACGTGGAGAAGGCATTTAACTCCAGGCAGGGACTTACCCGTCGGGACGATAACTTCTCTGTGCCGGATAAGTTCACCAAGGAGCCGATCAAAGAAGGCCCGTTCAAGGACTGCGTGGTTGACCTTGATACTTTCCTGGATGATTACTATACGGCCCGCGGCTGGGACCTGAAATCAGGACTGCCCACCACCGGAAAACTGGCGGAGCTTGGTCTGCAGGACATAGCCGCGGAACTGGCCAGGTTCCAGGCGGTCGTATAATGATAACATTCCCCTCCCCAGCCAATGGCCGGCCCGCAGAGGGCCGTTCCGACGAGGCTGCGGGACAATATGGACGAGGTGCCACAATGTCTATAGAGCTGGTCCACGTTGGATTCGGCAATATGCTTGCCATGAGCAGGGTCATCGCCATGGCATCACCAAACTCAGCGCCAACCAAGCGCACTATCCAGGAGGGCCGGAACAAGGGACTGCTCATCGATATGACCAGCGGCAGGAGGACCAAGGCGGTTATCTTCACCGATAGCGGCCATGTCATCCTGGCTGCCCTGGCCCCGGAGACCATAGCCGGCAGGCTTCAGGTGGGCCGCATACCCCTCAAGGTCCACGGCGATGACCGGGATGAGCCTTAAGCCCTTTCTTGAGCCTGGGCCGCTGCTGGTCGTCCTCTCCGGCCCGTCCGGCGCCGGCAAAGATGCGCTGTTGACCCGGATACGCCAGAGGGGGTTCCCTGTCGAATTCATCACCACCGTGACCACCAGGCAGCAGCGACCGGCGGAGCAGGACTATGTGGACTACCACTTCACCACCGAAGCAGCCTTCCAGCGCATGCTCGAAAAAAGCGAGCTTCTGGAGTGGGCTAACGTCTACGGCAACTGGTACGGCGTGCCCAAAGGGCCTATCAAACAGGCACTGAAACAGGGGCGAGACGCCATCGTCAAGGTGGACGTGCAGGGCGCTGCCACCATAAAGAAACTGGTCCCGGAGGCAGTGTTCATCTTCCTGACGCCTCCCTCCCTTGAGGAGCTGGCCAGGCGGATAGAAGGACGCCGCACTGAATCGGCGCCGGAACTGGCCCTGCGCTCCCGCACCGCCGAGGCCGAACTGAAACAGATATACCTGTTCGACTACGTGGTCATCAGCCGCCAGGACCAGGTAGACCGCGCCGCCGCCGAGACCGAGGCCATCATCACCGCCGAGAAATGCCGAGTCCACCCCAGGCACATCGTGGTGGATGACTGATGAAATCTCGGTCACACCTCTTCCATGCCGTATTTGAGTTTGAACTTGCCTATCCAATCATCGTGACGCCCTGATTCTTCAATGGCTTTGACCACATCCTGGATATCGGCCTGGCCGATCCGGGCCTTGTGCTTTTCAGGAAGAAAACTGAGCAAAAATGGCATGAGTCCACGTCCTGCCCCCGAAAACGTTGGACTTCTGTTATCGCTCAGCAGGACAAAAGCGCCATCTTTCTTTATGGCGAACAGGACTTCCCTGAAGAATTGATAGTAGTTGGCCAGTATACAAGTGGAATCGGTCGTTAGCGCCGGCTGCAAGAATCCATATTCTTCTAGAAGGTTCCAGTACTTCCTCCCGATATGGTGAAGATAGCATCTGGACAGATTTCCTGCGGGATTGGCCCCCTCGCAGTTCCCCTGCCCAAAGACCGAGCAACCACCAAAACCGTTTTCGGTGAACTTGCATTCAATGAAGAGGGCACCTAGTTTTTCCGGATTTCCAACCACAAGGTCAATGGAGGTGGGTTGACCTGAATCTTCGTTGAATACGCTACGGTCTTCGTATTCAAGTACCGCCTGTGTACTTGAGCCTGGCCAGTTCAGTTCTCTTGTAAGCAAGGCACTCTGCAGAGGCTCCAAATCTTCTCTCACGATCAATGGGCCGACCAAATTAAACAACAGCGCCTGGCTGCTCAAGCCATGATGTACATAATCATGTAAAGCGAAGGTTTTGTCACTTGCAAGACGCTCCTGCTGCTTATTCTCGACATAGCGGGCCACTTCCGGCAGGATAATATTGTTGGGCCAATACTTCAGTTCAGCCAGACAGTACTTGTATTTGGGATGAACCTCGCACTGCCGGTCACTGAACCACCGTTCTGCAGCTATCTTCATTTGTCCTACAAAATGATCTCGTCTCCTAAATGGCCAGGTGCGGGCAAGCTGTCGGCTATTAAACATCATAAACCTCCACTACTCAAAGGCTAACATTATCAAATAGACGCCACGACTTTACTCTTTTGTCCGCAATTAGTCAAGAACATACGAACGAGGGCGTTTAACAACAACCCGTCATTCCCCGCGAAGGCGGGGAATCCACACAAGCCAGGCTCGTGGATTGCCCGGTCAAGCCGGGCAATGACAATTCTTAAACGCCCTCTACGAACCGCTCAAAATCTGTGGAGAGGTTTCGCACTGTAGCAGAATGCTTGAATGAGAAGAGCAATAGTGCCTCGCAGAGGGTTAAATGACGTCTCGACGGGGACTGCGGGCATTCCCATCAGGCTTCAGGACTGGCTGCTCCCCTTATCCGGCGACTCTGTCCCGTCATTATGCTTTCGGTCTTTCCACCAGGCCCTGAGGCGGGCTGAGATCTCTCGCTCGTATCCCTGGTCACCGGGGACGTAGAAGCGCTTGCCCGCCACCGAATCCGGCGCGTGCTGCTGCTGGACGAAGTGGCCGGGATAGTCATGGGCATACTTGTAGCCCTCCCCGTAGCCCAGGCCTTTCATCAGCGGGGTCACCGGGTTGCGCAAATGCAGCGGCACCGCCTCCGTGGAGCCGCGCCTTATCTCTTCCTGGACACGCGAGTATGCCTGGTACAGGGAGTTGCTCTTGGGCGCTGTCGCCAGGTAGACCACCGCTTCGGCCAGGGCCAGGTTCCCCTCCGGCATGCCGATAAAGTGCACCGCCTGCTGCGCCGCCATGGCCACCACCAGGGCCTGCGGGTCAGCCATGCCCACATCTTCCGAGGCGAAGCGCACCAGCCTGCGGGCGATAAACAGGGGGTCCTCGCCACCCTCCAGCATCATCGCCAGCCAGTACAGGGCGGCATCAGGGTCAGAGCCGCGCATTGACTTGTGCAGCGCCGAAATCAGATCGTAATGCTGGTCTCCGGCTCGGTCATAGCGCACCACCCGCCGCTGCAAGGCGTCCTCGATGGTTGCCAGGTTGACAAGTCGCCTGCCCTCGCTATCGGGCGGGGTGTTCAGGGCGGCCAGTTCCAGGGTATTCAGTGCCACCCGGGCGTCCCCGTTGGACACCGCCACCAGGTGGTTCATGGCGTCATGTGCCAGCTCCACGTTCAGGTCTCCCAGGCCGTACAGCTTGTCTTTAAGCGCCCGCAGGATTATCACCTGCATCTCGGCGCTGGAGAGGGAGTTCATGGGCAACACGCGGCAGCGGGACAAAAGGGGAGAAGTGACCTCGAAGGAAGGGTTCTCGGTGGTGGCCCCGATGAGGATGATGGTGCCATCCTCGACGTAAGGCAGCGCGGCGTCCTGCTGGGTCTTGTTGAAACGGTGGATCTCGTCAATGAACAGGATGGTCTTCCCCATCTTCACGTTGCGGCGTTCTTTGGCCTGCTCTATTATCCGGCGCAGGTCTGCCACCGTGGCGCTGACGGCGCTGACCGCGCTGAAGTGGGCGCCGGTCACGTTGGCGATTATCCAGGCCAGCGTGGTCTTGCCACAGCCGGGAGGCCCCCACAGGATCATGGAAGGTATCCGGTCAGAATCAATGGCCTTGCGCAGCACCCGGCCCTTGCCGATGAGGTGCTCCTGGCCGACAAAGGTGTGCAGGCTGGTCGGCCTCATCCGGGTCGCCAGCGGTTCCTGGACTATTTTCTCTTCGGACTTTCCTTCGATATTCATGATTACCTTCTCTCTGTTTCTCGATGGGCGATTTCCGGACAAGTCCTGTTCTTCATGAAATGTTATCACCAATGGGCGGTGACATCAACTACCAGCCGACAATTGTTTGACGTGCTAATCCCATTAACTCCCAATATTAGCTGGTGTGTAGTACTAATGAAAATTAGTGAAAGACGTTTCGTCTCCCTTTCGTAAAGGGCCTGCCCTGGTTCCACCGAGTCACCACGAGGTGAGCCTGTCGAAGGGGAGATAGAGAGGGATTTTGGGTTACGAAATCCCCCTTAATCCCCCTTTTTCAAAGGGGGAGACCAATCCAGACGCTTTCAACATACTGCTATTACGATGGAGCCAGAGATTTTCCGAACACTGTCATGCTGGAGAGAGCGACTCACCCCCGCTAAGGCTTTGGTGGACAAGCGCGACTGAAGCGTCTCAGAGCTTGCCCTGAGCGACTTGTCCCGAACGCAGTTGAGGGAAGCCGAATGGGGGGGGGGGGGGGAGACAAAGTGTGTTAGTTCGGGAAGAATCAGGTTTGACACTAAGCGGTGCTGCAAAGATTGAGTGTAACCTCAAAACCCAATTTGGACAAGAGCGGTGTTCAGCGTGGTAAGTCCGAAAGGCTCCAACCGGGAGGAGCAACTACACCGGCAGGTCTATGTGGTAGTCCTTCAGCAGCTCCCTGATAAAGGCGGCCGATTTGTCATCAGGCCCGGTGAGCGGCAGCCGGGGCTTGCCCACTTTCATGCCAGCCAGGTCGAGGGCGTATTTTATCGGTATCGGATTTGACAGGACGAATATCCCGTTGAACAGGGGCAGCAAGCGCCGGTGGATGCCGGCAGCCCCGACCATATCTCCAGCCGCAGCCTTTTGGATCATCTCCTTTATCTGTTTGCCCACCAGATGAGAGGCCACGCTGATGACCCCGTAGCCGCCCAGTGCCATGATGGGAAAGGTATCGCCATCGTTGCCGCTCCAGACAAGGAACCCTTCCCTGGCCTCACTGACGACTCTGGCCACCTGGTCCATGCTGCCGCTGGCTTCCTTCACCCCGATGATATTTTCTATCTGGCTCAGCCTGACAATGGTCTCGGCTGAAAGGCTGGTGATGGTCCGCGAGGGCACGTTGTACAGGATGCAGGGGAGGCTGGTACTGCCGGCGATGGCCTTGAAATGCTGATAAAGTCCCTCCTGGGTGGGCTTGTTGTAATAGGGCACCACCAGCAGGCAAGCGTCCACACCGACTGACTCGGCCTGCCTGGTGGCAGAAATGGCCTCGGCGGTGCTGTTGCTGCCGGTGCCGGCTACCACCGCCCCCCGCCCGTCCAGGGCCGCTTTTATCCCGGCGAACAGGCGCACTTCCTCTTCCCTGACCAGGGTGGGCGATTCCCCGGTGGTCCCGGCCACTACCACTCCATCGCTACCTGACTTGACCAGGGCCAGGGCCAGCTTTTTGGCCTGGTCATAGTCTACCTGGCCATCCTCGTTGAAAGGGGTCACCATGGCGGTGAGCAAACGTCCCAGCTCTTTCATCTCCTGCCCCCGGTCGGTACCAGTCCTCGCCTGGCCACCTCTTCGGCTATCTGGATGGCGTTCAGCGCCGCCCCCTTACGCAGGTTATCGGCCACCACCCACATGGCCAGCCCGTTGGGATGAGAGTTGTCCCGGCGAATTCGCCCCACCAGGACGTCATCACGCCCGGCCGCGTCCCACGGCTGCGGGTACAGCCGCCTTGACGGATCATCCACCACCTTCACCCCCGGCGCCCCGGACAGGATTTGGCGTGCTTCCTCCGGGGACATGGGATGGGCGAACTCCACGTGGACCGCCTCGCTGTGCGCCACCAACACCGGGACGCGCACGCAGGTGGCCGATATGGCCATTTCCGGGGCGTGCATTATCTTCCGGGTCTCCTCGATCATCTTCCATTCTTCTTTGGTGTAGCCGCTATCGAGAAAGACATCTATCTCCGGCAAAAGATTAAAGGCTATCTGGTAGGGAAAGGCCTGGCTCCGCGCCGGTCTTCCATCCAGCACATCCCTGGCCTGTGTCCGCATTTCCTCGATGGCGGCCAGTCCCGCCCCGGACACGGACTGGTAGGTATCCACCACTATTCGCCGGATGGGGTTGACCTTGTGCAGAGGATAAAGGGCCACCACCATCTGTATGGTGGAACAGTTGGGATTGGCGATGATGCCCTTGTTCCGCCCGATATCTTCGGGGTTGACCTCCGGCACCACCAGCGGCACCTCCGGGTCCATCCTGAAGGCGGAGCTATTGTCCACCACTACCGCCCCACCCTGCGCCGCCATGGGGGAGAAGCGGCGGCTGACATCGTTCCCCCCGGAGACAAGGACTATCTCCGTCCCCTGGAATTCCTCGGGAACGGCCTCCCTGACCTCGACCTCCTTGTGGTCTACTGAAATTCGCTTCCCCGCGGAGCGGTCCGAGGCGAGCAGGCGGAGGTTAGACATGGGGAAATTGCGCTCTACCAGCACCTTGATGAACTCCTGGCCGACAAGCCCGGTTGCGCCCAGGATGGTGACATCATATCGTTTCATTGGTCCCTCATAGACCGAGCAAATTGTCCAGGCCGCAGACCAGGCCGGTGCGCTTGACCACTTCCTTGACGGCCATGATGACGCCCGGCATGTAGCACTCCCGGTTGATGGTATCATGCCTGATGCTGAGCGTCTGACCGGGGCCGCCCATGATCACCTCTTGATGTGCCATCAGTCCCGGCAAACGTACACTGTGGATGGCTATGCCCTCTACTTGCTGCCCCCGGCTGTCAAGCTCCTCACCGGGCGAATGTGAAAACGGCCCGCCCCTGGCTGCTGACATGCCCCGTGCGGTGGAAATGGCCGTCCCCGAAGGGGCATCAACCTTGCGGTGATGGTGCAGCTCTATAATTTCACAGTGGTCGAAATACTTAGCCGCTATCCTGGCCAGGTGCATCATGAGGACCGCCCCCAGGGCGAAGTTGGACGCGGCCACCGCACCAATCTTGTGAGCTACTGCCAACTGGTCGATCTCGGCAATTTCATCGGCGGAGAGGCCGGTGGTGCCGATGACCACGTTCACGCCATGTTGCGCCGCGAGTTGCACCGCCGGAATGGTGGCCCTGGCAATGCTGAAATCCACCATCACTTGAGGATTGGCGCTGGCCAGTATCTCCTTCAGGTCAGAGGATAAAGGCGCCTTGCCCGGACCATCAGGCAGAGCCAGCCAGCTATCAGAGACCTGGGAATCAACAGCCCCCACAAGCTGCAGGTCGGGATCGCTGGAGACTGCCTTGACCACCTCCTGGCCCATGCGCCCCAGCGCGCCATGCACTATGACCCTTATTGGCTCCATACTCCCCTCTCAAGGATGCCCGGCGAGCGGACTAGCTGGGTCTTCCGCGCCCGGCCTGCTCTCGCCCGCCTTCGCGGGGAGGCCTACCCCCATAGCGCGGCCCGCCGCGTGGACGGCCCCTGTCAAAAGGGCGTCCTTCAGATGGCGCGCCGCCTGCTTCCGGGGCGAACAGTGCCCGGCGGGACAGGTTTATCCTGCCCAGGTTGTCAACGCCAACCACCTTCACCGTCACCTCATCTCCCACGGAGACCTCGTCTTCCACGCGGTTCACCCTCTGAGCAGCCAGTTCGCTAATGTGCACCAGGCCTTCCTTGCCGGGGAGTATTTCCACCATGGCGCCGAAGTCCAGTATGCGAGTCACCTTGCCGGTATAGATACTGCCAACCTCGACTTCCCTGGTCAGCCCCTGGATGATATCGACGGCTTTCTTCGCCGAGGCCTCGTCGGTAGCGCCTATTATCACCGTGCCGTCGTCCTGGACATCGATGGTGGTCTTGGTCTGCTCGATAATAGACCGGATGGTCTTGCCGCCGGTCCCGATGACAGCCCCTATCTTGCCCTGATCAATCTTTATCTTGTACATCCGCGGCGCGTAACGGCTTGGCTCCGGCCTGGCGGCGCTGATGATCATGTCCATATGGTCCAGGATGTAGAGGCGGGCATCCCGGCTCTGTCTCAACGTCTTCTCGACAACCTCCATGCTGAGGCCCTTGAGCTTGGTGTCCATCTGCACGGCAGTTACGCCGCTCCTGGTACCGGCCACCTTGAAGTCCATGTCCCCGTAGGCGTCCTCCAGGCCGGCAATGTCGGTCAGGATTGCGAATTCGCCACCCTCGCCGGTGACCAGGCCCATGGCAATTCCGGAAACGGCCGCCTTGATCGGAATCCCGGCATCCATGAGAGACAGGCTGCTGGCGCAGACGCTGGCCATAGAAGTGCTCCCGCTGGAGCTAAGCACCTCGGATACCAGGCGGATAGTGTAGGGGAAGTCCTCGTCCCGGGGTATCACCGGCAGCAAGGCGCGTTCGGCCAGGGCGCCGTGCCCTATCTCACGCCGGCCGGGCGAACCCATACGCTTCACCTCGCCGCTGGAAAATGGCGGGAAATTATAGTGATGCATAAAGCGCTTGCTTTCCAGCAGGCCGAGGCCGTCGAGCAACTGCTCCTGCCTGGTAGAACCCAGTGTGGCGATGGTGAGCACCTGGGTCTCGCCCCTGGTAAACATCCCTGAGCCATGTGTCCGGGGCAGCAACCCCACTTCGCAGTGCAGTTCACGGACCTCGTTCAGGCCCCGCCCACCGGTCCGCTCGCCCCGCTCAAGTATGGCAGTCCTTATCGCCGCCTTGACCCGTTCATCGAAGGCGGCCAGGATATCTCCTTCCGAGAAAGCCTCCCCCAGGCGTTCCACCGCCTCTTTGCCCAGTTCATCAAGCATCTGCTCGCGGAGTACCTTGCCCGGCTGGAGCACTATCTTCCCCAACCGCTCATCCACCACTCCGCCGACAGCCTGGATAATCTCTGTGTTAAGCCTGCCAGGAGGCGCCTCAAGTTTCGGCTTGCCGCAGCACTCCCGGAGCCTGTCCTGTAATTTAATAAGCTCCTGGTTGGCCTCGTGCCCGAACTTTATGGCCTCGATGAGCAGGTCTTCGGAGACCTCTTTAGCCCCGGTCTCCAGCATGACCACAGCGTCCCTGGTGCTGGCCACAATCAGGTCAAGCTCGCTTTCCTCGTACTGGGGAAGGGGGGGGTTCAGCACCAGTTCCCCGTTGATGTAGCCGACATGCACCGCCCCTACCGGGCCGTAGAAGGGCAACTCGGACATATTAAGCGCCGCCGAAGCGCCCACCAGCGCCAGGACGTCCGGCTCGTTCACCTGGTCAACAGATAGTACGGTGGCTATTATCTGGATGTCGTTGCGCCAGGTCTTGGGCAGCAGCGGGCGGATAGGCCGGTCGGTCAAACGGCAGGCCAGGACCGCCTCTTCGCTGGGCCGGCCCTCGCGCCTGATGAAGCCGCCTGGAATTTTGCCGGCAGCATAAAGCCTTTCCTCGTAGTCTACGGTCAGGGGCAAAAAATCAATGCCTTCCCGCGGATATTTGCTGGCGCAAACGGTGACCAACACCAGGGTATCGCCATAGCGGACGGTGACGGCGGCGTTCGCCTGTCCTGCCAGCTTACCGGTCTCGATGCTGAAGGTCCGGCCGGCAATGCTGGCCTCAAAAGTCTCTGATTTAAACAAAAGAACACTTCCTCATTATATTAGCTACTTGCGCAGTCCCAGCCGCTTTATGAGAGTATTATATCTCCCCACATCCTCGCGGCTCAGATAGCTCAGCAAGCGCCTTCTCTGGCCGACAAGTTTGAGCAGCCCTCGCTGGGTATGGTAATCGTGACGGTTACTGGTCATATGCCTGGTCAACTGCTTGATACGGTTGGTAAGCAGCGCCACCTGCACTTCGGTCGAACCGGTATCACCCTCGCGAGTCTGGAACTCGCTTATAATTGCTGATTTTATTGCTTTGTCCAATTAATACCTCGCCAAAATATTCTATGCATATATTAACGAACGATTATAACACAAGCGGCAGTACCTGTAAAATCCACCCGCTCTCCCGCTGTTCTTTCTGCAATTGTATCATCTTGACAGCCAAATTCCAATATCTGGAGAGACAAAGACCTCGAAGAATTTGTCCCGGGGCCGCCGCTGTACAGGCAACTGAAATTTGACAAACCGGCCCTGTCGTAGTTGAATAGAGATTATTACAACCCGTCCCGCCGCTATTCTCACCTTGTTCACATGGAGGTTTCGGATTATGGCAATCGAGCTAGACGCCTTGCTCAGGCAGCAGATGGAACCAACCGGCCTATACGGTCAGGCTGAAGCAGAAGTGGTCAGGACGGTGTGCCAGAGCTGTCACTGTGGCTGCGGCGTACTGGTGCACCTGAGAGAAGGCCGGATCATCAAGATAGAAGGCAACCCGGAGCACCCGCTTAACGAGGGGATCATCTGCCCCAAAGGGATGACCTCCTGGCAGGTAGTCTATCATCCCGACCGGCTCAAGTACCCGCTAAAGCGCGCCGGGGCAAGGGGCGAGAACCGCTGGCAGCGCATCTCCTGGGATGAAGCCCTCGACACCATCGCCGAGAAGCTGAAGGATATCCTGAAAACGGATGGGCCGATGGCCATCGCCGGCACCTTCGGGGGCAAGCCGACCCGCATCAGGAACGCCATGCACAGCCTGATAAACTCTCTGGGCAGCCCCAACTCGGGCTACAGCGACGCCAGCTTCTGCTGGGGGCCTTATCCCGTAGCCGAGGTAAACACCTACGGCGGCTATACCTTCACCGAGATGAACGCCGACGCCAGGAACAGCAACTGCATCATCGTCTGGGGCGGCAATCCAACGCAGAGTCACCCCACCTACGGGAGGCTGATATCCAACGCCAGGGCCAGGGGCGCTAAACTGGTGGTGGTTGACCCCCGTTTTACCGCTATCGCCTCAAAGGCAGACGTCTGGCTGCAGGTCAGGCCGGGTACGGACGCCGCCCTGGCGCTGGGCATGCTCAACGTAATAATAAACGAAGGGCTGTACGACAAGGAGTTCGTTGACCGGTGGTGCCTGGGCTTTGAAGAGCTAAAGGAGAGAGTGCAGCAATACCCGGTGGAAAAGGTGGCCGAGATAACCTGGGTGCCAGCAGAGGACATCGTCAGGGTGGCACGGATGTACGCCAGCACCAGGCCAGCAACTATTTATGCCAGGGTGGCCGTTGAGACCCACCTGGACTCCACGCAGGGGATGCGGGCGCTGGCCTGCCTGGTGGCGGTCACCGGCAACATCGACGTCAAGGGCGGCAACGTCTTCTCGGTATACCCGCGCGGCTTTTACTCCTTTCACGGCCAGCGCCGAAAGTGGTGGCGGGAAAAGGCCAATGGCGACGCCGAGCAAGAGCAGAGGCTGGGCGCCAGGGAATTCCCTTTACTCTGCGGGCCAAACTCGCCCATCGGCTCGCCCCACCCCACCACCATGGTCAGATCGGTGCTGACCGGAAAGCCCTACCCGATAAAGGCCTGGTTCGTGGCCAACAACCTGCTGTTGTGCCTGCCCAACTCCAGCGAGGTCTACCAGGCACTGAAGAAAGTGGACTTCCTGGTGGTCTGGGAGCTTTTCATGACACCCACCGCCCAGCTCGCCGATATCATACTGCCGGCGGCCCACTGGCTGGAAACCAATAACATTATGGACGCCTACTCCAACTACATCGCCGCCCGGCCCAGGGCGATCGAGCCGGTGGGAGAGGCCTGGGACGAGATGAAGATCGTCTTCGAGATACTGGACCGGGTGGGCAAGGAGTTCTGCTACTTCCCGGCCAGGAACGCCGATGAATATGACGACAACCGTCTGAAGGGGCTGGGCATGACCTTCAACGACCTGAAGGAAATGACCGTCCTGTCCGCGCCCATCCCTTACAAGAGGTACGAGCAGGAAGGGTTCCAGACGCCATCGGGCAAGGTCGAGCTTTACTCCGGCACCTTTGAGAAGTACGGCTACGACCCCCTGCCGCACTATGTCGAGCCGAAACCGGGGCCGGTGAGCACCCCGGAACTGGCCAGGGACTACCCCCTGGTGCTGACCACGGGGGCGATCAGGGTGTCGTATATGCACTCCGAAGGGCGGGCGATACCCTGGCTGCGCGAGCTTGCCCCTGACCCTGAGATAGAGATCCACCCGGATACCGCCGCCCAGTTGGGCATCAGGCAGGGAGACTGGGTCTGGATAGAGACGCCCAATGTCGACGGCCGCATCAAGCAAAAGGCCAGGCTGACCAGCGGCATAGACAGCCGTGTGGTCTGTTGCGAGGCCCACTGGTGGTTTCCCGAAAAACCGGCCCCGGACTACGGGCACTGGGAGGTCAATATCAACAAGATGCTCTCTGGAGACCCCACCCCCACCGAGACCGGCACCATCGTCCTACGGGGGCTGCTCTGCAGAATCTACAAGGCGGAGGAGAACTGAGCCATGACCCAGCGCAACCTGCTGATCGATTCCGAGCTATGCGTGGGCTGCCAGGCCTGCGAGATAGCCTGCAAACAGGAGCACAACCTGCCCGTTGGGCCGCGCTGGATAAGGGTGGTACAGGTCGGCCCCCGCCCCGCCGGCGGCAGGCTGGTCATGAGCTTTCACCCCACCCGCTGCATGAACTGCGGCAAGCCCCCCTGCGTGGACGCCTGCCCCGAAGGGGCGATAACCAAGCGCGCCGACGGCAACGTGCTGATAAACGAGGCGCTCTGCACCGGCTGCATGGCCTGCATCGAGGCCTGCCCCTTCGATGCCCCCCAGTTCAACCAGGAGACGAACACTGTGGGCATGTGCACATTGTGCGCCCACCGCACAGACTACGGCCTGATGCCCGCCTGTTCGCTGGCCTGCCCCACCGGCGCCATACAGTTCGGCGAGATAAACAGCCTCATCGAAAAGAAACGGGCGGAGCGCGCCGCCAGGACTTTGTCGCGTATCTAGCACCGGCATTTCTGACCGGTTGCCCGCAAAGGTAGGGCCACTCTCACACCTCTTCCAAACCGGGAGAGGAAAGGAGGCATGGAACTGCCGGACAATGACCGCATTCGGCCCCGGCCCCTGAACATCCCAGGTATTTTGGGAATCCCCTTTCATTTTGTCCTCTAGCAGCAAAAATTCAGACAGGAGCAGTAAGATGAATGACCTTTCTCTGCAACTGGCCAAAAGAACGGCGCTCAGAAAGAAGACAAACCGGTTGCGACGCCAAGGCATCACCCCGGCCCACCTGTTCGGGCATGACATTGCCTCGCTGGCGCTGCAGGCCGATACCGCAAAGCTGGAACAGATCATACCCCGCGCGGGCACCTCGCGCCTGATAAGCCTGCACATAAGCCGCGAAAAACAGCCCAGGAGCGCCATCATCCGAGAGATACAGCGCCATCCCATCACCGGTCAGTTGCTTCACGTCGATTTCTACGCGGTGAAGCGAGGGGAGAAGATAGAGGCCGATGTGCCCATCGTGCTTGTCGGCGAGTCCCCGCTGGTAAAACAGAAGGCCTGCATCCTAACGCACGGCCTCACCAGTCTGAGAGTGGAAGGCCTGCCCGAGAACATACCGCCCCACTTTGAAGTAGATGTTTGCTCCCTTGAGGAGCCGGACCAGGTCATTTATGTAAAGGACATCTCCCCCGTCCCGGGCGTGACCCTTATCAGCGACCCGGACCAGATGGTAGTCAAAGCCAAGATCATATCCGTTGTCAGGGAAGAAGTTGAAGCGAGACCGGCAGCGGTGAGACCGGCGGAAGAGGCAGCCACCGGGGATACGCCCAGCGAGGAGGGGGCCAGCTAAGGAGCAATGATCATTGACTTCCATACCCATATATTTCCTCCCGCGATAAAGGAAGACCGCAGCGACTATGTGCGCCGGGACCCCGGCTTCGCCGCCCTTTATTCCAGCAACAAGGCCAGGGTCATCACTGCCGAGGAACTGGTCGAGAGCATGGACCAGGCCGGCATCGATATCTCCGTGATCGCCAACTTCGCCTGGGCCAGCCCCGGACTCTGCGCTGAGACCAATGATTATATCCTGGAATCGGTGGTGCGCTACCCGAAGAGGCTGGCCGGATTCTGCGCCATCCCGCCGGGGCGATTCGAGCTTGCCATCGCTGAGATCGAGCGCTGCGCCCACGGCGGGGCCAGGGGCATGGGCGAGCTCAGACCGGAAAACGACCTCCTCGCCGCCGGGCGTGAAGACCTGGCCGCCCTCTCCGGTGTACTCCAGAGGCACGGCCTTGCCCTGATGACCCACTCCACTGAGCCGATGGGCCATCTCTATCCCGGCAAGGGGAACATGACCCCTGACCTGTTACACCTGTTTATCACCCGCTTCCCCGGTATCGCCGTTATCTGCGCCCACTGGGGCGGCGGCCTCCCCTTCTACGCACTCATGCCCGAGGTCAAACAGACCCTGGGTAATGTCTACTTCGACACCGCCGCCTCACCTTTCCTGTATAGTCCTGAGGTATACGCCTGCGTCAGCCGGCTGGTCGGGCCCGAGAAGGTGCTCTTCGGCAGTGATTACCCGCTGCTGCCGCAGAGGCGCATAATAGATGAGATCTCCGCCGCCGACCTGCCCGGTGAGGCGAAAGACCTTATCCTATCAGGCAACGCCAGGAAGTTGCTTCATCTCGACGAGGTCGTCCCTTGAAAACAGAGGCGGTACGCTGTTTCATCGCCATAGAACTGCCTGCCGGGGTGAAGGCGGTGCTGGCGCGGCTGCAGCACAGGCTCATGTCGGCGGCATCAGCCCCGGCCAAATGGGTGGACCCGGACAGCATTCACCTGACGCTCAAGTTCCTGGGCGATGTATCCGCAGACCGGATCGACAACATTTCGGCGGCGATGGCGGAGGCCGCCTCGGGGATAGCCCCTTTAACCCTGCAACTGGATAAACCGGGCGCCTTCCCCAGCCTGAAACGGGTACAGATCGTCTGGGTGGGCCTGTCCGGGGATACCGGCCCGCTCAGCCAGTTGCAGCAGCGCCTGGAATCCAACCTGGCCCGCCTCGGCTTCGCCCCGGAGTCCCGGCCCTTCTCGCCCCACCTCACCCTCGCCCGCCTGCGGGAACAGGCCTCGCCGCAGGAGCGCGAAAGGCTCGGCCAGGTCATCGCCGCCGGCGGCATTGAAGAGATGAGCGACTTCACCGCCGATGCCGTCCTGCTGATGAGGAGCCAGTTGACCGGGGCAGGGGCCATCTATAGTCAAATCGCTAAAATATTCTTGAAACAGCCCTTGTAACGGTCAGGTATTTGATGTATACTAGAGCGGCCTTAAGAAGGGCTCATATTTACCTAGGATGGGAGGAGGCACGCATGGAACCGCAGGATACCAAGTTCCCCAGGTGTCAGAGGTGTAATTCCGGAGATCTGGTACCACTTTCCGATTTTGGGAGCCAGGGGGCAACTATCCAGTACAAGGCATGGGTCTGCACCAATCCCGAATGTGGTTTCAACCTTAAGATCCGAAACGGCGATGTCTATGTAAATGAGCCTATAATGAGCGGGGCGATGCACAACGCCAGGACGCGTGTTTAGCTGACACCAGGATAAATAGCGTGCTTCCTCAGGTAGCCAGGGTCAAGGGACTGCTCCTTGATTTCTTTTTCCCTGAGTGGTGCGTTGGTTGCGGGCGGGGAGGGGGCTTCCTCTGCAATCGTTGCCAGCAACATCTTCCCCGGATTGCATCTCCTGTGTGCATTAGATGTGGAAGGCCACAGCCAGGGGGGACGGCATGCATCGACTGCATGGAAGACCATGTGGCGATCGATGGCATCCGTTCCCCCTTGAAATTCGAGGGTTCTGTTCGCCAGGCCATCCACCATTTGAAATACCGTAATCTCAGGGCGCTGGCAGCACCGCTGGCCGGTCTGCTCCACGAATACCTGTTGACCCAGGCGGTGCCCGCCGATGTGCTGGCGCCGGTGCCTTTGCACCCGAAGCGACTGCGTGAGCGAGGCTATAATCAATCAGAATTGCTCGCCAGGGAGTTGGGCAAGCTGACCGGTCTACCGGTGGTCAGCGATTGCCTTGTCCGGCGGCGGCAGACGCTTCCCCAGGCCCGCACCCCGGCCCGGGAGCAGCGCCTGGCCAACGTAGCCGACGCCTTCGCCTGCCGCCGAGATGTGAAAGGTCTCCGGGTACTTTTGATAGATGATGTCTGCACTTCGGGCGCTACCTTCAGCGCTTGCGCTGCGCCACTCAAAGCCAGCGGCGCCATATCAGTGTGGGGACTGGCAGCGGCAAGGGAAATCTAGTGTGGCGTCCCGCAAATAAGTTGAAAAACTCCGACTTGCTCAAGCTGTCATTCCAGCGCAGGCTGGAATCTACTGCCCCTTCACCACTGGATACCGGCTTTCGCTGGTATGACGTTATACTCAAATGGTCATTGCGAGCCAATGAGCACCCCTGTCCTTCATGCGAATCGGGAGGCTTCAGCCCAAGCTCAGCCGAGGGCGTGGCAATTTCTATCAATGCACAAAAGGAGAGATCGCCACGTCGCTGCGCTCCTCGCGATGACAGTAAGGGCTTATCTTTCATAACAAATGCTTATGGTCTCACAATTGAGTTCCCGGATTAGGGAATATGTTTCTCACTAAAGCCGCCGCGTGATATAAGGAGTGTTGCGGCAAGACCGCCTCGTGTAGAATGATATCAGGGGCTTGGGACAAGACCCCATTGGTAGTATCATATAGCCGAACGGAGGGAACTATGGAAGTACAGTTAGCCGGCACTAATATCGAAGTAAACCCGGCAGTGCAGGAATACGCCCAGCGCAAGTTGGGGAAGCTGGGCCGTCACCTCTCCAGCATCATGGAAACCAGGATAGAAATGTCCGAAGAGAAGACCAAGGCGGCTGAGCAGCGCTGCCTGGTGCGCGTTACCGTATCCGCCAAGGGAACGACATTTCATGGCGAGGAGAGGGGAATCGACTTCTTCGAGGCTATCGATAAAGTATCCGCGATCATGATACGCCAGTTGAACGACTTCAAGGGCAAAGCTTATGAGCGGGGGCGCCGCACCCCACCCCTAAAAGAGATAGCAGCAGAGAAGGTCGTGGCCGCACCGGCACCGCAACCGCCGAGAGAAATTGCCAGGGTCAAACGCTTCGTCATGAAGCCCATGACCTTTGCCGAGGCTGTGGAGCAGATGGAAACGCTCGGTCACAGCTTCTTCCTTTATCTTGACGCTAAGACTGACATGCTCAAGCTTATCTATCGCCGCAAAGATGGCGATTACGGCCTAATTGAACCCATCCTGGAATAAACTGGAAAGGGGGTTGTCATGCGCACGGAAAGGTTTGGCTGGAGGGCCAAGATCGGGGTGATCTCTCCCGGCGGGTTCACGCTGCAGCGCGAGTGGGAAAGCCGGTTGCCGGAAGGGATAATCACTCACCAGAGCCTCATGGAGCTGGCCGACAACACGCCGGAAGCGCTGCGCCAGCTCAAGGGAAAGGCTGTCATTGAAGCCACGAAACTGGCCCGCAGCGAGGCGATAGACATGCTCCTGTTCGCCTGCACCTCTGGCTCTTTTATCGGCGGGCCGGGCTATGACCAGGAGATAATCTCCGAGCTTGAAGCCGTGAGCGGCCTGCCGGCGACCACCACCGCCACCTCGGTGCTCACCGCCTTCAAGGATATGGGGGTCAAGACGATGGTCATGATCGGCCCGTACCTGGACGAGGTGATGGACATCGAGAAACGCTTCTTCCAGGACCACGGCGTTGAGACGCTGTATATCAAGGGCATGGGCTACCGCCATACCGCCCAGTATGCCAGGCTGTCCGAAGAGCGCTATATCTACTACCGCATGGCCATGCAGGCCTGCCAGGCCGCCCCGGAAGCGGATGTAATCTTCGTCACCTGCATGGCCTCGGCCATCGGCAGCATCGTCGATATGCTGGAGCAGGAGACTGGCAAGCCGGTGGTATCAAGCTGCTCGGCATCGCTCTACGGGGTGTTGAAGAAGCTCGGAGTGCGTGAACCAGTCGAAGGCTACGGGCGGCTCCTGAAGATGCCACGCTGAGGGCATATTGCCTTTTAAACCTGATGGTGTTATTATCGAGTTAGACCTCTCAAGCGGAGGATAGCCGTGGCAACCAGGCGTCGCAATCTCTTCCTCTACCTGACCATCGTCTGCTTTTTCGGCCTTGTCGTCATATTCATCGTCGATGGCTACATGGGCGTGTACGAGACCATCCACATCACCACCGGGGAGCGCGAGCAGGCCATAGAGCCTGACTTCTGGGTGCAGCAGGGCCGCTTCTTCGAACCGACCGGTTCGGCAAGCGTGAACCGGGATGAAAAGGCGTTCTTCCGCTACGTGGTGGACAACCGGCGGCTGTCAGGCTATTCCGACCAGGTCCAGGTCTCCGTGTTCCGCAGCCAGCGCAAGATCGCCGACCTGCTTGCGGAGCCGGTATCCGTCCCCGCCTTCGGCAAACAGGAGTTGACCTGGACGGTGGACAGCTCGGAGGTGGTCCCGGCAGACTGGCCGCCGGAGCAGAACTTCGAGTTTACCGTGGTAATACGGCGGGGAGGAATCGAGCGGAAAATAATCATCTTCTTAAGTCCCCGGCCGTTCGTCCCAAAGCCGCCGGGTTCCGTTCCCCTGCCTTTATCCTGACAGGAGACGCATATGAAGCTGGACTATATACTATATGGTTTTGGCATCCTGTTCTGCCTGGCCGGGCTGGCCTACCTGGCGGCGCAGTATGTCCGCTTCCTCTCCGAGCCGGGCAAGCTGGTGTCACTGCTGCTGACGGTGGCCCTGTTCGCTTTCCTGGGCAAATACTTTGAGGACCTGGGGTGGTAGATGGCGACAGCAGTTGCAGTACTGGGTTCGCTGGCCCTGATAGGGTGGCTTATTTACCGGGCGTTCAAAGGCAAGCCTTTCAAGGCCCACACCATCGCCTACATCATCGCCTGCGCCGCCGGCGTCTTCACCTTTGCCTTCTTCCTGAACATGAACATCTCCCAGTTGCTCAAGATATTCATAAGCATCCTGGTGGGAATAATCCTCATAATCATCGCCGCTCTGCTGCAGCGCCGGCAGGCCGGGGCCTAGTATAGCGGAGGAATGGATGTCACCACCCAAACCCGAAACCCTCCGCTGCTCAGGGTGACATCCTTTTTGAAGAAACACGCTCCTTGTGTCATTGTCACTAAAATAGATTTCTCGACTTCTGTCACCCCCGCGTAGGCGGGGGTCTACTCACCGCATAGATGGATTCCCCGCCTGCGCGGGGAATGACAGGGGCGAGATGATGGTCATTTTCATATATCGTGGTGCTTATGGCAAAAAGCATGGTAGATTCTTCGGGCTGACGCCCTCAGAATCTCGGGGCGGAGAGGCTGACTATCCGAGTTTATTATGTCGTTTTCGATACCGGCCAGTGGTGGCTGGGACTGGTCGCCTCAGAGCTGGGACTGGTCCAGGGCACCCTCCCCTGCGTCTCCGAAGAGGAGGCTCGCCTTTCCCTGGGTGACAGCACCGCCCGCGCCCTGTGGCAGCCCGGCCGCTTCCAGCATCTCGTGGAGCAGTTGACGGCATACTTCATCGGCTGTCCGGTTTACTTCCCTGACGAACTTGACCTGTCACGGGCTACCCCCTTCCAGCGGCGGGTCTGGCAGGCCGCCCGGCTCATCCCCTATGGCCAGACCCGGAGCTACGCCTGGGTGGCCGGGCAGGCAGGCGCTCCCCTGGCGGCGCGGGCGGTGGGACAGGCCCTGGGCATGAACCCCCTGCCCGTCATCATCCCCTGTCACCGCGTCCTGGCCAGCGACGGCGCAATGGGCGGGTTCACCGGCGGCCTGGAGATGAAACAGCGGTTGCTGGCCCTGGAGCGAGAGGGCATCAGCAAGGCTGGCAGTTGCAGGCATTGAACTGGCAGGCGACGCCATAGGCCGACCTGTCCTCGGAGACCATTGCAACAGCCCTTATCCGCAGGTTGAGGAAACTGTCCTCGTATTTCTCTATCAGCCCGGCATCGGCAAAGCTGAAATAGCCGTCCCCGCCGATGATGATGTGGTCCAGCACCTTTATCTTCAAGATCATGCCCACATACACCATGTCCCGGGTCTGTTGCTTGTCGCTGCGGCTGGCGGTTGGGTCGCCGGAAGGGTGGTTGTGCACCAAGATCATCGCCGAGACATCGCGCTTCATGGCGTTGTCAACCACCTCGCGCGGGTCGACCACGGTGCTGCGCCGGTTGCCCTCGGACAGGTCAGTGGTATCTATGATATGGTTGCGGTGGTCCAGGTAAATGACCTTCAACACCTCCCGCTTCAGGTCCCGCATGGAGTAATTGAGATAGTCAAATATCTCCCTGGACGACTGGTAAACGGGCCTGGCCACGATCTTCTGTTTGAGCACCTCCATAGGCAATGCGTGCAGCACCTTGATATGTACGATGGCGGCCGGGTCCACGCTGGCCCGCTGCAGTTCTTCAGGCGACGCCGACAGGAAATCGCTCAGGCTTCCGAAATGGTCGAGGTATTCCACCGCCAGCCCCCGGGCCCTCCGGGCGGACATGGTCAGGCCAAGCAAAAGCTCGATCACCTCACGGTCAGCGAACCCGTCAAACCCCGACCTTATGAACTTCTCCTGGAGCGGAAGGACTCGCCCCGCAGTTTTCTTTTCCTGACGCTGGTTATCACGTTTGTTCAAGCGAGGCCTCCTCCGGCGAGGAAAATCATTAAGAATACCGGTATGATGCCCAGCCCAGCCAGCACTTCCCATTTCCCCGGAGCAATTACGAACACAGCCATTATAGCATGGCTGTCAACTGCGCCGCACGAATTGGGATGGACGGACTTGTTGATGTGGCCGCTCTCCAGAAAGGGGAGGGGGCCGGAGGGTCACTGCGACGGGCCTGGTGATTGCCTGGCCCGGTATAGCCTGCGCTTTGCCTCGGCGGTGCCCCGCACTTTCATGTTCAGGTAATCGATCTCGTACTCCTCGATGAGGCCTTCACCGGCAAAGCTGAAGAACCGGTTATCGCCAATGACGATGTGGTCCAGCACCTTTATCCTCATCACCTTGCCGGCATAGACCAACTCCCTGGTAAGCTCCCTGTCCTGGGAACTTGGCTCAGGGCTGCCCGAGGGATGATTGTGCACGCCGACCACGGCAACGGCGCTGTTGCTGATAGCCCTGGAAACGACATCGCGGATGGATACCGAGCTGCTGTTGACCGAGCCCTGGAACAGGTCTTCCACGTCGATTATCTGGTTCTGGGCGTCAAGGTAGATGACCTTGAAGACCTCTCGTTTCAGGTCGCGCATGGAATGGTACAGATAGTCGAAGACCTCCTGAGAGGACTGGAGCACCGGCCTGTCCAGTATCCTGGACTTCAGGAATTCCCTGGCCACCTCGTGCACCAGCTTGATGCCGAAGGCGTTGTGCGGGCCGATGCCGTCTATCTCCTGGAGTTCCCGGGGGCTGGCCTCCATGACCCCCCGCAGGGTCTTGAAGCGCCTGATGGCCTCTTTAGCCGCCGCCTTGCAATCGCGGCGCGGCGTCCCCAGGCTAAGCAGCAGCTCCACTATCTCGTAGTCATGGAAGGAGGCCAGACCGGACTTGAGGAACTTCTCACGCAACCTGCGGCGGTGCCCTGTTTGCAGGCCGGCGCTACTCCTGGCTTCTCCTGCGGCGCTCGTCTCGGCAGCGTCAGGTTGTTGACCGGGAACCTGGCTCATAAACTCTCCCGCAAAAGTGATACCGTACTATATCACCACTGCGGAAACCATGCAATCGGCGGAGTCTATCTGCAAATGATAGAGTTGTAGGGCAAACCCTCGCTTTCCACCCCATTCGGCTTCCCTCAACTGCGTTCGGGACAAGTCGCTCAGGGCAAGCCTGAGATGCTTCAGTCGCGCTTGTGCACCAAAGCCTCAGCGGAGGTGGGTCGCTCCTTCCAGCATGACAATGTTTCGGACAGCCTCAACGAATGCTTCTTTGTATTACCCCGAAAATAGATGCCGTGAATTGTCACCCTGAGCCGCAGCCCTGAGCGAAGCGAAGGGGCAGCGAAGGGTCTGGGGAGGGGAGCTATCTGTCTTCCACCCACCCCCGAGATTCTTCAGTCGCTACGCTCCTTCAGAATGACATTTTTATATTTCGTGGCACCCGCCGCAAGCGGGCATGGATGATTGCTACTGAATAGGGCCGGGGTGGGTCCTGGAAGACAACACGATAGACCCATAGCGAAACTCAGGTAGATTCGGATGAATCAGGTTGCAGCCGCTGAGAGGGGACAACTTTGGGAATGAACTTGTAGCCGACGCCGTACACGCTGGAGATGTACCGGGGGCTGTCCACGGGGTCGCCCAGTTTCTGGCGGAGGTGCTGCAGGTGCACCTTCACCGTTTGCAGGCCGAAGACACGGTTGTCATCGATGCCCCAGATCGCCGCCCCCAGTGACTGGTGGGTGACCACCCGTCCGGCATTGTACATCAGCCGCGCCAGCAGGCGTAGTTCGCTCCCGGTCAACTGGACCAGGCTTCCGCTCACCAGTACTTCCGCGGCCTCGAAGTCCACCCAGAGGTCCCCGGCAGAAAGCGGCACTTCCCGCACGTTACCCTGCCCCGAAGCGCGCCGGAGGACCGCCTCCATCCGGGCCAGGAACTCGATGTGGCTGAAGGGCTTGGTCACGTAGTCGTCGGCGCCCAGTTGAAGCGCCCTGGCGATATCGGTATCCTGGTCACGCACGGTGAGCATGATGACCGGTACCTGGGAGAACTGGCGTATCCGCTGGAGCACCTGGAAACCGTCCATGTCCGGCAGGCCGATGTCCAGCAGCGCCAGGTCTGGGGACTCCGCCTCCACCATTTCCAGGGCGGAAGACCCGTCACAGGCAACAATCGTTTCGGCGACCGGCCAGCGCATATTGATACAGAGCCTGATGATTTCCACGATATCGGGAGAATCATCCACAATGAGAACTTTCATTTCCGCTCCCGGGCTATCTCGCCGGCGCCGCCTCTACAACTGTCGCGCACTGCGCATTCAGACACAGCCACAGGACTCTTTCGTGATTCCCCACGGCAGAGTCCAGACCATTAGCAGTAGTTCAAGGCGTTCGAACCAATTATAACCCAAAGTTTGACACATGGCAATTAATCCTGGAGAGTAACAGGCAAATAAGCTTCCATAGTAATACGAACTACTATCACCGGGTCGCATATGTTAATCACTTATTGCTGCTTTCTGCCTCTCTTTACCATCATACTTAATCCAGAACATTTTTCTTGATTTTGTTTGTACCATTGACTGTTGTTTCTTGTTCAGTTAGCATATGGCTAAGTCCTTTTTGAACAGCCATCCCCGAAAGACCCGGAGAGCCGTTTGGACGAGATAAAGCAAACTCTAAAGGAAGTGGTCCAGGCTATGGCGCCGGTGATACTGGCTGTCCTGGCGCTGCAAATTTTCATCGTCAGGATGCCGCTGCCGGAAATCATCAAGTTCCTTACCGGCGCGGCCATGGCTACCGTGGGCATGATGCTCTTCCTGCTTGGCACCCGCATCGGCTTGCTGCCGGTGGGTGAAGCGGTTGGCGCCGAGTTGCCCCGCCGGGGATCTGTAGTATATATTATGGCTATTTCATTTCTGGTCGGGTTCGCTGTGACCATCGCCGAGCCGGACGTGATCGTGCTCACCAGCCAGGTGGATGCCGTTTCCCAGGGGGCGGTCGGGAGGGGACTGCTGGTCTATATCATCGCCGTAGGCGTTGCCTTCTTCGTAGCGATGGCCATGCTGCGCGTTGTCTCCGGGTTACCCATAACTTACCTGCTGGCCGGCGGATATGTCTGTGTACTGGTGCTCTCGTTTTTCACCCCTTCCCGGTTCGTCGCCGTTGCCTTTGACGCTGGCGGCGTCACCACGGGGCCGATGACGGTGCCGGTCATCCTGGCGCTGGGGATTGGCTTCAGTTCGGTCCTGGCGGGAAAATCAGCGCTGTCCGATGGCTTCGGTCTCATCGGGCTGGCCTCTATCGGCCCCATAATCGGCGTGATGCTCATGGGGATGGTGCTGGGGTGAACGATATCGCCGTGCTGGACGGGGCAGGCCAGGTCTTCCTCCATGTATTGAGGTCGCTGCTGCCATTGCTTCTCCTGTTCCTGGTATTCCAGATAGTGTTCTTGAGGCTGCCCGCCGGCTATGTGTTTGCCCTGCTCAAGGGCATGCTGCTGGCCTTCATCGGGCTGGCCCTCTTTCTGCAGGGAGTACGGGTGGGTTTTCTGCCTGTGGGCACGGCGATGGGCGAAATGCTGGGGGCTATTGAGCACAAGTGGTCGCTGGTGCCTCTGGGCCTTTTCATGGGGTTCCTGTCCACCTTCAGCGAGCCGGCGGTGCGGATACTGTGCCGGCAGGTAGAAGAGTCCTCCAGCGGCTTTATTCGCAAATCGCTGGTGCTGTACACCATATCGCTGGGAGTAGCCATGCTGGTGGGACTGAGTGTGGTCAAGATTATCTACGGGTTCCCGTTCCTCTGGATCATCATACCCGGTTACGTGGCTGCGATGGCGCTGTTATGGTTCAGCGACCGCACCTTCGCCTCTATCGCTTTCGATGCCGGGGGCGTCGCTACCGGGCCGATGGCGGTAACGTTCTTGCTGGCGATGGTGCTGGGAATAGCATCCTCGATAGAAGGCAGAAGCCCTATCACTGACGGCTTTGGCCTGATTGCGCTGATAGCACTGGCCCCGATACTCTCGGTAATGCTGCTGGGGCTGGTATTCCGCATAAAACTCAAACAAATGGAGGTGCGCGAAGATGGGGGACAACAAGGCGCTGATAGTGACCATAGTGAGGAAGGGCTGGGGCAACCAGGTAATTGAGGCCTCCCTCAAGGCCGGGGCTGAAGGCGGGACCATCATCTTTGGCCGGGGCGTAGGCATTCATGAACAGCAGAAGCTGATGGGGATCCCGATTGAGCCGGAGAAAGAGATCATACTGTCGGTGATATCGCGCGACAAGGAAGACAATGTCCTTTCCGGGATTATCAAGGCAGCTTGCCTGGACAAACCCGGGGCAGGCATCACCTTCGTCATCCCGGTAGAAAAGGTGGCAGGGATAGTCCATGCCCTGGTCAGCGGGCAGTGTGAGACCGAAGGCACCGCGCTATAGCCCTGGATTCGGAAAAGTGCCGGGCTTTCACTTGCGCTTTGCTCGCAGTTACGATAGACTATTTAAGACTATCAGGATAGGATGTTCTCACCTTTGGCCGTAATTCGCCCCTTTCGCGGTGTGCGCTACAACCAGTCTCTGGGTGACTTATCCGCCGTCATCTGCCCCCCTTATGACATTATCACCCCTGTGATGCAGTCCCGTTTATACCAGCGCAGCCAGAACAACTTCGTGCGCCTCGAGTTCGGCCAGGAATCGCCCACAGACACGCCCGATGACAACCGCTATACCCGCTCCCGGTCATACCTGGAGAAATGGCTGGCGCAGGGCGTTCTTGAGATCGACGGCAAGCCGGCCCTGTACGTCCATGACCACCATTTCGCCCATAAAGGTAAGCGATACTGCCGCCGCAGCCTCATCGCCCTGGTCAAGCTCGCCGACTGGAGCGAGAAGGTGGTCCGCCCCCACGAAGGCACCCTTTCCCGCCCCAAGAGCGACCGCCTGGCGCTCCTCAGAACGCTCCGGGCCAATACCAGCCCGATAATGGCCCTGTACGAAGACGCCGGAGGACAAGTATCAGCCGCATTAAGGGAACATTGCCAGCGCCCCGCGCTGCATCTGAGCGTAGATGACGAGGAACATGACCTATGGGCGGTCGCCGCTCCTGATTTCATCAAACACGTCTGTGAAAGCCTGGCTGGACAGCCGCTCTACATCGCTGACGGGCACCATCGCTATGAAAGCGCCCTGGTCTACCGTAACGAGATGCGATCTGCCGGTGGGCCGGGAGACGGCTCTTGCGATTTCGTGATGATGTCCCTGGTGGATTTCGCCGACCCCGGCCTGGTCATCCTGCCGGCGCACAGGCTGGTCCGCTGCCAGGCCAGGGCAACCCTGGACAAGATGCGCTCCGGCCTGCAGGCGTTCTTCGACATAGAGGAACTGCCGGCATCGAGACCGGGCCTCTGGCCGGAGATAGACGCCATGCTCGCCGGAGATGACCCGGCCATCGTCATGTTCGGCCCGGACAGTGAGCGCCTGACCCTGTTGAGACCGCGCCATCCGGCCATCGCCTCCAGGAATATGCCCGGCCACCATACCGAGCTTTACCGCAGGCTGAACGTAAGCATTGCCGACCACGTTATCCTGGAGCACCTGCTCGGGCTGGACTGCGACGGCGACGCCGCCCTTGATTACACCTATGCCCGCGCTGACGCGGTGAACAAGGTGCTCAGCCAGGAGTTCCAGTTGGCACTGCTGCTCAACCCGGTCAGGGCGGCCACGATAAAGGCCATCGCTGACGCTGATGACAGGCTGCCCCGCAAGTCCACCTATTTCTACCCCAAGTCGCCGGCGGGACTGGTCTTTTACCGGATGATGTAGCTTTCCGCGACAGTTTGACGCTCATTCCCGGTTATGATAGTATTAATACACCCCGGTCAGAGATGGGTCCCCTTCACCCCTATGCGGAGTGCTTATTTTTCATCCAAGCCAACCGACATGGTGATAACAAGCATTCACCAGGAGACGTCCAGAACGTGCTGCTAGAGGAAGAACTGGCCCGGTTCAAGCCGGATAAAGATACCGTGCTGACCATCGGCGTCTTCGATGGCGTGCACCTGGGCCACCAGCGGCTTATCTCAGAACTGACCGGGCAGGCCCGGCAACGCGGTATGCTTTCCGCCGTAGTGACCTTCCGCCAGCATCCCCAGCAGGTGCTCGGCCAGGAGGCATTGCCTTTCCTGACCGATACTGTCACCAGGGAGGAACTCCTCACAGAAGAGGGTGTTGACATCATAGCGATGCTCTCTTTTACCGAAGAGCTATCCCACCTCGACGCCCGCCAGTTCATGTGCCTGCTGCAGAAGCATCTCCGGATGCGCGCCCTGGTGGTCGGCCCTGATTCCGCCCTGGGCAGGCACAGAGAAGGCGATATCGACGCCCTGCACCGGCTGGGAGAGGAGATGGGCTTTAGCCTGACCGTCGTGCCCCAGATGACCCTGAACGGAGAGACGGTGAGCAGCACAGCTATCAGGCGCGCCCTGGCCGAGGGCGATATGCAGAAAGTGCACCGGCTGTACGGACGTCTCTTCAGCCTTCGCGGCAAAGTAGTGGCCGGGGCCGGGCGGGGGGCTGGCCTGGGTTTCCCCACTGCTAACCTCCAGATAGAGCCGTCACAGGCGCTGCCGCCCGACGGTGTCTATGCCAGTTGGGCCTATGTCGGCGGCAAAAGATACCCCTCTATGACCAACGTGGGCACCTGCCCCACCTTCGGCCCCTGTGACCGTACCGTGGAGGTCTATATCATCGGCTATCAGGAAGACATCTACGGCCGGGAGTTAAAGATAGAGCTTGTAGAGCGTGTCCGCGATGAGAAGAAGTTTGACACCGTGGACGAGCTCAAGAAGCAGATGGCCGAGGACGTGAGGCTGGGAGAAGCCATTCTGGGGAGCGCACATGACCATTGACCGTGCCTTGATCGAACGAGATGTCAGCCGCCTGCTCAAACGCGGCGTGGCTGAGATTATCGTCGAAGAAGAAATGCTGGAGCTGCTTCGCTCCGGTCGCAAGCTGCGGCTGAAGGAGGGCTTCGACCCCTCTTTCCCCGATATCCACCTGGGGCACATGGTGGCCCTGCGCAAGCTGCGCCAGTTCCAGGAGATGGGGCATCAGGTAGTGCTCATCGTCGGCGACTGGACGGCGCAGATCGGCGACCCCTCCGGCGTCTCGGTGACGCGGCCCATGCTCACCGCCGAACAGGTGCGCTCCAACGCCGAGACCTATATGCAGCAGTTCTTCAAGGTGGTCGACCGGGGCATGACCGAGGTGCGCTGGCAGAGCGAATGGTACGGAAAGTTCACCCTGGCCGATGTCATCCAGTTGACCAGCAAGTTCACCGTAGCCCAAATGCTGGCCAGGGAGGACTTCAGCGCCCGGTACAGCGCCGGGAGGCCCATCGCCATCACCGAGTTGCTCTACCCGCTGCTGCAGGCCTACGATTCAGTGGTGGTCAAGTCGGACGTGGAGTTCGGCGGCACCGACCAGAAATTCAACTTCCTGCTGGGCAGGGAGCTACAGACCATGCTCGGCCAGCGCCCCCAGCAGTGTTTCATGACGCCCCTGCTCGTGGGCACCGATGGCAAGCACAAGATGAGCAAGAGCCTGGGCAACTACATCGGAGTGGCCGAGCCTCCTGATGTCATGTACGGCAAGGTCATGTCCATCCCCGATGAGCTTGTTATGCAGTACTTCGAGCTGGTGACCGACCTGCCTGAAGAAGAGCTGGAAGAGTTCCGGCAGCAGCTTGCCGGCGAGGCCAACCCGATGAACATGAAGAAGCGGCTGGCCAGGGAGATAGTCGCACAGCTTCATAGCAAGGCGGACGCGGTTGAGGCAGAGGCGCATTTCGCCAGGGTGGTGCAGCGCGGCGAGGCCCCGGCGGACATCCCGGTGGCATACGCCCCCAGTGACACGCCGGACATCAGGCGGCTGCTCAAGTCCTGCGGCATGGTCGGCAGCATCAGCGAGGCCGTCCGCCTGATAAACCAGGGGGCGGTGGAGATTGACGGCCAGAAGGTCATCGGCTACCAGCTTCCAGTGAAAGAGGGCAGCATCGTACGTGTCGGCAAGCTGCGCTGGTGCAGAGTGAAGATCGACCCGGAGAAGGCGGAAAAGGCATAAGGCCAATGTCTGGTACGATACTGGCAAGGTGATGAAACTGAAGATGGTTCTAAGGCTGCCCAAGAATGATAGGGTTGTCATGCTGAAGGCCCGACAAGTCTGGGCGAGGCATCTCACGGTGGTGGGGAAACCCTGGTCGCCTCCCCGCCCTGAGATGCTTCAGTCGCTCTCGCCCGCCATAGCCTCGGCGTAGGCGGGTCGCTCCTTCCAGCATGACATTTTTGGACTGGAACTCAATTAGCAGCAAAGGGTAGGAGAACACAAGGAGTACAATATGAGCATGAAGCAGTTGCGCATCCCGGGGCCAACCCCCTGCCCGGACAAGGTCCTTCAGGCCATGTCCCGCCAGATGGTGAACCACCGCGGCGTCGAGTTCGCCCGGACCATCGAGAACACTACCGCCAAGCTGAAACAGGTGTTCCAGACGGCCAACGATGTGCTGCTGCTCACCGGCTCAGGCACCGGCGGCATGGAGGCGGCAATCGTCAACACCCTGTCCCCCGGCGATAAAGTGCTGGCAGTAACCATCGGCGTATTCGGCGACCGCTTCGCCAACATTGCCAGGCAGTTCGGGGCAGAAGTGACGCCGCTCAGCTTCGAATGGGGCCGCCCCGCCGACCCCGATGCCGTGCGCTCCGCCCTCAACGCCGACCCTGGCATCAAGGCGGTGCTGGTCACCCATAACGAGACATCTACCGGCGTCACCAATGACCTGGCCGCTATCAGCGCGGTGGTCAAGGAATTTGACAAGCTGCTCCTGGTGGACGCCATCAGCAGCCTGAGTTCTATCGACCTGCCGGTAGACGACTGGCACTGCGATGTTGTCGTCAGCGGCTCGCAAAAGGGGTGGATGGTGCCCCCCGGACTGGCGATGGTGAGCGTCAGCCCGGAGGCGTGGAAAGCCCATGCCGCCGCCAGGATGCCCCGCTTCTACTGGGACTTCACCCGGGCCAAGAAGTTCCTGGAGAAGAAGCAGACGCCCTGGACGCCGGCGGTATCATTGGTATTCGCCCTGGATGTCGCCCTGGATATGATGCTGGAGGAAGGGCTGGCCAGCATAATCGAGCGCCACGCCCGTGTGGGCAGGGCCGCCCGGGAAGGGGCCAAGGGATTGGGGTTGTCCCTCTTCGCCGATGAGAAATACGCATCGAACACGGTCACGGCGATATCAGCAGCCAACGGCCTGGACGCCAAGAAGCTGGTGAGGACGCTGAGAGAGGAACATAAAGTAGAGTTGTCCGGCGGGCAGCAGAGCCTGGAAGGGAAGATATTCCGTATTGGACACCTGGGCTGGGTAACTGAAAAGGACATTGCCGAAGTGATATCGGCGCTCGAGATCACGCTACCCAGGCTGGGCTTTGTGCCAGCAGGCCTTAGGTAGTTTGGAGGCCCGCGAGGCTTCCTGGAGGATAAACTGTGGCTAATACGGCCTGGAAAGTACTGGTGGCTGACCCGATGTCCGAGGAGGGCCTGGGCATTCTGCGCGAACAGGCCCAGGTGGATATCCGCACCGGACTGAAGGCGGAGGAGATCATTGCCATCATCGGTGACTACGATGCCCTGATGGTGCGCAGCCAGACCAGGGTCACCGCCGATATCATTAAAGCGGGCAAAAAGCTGCAGGTCATCGCCCGCGCCGGCGTGGGCATCGACAACATTGAAGTGGAAGAGGCGACCCGCCGGGGCATAATAGTGGTAAACGCCCCCACCGGCAATACCATCTCCGCCGCCGAGCACACCATCGCCCTCATGCTGGCCCTGGCCCGCCATATCCCCCAGGCCAACGCCGTGCTCAAGTCCGGGGTGTGGCGCCGGAACGAATTCATGGGCACCGAGCTCAGGGGCAAGACGCTGGGCATCGTCGGTCTGGGCAATGTCGGCTCCGAGGTGGCCCGGCGCGCCAGGAGCTTCCAGATGAGGCTCTTCGGCCATGACCCCTTTGTCTCCGTCGATTACGCCAACAAGCTCCAGGTAGAGCTGGTGCCGATGGAGCAACTGCTCCGCGAATCAGACTTTATTACCCTGCACATACCACTGACCGCCCAGACCAAATCCCTTATCGGGGCCAGGGAACTGGACATGGTCAAGCGCGGCGTAAGGATAGTCAACTGCGCGCGTGGCGGACTGGTAGAGGAAACGGCGCTGACAGAGGCGGTGAAAGAAGGCAGAGTAGCGGCGGCGGCCATAGACGTCTTTGAGACGGAGCCGCTCACCAGGAGCGCCCTCTTCGAAGTCAACAATATCATTGTCACTCCACACCTGGGCGCTTCCACCGCTGAAGCCCAGATATTGGCCGCCAAAGACGTCGCCGAGCAGATCGTGGACGTCTTCCAGGGGAGGCCGCCCCGCTATGCCGTAAACGCCCCCTTTGTCCCTTTAGAAGCGATGTCCGTGCTGCAGCCTTTCATGAGCATCGCATCAACACTGGGCAAACTGGGCAGGCAACTGGCCGAAGGACAGGTAAACGCCATCCAGATAAAATACGATGGCGAGATATCCAACCACGATACCAATGTGCTCAAGGCAATGGTGATCGGCGGCCTCCTAGAGCAGGTGAGCGAAGACAGGGTCAACATTGTCAACGCCAACATGGTGGCAGCCAGGCGCGGGCTAAGCGTAGTCGAGCAAAAAGAGGCGGGCTGCAGGAACTATGCCAGCCTGATAACGGTGCAGGTAGCCACCAGCGCCGGCGCGACCACCGTGGCCGGGACGGTGATGCAGGGGCGGCCCCATGTAGTGAGGATCGATGACTACTGGCTCGATATCGAGCCTACCGGGGCCTATTTCCTGTTCAGCGACCACCGGGACCAGCCCGGCATGATCGGCGCGGTGGGCAAGATAACCGGCGATGCGGATATCAATATCAGTTCCATGCACCTGGGACGGCTGAAGCCCCGGGGCAAGGCGCTGATGGTGCTGGCGCTGGACGAGCCGCTGCCAGAAGCCCAGCAGCAGCAAATTCTCAGCCTGCCGGATGTCTACAGCGTCAAGCTGGTCAAACTGTAATAACGGCCTCTTTTGACAATCAAGCGGAAGTGGGGATGAAGATGAGAATACCAAAGTGGATGATGCTATTCTTGCTGGTGCTGCTGGCATCCCTGGCGGCAGGATGCGCCGGCAAGGTAGAAAGCACGGGCGGCGTCACCGGGCAGCAGATCCAGAACATAGGCACAGAAGAAACGCTGGCGCTCATCCAGCAGAACAGGAATAACAACGATTTCGTCGTACTCGATGTGCGGACCCCTGAAGAGTTCAACAGCGGACGGCTGAGCGGGGCGGTCAATATCGACTTCTATTCCAGCACCTTCGCCGATGAGCTTGACAGGCTGGACAAGGACAAGGTCTACCTGGTCTACTGCCGGACGGGACAGCGAAGCGCCAAGGCGGTCAACCTGATGAAGGAACTTGGCTTCACCCGCGTCTACAACATGCTGGGCGGCATCGTCCAGTGGCAGTCACAGGGTTTCCCCACCTCCAAATAGCGGACAGGATTGAGGTATCTGCGCAATGCGCAAATAGCTTTAAGGCCTTGAAGCTATTGCCCCTCCCCACCAGATGCTTCGCTTCGCCTGTCCTGGTTCCACGCTCGACTGAGCTCGCCGAAGTCCGAGTCACGCCGAGGCGAGCCACGAAGTGAGAGCAGCGAAGGGCTCCAGCATGACAGCTCCGGAAAGCCAAAATTGACTTGCCCCATTCACCATGTTATGATTCCATCAGGTTGCAGATTCTAGAATCTCCAGGTACCGGATGTCAGCACTGGGCCAACTATGCGAGCAGATTGCGCTGTGCCGACAGTGCGATATAGCCAAAAGCAGAAACAAGGTGGTCCCCGGCGAGGGCGCTGAGAACGCCGAGATAATGTTCATCGGCGAAGCGCCCGGATGGCACGAAGACCAGCAGGGACGCCCCTTCGTCGGCGCTGCGGGACAGTTCCTGGACAAACTGCTGGCCTCGATAGGACTCGACCGCCGGCAGGTGTACATCGCCAACGTCATCAAGTGCCGTCCTCCCAACAACCGTGACCCCCTGCCGATAGAGATACGGAACTGCCGCGGCTGGCTGGACCGCCAGATAGAGATCATCAGTCCCCGGATGATCGTGACCCTGGGCCGGTTTTCAATGGCGATGTTCTTCCCCGGCAAGAGCATCAGCAAGGTCCACGGCACTGCCAGCAGGCAGGGAGACGTCATCTACTACGCCATGTACCACCCCGCCGCCGCCCTGCACCAGCAAAGCCTGCGCCAGGATATCGAGGCGGACATGCTCAAAATTCCGTCCCTTTTGGCCCAGGCCAGGCCGGCCCCGGAGATCAAAGCGCCGCCGCAACCGCAGCAACTTAATATGTTCGAGGTATAGATAGTGACCAGACCCAGGCTAAAGATAATCCCCCTTGGCGGGCTGAGCGAGATAGGCAAGAACATGCTCGTAATGGAATACGAGGATGACATTTTGGTCATCGATGCCGGGCTCATGTTCCCCGAAGAGGAGATGCTGGGCATAGACCTGGTGATACCCGATATCAGCTATCTGCTGGAAAGGCGAGACAAGCTCAGGGGCATCGTCATCACCCACGGCCATGAAGACCACATCGGCGCCCTGCCTTACGTACTGCCCCAGTTGAACGTGCCGGTGTACTCCACCAGGCTCACCCAGGGACTCATCAGGGTCAAGCTCAAGGAGACCAGGGCCCTCCAGGACGCCGACCTCAGGCTCTTTTCCCCCGGGGAGCAAGTAGAGCTGGGGAAGTTCAAAGTCGAGCCTTACCCCGTCTGTCACAGCATACCGGACGCCGTCGGCCTCATCATACAGACGCCCATCGGCACGGTGGTCCACAGCGGTGATTTCAAGCTGGACTATACCCCTGTCTGCGGCAAGCCTACTGACCTTTCGCGGCTGGCGCACCTGGGGGCACAGGGTAGCCTGCTGCTGATGTCGGACTCCACCTATGCCGAGTTGCCCGGCTACACCCCCTCGGAGCAGGTTGTCGGCGAATCGCTGGACCATATCATGGCCAATGCGCCGGGGCGCGTGATCGTGACCACGTTCTCATCGCTGATATCCCGGATACAGCAGGTCATCGACGCCGCCGCCAAGCACCAGCGTCATGTCTTTGTGGTGGGGCGCAGCATGAATGATACAACGAACATGGCCCTGGAACTGGGCTATCTGAAGGCCCCCAACGGTATTCTGGGCCAGATCCAGAACGTCCGCAACTTCCCGGCCAACAAGATAGTCCTGGTGACCACCGGCAGCCAGGGCGAACCTACCTCGGCGCTGGTGCGCATAGCCAACCGGGACCACCGCCATGTCCACATCCAGAGGGGCGATACCATAGTGCTCTCAGCCACCCCCATCCCGGGCAACGAGTCGCTGGTCAACAAGACGCTGGACACCTTGTTCAAGCAGGGGGCTCACGTCTTCTATGACAAGCTGGCCCGGGTCCATGTCCACGGCCACGGCAGCCAGGAGGAGTTGAAGCTGCTGCTGAACCTGGTCAAACCCAGGTTCTTCGTGCCCGTTCACGGCGAGTACCGCCACCTGAGCCTTCACGGTCAACTGGCGGAATCGGTGGGCATCACAAAGGAGAATATCTTCGTCCTGGAAGACGGCGACGTCCTCGAGATTGGCGCGCAGTCAGGGAAAGTCACCGGCAAGGTAGGCTCCGGCCACGTTTATGTGGACGGCCTCAGCGTGGGCGATATCGGCGGCGTGGTGCTCCGCAACCGCCGGATGCTGTCCAAAGACGGCATAGTAGTGGTCATCATCGCGGTCAACCGGCAGACCGGAAAACTGGTGGGCAGGCCGGACATCGTCACCAGGGGTTTTGTCGACACCCGCGAATTCAAGGACATGCTGGACAAGAGCCGGGACATTTTGTCCGAAGCGCTGGACCACGCCAGCGACCGCGCCATTGAATGGAGTTTCGTCAACACCAAGGTCAAGGATATCCTGGAAAAGTTCTACTATGAACAGACGAAGCGCCGCCCCATGATCTTGCCCTTCATGGTCAAGGTGTAAGACGAGTACGTTCGCAGACGATCTTTCATTTCAGACTTAACCTGGACTCCAGGCAAACGGAAAACGCTGGATTCCAGCCCTCGGGCTGAACTCGGGCCTCGGCCTGAAGGCTGAAGCCTGCGCTGGAATAACAACTTCTGTTTGGTGTCATTATGATTGCGAGTTAGACCAAGCGCTATTTTGTTGTTAAGGTATATTTGTTTTTAAGTGTGCCTTAAGGAAAAAAGGGTATACGAAGGCAATCTCATAACAGGCGATAATGAGAGGCAGCCGGTCTCCCAAGGACCGAATCCGGCTAATCACCCGGTCAAAGTTCAATGTACCGGGGATTATACGCCATATAAATCCCTTACTGGACTCTCTGGGGCTGGATTCTACGTCAATGTTTCTGCTCCTTAAGGGTGGTCATAAAG
>JACPQC010000001.1 GCA_016190695.1 Chloroflexota bacterium
AAAACAGGGCTTGCCACAGCCCTGTTGGCGCCGTAATGTTAGTTCAGGTACCGTAAAAAAAGGAGGCTACCAACTCTATAACTCCCTTAACCAGAAAACTTACGTTGAAACCGTATATATTCACAAGCTCTCAGGATGACAATTTACGAGTTTTCGGACAATCTCTTGCGATATGCAATATATCCATATTGATTGTTATTATGAGTCAGGTCATATTCGCCGGCAGCGGTTTCCGCTTATAATGAAGTAGTTTTATCGGCCTCTTCCAGTGGCCGGTCACTCCAGCATCGGAGAGGGTCTATGACCACAGAAGAAAAAAAGAAACGGGCCATAAACAGGCTCAAGAGCATGTATCCCCTGCGGGCGCTGGTGGACGGCATGTATGAAAAAGCCGTCGAGGCCAGCAAACACGGTGAGCCGGTGGCCTGGTGCATGGTCAACTGGTGGGCCGGTGATACTGTGCTCCATGCCATGGGTGTTCACACTGTTCACCCCGAGGACTACGGCGCTGTCTGCGCCGCCTTCGGCGCGGCCCAGAACTACCTGGACATTGCCGGGTCCGAAGGCTTCCCCAGCCACATGTGCGGCTATGCCCGGAACTGCCTGGGCTATGCCGCCAAGCTGCAGCAGATGGACGAGATACCCCCGGACGCCCCTATGGGCGGCATGCCCAAGCCCACCCTGTTGCTCGGCTCCGGCTATTTCTGCGATACCAGGTACAAATGGTTCCAGGCGCTGGGGCGCTACCTGGATGCGCCGGTCTGGGTGCTGGAGATGCCCCACCCCGGCGTCCACGAGAGCAGGATTGAGGGCGCCGTCCAGCGCGACATCAGCTTCATCGTCAACGAGCTTAAGGAGTTCATCGCCTTTCTGGAGAAGCTCCTGGGCAAGAAGATGGACTGGGACCGCCTCGAGGAGCTGGTAGACGCCACCATCGAGATGAACCGGGCCTGGCACGAGGTTAACGAGCTTCGCAAGGCCAGGCCCTGCCCCATGCATTCCCGCGATTTCTGGAGCAGCATGCCCGCCTCCCTGTACATGGCCGCCGACCCGCGCGAGACGGCCAAGCTGTACTGGCAGATGCGCGATGAGGTGAAATCGCTGATAGACGCCGGCGTGGGCGCTATCGAGGAGGAGAAGTACCGCCTCGCCTTCGCCGAGCTTCCACCCTGGCACAGCCTCAAGTTCTTCGACAAGCTGGCCGAGCGCGGCTGGAACTTCGTGGTGGAAAGCTGGGCCTATCATCCCCCCCGCCCCCTGGACCTTAGCGGCATCAGCGACCCCCTGGAGCGGCTGGCCAGGCTCACCTACCAGTTCTTCGCCGGCTACTTCGAGGACGCTTATGACAGCGGGGACGCCTGGGGCTACTTCGCCCACCCCTACCTGGAGCTGGCCAGGGACTACCGTTGCGACGGCATGGTGCTCCACCCCTTACTTAGCTGCCGCACCGCCACCAACCACTTGCTGGTGATACAGGACCAGCTCCTGGAGCGGCTCAAGATACCCTCGCTGGTCATAGAAGGTGATATCGTCGACCTCAAAATGTTTGACCCCGCTGACGCCCTAAGCAAGGCGGAGACCTTTGAAGAGACCATGGACCATTACAAACAGGTCAGGAAAGCAGAGGGGATGGAATGGTAGGCAAGACCGAGCAGACCGTAACCGGACTGGCCCGGGCCAGGGCCATTTACCAGGACCGCACCCGGCGCATCAACGAGCTGAAGGCCGGGGGCAGGAAGGTCTTCGGCTATCTTGACGCCTATCCCGTCCTGGAGATGCTGACCGCCCTCGATATCATACCCTACGCCATACTGGGCGACCTGGATGAGCCTATCACCAGGGCGGATACCTGCCTGCCCACGGTGGTCTGCCCCTTCCTCCGCAGCATAATGGACCTGGGGCTAAAAGGGCGCTACGACTTCCTGGACGGGATCGCCATGGCCCACTCCTGCGAGGTGGCCGAGAAGGTGGCCCACATCTGGCGGATATACCTCAAGCCGGGGTACGCCCATTTCATCGATACCCCCCACACTACCCACGCCTCCGCCATCCGGCAGCACCGGGAACTGCTCCAGGAGTTCAAGAACACCCTGGAGTCTTTCGCCGGAAAGCAGATCACGCCGGAAAGGTTGAAACAGGCCATCGCCCTGCACAACCGCCAGCGTGACCTGGTACGCCAGCTTTACGACCTGCGAAAGCCGGACCCGCCCCTCATCTCCGGCGCCGAGATGCTCCAGGTGGAGATAGCCGTCATGAGCCTCCCCGTTGAGGAAGGCAATGAACTGCTGACAGAGGTCATCAACAATGTCCGTGAGCGCCGCGATGTCCCGCCGCTGAAGCCGGTCAGGCTCCTCCTCTGGGGCAGCATGATAGACGATACCGCGCTGCTCGATGTGATCGAGAGCGCCGGGGCTAACGTGGTCATCGATGATACCTTTGTCGGCACGCGGGCCTTCTTCTCGAAAGTGGAACTCACCGATGATCCCCTCGATGACCTGGCCCGGCGCTACCTGGTCGGCATCCAGAACCCCCGCACCTTCCGCGAAAACCCCATCAGCGATGGCAGGAAGGACTACATGGCCGACCTGGAGAGCCGCTTTGGCTACCTGAAGGAATACATCCAGGAATGGAACGTCAACGGGGTAATCCTCCAGGCGCTGCGGTACTGCGATATCCACGCCTACGAGGTGCCCAGTCTCAGGGACTACCTTAACCGCATCGGCCTGCCCAGCACCTACCTGGAGCACGACTACAGCAAAGCGGCCATGGAGCAGCTGCGCACCCGCGTCCAGGCCTTCATCGAAGTGATAGGGTAGAAATATACAGCGAAATGTCATCGCGAGGAGCACATTCGCTTTGCCCAGTGTGAACTCCGCGACGTGGCGATCCATATAATCGCGGGTGCCTTCCGCTTGAGGCGGGGAGTGCCGCGATGACAGAGCATGGTGAAAAGCAGATTTGTGTAGTGTCCTGAGTCAGAAATCCGTTGTTATAAATTGGGTGCTCGATGAAAATATAGCTTAGCAACATACTAACCATTCCGGCGGAAGCCGGAATCCAGAAACCCCTGGATACCGACTTTCGTCGGTATGGTGAATTATAAAACGGTCTAATAACTCAGGACAGTAGTAAAATGTTGAAAAAGTCTTCATTGAGTTTCCCCCTTTCGTAAAGGGGGATTAAGGGGGATTTGGTAGTCTCAAAATCCCTCTTTATCTCCCTTTATTAAAGGGAGACGAACCATCGTTCACGATTTTTCATCACATTTTTAGGTTGGTTCCGGGGCAGGAGGATGTGATTTGACAGCCAGCCCGCTTTACTTCGCCGGCATTGACCTCGGCTCGACCATGACCAAGGCGGTCATCGTGGACGAGGCCGGGGCCATTTGCGTCCGCATTGAACAGCATACCGGCGCGGAGCACCGCCGCCTGGCCAACAAGGTTATGGAGGAGGCCCTGGAGCAGGCCGGTATCAGCTTTGACCGCATCGCCTACGTGGTCGCTACCGGCTACGGCCGCATCAATGTCCCCTTCGCCGACCGCCAGATAACCGAGCTTACCTGCCACGCCCGGGGCATCGTCAGCCTTTTCCCCGATGCCAGGACCGTGCTCGATATCGGCGGTCAGGACGCCAAGGGGATGAAGATACAGGACGGCCGCCTCATCGACTTCGTCATGAACGACAAATGCGCCGCCGGCACCGGCCGCTTTCTGGAAGTGGTGGCCAGCACCCTGGGCATCAAGCTGGAAGACCTGGGGCCTATCTCCCTGAAATCGACCAAAAAGGTGGCCATAAGCAGCACCTGCACCATATTCGCCCAGCAGGAGCTAAGCTCTCACCTGTCCAACGGCGTCGCCATCGAAGACATCGTGGCCGGGCTGCACGGCGCTATCGCCCGGCGCGCCGTAGGCATGATGAAACGGCTCAAGATAGAGCCGGACGTTGTCTTCACCGGCGGCGTGGCCAAGAACCCCGGCGTGGTCAGGGCGGTCGAGGACTACATCGGCCTCAAGGTCTTTGTCCCTGAAGACCCCCTCATCAGCGGGGCGCTGGGCGCGGCCCTCCTGGGCAGGGATAACACCCTCAAGGCCCTGGCCCGGGGAGAGACCATACAGCGGGCGGAACGCCGCCTCACCGAGGCGACTTTTTTCAAGTAGGGGACCTGTAGATGGCCTGGTTTATGGGAGTTGATATCGGCTCGTCCAGCACCAAGGGTGTGCTGACCGGGAATGGCGCTCTCAAGCACTTCCTGGTGCTGCCCTCCGGGATCAACTACCGGCAGACGGCGGACAGGCTCAGGGACGAGCTTCTGGCGCAGGCGGGCGTCTCTGCGGCAGACATTGCCGGGATTGTGGCCACCGGCCAGGGCGCTGCTAACGCCGGCTATGCCGGACGCCAGGTCACCGATATCCGCTGCTGTGCTCGGGGCATCAACAGCCTGTTCCCCTCGGCCAGGACCATCATTGACGTCCAGGCCCAGTCCAGCCGGGCCATCAGGCTCAGCGCCGGCGGGCAGGTGACAAACTTCGTCGCCAGCGAGAAATGCGCCTCCGGCAGCGGCCGTTTCCTGGACGTTATCGCCAATGTCCTCCAGATAGACCTGGACGAGTTCGGCCCCCTTTCGTTGAAATCGAGAAACCCGATTACCTTCACCACCGGCTGCGCCGTCTTCGGCGAATCGGAGGCCATCTCCAGGGTGGCCGAAGGGGTCGCCAAAGAAGACATACTGGCCGGGGTTCATGCCGCGCTGGCCGGCAAGCTTTCGGCGTTGGTCGACCGGGTAGGACTGGAACTGGACTGCGCCATCAGCGGGGGCGGCGCGCTGGACATAGGTCTTATCAGGAGTGTGGAGTCCAGGCTGAATGTCACTCTCCTGGTGCCGCCCCATCCCCAGATAGTCACCGCCCTGGGCGCGGCCATCATTGCCGAATACGGTGACGAGAGTCCTTTGAAAAAGGCGCAAGCGGAGCGGGCCAGCATGGCCCCGGGATCTCTAGGAGGTGAGCTTTGACGGAAGATACCCCCATACTGGAGCGGCTCGGCGTGGACACCGGCTACAGGGTCACGCATACCAGGACCATCACCGAGGCCGACATCACTAAATTCGCCGAGCTTTCCGGCGACTACAACCCGGTGCACATGTCCGATGAATATGCCCGGAAGACCTTCTTCGGCGGCAGGATCGCCCACGGGGTGATATCAATAGCCCTGCTCTCGGCGGCCATGGCCAAGCTGCCCGGCCTGGTCATCCTGATGTCCCACACCAGCCGCTTCCTCAAGCCCGTCCGCATCGGCGATACCATAACCGCCGTGGCCGAAGCTGTCCAGGTGCGCAAGGACAAGGGCATTGTCACCCTGAAGAACACCTGCACCAACCAGCAGGGCGAGACCGTCATCGAGGGCGAGACTATGGTCCGGCTCTACCCTGCGCCGGGGTAGTGTCCTGAGTCTGAAATTCGTTGCATAAATGCAGCGCTCGAAGAAACATGGCTTACCAACTTATTGACCATTCCGTACCCCGCATCAAGTACGGGTTCACCCTGAACGGTTCACCGTGAACGTGTTCACCCCTCGGTCCGAGCCTCGGGCCGCGCCCTGGCTCCACCTGTGGCGAGGGCCAGTGGCGAGCCATCGAGTCGCCACGAGATGAACGGTTCACCGTGGTTCCACTGAGTCACCACAAGTGAACGGGCAGGCTTGATACGGAATCCAGAAAACCTCTGGATACCGACTTTCGTCGGTATGGTGAATTATGAAAAGGTCTGATAACCCAGGACATTCCCCCCTTAAAGAGGCATTCGCGAATTTCGCAAAGTTCCCATCACTCTCTGTGAGGCTTACGGATGTCATCCTGAACGAAGTGAAGGATATCGGGGATAGGGGCGGAGAATAACGTGTTCCTTTTCTTTAGCCCCATTGATAGCCAAGAACGCGCCAAGTGGACCTCCGCCTGCACGCCTGCTCTCATCTGTGCTAAGATAAAGCATCTTGCCCCCGTGCCGGAGCGCGCCTGAAAGCATGTTTCTGATATTTTCGCTGTCGCTGGCCATAGAGCTGCTGCTGGGCGAGCCGCCCCGCCCCGCCCACCCCGTCGTCTGGATGGGCAAGGTCATCTCCTTCCTGGAGAGAAAGGCGGCCGGCCCGCCCCTCGCCCGCTTCCTTTACGGGGCGGCCATAACCCTGTTCACCGTGGCCCTTTTTGCCGCGCCCGTCTATCTCCTCCTGGCCGCCCTGGAAGAGATGAGCATGGTCGCTTATGTGCTGGTCGGGGCCTTTTTGCTCAAGAGCACCTTTTCCCTGAAAGGTCTCCGCCGGGCGGCCCTGCGGGTGAAGGCGCTGCTGGCCGATGAGAAGACCGGTGAGGCCCGCCGCGAGCTTGGCTCCCTGGTCAGCCGCGATACCGCCACCCTGCCTCCCCCTTTGATGGTATCGGCTGCGGTGGAGTCGGTGGCCGAGAATGCCAGCGACAGCTTCGTCGCCCCGCTTTTCTACTTCCTCCTGTTCGGCGTGCCCGGCGCCATCGCCTATCGCGCCGTAAACACCCTGGACGCCATGATAGGCTATCACGGGAAATATGAATACCTGGGCAAGTTCGCCGCCAAGCTGGACGACGTGCTGAACTTCATACCGGCCCGGCTGACCGCGCTGCTGCTGGTGCTGGCCGCCTTTCTCAAAGCCGATGGCTGGACGGCCTGGCGCACCGCCTGGGGCCACCACTCCCGGACGGAAAGCCCCAACGCCGGATGGCCGATGGCTGCCCTGGCCGGGGCGCTCAATGTGCGGCTGGAGAAAGTGGGGCATTACAGTCTGGGTGAGACCGGGGCGCCCCTGACGCCGGAGACCATAGCCGCCGCCTCCCGGCTGACGCTCACTGCCATGACCGCCTGGATAATAGTCTGTTTTACGGGGGTGACCGCCATTGTCCTTGCGTCCCAGACCTGAGATAGAAGACCTGGCGCCCAGCGAGCACGGCGGCATCAACTATGCCGAACTGGCCGCTATGGGCATCCAGCCGGGGAATATACTCGATTTCAGCGTCTCCTCAAATCCATATCCCCCGCCGCTGGCGCTTGACCAGGTTGTCCGCGCCGTTAACGTCCCTCGCTACCCTGATTCCGCGGCTACCCTCCTCAGGCAGCGTCTCTCCGCCCTGCTGGAAGTGCCGGCGGACTGGATACTGGCCGGCAACGGCTCCACCGAACTGATACGGCTCGTCGCCCTGGCCTATTTCGGGCACGGCGACTGCGTCCTCATGCTTGGGCCAACTTTCGGCGAGTACGAGGTGGCCTGCCGCATCAGCGGGGCAAAAATAATGGAAGTGAGGGCCAGGGCTGAAAATGGCTTCCGCCCGGACATCGGCGCGGTCACCGCTCTTATCAGAGAGACCCGGCCCAAAGGCGTCTTCATTTGCAACCCCAACAACCCCACCGGCAGGTGCCTTTCCCGCCCGGACATCGAGGCGGTGCTGGACGCCCTGGGAGACGGCCTCCTTGTTCTGGACGAGGCTTACATCGCCTTTGTAGAGGATGCCTGGTCATCCCTCGACCTTGTTGCCAGGAGCAATGTAGTCATCCTGCGCTCCATGACCAAGGACTACGGCCTGGCCGGACTGCGGCTGGGCTACGCCATATCCCGGCCGGACATCATCTCCTGCCTGCGCCGGGTCTGCCCCCCCTGGAATGTCAACGTGGTCGCCCAGCAGGCCGGGGTGTCGGCGCTGGAAGGCGAGATTGACCTGCCTGCGGCCAGGGCCAAGATAAAGCAGGCCAGGGAGTTCCTGTGCGCCAGACTGGAGCGCCTGGGCTTTCAGACCGCTCCATCGGACGCCAATTTTTTCCTCGCCAGGGTGGGCCAGGCCCGCGCCTTCCGCGCCGCGTTGCTCCGGCAGGGCATACTGGTGCGTGACTGCGCCTCTTTTGGCCTTCCCGAATACGCCCGCATCGCCGCCCGCCCTCAGGAAGAATGCGATAACCTCATTGAGGCGGTGAAAAAGTGTCTCAACTCAGGCTTTTCACCCCAAGCTGTCTAATCAAAGACAATTTCCCTGTTTGCTTTGCACAGAATATCCATGTCACAGCCGTGGACTTTTGCCCTTTACAAGGGGTACGCTATGGTGTATGATTAAATTGACAGTTGAAGTTTAGGTTTAAAAACCTCTCAGAGTCCCCTCAGATTCGATTAGAGTGGTGACCCAAACTCGAGACTGAAATTTTTGACGAGGAGGTCACCTTAATGAGTTTCCAGGATAAAACTCTCCAGTGCGCTGATTGCGGAGCTACTTTCGTTTTCAGTGTGGAAGATCAGGAATTCTTCCAGTCTAAGGGCTACACCAATGAGCCGAAGCGATGCCCCGCCTGTCGCCAGGCGAGGAAGTCCGAGAGCTATGGAGGCAGTGGCCCGGGTTACCGGACCCAGCGCCAGATGTTCCCGGCAAAGTGCGCCCAGTGTGGTAAGGACACTGAGGTACCCTTTGAACCCCGTGGCGATAAGCCGGTGTACTGCAGCGATTGCTACCGCAAGATAAAAGCTAGATAGTGAGATGTCATGTCCTTAGAAGTATATTTGCGTGACGGAGAAACGCAAGATTCGTTGTTGCGGCGCTTTCAAAGGTCGATACAGATGAGCGGCATTCTCCGGGAGGCAAAGGCAGCCCGCCATTTTGTCTCCAAGGGTGATGCGGCGCGTATCAAGGCGAGAAATAGCGCCCGGAGAAGGCGCCGGGAAAGACAGTAGGCGGGACAGTAAAAAGGAGTATCATGAAAATATACGTAGGAAACCTATCCTTTGATACGACTGAAGAAGAATTGCGCCGGGAGTTCGAGGAATTCGGGCAGATAGAATCAGTCAGTATCATAATGGACAAATACAGTGGCCGCTCGAAGGGCTTTGCCTTTGTGGAAATGCCTTCGGTGGCTGAAGGTCAGGCTGCCATAACCGGCCTGAACGGAAAGGTGCTAAAAGAGCGCCCGCTCACCGTAAATGCTGCACGGCCTCGCACCGATGACAGGGGCGGCGGCGGCGGCGCTTACGGCGGCCGCAGAGGCGGTGGCGGCGGGGGCTTTGACAAAAGCAGAGGTGGCGGTAGAAGATATTAGTTCTGGCGTCATCCGCAAAGCGAGTAACAGTTTCCCTTGGGCAATTGCCCAGGGGAAATGTGGCTCGTCAGAGCCACTGTAAACGCAGTTATTCTGATTCCGCACATCACGGTAACAGAACAATTTCCCTCAGAGCTTGTGAAGAAATTCATTCTCAGACATAATGGGCAATAATGCCGATCAGCATGAGGTGAAGGTAAATGAGCCAAACGATGCTCCCGGTGGAACTGCCTGAGACCAGGAATGTGTTGATGCCAAAGCCAACGAAGCCCGAAGAGGCGCGGACTCGGCGGCCGGTAC
>JACPQC010000028.1 GCA_016190695.1 Chloroflexota bacterium
CAGGCTTATCTTGCCCAAGAGTTCACATCGACGGCAAGGTTTGGCACCTCGATGTCGGCTCGTCGCATCCTGGGGCTGGAGCAGGTCCCAAGGGTCCGGCTGTTCGCCGGTTAAAGCGGTACGCGAGCTGGGTTCAGACCGTCGTGAGACAGGTCGGTCTCTATCCGTTGTGGGCGTCAGGAGATTTGAGGGGAGCTCTCCCTAGTACGAGAGGGCCGGGAGGGACAGACCTCTGGTGTGCCAGTTGTTCCGCCAGGAGCATCGCTGGGTAGCCAAGTCTGGATGAGATAAGCGCTGAAAGCATCTAAGCGCGAAGTTCGCCCCAAGATGAGATCTCCCACCTTCCCTTCGGGGAAAGGGTAAGGCCGCAGTTAGACCAACTGTTTGATAGGCCGCAGGTGTAAGCGCAGCAATGCGTTCAGCTGAGCGGTACTAATGGCCGAGGGTCTGACCTGCTTCTAAGTTGACGTCAGTTAGATAAGAAAATCCACGGTTTGAGTATTCAGGCCGTGGATTTTTTGTGTTTTGGGGGATATGGCTTCAAATATTTACCCCCCCAGTCTCCTTGTCGAATGGGGCTTATCCTTTCAGTAGCCCGATAAACTCATCCACACTGATACCGGCGGACTTAATGATTTTCCTGAGAATCCCATGCCCCAGTTCGTTGTGTCTCGGCACGGGTATAGGGGAGCGCCCGGCACAGACCAACCATGTATGACTACCTCTGGTACGTTTTGCTTGATAGCCTAACGCCTTAATACAGTCATCACCGGAAACAACCGGCAGCCTGGTCATAAAAGCCCAACCTCTGCCTGCTCCAGTACATATTCTTCCGGGATAAGATTACCTTCTTCAGCCATGTGCTCCAGGCACAGGGGTATGACCTCTTTGATATTAGCCAGTGCCTCTTCTTTGGTTTTCCCTTGTGTATAACAACTGGTCAGAACCGGCACCTCCGCCAGAAAAAAACCATCTTCATCCTGTGTAATTACCACCGGCAATTTCAGTGTTCTCACCGAATTCACCTCCCGCTTTCATGCAATTATAGCATAACAAAGTCCTCTTTCTTCGTGTCGGAAGAGCCTTTTCTTCACGTCTGTGTTTCTTTCCCTTCACACGATTCTCCCTTTGACACCCGCTCAAGAGCCGTCTAGAATTAGCCCGTGAGAAATCGGAGGCGATGATGACCGACCGGGCGATTTTACATAACATCCGCATTCTGGACTTCACCAGGGTGCTGGCCGGTCCCTATGCCACCCGCCTCCTGGCCGATTTCGGGGCCGAGGTCGTCAAGGTACAGATGCCGCATCAACCGCAAGAAGATGCCTTTGGGCAAGGGTATTACCGGATGTGGAACCGGAACAAGCTGGGTATCACTCTTGACCCGGGCAAGCCCCAGGGGATTGATCTGGCCCGGCGGCTTGTTGTCTTAAGCGATGCTGTAGTGGAGAACTTCGCCCCCAGGGTGATGGCCAACTGGGGGCTGGACTATCCCCGTCTCAGGGAGATCAAGCCGGATATCATCATGCTCAGCATGTCTGTCCTGGGCCAGACCGGGCCGTGGCGCGATTACACCGGCTTTGGCCCCACCGTCCAGGCCTTATCGGGCATGGCCCGGTTTACTGCCCAGGCCGGCGGGCCGCCGCTGGTGCCGGGCTTCTCCTATGCCGACCATGCCGCCGGCCTGATGGGCGCCCTCTCCCTGCTCGCCGCCCTGGAGCACCGCCGCCGCACCGGGGAAGGGCAGTTTATCGACCTCTCCGAGACGGAGGCAATGGTCAGCTTGCTGGGAGAGGCCTTTCTGGAGTTTGGCATGACGGGACGGGAGCCGCAGGGCAACCGCTTCGCAGGGGGCGCGCCTCACGGTATCTATCCCTGCCTGGGCGAAGACCGCTGGTGTGCTATAGCCGTCCACAGCGATGTCGAGTGGCAGGCGTTCAAAACTGCGATTGGCCGTCCGTCATGGGCCGGTGAGGAGCGGTTCGACAGCGCGGCGGGGCGGCTGGAGAATGCTGCTGAACTCGACCGCCTGGTGGCGCGGTGGACCAGGGAAAACAGGGACGAGACCGTGATGGCGCTACTTCAGCGTCATGGCCTGGCCGCCGGCTTGGTCCAAAATGCCGCCGACCTGCTTGCCGACCCGCAGCTCCGGGCGCGGGGCTTTTTTGTTGACATCAACGGGGAGCCGGCTGACGCCTCACCGGTACGGCTGTCCGATGGCCCGGCGCAGTACCTGAAGTCAGCGCCGTCTGCGGGGGAGGATAATGATTACGTCTACCGGGGACTGCTGGGACTCACCGGAGACGAAATGGCGGACCTGCAGGCCGCCGGGGTCATCTAGTATCATGTAACACTTAAACTGTCAGATGCGAGCCATCCCGCCTCAATCGGGAGGCTTTAGCCCGAGTTCAGCCGAGGGCGTGGCAATCTCACATTATATGGAGCCACGTCGCCTTCGGCTCCTCGCATGACAATTTAAGTGTTACTGGATACTAGATACCTGACACTGGAAGCGAGTAGAAAGGTTTGAGAGTTCCGGTTGATTGAGTCGTCCAGATTGGTGTACAATTTGGATATTTGAAAGACGATTATGAGAAGTAACAGATGTAAAGGGACCAGGGATATCTCGCCGGAGGAAATGGCGGCCTTCCGCCTCATTGAAGGACAATTCCGGGACTGCTGTCTCAAATCGGGCTACCGTGAGGTGAGGACGCCGACCATCGAATACCTGCACCTGTTTACCTCGGCGGGCACGCTTACCCCGGGCATGATAGGCAGGGTCTACTCCTTCCTGGACTGGGACGGCTGGAGCGGCGAGAGGGTGGTGCTCAGGCCGGACGGCACCATCCCCGTAGCCCGGCTTTACATTGACTGTCTGGCGGACAGCGGCCTGGCCAGGCTGTTCTATGTTACCAACATTTTTATCTTCGATGACAGCGGCAGCCGGGAAAGATGGCAATGCGGCGCAGAGCTTATCGGGGCCGGTTCCCCGGTGGCTGACGCCGAACTGATCTCCCTCTCACTGGAAATGCTGAACGGGCTGCAACTGGACGCAAAAGTGCGGCTGGCTCACGTTGGACTGATTAAGGGGTTGCTCTCCAGCCTGGAAATCAGCCCCCAGGAGCAGGCAGCCACACTTGACCAGGTGCTGGATGGGGACGCCAGCGCGCTCACCCGGGCGCTCGCCGCCAGACCCGACATCGGCAATGCGCTGCTGCCGCTGCTGACGCTCAAAGGGCAGTCGTCCGGCTTCCTGAAGAACCTGAAGGCGCTGGTTGCCAGTGACCTGCCCGCCCTGGTGGCGCCTCTGGACGACTTCATAAGCGTTGTCAGTCTCCTGGACATGATGGGTTGCCGTTATGAAATAGACCTGGCTTCAGCGGCGGGGTTTGAATACTATACCGGCGTGACCTTTCAGCTATTTGCCGGCGGGGAGAAGGTGGGCGGCGGTGGCCGCTATGACGCCCTCATCCCCCTGATGGGGGGCGGAGACGTACCTGCCTGCGGCTTCGCCCTGTATGCCGACCGGCTGATGTCCCTCAAGGAACGGCCTTCTCGGACCGCGCCTTTAGTCCTGGTCAGGGCTAAGAGCGGCGAGCTTTTGAAAGACGCCTTTGGCGCTGCCCGCCGCCTCCGCGAGGCTGGCTTTATCGCCGAGCTTGAGTTGAGACCGGAGCAGCCGGCTGGCAACTGGCTTCTGGACATGCAGGACACATCTCCCCGCTTCGCCCTGAGCAGGCGAGGGACTGAACGATTCGAGGCCGGGAGCATCGATGATGTCCTGACCTTGCTGGAGGATAGCGGTGCAGGCAAAAATAGCCCTGCCTAAGGGCCGTCTCCTCAGCAAGACGGCAGCCCTTTGCCGCAAGGCGGGATGGTCCCTGGAAGAGTACCACGAAGATGTGCGCTCTTACCACCTCAAGTCCGAGGAGCACCATCACTTAAGAGCCAAGGTATTTCATGAGAAAGATATCCCCATCCAGGTGGCCGTGGGCAACTATGACCTGGGAATCTGCGGCCTGGACTGGATCGAAGAGCTGCAGGCCAGGTACCCGGGCAGCGCCCTGGTCAAAATAAGGGGGCTGGGATACGGCGAAGGTTCGCTTTACGTGGCCGCGAGCGACCCGGAGATGACCTTGAGCGCTATCCAGGCCAGACCCGATACTATCCGCATTGCCAGCGAGTATCCCAACCTGGCCGAGTACTTTGCCCTGAAGAACCGCCTGCGCCGCTTCAGCATCTTCCCTGTCTGGGGCGGGGCCGAGGCCTACCCCCCGGAGAGCGCTGACCTGGCATTGGTATCTTCCACCCCCGCCGGGCTGGCCGCGATGGGCCTCAGCCCCCTGTGCAAGCTCCTGGACTTCGGCGCTTTCATGATAGCCAACCGGGCAAGCTGGGAAAGCAAAGACCTGTACCGGGTGGTGGCCAGCATCTGCGACAGCACGCCGCCCCCCCGCCACCGCCCGACCGGCCCGCCTGCTGCGCCTCCTGCGCCTCCTGTTGCTGTCATCCACCAGAACATGACCGCAAATCCGGTGAAGCTGGCGCTGCCCGATGGACACCAGCAGACGCCGGCCGCCCATTTGCTGGAAAAGGCCGGCATCGGGATAAAAGACTACCCTTCATCCGACGGCAACAGGCGTCCAGCCATCGCCCTGGACAAGGTATCGGCGAAGGTCATCAGGCCCCAGGACATGCCGCTGCAGGTGGCCAACGGCAACTTCGACCTCGCCATTACCGGCAGTGACTGGCTAAAAGACCATCTCTACCAGTTCCCCTCCAGTCCCGTCAGAAAACTGGTCGACCTGAGATTCGGCTGGGTGAGAATTGTCGCTGTTACCAGCCAGGAGGTGCCCGTGTCAGATGTCGCCGGCCTTAAACAACTGGTAGGTGAGCGGGGAATGAATCTCAGGGTGGCCTCCGAATACGTCAACATCGCGGACAAATACGCCAGGGAAAACCATCTCAGCCCCTACCGGGTGATACCCACCTGGGGCGCCAGCGAGGGCTTCCTCCCTGACGACGCCGACCTGTTGATAGAGAACACCCAGACCGGCCGCACCATTGCCAGGCACAATCTGAGGATAATCGATACCCTCTTTGAATCGACGGCCTGCCTCATCGGCAATGTCCACAGTGTTTCAGACCCGGACAAGGGCGTCGTGATAGACAGCATCGCCAGGGCGCTGCAACTGGCCGTGGAGTCCCAGGGATGAAGACCATCACCGGTTTCGAGGCGGCAAAGGCGGAACTGTCCCGCCGGTTGCCCCTGGACAGCTACCCGGTATCACCGGCGCTGAAACAGAAACTGAAAGAACTATTTGGCGCCGAAGAGCCGGGGCAGGCAGTCAAGCATATCATTGACCAGGTGCGGTCTAAAGGCGATGCCGCCCTTTTCGACTTGACCCATAAGACCGACGGGGTCAAGCTGGCCGCGCTGGAGATAGACCGCGCCCAGATAGAGCAGGCCTACAGCCGTGTCAACGAGGAACTGGTATCGTCGCTGAAGCTGGCAGCAGAGCGTATAAGCGCTTTCCACCGCGCCCAGAAGGAGAATATCTGGCGCGAACTGGCTGTCCCTGGAGCCAGGCAGACGCTCAGGCCGCTGCAGCGAGCAGGCGTTTATGCGCCGGGGGGCACCGCCTCTTACCCGTCAACGGTGCTGATGACCGCTATACCGGCACGGGTTGCCGGCGTGGAGCAGGTGGTCCTGGCCACACCTCCGGGCATGGCCGGGGCGGTGCCCGCCGCCACGCTTGTTGCCGCCGATATTGCCGGCGTGGACCGGGTCTTCAGCATCGGCGGCGCCCAGGCCATCGCCGCACTGGCCTTCGGGACCGAGACAGTGCCGCCGGTCGATAAAATTTGCGGGCCGGGCAACGTCTTCGTAACCCTGGCCAAGAAGATGGTGTACGGCACTGTTGACATCGATGGCCTCCATGGACCCAGCGAAGTGCTGGTAGTTGCCGATGATTCCGCCAGCCCGGAGCTTTGCGCGGCTGACCTCCTGGCCCAGGCCGAGCACGATACGATGGCATCAGTGGTGCTGGTGACCACCTCGGCAGCGCTGGCCGACAAAGTGGTCAAAGAACTGAAGCAGCAGCTAGAGACCCTGTCGCGCCACAACATCGCCGTCGAATCGCTGGAGCGGGGCGCAATAGCCGTTGTTGAAACACTGGAGGAGGCGCTGCAACTGGCCGACCTGTACGCCCCGGAGCACCTCTGCCTCATGGTGGAGAACGCGGCCTTGATCGCCGGCCGGGTCCGGAACGCCGGATGCATACTGGCCGGCGAACTCTCCAGCGTCGTCCTGGGCGATTACGTTGTCGGCCCCAGCCACGTGCTCCCCACCGCGGGCACGGCCAGATTCGGCTCTCCGCTAAACGTGAGCGACTTTATCAAGCTCACCAGCATAATAGCTGTTGACCGGGAGGAGCTTGCCAGGATAGGGCCGGCTGCCTCTTCTATCGCCAGGGCCGAGGGCTTTGACGGACACGCCCGGGCGGTCGACCGGCGGCTCAGGCTGCTATGACCGCACGGCACACCACGTATGAAAAGACCACCTTTACCATGTCATCCTCACGAAAATAGATGCAATAAACTGTCACCCTGAGCCGCAGCGAAGGGTCTCGGGGAGGGGAGGTATCTGTCTTCCACCTCCCCCCGAGATTCTTCGGTCGCTACGCTCCTTCAGAATGACATTTTCATCCTTCTTGGTGTTTATGGCAATAGACATGGGGGATTCCCACGCAGGCGGGAGTCCCGGTTCCCCACCCAAACTTCCCGGCCAGCCCTGATCTTCCCATCTGTTGTCACGTATTGAGGGGTATGATATACTAGTACGGAATATCGCGTAAAGTGGAGGCCAGATAAACTTGCCAGAAACAGTTAGCATCAAGCAATTATTGGAAGCTGGCGCTCATTTCGGGCATCAGACCGGGCGCTGGAATCCCCGGATGAAGGAATATATTTATACCAAGCGTAATGGTATTCATATTATTGACTTGGAAAAAACGACCGTCATGCTGGGCCGGGCCTGTGACTTTATCCGCCGGGTAGTAGCCGAAGGTGGTACCATCCTGTTTGTCGGCACCAAGAAACAGGCCCAGCAGGCCGTTGAAGAAGAGGCCAGGCGCTGCGGCATGTTTTACGTCAACCAGCGCTGGCTGGGCGGGATGCTGACCAATTTCGCCACCATCCAGGCCCGGATAGACCACCTGGTACGCCTGGAAGATCAGGTAGCCCGCGGCGAGTTCGGGCAGTACTCCAAGAAAGAAATTACCAAGATCCAGGACGAAATTGACCGCCTTAACCGGCAGATGGGCGGCTTCAAAGAAATGACCAGCCTGCCCAGCGCTATGTTCATCGTCGATCCGACCAAAGAGAACATCGCCCTTGCTGAAGCAAAACGCATGGGAATACCGGTGGTGGCCATAGCTGATACCAACAGCAATCCCGATGAAATTGACTACCCTATCCCGGCCAATGATGACGCTATCCGGGCGATAAGGCTCTGCTGCGCCAAGATTGCCGACGCCGTCCTGGAAGGCAAAGCTCAGATGACGGCAGTAGCTACCGCTACCAGGGAAGCTGGCTCTGAAGAGACGGCAGAGTCCGGTTCAGAACCCCTTATCTTCACCCCGGACGAACAGTAGGGAGGAATGTCGTTGAATATCTCGGCAGAGATGGTAAAAGAACTGAGAGAACAGACCGGAGCCGGCGTCATGGACTGCAGGAACGCCCTGGTAAGCGCCGGAGGCGATATCAATAAGGCCGTGCAAACTCTCAAGGAAAAGGGACTCCTCAAAGCCCAAAAGAAGTCTGAACGCGCTACCGGCCAGGGACTGGTAGAGGCTTATATTCACACCGGCGGGCGGATCGGCGCCATGCTGGAGCTGAACTGCGAGACCGATTTCGTGGCCCGCACCGCCGAGTTCAAAGAGCTGGCGCATTCCCTGGCGATGCAGATCGCCGCCCAGGCGCCGCGCTGCGTCTCCCGTGAAGAGCTGCCCGAATCGGCAGAGCCTGAGGTCGATTGCCTGTTGCTGCAACCATTTATCCGGGACCCCTCCAGGACAATCCAGGATATTATCACTGAAACCATAGCCAAGGTGGGCGAGAACATCAGGGTGAGACGATTCGTCCGCTACGAGCTGGGGGATTGAGCTTGGAAATGCCCAGGGCCATATACAAGCGAGTGCTGCTCAAATTGAGCGGCGAAGCTTTCAGTGGCCAGGCTGATTATGGCATCGACCCTTCGATCCTGACCGGCATCGCCAGCCAGATAAAGCGGGTAAAGGACATGGGCGTTGACATAGCCATAGTGGTTGGCGGGGGCAACATCTGGCGCGGCGCCCAGGCTGAAAGCCAGGGTATGGACCGGGTTACCGCCGATTACATCGGCATGCTGGCCACCGTCATCAACGCCCTGGCGCTGCAGGACGCACTGGAGAAGGAAGGGGTCGTCACCAGGACCCAGTCCGCCATCGGCATCAACCAGGTAGCCGAGCCATACATCCGGCGCCGGGCCATCCGCCACCTGGAGAAGGGCCGCACTCTCATCTTTGCCGGCGGCACCGGCAATCCCTATATGACCACGGATACCGCCGCTTCGCTGCGGGCTATTGAGATAGGCGCTGAAGTGATCCTCATGGCGAAGAATAATGTGGACGGCATCTACAGCGCCGACCCGGCCAAGCACCCAAACGCCACCAGGTTCGAAAAGCTGACCTACATGGAAGCGCTGAACCTGCGCCTCGAAGTCATGGATGCCACCGCCCTTTCCCTCTGCCTGGAAAACAAGCTGCCCATCATCGTCTTCAATCTTGCCGCTCCACGCAGCATTGAGAAGGCCGTGCTTGGTGAGACTATCGGCACCCTGGTGTCAGCGGAGTAACCATAATGGTAAACACTATTCTGCATACCCTTGAAGAAAAGATGAAGATCTCGGTAAAGGCCTTTAAGAACGAGCTGTCTACCATAAGGACCGGCCATGCCAGCCCGGCGCTTGTCGAACATGTCAAGGTGGACTATGCCGGCGTGCCTACCCCTCTTTACCAGATGGCCAGTATAACTGCGCCTGAGGCCAGGTTGCTCGTCATCCAGCCCTGGGACAAGACGGTAATACGCGATATCGAGAAGGCGATCCTCAAGACAGACCTCGGCCTGAATCCTACCGATGATGGCAGCGTTATCCGGATAGGCATCCCCCCGCTCAGCGAAGAGCGCCGCCGCGAACTGACCATGGTGGTGAAAAAGAAGGCCGAGGAACGAAAGATAATGGTGCGCAACCTGAGACACGAGTCCTTGATCCGGCTCAAGGACCTGGAGAAGAACAAGGAGATATCCCAGGACGAAAACCGCCGCGCCGCCGGCCAGTTGCAGAAGCTCACCGATTTACACATCGAAGAAATAGAAGAGATCGCCCGCGACAAGGAAGCAGAGCTTCTGGAGGTCTAGTAACTGTTGGAAACCGCTCATGACTCCCAGGGCAACTGGCAAAATGGCAGTCTTCCCCGGCATATTGCCTTCATCATGGATGGCAACGGCCGGTGGGCTGAGCAGCGCGGCCTGCACCGGATAGAGGGCCACCGCGCCGGCGTCGAGAACGTAAAAGCCCTCATCAAGTCCCTCAACAAGCGGCAGATAAAGTACGTAACCCTTTACGGCTTTTCCACCGAGAACTGGCGTCGCCCCCAGGACGAGGTAGACGGATTGCTCCGTTTGCTCCAGGAGGCTATCGATTCTGAGACCGAGGAATGCCACAGGGCGGGGATAAAGCTCCAGCACCTGGGGCGGCTGGATGGCCTCTCTCCCGGAGTGCAGGAGTCCATTTCGAGGGCGATAGAACTCACCCGGAATAATACCGGCATGGTCCTCAATATAGCTTTTAACTACGGAGGTCGTGCCGAGATACTGGACGCGGTGCGTAACCTCTTAGCCGGAGGCGTTTCTCCCCAGAGCCTGGACGAAGAACTGTTCAGCAATCACCTTTACACCGCCGGCCTGCCTGATGTAGACCTCATGGTGCGCACAGGCGGTGAGATCCGCATCAGCAACTTTCTCTTGTGGCAGGCGGCCTATGCCGAATTTTACTTTACCCCGGTGCTTTGGCCTGATTTCGATGAGAAGGAAATTGGCAAGGCGCTCATGGCCTTCTGCACCAGGCAGCGCCGCTTCGGACGGGTGGTCGCAGAGAAAGGCCAGATGGTCCTGGCCTCTTCCGCCGACCTCGAGGGTGAGAAGTCCCTCCAGCCATGACCTTACTTTCGCCATAAGTGTAAGCGCGTATCTGATCATCAATCCAGCTATCAAGCTGGCATGACCGCTCGCAGCAAGCTGGAACAGGACACCTCAAACATAATGCTAATTTGTCATGCGCCTGGGCGCACCCGCGAACTATGAAAACAATCTATTCTGTCATTCCAGCCCTTCGGTTTCACTCAGGATAAACTCAGGCTGGAATCCAGCGGGGAAAGGGGAGGCTGGATTCCGACCCCGTATCGGGTACGGGGCAGGCTTTTCGTCGGAATGGTAAAAAGGTTATTTTCTGGGTAATGTCGCTTAGATAAACTAAGGTGTCATTCCCGCGCAGGCGGGAATCCACGATCCTTGATGAGTAGACCCCCGCTCCCGTATCCGGGGTACGGGTTCACCCCTCGGGCCGAGCCTTGGCTCCACCTGTGGCGAGGGCCGGTGGCGAGCCATCGAGTCGCCACGAGATGAACGGTTCACCGTGAACGGGACAGGCTTCGCGGGGGTGACGGCTCATTTTAGTAGTCAGGGCATAGCTGTGTTGCAAGGTATTAGTCCCGTAACTGGAGATGCAATGCACGGTGCGACCGGGCGGGCCCGCGATGCCAAATGAACTTCTGCAAATACGGATTGGAATCCAGAATGAAAATAGCGTTAAGTGCCTATCAGTAAAGAGAGAGAAACTGATACAGCGAAAAACGCGTCTCCACAAGATGAGCGGAGAATGAGCTTCGAGAAGAAGATCGATGAGCTTATCGATTTCTGTAGCTGGTTGAACGGCTTTGGCAAGAAGAAGACGGCAAACGATGAGGAACAGGACACCTCAGCATAAGACTGGCTGGCCCTTTCCGACTGCGCCCCTCTCTTAAAGGCCACGATGAAAGAGAACGCCCTTCTTAAAAGAGTCCTCGCCGCGGCAGTAGCCACCCCCCTGCTGGTCGCCGCCATCTGGTTTGACCGGCCCCTGCCCTGGTTCACCCTGGCAATTCTTGTCTGGGGCTTTCTGGCCGTCCTGGAGTTCTACCGCCTGGCCGCCTTGAAGACCCGCCCCCTCCTTTTCTTCGGCACGGGCTGGACGCTCCTTCTTATAGCGAGTCCCCATTTCACCGCCCGCTTTCCCTCGCCGTTCCTGCTGACCGCTGCCATCTTGCTCTCACTGGTGCTGCTGATGTTCCGCCGGCACAAAGAGGAGCTGTTCACGGCCTGGACCTGGAGCATCTCCGGCATTCTTTACACCGGCTGGCTGGCAGGCTACCTGGTAGCCCTGAGGCTGGACTACGGCCCGCTCTGGGTGCTACTCGCCCTGCTGGTCACCTTCGCCTCGGACAGCGCTGCTTTCCTGGTCGGCCGGCGAATGGGCCGCCACAAGCTCGCCCCCCACATCAGCCCCGGCAAGACCTGGGAGGGCGCTGTAGGCGGTGCAATAGCCGGGGCGGTGGCCGCCCTGCTTGTGGCAGCCTTGCTGAACATGGGCACAACCTCTGCTCAGGCTGCCGTTTTCGGCCTCCTGGTCAGCGTATCCGGGCAGTTCGGAGACCTGGCCGAGTCAATGCTCAAGCGCACCGCCGGCGTCAAGGAATCGGGCAAGTTCATGCCGGGGCACGGCGGCGCTTTGGACCGCATTGACAGCCTGCTTTTTTCCGGGGTAGTAGCCTATTATTTTGCTATGGTCTATAATAATGGCTGGTTGAACTGGATGTAGCCATTTATGAAGACTATCGGCATCCTCTTGCTGGCACTGGCGCTGGGCGCTGGCCCCGCCCTGGCCGTGTATGCCGATGCCCCCGCCGAAGTCCAGGTCAGCCTGGGACTGCCCGAGGAGGCCGACCCGGACACCGACATCACCGTGCCGGTCAACGTGACCGTGCTGACCGATTTCGACTCTGCCAATTTCGATGTAGTGGTCAACCCCTCCCTTCTCCGCCTGGACCAGGTAACGGCCGGGTCGGTGGGCGGGGTCAGGATACCGGTCAGCACCTGGAACCAGAAAAGCCCGGGCCGGTATGCCGTGGTCTTGAACGTGCCTGGTCTGCCCGGAGTCAACGGCTCCGGATACCTGGCGACACTGCGGTTCCATATCACCGGCGCCTCGGGGCAGGCCGGCATCGGCCTGGAGAACGGCACCCTGTCCAGCAACAAGGCGGAGCGCATACTGGCCACCTGGGGCGGCGGTGCCATCACCATCACACCACCACCAGCGCCGCCACCGCCACCACCTCCTCCTCCTCCTCCATCATCATCATCATCATCATCCGGCGGAGGGGCAGAAACACCACCCACTCCCCCACCTCCTCCCCCGCCGGAGACCCCGGCAGGCGAAGACCCTGCCCCGGCATCACCGGCGGAAAATACCACCGTCTCCGTAGCGCCCCCTCCACCACCCCCGCCTGTCCAGCAACCACCCCCAACACCGCCACCGCCAGCTACAGATAAGGCCGCTCCGCCGCCACCGGAGATAGCCCCCGGCAAGATAGAAGCGCCCCAGGGTCCGCCTCCGTCACCGCCCGCCGGACAGGCTGAAGGCCCAGAGGTGTCGCCGAAAGCGCAGGAACTTCTACCGCCTCCAGCTCCACCCTCCAGTCCGGTGAAGTGGCTCTGGCCGGCATCGGGCGTGGCGGTGGTGCTTCTGGGCTTTGTCCTGTTCCGCCTGGCCAGGCGCGAGTAACCTTTCCGGGCGCTTTCCTGTTATAATAGTAAAGGTTTTTTAAAGAACGGGAAGACTGGGGGGACATCAATTCTATGTTACGCATTGGCGTCATCGCACTGGCATCAATAATGGTACTGGCCTTGCTCTCCACCCTGGCGCTTCCATGGGCAACCCGTCCGGAGGAATCTCCGTCCCATCCACCGTCAACGCCTGCCCCTTTACCCTCTCCAACTTCGCCTCCACCACCAGCGCCGGCGCCGCCGGCCAGCGAGATTCCTGGTGACGCCATAGTCCTGACACAGGCGCAGTTACAGGGCCGCGCGGCAGAGCTGACTGCCATGCTCAACCAGTCCGGCCTGGCCAGAGTGGAAAGCCTGGATATCCTCCTGGTACAGGACAGCATGGTACTATCAGCCGCCGGGGAGTTCCAGGGGAAGACCGCCCAGACCGATGGCCTTCAGGTGCGCTTCAAGGACGACGTCGTCATCGCTTCAGGCAATGTTACCGCCCTGGGCCGCACCCTGGAGTTAGCCGTAGAAGCCCGGGTGACCTATGACTCCGGCACGCCCCAGGTGGCTATATCACGGTTCCAGTTGGGCTATCTGCCCCTCGCCCTTTTCGGGCTGACCAAGGACAAGATATCAGCCATGATCAACGAGAGGGTCCAGTCCAGCGGCTTCACCGTGCCGGCATCTTTTGACGGTATCCGCATCCAGGACGGGAAGCTGATAATCCTGTCAAGGTAGTGTACAAAGCCTGCCATACCGACGAAAAGCCTGCCCCGTACCCGATACGGGGTCGGTATCCAGTAAAAGGTTACCTGGATTCTCGCGAAAATAGATTTCATATTGTCACCCTGAGCCGCAGCCTTGGTTCCACTGAGTCACCACGAAGTGAGCGAAGCGAAGGGGCAGCGAAGGGTCTGGTGAGGGGTGGTATCTGTCTTCCACCTCCCCCCGAGATTCTTCAGTCGCTACGCTCCTCGCGATGACACCATCCATTACTAAGCTACCGCTAAAAGGCCGGAGAGAAAGTTGACCATCCTGGCAGAAGACAAAGATATCAGGATAGAGCGGCTTGAACTGGGGCCGTTCCAGACCAACTGCTATCTGCTGATATGCCGCCGCACCGGTGAGGCTGTCGTGGTGGACGCCCCCGCCGGGGCCGACCGGATAGCAGCCGGACTCAAAGACGCCGTCGCACGGTACATCCTGCTCACTCATAATCACGGCGACCATACCGGCGTCCTGGCGCAGTTACGCTCCAGCCTGAAAGCGCCGGTGGCCGCTCACCCCGCCGGTGCCGCCTCCCTGCCGCTGACCCCGGACATCGAACTGCAACACGGCGATAGTGTCAGGTTCGGGGAGATAGCCCTTCAAGTGCTGCATACCCCGGGCCACACGCCAGGCAGCCTCTGCTTCAGGACAGGCGACTATCTGATCGCGGGAGATACCCTGTTTCCCGGCGGGCCGGGCAAGACCAGGAGTCCCGAAGCGTTCCGGCAGATAATAGACTCGATAACCACGAGGATATTCACCCTGGAGGATGACACCGCGATTTACCCGGGACACGGCCTGCCGACCACCGTGGAAAAAGCGAAAGCGGAATTCGCCGTCTTCTCTTCCAGGAAGCATGACCCTGGTCTCTGCGGGGACGTGCTCTGGCTGTCCTCCTAGTGTGGTGCTTCGGAAATAACGTTAGCTGTCATTGAGCCGCAGGCGAAGAATCCGTAGCCCCGGAACTGATTCTTCAGTCGCCCTTGTCCGCCGAAGCCTCGGCGTAGGTGGGTCGCTCCTTTCAGAATCCATCATGTCTCTTGCCAGAGACACCAACGAAGTATGAAAATGTCATTCTGAAGGAGCGTAGCGACTGAAGAATATCGGGGGGAGGTGGAAGACAGATAGCCCCCCCCAGACCCTTCGCTCAGGGCTGCGGCTCAGGGTGACATTTTATAGCATCTATTTTTCAGGCAATGACATTTTGCTAACGAAGCGTTAGGTGCATCTCACTAGCTCACCAGATGACTTCAACACGGTGGAAGGCCTCGGCCATGGCAAAGTCAGTCCCCTGGGCCATTTCCCTGGCCCGCTGCCTCAGCCAGCTATCCATCTCCGGCGACAGCTTTTCCCCCACTTGGCTCCGGTGACAGCACAGCGCCGCCAGCTTGGTCTCAAAGGTATCGGTCACATCCAGGCGGTAGTTTATATCGTCCAGCGAGGCCCATAGCAGCACCTCTTTCACCTTGTGCGGATACAGGCCCTCCTCCAGCAGGTCGGGATAGGCCAGGTGGTCCCTGGCATAGGGGAATACCGCATCCAGTACCACCTGCCCGGTAATGCGGTGGTCGCGGTGCCATAGATAGCGCCGGTAAGGGTCGGCGGTGACCACTGTTTCCGGGCGGTACGTCCTTATCAGCCGGACGATGTCCTTCCTGAAATCCGGGGTGTCTTCCAGCGACTGGTCAGGGCGGCGCAGAAACACCACTTCCCTTACGCCTAGCAGCCTTGCCGCCGCTAGTTGCTCCTCCTCACGTATCTTCGCCAGCCGCTCCGGGGCCATGGTGAGGTCGCTGGTCCCTTTGTCGCCATTGGTGCAAACTGCGTATACTACTTCGCGGCCCTGCCGCACCCAGTTTATCACGCTACCGGACACGCCGAACTCGGCGTCATCAGGATGGGGAGTCACCACCAGCACATGGGCCTGTTTGACAACCATCTGCCCTCCTTGTCTCACGTCCATTGTATATCATCCCGCGCGGCTGGTACAATGAGCCAGTGAACGTAAAAGGCGCGGATTACGTCATCAGGGGCTATCGGAAACAGGACTACCAGTCTTACGCCAGCCTCATCATCGAGACCGAAGGGCTGGAGCCGAGCGGTCGCTGCACTTCTCCGCAGGCGCTGGCCGCAGAAATGGACCGCCCCGGCCATCCCCCGGAGAAGTACACCCTCGTCGCCGGATACCAGGGCGGACTGGCCGGGCTGGCCAGCGTCGTCCACGAGCCGGTCGCCGGGCGCAGCATCGTGCAGTTCCTAGTCCATCCCGCCCACCGCAAGCCCCGCCTCCGCGCCAGCCTGCTCGACAGCATCATCCAGCTTGCCGAAGACACGGGGATGGGAGCGGTCCAGGCGAACGCCAGGCAAGCTGATATGGCCGCCCGCAGAATGCTGGCGCAGCGAAAATTCCGCGTTGTCCGCCGCTTCCTCGAAATGAGGCTGGAAATGGACAACGCCCTGCTCGCCGGATATGCCGATGACTATCAACTCCGGTCGCTTGATGCAGGCGAAGAAGACAAGCTGGCCGAGCTTCAAAACCGCTGCTTTGCCGGCACATGGGGCTACAACCCGAACACGGCTGAGGAAATAGCCTATTTCATGAAGGTACGCTGCTGCCGGCCCGAAGACGTGCTGCTGGTGTACCAGTCAGGCTCACTGGTGGCTTACTGCTGGACGGGTATCGACCCCAACGACAACCGGAGGGGTTACATCTGCATGCTGGGGGTTGAGCCGGGGCGCCGGGAGCGGGGGACGGGACGGGCCGCCCTGGAATCCGGGTTGCAATACCTCAGGGGGCGCGGCGCTTCAATAGTTGACCTGAGTGTTGACAGCGAAAATGCCCCGGCCTGCAAACTCTACAACTCGGCCGGCTTTCACGTCCGGGACAGCACCCTGTGGTACCAGAAGCAGTCTGGCTAGACCCTGCCCGCACAGCAGGCCAGCGCCAGGCATTCCCGCTCCACGGCAGCGGCGACGCTGGACCAGCCCAGCGAGGCCACCGAGGCCCGGATGGAATTTGCCGCTTCAGCGTCTATCCTGGGGGCGCTAAACAGGAGATCGATCTTCCTGGCCAGGTCTCCGGGCGAGTTATCGTCCAGCACATAGCCTGTCTCACCCCGGCGGACCACCGAGGCCGCCCCCGCCTTGCCGTTGATCACCACCGGCGTCCCGCATGCCAGCGATTCCAGGGCGACCAGCCCGAAGCTCTCATAGAACGAGGGCACCACGCAAACGTCGGCGGCATTATAGAACCGGGGCAGTTCCTCCTGGGCGACCTGCCCCAGGAATTCGACCGAGTCACCGAGGCGCAGTTCCCTGGCCAGCCACTGCAGCCGTCCCAGGTGGTCCTGGCTGCTATCGTCGCCGCCTATCACCACCAGCCTCGCTTTATGGCGCTTTCTGAGGCCGGCCAGGGCGATGATCAGCCTGTCTATGCCCTTCAGCGGCTCGATGCGGCCCACAAAGAGAACAACCCTTTCATTCTCACCCAGTCCCAGGCACAGCCTGGCCAGCTCCCTGTCCATCGGCCGGAACAGGCCCAGGTCGACTCCGCAGGGAATGACAGCGATGTCCCGGTTTACTGCCCCGTAGAACGATACCAGGTCTTCTTTCTCCTGCTTCGTAGCGGCGATGATGCGGTGACAGCACCCGGCCAGGTACCTTTCCGTCTCTATGCGAAGCTCCGGCTCGTCTTCCCCGATGCCGGTAGCGTTCTTGACCGCGCCCAGGGTATGGAACATGGCGAGATGGGGTATCTCCCACCAGCCCTGAAGGGATTTGCCCACCCACGCCGACAGCCAGTAATGACTGAATATGACATCGTACCGGAGGCCGTTTCTCTGCCGGAAACCCTCAACGTTGCAGGCGAAGTCAGGGAGGTGGACATAAACCGCCAGTTTGTGGATGGACTCGTACTGTCCCGCCCTGACATGGACGAGACGGGCGTTCGCGCCAAAGTCTATCGTTTCCTCATGCAGGGGGTCATGCGCCCTGGTAAAGACATCTACCAGATGGCCGCGCCTGCCCATTTCGCGGGCCAGTTCGCGCACGTACACATTCATTCCGCCGGTGTCCCGGCCGCCAAGCCGGCCCAGGGGGCAGCTATGGGTGCTGAGCATGGCCACCCTCAATGGTCCGAGCAAAGGCCCTCCCCCGATGCGGTCCTGGATGAAGATGGTACCGGCCCTGCCATGTCCACATCGCAGCCGTACAACGGCACCTCTTTGCCGCCGAGTCGTCCCTTGTAAGGCTCGTCGCCTTTCAGGAAATCGTACTTCCGGCAGCCCCTTTCGATACTGTCCTTGATGCTGAACACCTTGCAGAGCAGCCCGGCGCTGAGAGAGGCGCAAGCGGGGTCGTAAGCGCTGTTGTAAAGATATACGGTGCCATCATGCTCGAAGCACATCGCCATCGCCGCCGGCCTGGCATCCAGCTCGAGGACGCCCAGCCGCGCCAGTCCCGCTCCGGCCATTGCCTTGACCACTGACCGGAAGAACGCCTCCAGTCGAGGGGTCAGAAAAATGGCCTTGTCCCGCCGGCTTTCGACGAACATCCTGAAAAAGGTGTCCATCGAGGCGGCCACTTCACCGGCGCCCACCAGGGTGCGGTAGTTCACGCCGCCCATCTCGTGCAGCCGCCTCAGCTTGCGTCGCAGCTCATGACGCTGCTTGGCGGTCAGCATGGCCAGGTATTCCTCCCATGTGGCCGGGAGTTCAAGCTCAACGGACACTGCTTCCTGGCGGCAATACGCCCGCAAGCCGCGCGCCCGCGCCGCTTCCGCCAGACCAGCCGCGGCAGAACCGGGGCGGAGGTGCCTCAGGTGGAGGTGATCAACGCCCCGGCGATCCAGGTCATCCAGCAATGCGCTGAAGGCCGGGGCCGCCCGTTCAGGGTCGACGATAAGGTCGGCGTAATCACAGGTATCAATATCACCCAGCACCGCCCCGTTCTCCCCATCGACCCTAAGGGGGGCGATACCGGCGATCTCCGCGTCCTGCCTGACCGCCAGCAGCAGAAGTTGCTCGCCTTCGCGCAACTCGCGCCACCACGCCTCCAGCCAGGGCGGGAGGACAAAGATGGAGCTCCACTTCAGGCTGTCAGTGTCGCGCCAGCAATCAGCCAGGCTATCAAAGGTCTCTTCGGTGACAGTGTAGCTCATGCTTCCCTCCAGTGTAACACCCCCACCGCAGATGAAGCAAACGCAGCAATCGGAAGCTATCAGCTACTTCAGCGAGAAAACGCGCAACTTGACGGGCCTGACATATCAATCTATACTATGACCATCGAATACTGGCCGGAGACAATCACGTTCGGCAGAACAAGGGAGGAGCCATCTGGATGAAGACCGACAAGAGGATAACGATGCAGGATGATGCGTGGGTGCCTACCGTATGCGCCATGTGCTACAACGCCTGCGGGGTCAAAGCGCATCGTGTGAACGGGGTGGTGGTGAACGTGGAAGGCAACCCGGACTGCCCCCAGGGCGGCGGCACCATGTGCGCCAAGGGCAAGGCGGCGGCGATGAGCCTGTACCGGCCCGGTCGTCTCACCACGCCGCTGAAGCGCACCAACCCGGAGAAAGGCATCGGTGTAGACCCGAAGTGGGCGGAGATAAGCTGGGACGAGGCGCTGGATATCATCGCGGACAAGCTAAAGACGCTCCGGGAAGACGACCCCAGGAAGCTGAACATCATATCCTTTGATACCGATGTCAACCGGCTGGGGCTGATGAACGCCTTCGCCGCCGCCTATGGCACGCCCAATACCAACCAGACAATGGCGGCGGCCCTGTTCTGCGGCAACAGCCTGCATCCGGTAGCCATGGCCATGCACGGCGCTATCCACCTTGAGCCTGACCTCAGCCAGGTGAAGTACCTGCTGCTCTTCGGGGCGCAGCACGGCTTTATGATCGGCGAGAACGCCAAGCTCTATTCCATGCACATGGCCGAGGCGCGAATGACCGGGACCAGGGTGGTGGTGATCGACCCCATCTGCACCGCCGCCGGCTCAAAAGCCGATGAATGGCTGCCCATCAGGCCAGGCACCGACGCCGCCCTGGCCCTGGCCATGGTCAATGTTCTGCTTAATGAGGCGGGGATCTATGACGCCGAGTTCATCAAGAAGGATACCAACGGCGCTTATCTCATAGGGGCTGACGGTCGCTACGTCAGGGACAAAGCGAGCAACAAGCCCTTGATATGGGACCCGGTAGATGCCCGGGCGAAGACTTTCAACGACCCTGATATAAAGGACTTTGCCCTTGAGGGCAGCTTCACCGTCAACGGTGTTGCCGCTACGCCTGGTTTTCAGCTTTTGAAGGAGCATGTCAAGAGCTATACCTGCGAGAAGGTGGCCGAGATAACCACTCTGCCCGCCGAGTCCATACGCCGCGTGGCCAGGGAGTTCGGCGAGGCCGCCAGGATCGGCAGCACCATCGTCATTGATGGCAAAGAGCTTCCTTACCGGCCCGCCTGCGTCTACTTCAGGAAGGGGGCCAACCAGCACAAGCATTCCCAGCTTACCGGTTTCGCCATAGAACTGCTGAACATTATCGTGGGCGCTATCGATGTCCCCGGCGGCTGCCTGGGGGCGAACTCCGTCTTCATGGCCAACAGCAAGGCCAGGTGGAGCTGGATACCCAGGCCGGACAAGGACGGCATGCTATCGCCAGGGATGGCCATGCGCCACATACCTTACTATGGCCGGGAGGTGAAGCGACCGGAGAGGCTCACCATGTTCGAGCTTTTCCCCACCGCCACCTATTCCGACTCCATGATGCTGCTGAACGTGATGGACCCGGACAAATTCAAGTTCCCCTACAAGGCGGAGATACTGCTGCACAGCTATACCAATGTTATGATGAGCACCATCAACCCCGAGGCGATGGCGGCGTGGCTGAAGAAGTTCTCCTTCCAGTTCTCCTTCGTGCGGGAGATAAATGAGACGGCAGAGTTCGCCGACGTCGTCCTGCCCGACGTGGACTACCTGGAGAGCCTGGAGCTGGTCACCCCCTTTATCATCGAGACCAGCGGCAAGGGCCTGGGGAGCTGGTGCATGTTGCTCCGGCAGCCGGTGGTGGAGCCGCCGCCGGGGCCGCGCTCCCGTATAGAGGCACTGCTTGACATAGCCTCCAGGGTGGGCATCCGCAAGGACTTCTACCATAACCTGAATATCATCAACAAGTTCGAAGAGCCTTACAAGCTGGACATCAACGGGGAATATGCCTGGGAGGAGATACTCGACCTCTGCGTCAAGTCCCGCTTCGGGGGTGACCATGACCTGGCCTGGTTCAAGGAGCACGGCTTCTTCGCCATGCCCAAGAAAGTGGAGGAGACCTACCTGCGCCCGTTCAACGAATCGAGGGTGCCCCTCTACCTGGACTACTTCCTCCAGGCCGGCGAGGATGTGAAACGGGTGACTAAAGAGATAGGCATTCCCTGGGACGTCTCTGACTACCAGGCACTGCCCGACTGGAAGCCGTGCCCGCCCTATCACCAGAAGACGCCGGACCATGACCTGTTTGCCGTCAACTACAAGCTGCCCTTCCATACCTGGTCGAGCACGCCTGACAACAAGTGGCTCGATGAGATTGCCCAGTACCATCCCTATGCCTACTACATCCTCATCAATGGTGAGACGGCCAGGAGAAAGGGGATAAAAGACTGGGATACTGTCCGCCTGGAGACCGAGGGGGGTCTGAACGTGGAGGGCGTGGTCAAGGTTACCGAGACGGTACACCCTGAAGTAGCGGGCATAGCCGGCACCTTCGGCCACTGGGCCAGGCACATGCCCACAGCCAAGGGCAAGGGCGTCCATTACAACCGCCTGATACCCATCGAGCTTGAGGGCATAGATATGCTTTCCAGCGCGGTGGACTGCTGCATCCGGGTCAAGGTGACCAGGACCGGGGAAGCCTCAGCCAAGTAGGACAGAAATGCTTGACGGCCAGAAGAAAGCGCGCCATTTATTTGAAAGCGGTCGGGGAACGGTCGCCGTAGTGAGGCCAGGGCATGCTTGACAGGCAGGTCATAATCCGGGGTACAATGATGCTGTCCGGTCACGATTGTCAGTTTCTGTGAGCAATGAGGCATGCCCTGCATTTGCAGGTTCCAAGACAGGAAAAGTGAAAAGGAGAGGATAGATGGGAAATTTCTACGATGAATGGTTGAACTACTGGGACGCCGAGCGGGAGGAGTTCGCCAGGGCGCGGAAGGTGATGCACGAGGAAGACCTGGAGTGGGTGAGGACCAGGCAGGACTACCGCGCTGCGCTGTTGTGCGCCCGCGAGAATGGTTTTATCACCGCCGGGACCACCATGGTGGCCGAGATTCCGCCGGGATGGAACACGGGGATGCACTCTCACGGCGAGGAATCCATGTTCATAGTGGAGGGTACCGGCTTCAGCGTGGTGGATGGGAAGAGGTATGATTGGGAGACCGGCAGCACGCTGTTCATGCCCTACGGGTCATTGCACCAGCACTACAACACCGGCAAGTCAATGGCTCGCTACTACTCTGTCATGGGCTTGGGCCTGCAACGCTTTGCCGGCCTGGCGAGGGTCATGCAGCACGAGGACGCCCGTGAGACGCCTATAGGTTATCCCAAGGACGTGGAGAAGGCCGAGTCCGACATTCACCCCCAGTACGGCCGGATAGTGGCCCGCCTGAAGGATGTGCCCCGTATCGAGAAGAAAGAGCAGGGCGCCCGCATGGCAAAGGCCACCGACATCGCCAGCCTGAACGTCGCCGAGGAGATGAGGACGGCCGGGATCAAAGGGCACCACGGCGCGCTCTACGAGATCATGAAAGCACCTGAAAACGGCTTCAAGGCCAGCGAGGGGGAGATCACTCATATCATGTGCGATCCGCCCGGCGGCCACTCCGGCAAACACGCCCACATGGAAGCCGTTATCTATGTCTGGCAGGGCGAGGGCTACTCCATGATCGATGGCGAGAGGATCGACTGGAAGAAGGGGACACTGCTCCACGTGCAGGGGCCGCAGACGGTCCACCAGCACTTCAACACCTGCGACATCGAATCGCGGTTCATCAGGGTGGAGTACGGGCTGAGGAAGCTCTATTTCCAGCCCATCGCCAAGCGCATCTTCCCTTACGTTTACTATGACTTCAGCTCGGACTAAGGCAGCCTGATTCTGTAGACTGGTCTCGAAAGTCGGTGATCCAGGAGTAGTTTCTGGGGTCCCGGCTTTCGTTCCAGATAGGAAACCGGGTTCGATTTCCTATCCTCTTGCCTGGGTCGGTCTGCTGTCGTTTCTATCTCGGGCAAAACTGAATAAGGGGAGGCAGAGATGAAAGAGCTTCAGGATATCTACGTCAATTCCAGGAACAGCATCCTGGTGATAGTGGACATGGAGAACGAGTTCTGCAAGCCCGGCGGCAAGAACTTTCCCACTGCCAAGGCCGATACGCTGCCTCTTATTATCTCTGCCATCGGCAGGCTGGCCGACCGCGCCCGGAGCGCCGGCGTGCCCGTCATCCACATCCAGTCAGTGCGCACCTTGAACGAGCCGGAGTTCACCGTCTTTGGCCGGCCCCACCACTTGAAACTGGGCACCTGGGGTGCGGAGATAGTCGATGAGCTGAAGCCCAGGCCGGGCGAGCCGGTCATCCAGAAGTACTCGCATGACTGCTTTTACCGGACCGGCCTGGATGACCTGCTACAGCGGTTAGTGCCTGACCCCACCAGTTGTTACGCCATCGTCACCGGGGGCACGGTCAACGTCTGCGTCCGCCATGCCGTCTTTGGTTTATACCTCCGGGACTACTGGACGGTGGTGCCGGTGGACGGCGTGGTCTACACCTCGGACCTGACCAGGCAAAACGCCCTGGAGAGCTATTCCCACCGAGCCTATCCCAACATTTTCCTCTCCCGCTCAGACCTCATCCATTTCTCCAAAGACGGGGTGGGGCCAGCCCCGGTGGTGGGGAAGTAAAGCGTATTGTCACGAAAATAGAAGCTATATTATCCTGGCGAAGAATACCAAAGTTCAAAATCCAAATGTCAAACCTTGAAATTTATTATTTGAACTTTGGATTTTGTAATTTGTCATTATCTGATTATTACCCAGAAAATAACCTTTTTACCATTCCGACGAAAGTCGGAATCCAGCCTTCGCTGGAATGACAGAATAGATTGTTTTCA
>JACPQC010000030.1 GCA_016190695.1 Chloroflexota bacterium
GGATACCAGCCTGAGTTTACCCCGTACTTGATACGGGGCTGGTATGCCAATATGTAATGTAAGTTTGAAAACAAGGTCTGCCGCTAAACGATGCTGTCTAAATTAAACCTGATCGAAAAACCTATTTTGGACAAGAGTGGGACGGAAGGGGGATTTTACCCCATCAAAATCCCTCTCTTATCGTCCTGGCCTTCCCTCAAATACCTGTCAATATCCGCCGCCGCCCGCTTGCCCGCCCCCATGGCGCTGATGACGGTGGCCGCCCCGGTGACGATATCGCCGCCGGCCCAGACGCCCTTTTTGGTGGTCCTGCCGGTGGACTCATCGGCCACCACGGTGCCCTTCCTGGTGGTCTCCAGCCCCCGGGTGGTGCGGGCGATGAGCGGGTTTGGAGTAGTGCCCAGGGCGACTATAGCCACATCCACGTCCATTACGAACTCGCTGCCCGGTTTGGGCACGGGCCGCTGCCGGCCGCTCTCGTCAGGCTCGCCAAGCTCCATCTCCTGGCACTCGATGGCCACCACCTGGTTGCGCTCGTCGCCGATGAACCGGGTGGGATTGGTCAGCAGCTTGAACTGGATGCCTTCTTCTTTGGCGTTCTCCACTTCTTCCCGGCGGGCGGGCATCTCCGCCTCGGAGCGCCGGTACACGATGTAGACCTGCTCGGCCCCCAGCCTGAGGGCGCAGCGGGCGGCATCCATGGCCACGTTGCCCCCGCCGATGACGGCCACCCTTTTGCCCGCCTTCACCGGCGTGTCATACTCCGGGAAGCGGTAGGACTTCATCAGGTTCACCCTGGTCAGAAACTCATTGGCCGAGTAGACGCCATTGAGGTTCTCGCCGGGGATGTTGAGGAACATGGGCAGCCCGGCCCCGGTGGCCAGGAACACGGCGTCGAAACCGTCTTCCAGAAGCTCGTCGACCGTGGCCAGCTTGCCCACCACCGAGTCCAGCTCTATCTTGACGCCCAGCGAGATGACGTAGTCCACCTCGGCCTGGACGATCTCCTTGGGCAGCCGGAACTCAGGGATGCCGTACATCAGCACGCCCCCGGCCACGTGCAATGCCTCGAAGATGGTAACGCTGTGCCCCCGCCTGGCCAGGTCCGCCGCCGCGGTAAGCCCGGCCGGCCCTGAGCCGACGATGGCCACCCGCTTGCCGGTGAGGGCAGGCTTCTCTGCTGTCTCCGCCTTAGCGCCATTAGTGCGCTCCCAATCAGCGATGTATCGCTCCAGCCTGCCGATGGCAATGGGCGCTTTCTTTTTGGCCAGGGTACATACCGCCTCACACTGCGTCTCCTGGGGGCACACCCGCCCGCAGATGCCGGGGAGGGCGTTCCTGTCCTTGAGCACCCTGGCTGCCTCGGGCAGGTCTTTCTGGCTCAAAGCCTTGATAAAGTCGGGGATGTTTATGCCTACAGGGCAGCCGGCGACGCAGTTGCGCTTGGGACACTGTATACAGCGCAGGGCTTCGGCCAGGGCCTGCTCCTCGCTATAGCCCAGGGCTACTTCGTCATAGTTTTTGCCCCTGGACCGGGGGTCCTGGTGTGGCATGGGGACGCGGTTGGTATCAAGTTTAGCCACCTGTCTTCGCCTCCTGAACGCTGGCAGTCGTGCGCCGCCACTCTTCCACCGCATTGCGCTCCTCGGCCTGGTAGACGCGCTGGCGGGCCAAAACCAGGTCCCAGTCGACCTCGTGCCCGTCGAACTCCGGGCCATCGACACAGGCGAATTTGGTGGCGCCGCCCACCGAGCAGCGGCAGGAGCCGCACATGCCGGTGCCATCCACCATGATGGTGTTCAGGCTGACGATGGTCTTGACGCCGAAGGGGCGGGTGGTCTCGGCGCAGAACTTCATCATTATCGCCGGGCCGATGGCCACCACGCGGTCGATGCGCTCGCTCTCCAGCAGTTCCTTCAGGGGCGCAGTCACCAGCCCTTTGCGACCGTACGAGCCGTCATCAGTAGTAACGATCAACCGGTCGCTGACGCTGCGCAGCCGCTCCTCCCAGAAGATGAGATCTTTGCTCCGGGCGCCCATGATGGAGATGATGCGGTTCCCTTTATCCTTCAAGGCGCGGGCGATGGGCCAGACAGGGGCAACGGCGAAGCCGCCGGAGACGCAGACTACCGTGCCGAAATGGTCGATGTGGCTTGGTTCTCCCAGCGGCCCGACCAGGTCAAGGATGGAGCCGCCGGCCTGGAGCAGCGCCAGTTGCGAGGTGCTCTTGCCCGCCTCCATGAAGACCAGTGTCACCGTGCCCTGTTCCCGGTCCCAGTCGGCGATGGTCAGCGGGACACGCTCCCCGTTTTCATCTATCCTGATAATGACGAACTGCCCGGGCTGAGCCTTCCTGGCTATGGCCGGGGCATCCATGATGAAGAGGTGAATTTGGGGGGCGAGGTCCTGCCTGGTCAAAATCCTGAACACTGGTCAACCTCCATTGCGATGGGCGTTAAGTCCCGCAGGCAAGTGCCGGAAGAGCGCTGGGAAAAGACCGGATGGGTACGCTGCAATGAGGGCCTTAGAGAGCCACACTATGTATTATGAGGCATTTGCCGCCGTGAGGTCAAATGGGGCCATGAATTTAACCTTGCCATCCGGTTCTGTTTACAAACCGGATTTTTGGCGGTACAATGGTTATGGTGCGGGCGGTTAGCTCAGTGGTTAGAGCGCCTGCTTCACACGCAGGAGGTCACAGGTTCAAGTCCTGTACCGCCCACTGTACTGCTCAATAGGCAGAACTCCTACCTTCTGCCCTATCAAGCCATTTAGCGGCATAACATAAGTCAGGGTCGCCTCGTCTCCAATGCCTTGTGTTGTGAACAAAACTCCTGATAAAAGCCCTTTTCTCCGTCAGTTCACTCACCGTGAGCAATTTGCGGAGGCCACCCCCCTCTAATCTCTCAAGCCCTCCAAATACAAAGCCCCCCTTATTTCTAAGAGGGGCCTGTATCAATCCCTGGTGTATTTTGAGTGAGTTAGATTATCCCGCGCTTGGAGAGGTCGGCGGCAACGTCGTTCATGCCCAGGCTCTCCATCCTCTCCCTGGTGGGGATGCCGGTCTCCTTGTCGCAGCCGCGCAGCCGGTAGTACTCGTCAAGCAACTGGTTGAACTGCTCCAGTGATAGCTGGAACTTGCGGTCGCGGTACTTGGGGTGCGGTTCGCCGTTCTGTATCTCCCAGCGCCATACCGCCGGGTAATCGTCCACCCGCCTGATCCCCTCCCTGGCGTTAAAGGCCCGCTCCACCAGCATCTTGCGCTCGCCTATCTTGTCCAGGTCTTCAGCGGTGAAGCCATGCCCGGTGGCGGCGGAGAGGAAGGCGGCGAAGTCCTCCATGTGGTAGCCATTGGTGAACGAGCACTGCTCCGAGGCGAACTTGCACACGCCCGTTGAATCACATATAGCGAAGATATTCTCGGTATCGTAGACCAGCCGGGACTTGCCCAGAGAGAAGTACCAGTGGTCGGCGGTGAGGCGGGGATCGCCATAATGGTTCTGTCCGTAGTCCGCTATGGCCTGTATTACCTTGGGGTCCTTCAGCGTGGAATGCCAGCACCATTCCGGCGCGCCGGTGAGGTGGTCTCTGCCCCGGGTAGCAACGGCCAGTCCCAGCGCCCACTCTATTGAGCCTTCCACGCCGGGGCCGCGGCTGGACATGCCTTTGACGTGCTCGGTGTACCGCTCCGAACCCCTTCCCAGCTTCTGGGCGGCCACGCGGGGATAACCATCGAGGATATCGCCGAAGCCCTCCCGGTTGGCCATCTTGTACATCAACTGCAGGGCGGCCTCTTCGTTGCCCCAGGTGACCTCTATGCCATCGGTGTCCTCTTTGGTGATAATACCATCTTCGTAAAGCTGCATCGCCCAGGCTATAGCGTAACCGGGATGGTCGATATGCATGCCCAGGTCATTGCAGACCGAGGTGTACTTGCAGGTCCAGCCCCGGTTTTCAATGCCCAGCATCAGCGTGCCGAAGAGTATGGAGTTGGCTTCAAAGCCTTCCCCGCAGTCGCCTTTGTACTTGCCCTCTTTGACCGAGTACCAGTGGCTGCAATGGATGGGGCAGTTGAAACAGGCCATGCTCTTGTCCCAGACATCCCTGGCGAACTCGGTGGAGAGCAGCACCGGCGGGGCATCATCTGCGCCGGGGACGCCGCCCCGCCCCATGATAGAATCGGCAAAGGGCGCCGGCGTGCCGTACTTGCTCAATATGGGATAGATGGGGTCGCTCTTGATGCGCTGCTTCATCTCCTGGCACAGCCTGCGGAACTCATCCGGCCTGGCCATCTTTACCGGCTTGCTGCCGCGGGCGGCTATCGCCTTCAGTTTCTTGGAGCCCCACACTGCGCCCACACCACCTTTGGCGGCGGCGCGGCTGGTATCGGCGATGACGCAGGAGGATATGCCCAGGTTCTCGCCGGAAGGACCTATCTTGATACTGCGGAGCTTGGAGTCACCAAGTTCTTCCTTGAGCCTGTCCTCCGTCTCCCAGGTACCCTTGCCCCACAGGTGACTGGCGTCACGTATCTCAACTTTGTCATCGTTGAGCCAGATATAGACCGGGGTCCTGGACTGGCCGCGGATTATCATCAGGTCGTGTCCGGTGCGCCTCATTTCCGGGCCGAAGTAGCCGCCGCCGTCGCAGCGCAGGAACAGCCCCGTCTGGGGACCTTTGGTGATCACATCCCAGCGGGCGCAGGCGGGCGCCTGGGTAGCGCTGAGAGGCCCCTGGGTGATCATGATAATGTTGTCCGGACCAAGCGGGTCGATACCAGGCTCAAGCTCGTCAAACAGCACTTTGGCAGCATAGGCGCTGCCGCCAAGATACTTCTCGCACGTATCGCGGGATAGCTCTTTCCTGGTTATCTCTCCTTTGGACAGGTCAATGTCCAGCACTTTTCCTGCCCAACCATGCCATTCAGCCACCTTGTTTACCTCCTGAGTGTAATTGCTGCAAGCCGCACGAATGCAACTCTTATGCAACGTTATGATAACACATCCGGCCTAATCATGACAAACTCACCGGCCTGCCCCCTGCTTAATCCCAGTCAGCGCCGCGCCCGTATTTTTACATTCCCCCTGCCTCAACCACCATTTACAGACCTCACCCAGGCAGCACCGCTGGCAAACCGGCCCGGGACGGCAGACTTCCTTTCCCAGGCGCACCAGCAGGGCATGATACTCGTTGAACAGGGCCGCATCGGCCGGCAGGTTGTCCGTGAACAGGGACTGCAACGCGCCATAGCCCGCATCAGATGTCGAAAGACCAACGCGACTGGTTATGCGGCGCGTATAGGCGTCTATGACGAAGACGGGCTTGCCGCCCGCGTAGAGCAGGATGGAATCGGCGGTCTCCTCGCCAACCCCGTAAACTGAGAGAAGCTGCTTCCGCAGCTCATCCGCTCTAGCGGCGAACAGCCTGTCCAGGTCATCGCCGCAGACCTCGCCCAGCCATTGCACGAAGGACTTCAGCCGGCGCGCTTTGACATTATGATAACCGCAGGAATGGATCAGCCTGGCTACTTCGTCCTGCGGTAACTGCCGCAGCGCCCGCGGCGATAGCGCCCCGGCGGACTTCAAGCTGGTTATCGCTTTCTCCACGTTGGTCCAGGAAGTGGACTGGGTCAGGATGGCCCCCACCATTACCTCAAAAGGTTCATCGGCGGGCCACCAATGCTGCGGGCCGTAGCAGGCAAAGAGCCGACAATAGATATCCTGCAAGGCCCGGCTGGTCGCTCCTGTCTCGCTGGCGAGCAGCATTGACCTGGACACCGCTTACTCCAGTGGCCTGAGGGTGAGCAGTTTCTTGGCTATCCTGGGATATTTGGCGATGAACAGCAATTCATCCTCGACCAGCGGCTTGTGCGATTCCACGTTGGCGTACCGGACCAGTTCCAGCACCTCGTTGGCCTCTTCCCTGTCCCTGAAGGTCACCTCCATGCGGCCCATGATGTGGCTGAAGCCGGATATGCCGCTGTACTGTCCGGTGATGATCTCCCTGCCCGTCTCCACGAACTCCGGCTCGCCGCGGCCCAGCTCCGTATAGCTGTATAACTCATAGTTCTCCGGGTTTTTGAGGACACCGTCAGCATGAATACCGGAGGCGTGGGCAAAGGCGTTGGCGCCCACCCCGGGATGGTTTATGGCGATGGGCACCCCGAAGGCATAGCTGGCGAATTTGGCTATCTTCCAGGCCTTCGATAGGTCTACCGGCAGCCCCAGCGGGTATTTCTCGGCGAATCCCTTGGACTTGGTCACGGCCAGAATTACCGCCACCAGGTCGGCGTTGCCGGCCCTTTCGCCGATGCCATTGACCGTGGTATTGATGTACACGTCCTGCCCACCATCGATGGCGGCCATGGCCCCGGTCACCGAGTTGGCTACCGCCATCCCCAGGTCGTCGTGGCAGTGTACCTCGATAGCCATGCCCACTTTCTCTGCCAGCGCCCTGATGGTGTCGTACATGGAAAAGGGGTTGTTGTAGCCCAAGGTATCACAGTACCTCAGCCGGTGGGCGCCGTGTTCTTTGGCCGCCTGGCCGAACTCGATGAGAAAACCCAAGTCGGTCCTGGAGCCGTCCTCGGCGTTGACCCCGATGGTCTCGGCCCCGTGCGCCCTGGCGGCGTCAACGGCCTCGGTCATCTCTTTGACAATGTCAGCGCGATTTTTCTTGCCCATGAACTTGCCGGTTATCATCTGCTCAGAGGTGGAGATGGAAAGGTTGAGATGGCGAATGCCTGGAACGAGACGGAAGGCAGTCTCCACGTCGCCGGCGGTGGCCCTTATCCAGCCCCCCAGCTTTATAGGATCGAGCACGCCCATCCCGGCAAGCTCCAGGTTGGCCTGCAGGTAAAGGGTCTCATGCCTGGTGGTGGGAAAGCCGAACTCGCTCTGGTACACTCCCATCTCGTTGAGGTACAGGTTCAGCAGGGTCTTCTCTATCTTGGAAAGTCCCAGCTTGGCCGTCTGCACGCCATCGCGGTTGGTCACGTCTATGAAATAGATCCTGCCCATCTCTTTCAACCTCTCTTGAGAATCGCTCCTGGTGGTTGGAGAACTGTAATTTATGATAGCATACGCCGGTACAGGCGGCAAAAACAACTCCAAACCATACCGACGAAAAGCCTGCCCCGTTCACGGTGAACCGTTCAGGGTGAACCCGTACCCGATACGGGGTCAGCATCCAGAGAATTGTAGCCTGGAGAGACTATCCGAAAAGTCGCGAATTGTCAGCGTGCGATGCACTGCCAATCGTGCCAGTTGAATGGCCTACCTTCATGGGCTATAATTAAAGTTAATAGAACTTGCGCCTTCTGAAGGAGACACTTGCTCAAGACCCACGCCTGCGGTGAACTCAGGAAAGAACATGCCGGCACAACGATATCCCTGGCCGGATGGGTCCACCGCCGCAGAGACCATGGCGGCCTCATCTTCATTGATCTCCGGGACAGGGAGGGAATAGTCCAGGTAGTGTTCAACCCCGAAGTCTCACCGGCTTCTCACCAGACTGCCGGCGAGCTGAGGAGCGAATACGTGGTCAGAGTCGAAGGCGCGGTGGCGGCCCGGCCGGCAGGTACCGAGAACCGGGCGCTCCCCACGGGCGAGATAGAGGTCATCGCCCATGACGCACAGATATTGAACCGGTCCATGACCCCGCCATTCTACATCAGCGAGGAGGTAGAGGTAGACGAGAGCCTGCGCCTCAAGTACCGCTACCTGGACCTGCGGCGGGAACGCATGAAGCAAAACCTGCTCCTGCGCCACCGGGTGGTGAAATTCATGCGCGATTTTCTGGATGCCAGGGACTTCGTGGAGGTGGAAACGCCGGTGCTCATCAAGAGCACTCCCGAAGGCGCCCGTGACTACGTGGTGCCCAGCCGCATCTATCCCGGGAAGTTCTACGCCCTGCCCCAGTCCCCCCAGCAGTTGAAGCAATTGCTGATGGTGGCCGGTTTAGAGAAGTACTACCAGGTGGCCCGCTGTTTCCGGGACGAGGATACCCGCGCTGACCGGCAGCCCGAGTTCACCCAGCTTGATATCGAGATGAGCTTCATCGAAGAAGAGGATATCATCTCGCTGCTCGAAGAGCTTTTCACTTCCATGATCGAGACCCTCAAGCCGGAGATGCGCATGGCCCGGCCTTTCCCCAGGCTCACCTATGCCGAGGCAATGGAGCGGTACGGCACGGACAAGCCCGACCTGCGCTTCGGCATGGAGATCGGCGACCTCTCTGACATCGCTGCCACCACCGGATTTGCCGTATTCACCAGGGCGATATCCGCCGGCGGCAGGGTAAAGGGTATTTGCGTACCAGGCTGCGGGACATATACCCGGAGCCAGCTTGACGAGTTGAACCGCAGAGCACAGGCGCTGGGCGCCGGCGGCATAACCACTATATCCCTGGGCGTTGCATCCAGTCTTGAGGAGTTGACAGCGGAACTTGCAAAGTCTCCGGCGGCCAAATACCTGTCACTCGACCAGGTAAAGGCGATGGCAGCACTTTTGCAGGCCAAGCCAGGCGACCTGCTTGTTATCGCCGCCGGTAAACCTGACATGGTCAACAAAGTCCTGGGCGAGCTCCGCCGGGAAATGGGGGAGCGACTCGGCCTGGCCCCCCCAGACCTGCTCGCCTTTGCCTTTATCACCGATTTCCCCATGTTCGAATGGAGTGAAACGGCGGGGCGGTGGCAGGCGATGCACCACCCGTTTACTTCCCCCAGGGAAGCCGACCTTCCCCTGCTTGATTCCGACCCGGGCAAGGTCCTGGCCAGAAGCTACGACTTCGTCTGTAACGGCTTTGAGCTGTCCAGCGGCAGCATCAGGATACATACCAGCGAGCTTCAGCGCAGAATGTTCCGGGTGATGGGCTACACTGACTCCCAGATCGATGAGCGCTTCGGACACCTGCTCGAAGCCTTTGACTTCGGCGCGCCGCCTCACGGGGGCATTGCCCCGGGCATCGACCGCCTGGTCATGCTCCTTGCCGGCGAGGAGAACATCAGGGAGGTCATCGCCTTCCCCAAGAACCAGAGCGCCGCCGACCTGACCTTCAATGCCCCTTCAGAGATCACCGAAGAACAACTCGCCGAGTTACATATCTCCTTTAAGAACGGGAACCCGCCCGGAAATACACTGGCACTATAACCGGAGGAATTAGTGAAGGTAACCAGAGAGAAAACGGAGAACCGTCAGGCATTCCTGACCATCGAGCCTGACAGGGAAGAGGTAGACGCCTCCATCGCTGAAGCCTATGAGCACATGGGCAAAAAGGCGAACATACCGGGGTTCCGCAAGGGAAAGGCGCCCCGCGCTGTACTGGAGCGCTTCCTCGATAAGACAAGCGTCCTGGAGCACGCGCTCGGCCACCTCTGGCCGGAGGTCTATGAGCGCGCCCTCAAGGAAGAGAACATCGAGCCTATTGCCGAGCCACACGTCCACATCGAAAGCACCGACCCGGTCATCTTCAAGGCCGAGGTGCCGCTGCCTCCTGTAGTGGAGCTTGGGGACTATCACGGCATCAGCGTCTCTGCTGAAGAGCCGGAGGCTGTGGACGAGCAAGTGGACAAGATCATGGAAGAGCTGCGCCACGAGCGCGCTACCTGGGAGCCGGTGGAACGCCCGTTAGCGCTTGACGACCTTGCCATTTTCGATATCGAAAGCTCCGTTGGCGGGGAGCCGTTCGTAAACCAGAAAGACGCACAGTACCAGCTCGCCTCCGATTCGCCATTTCCCGCGCCCGGATTCGCCGAGCAACTGGTCGGCATGAACAAGAATGAGGAAAAAGAGTTCACCATCCAGTTTCCCGATGACTATGCCACCAGCGAACTGGCCGGTAAAGAAGCCTCTTTTAAGGTAAAGCTCAGCGAGATAAAGCAGGAAGTCCTGCCTGAGCTGACTGATGAACTGGCCAAAGAAATAATCCCTGATATCGACTCGGTTGCTGCCCTTAGAGAGCGGATATTTACTAACCTGAAGCGGCATGCCGAGGAACGGGTCAGGCGCGCTTTCGAGGAGAAGGCGGTACAGGCCCTTGTTGACGTATCAACGGTCGAGTTCCCGCCCACCATAGTGGAGTTCGAGATCGACCACATGATCCAGGACCAGGCAAGGCAGCTACGCATGGATGGCCGGAGCCTGGAAGAGTACCTGCAGAGAATAAACAAGACCGAGGACGAGGTCAGGGAAGAGCTTCGCCCCCTCGCCGCCACCAGGATAACCAGCGCGCTGGTGCTGAACAAGCTGACCGAAGCGGAAAACATCTCCGTAGAAAACCCTGAAATAGATGCTGAGATAGAGGCGATAATAGAGAGCGCTACCGACAGGAAGGAAGACCTGCGCCGGGGACTGAACACGGAAACGTCAAGAACATCCATGAGGAGAATGCTGGTCACCCGCAAGACCATGGCCCGCCTGGCCGAACTGGCCGGAGGGAAAGGCAATGAAAAAAAGGAGGAGGACAAATGAACACACTGCCGTCAAACGTGATCCCGATGGTTATTGAGACCGGGGCCAGGGGTGAGCGCGCCTTCGACATTTACTCCCTGCTGCTCAGGGAGCGCATCGTCATCCTGGGCACGCCCATAAATGACCAGGTAGCCAATGTTATTGTGGCCCAGCTCCTTTACCTTGAACGCGAAGACCCGGACAAGGACATCAGCCTTTACATCAATTGTCCCGGCGGCATCATCGCTTCGGGATTGGCCATATACGACACCATGCAGCTTATCAAGCCGGACGTGTCCACAATATGCATCGGCATGGCCGCCAGCATGGGCACGGTGCTTCTGGCTGCCGGCAGCAAGGGCAAGCGTTACAGCCTGCCAAACTCCACCATACACATGCACCAGGCCGTCGGCGGCGCCCAGGGCCAGGCCGCCGATATCGAGATCGCCGCTCGTGAGATCATGCGCCTCCAGGACATCCTGAGGAACATCCTGGCCAGGCACACCGGGCAACCTTTGGAGAAGATCGCCCACGATACCGACCGTGACTTTTACCTGAACCCGGAGCAGGCGGTGGAATACGGCCTGGTGGACGAGATCTTGAAACCGGCCAAGAAGGCCTAGTATCAGTCCCGGGCGTAAAGCTGCCGGTAATGCTGTTCCAGTTCCTCGGCGTTGGGCAGGCCCTGCCTCGCGCCCAGGTGCGTTATGGAAAGCCGGGCAACGGCATGGCCGAGCCTGCCGCATTCCTCCGTCCCTTTGCCTCTAAGCCAGCCATACAGGAAACCGGCAGCAAAGGCGTCTCCGGCGCCGGTCGTGTCCGCCACGTTCAGGTCTCTGGCAGGCGCTTCCACGAAATATTCATCCCGGGCATCCCTGATGTATGCCCCCAGCGCCATGGTGACCACTACCATGTCCGCGCCTGATTCAAGGCAAAGGCCAGCCCCATCCTCGACTCCATGGCCGGTAAGCTGCCTTATCTCATCTTCATTGACAAAAAGGAGAGTGCTCCGTGCCAGAATTGGACTGAGCGCTTTCAGCCCCTTCACCGTGTACAGCGTCCCCGGGGCGAAGCTCACCTTTACCGTCTTTAGTCTGCCCATCAGCCCGGACAACATATCCAACTGTGCTTCATCCACCAGGGAGGAGAGATGAAGGAGCCTCGCCCCGTTGATGTACCTCAGGTCAATGTCGTCTGCGGTCAGAAGGCTATTGGCCCCGGGGAGGACATAGATCGAGCGGGCATTGGAATCGGAGAGGCAGAGCGTGGCACCGGTCCTGGCCTGGGGCTTCACCTCTATCCAGGCCGTATCGACCCCCGCCCTGCGCAGGTCTTCGATGGCAAGCCGGCCGTCATCGTCATCGGCCACAGCGCCAATGAAGCCGGTCTTTATCCCCAGCCTGGACAGGCCGTAAATTGTGTTCGCAGCCGAGCCTCCGGGCAAAGACACCACCTCATTAACCACGGCCTCGCCGTCATGGAGGATGCAGTCCACCCGGTAGATATGGTCTACGTTGAGAGCGCCCAGCCCGATCACGTCAGCCATCGGCAAAAATTATGCCCCGCTCACTCAGCCTGCCGGCTGTCCTCGACTATTCGCTGGAACAGCACCTGCGGATTCTCATAATAAGGACTGCCAGTGGCTATCTCAGTGCGCCCCGTCAAGCTGATCCGCGCCGCCTTTTCGATGTCCTCGCGGTTGACCTCGTTCCGGTTCTGCAACTGCGAGATTGCCTGGGCCTGCTCGAAGATGGCGATGCTGCCCCGCACGCTGGAGGGACGCGTGAAGTCCTCCGAGGTCCGCGTCAGATGCGATATCCGGACCACTTCAGGCAGCAGCCGGTCATCGAACCTGACCCCCTTGAAGCTCCTGGCGTAACGCCTCAGGATGGTGGTCTCCTGCTCTATGCTGGGATAGCCAATGCGGATGCGCTCAAAGCGGTCGCCCAGCGTCTCCGAGATACGGTCGGCCCCGGCATATTCTTCAGGGTTCTGGGTGGCGATGACCACGGTATCCACCGGGATTGTTATGTCAAATCCGGCGATGGTGGTGGTCCGTTCCTCCAGCACCTGTATCAGGGTGTTCTGTGTCCGCTCCGGTACCCGGTTCAACTCGTCGATGAACAGTATCTTCCGGTGCGCCCGCTGTATCTTGCCCGGGATAAAGGCGTGTGAATCGTGGATGCCGCACTGCATCGCCACCACCGGGTCCACATCGCCGAGCAGGTCTTCCGGCATAAGCTCAGGAGACCCCTGCACCCGTATGAAGCGCTGCTTGCCCGGCACCGTAACCGCTGCGTGGTTGGTCTTGCTGAGACAATCGGGGCACTGCGGCGATTTCGGGTCGCAGTTGTAGCGGCAGCCTTCAACGGCCTGCATCGGCCTGAGATGCCCGGCCAGCACCTTGGCCAGCGTGGTCTTGCCGGTACCCGGAGGGCCCTCCAGCAGCAGGTGGCGCCCTGAGACCATCACCGCCAGGATGGCCTCCTTGGTCTCCTGGTCTGCGTAGAAGCCGTCCAGGGGGTCCTGCCCCTTCCGCAGCTTGGCGAGTATGGCTCTCCGCAGCTCTTCTCTTAATTCCATTCTCTTCTCCTCAACGGTTTTCGATGAGTCTACCGTGTCAGGCAGCGCAAATCTTCAGGGGAGGCTATCCTTTGTACCTGCCCATTGCCTACTTTGGCGATGTTCTTCACAAAACCCTCATCGGCCCCGCGGCCATTGCTGGCAATATGTATCACAGAGACCTTGATGCCTTTGGCCGCCGCCCGCCTCACTTCCTGTACCGCGTACTCCTCGGTGAGGTCTTTTTCCTTGATGGGCTTGAAGGTACGAAAGGCCTTCTCGGTGATAGCGGTGGGCTGGCCGTCGGTGACCAGGACAGCGAACTTGGGATTGCGGCTCGGCTTCTTCATCAGAAGCTCGCTGGCACATTTTATCCCCTCGCCGATGTTGGTATTGCCGCCGGCGCTGATGGCCACTATGTAGTTTATAAGCTCTTCCTTGTTGTCGGTCAATGGCATCACGGTGCGGCCAAAGTTGTCAAATGTGACGATGCCGACACGGTCGCCGTTCTCCAGTGCCGCCCTGGCCAGTCCTGCCGCCGCCAGCCGGGCATAGGTCAGCTTATGCCGGTAGCCCATCGAGCTGCTGGTATCGACACAGAGGACGATATCTGACTGGAGCTTGCGCGGCTGCTTCATATAGACCTTGATATCACGCCTTTGCACCTGAGACAATGGTTTCCTCTGCCTGGCTATCTCCCGGAGGGTGTGCCGCACCGAGATGTCCCTGAAGACGTCCCCCAGCGTGTAGCGGCGGATATCATACTTGCAGCGCTCCTGTATCTGGAGCCTGTCCCCGTCATGAAAAGTGTCCAGCTCCTTGCCCTTGCGCGGCTTGGGCACCAGGCGCTCCAGCAGCGCGTCCAGGGACTGAGCGGTCAGCGTAAAGCTCCTGCCCTGCGCCACCGCCCGGATCAGTCCCCGCTTTTCCAGGTCGTCGATGAGCACCCGCAGACCGTAATAATCACGCTTGGGATGGCTCAGCTCTTTCCCTTCGCTCATCGCCTTGATATGGTAGTAGATATACATCTGCTCGAAGCTTATCTCTTTTTGCCACTGCCTGTCCTGGGCGTCCATCAGTTCCATGACCGTCTCGGACAGCTCCTGGTCAGACATGGGGCAGCGAGGCTGAGCCGCCGAATCGAGCATATCGTCCAGCCGCCGCTTTTCCCGGTCATATTCCTCCTGGGTGATATCGCCGCGCTTCAGCATCTCCTCCAGCTTTTCCATCATCCGCTCTATTGATTTCTTGAGGGAAGAATACTGGTCAGGAGAGAGACCATTGCGACCCGGCCCGGAGGCATTGTGCATGCCCTCTTCGGAAGGCAGCACCGTCGGCTCTCCGCGCGGGTCGCCTCCCTGCCCCTGCCCCTGCGAGGACTGTTTTGAGTTCGGCGATTTCAGGCTGTTCATAATGTCTTCGGGAGACATCTGCTGCATCATCTCTGATAGCTGTTCCGGCGTGAGGGCCGCCGAATACCGGATGCCGTAGAGCACTTCCCTGGCAATGTCCTGGACCACCGCCCTGGCGGAATCATAGTCATCCTGCCTGGTGGCCATTCGCGGAGGCAGTGTTATCAGGGCGGCCTTTTCGATGTGCCCCAGCGTGGTGCGGCCCTCGAGGGCGCGGAAGCCCAGCACCACGTCCCTGAAGGCCATAGTGCCCCGGACACTTGCGCCCCTGGTGACCCCAGCGTGGCTTCTTGTCCGGCTGGAAATGGTGCTCACCAGGTAGTCCACGTCCTCCGGCGGCGGCTCTTCATTTTCCTGTTGCCGGGAAAACTTTTGCAGCTCGTCGCGGAAAAGCTCCTGGAGCAAGGTCGTCTCCGGGCCGTGCTCGCTGGCGAAAGCGGCCAGCTTGGCCGAATGACGGCTGGTCATGGTTGCGCTGAGTACATCATGCCGGGCCGGCTGGTATATCTCATCGGTTATCCCTTTGGCAAGGAGATCGGTCATAAAGCGCAGGTTATCATAGTGCTCCAGCTTGACCACCGCCAGCACCCTGGCCTTTCTGCCCCTGCTCTCCAGGAAAGAGGCCAGGTCTGCAATGCGGCTGGCGGTGTACCCCGCCTCATCGATGAACTTTTCGTTGACTTCGCTGCCTATGGCGCCGCCCAGGCTGGAGCAGGCCTGATCGATCTGCTGGACAAGCCCGGTGGCATCCAGTGACAGGGGCACTTTGCCCAGCTCTGCATCAAAGGCCTGGTACGCCATGTGCAGGCTGGACTTCTTTATCTCTCTGTCCAGCAGGGCTTCTTCCGGCCTGGAACGCCTTGATACTGGCGGCATGCCCGCCGGCACCAGCGGAATCCGTTCACGCCAGCACTTCACCACCACTGTCTGCGCCAGGTCGCCGGGGCAAAGCGTCTCGACGCTGTGAAACTGTCCCGTCTCAGCATCGGTGACTTCTCCATAGACGGGCAGACCGGCAGCCCCGGTCATGCCGAAGGAGTACATCATATTGGCGGCCAGTCCCCCCGGCGATACGTCAACGGCCACGATATCGGGCCTGACCAGCTCGATTACCTTTTCCAGGTAAAGGCCGGTATTACGGCCGTAAGGCGCCATCCCCACCACCTGGACTTCCCCGGTGGCCGGCGCCAACCCGGCGCTTCCACCCTCAAGCCACGCCTCAACCAGTGAAGCCAGCTCGGCATCAAGAAGCCTGAGCAAAGCGGCGGCCCCGGGCATCATTTCAGGTGCGCCAAGCGCCGAAGCACCGGATACAGGAAGCTCATCGAGGGCGCGCCGGAGTGCAGGCTGGAAGACCGAAACGTTGCCGCCACCCAGTATCGCTCTTCTGATATCAGGGACGGAAATACCCATACTAATACCTTATGATGGACAGGCTGGTCCGACTATGATTTAAATCACAAAGAGAAGAGACGCTACATTTATTATAGCTGATTCTAGCCCAGACCGCCGGCCTCTTCACGGACCACGCGTCTGATGCGAAGGTGGAGCTCGATGATATCTTTAATATCTTTCCTGCCCGCCAGCCAATGAAAATATCCCCGGTCATCTTTGCCACCGGCGGTTTCCCTGTCCCGGACCACCTTCTCCATCTCCTTGCGCAGGCCCTTGTGCCACGCCGGCAGGACCTGTGCCAGGTCATTGATAGAGGCGGAGGCCAGCCCCATAGTAGCATAGGGCAAAGCGTATTGATTGGCGTTGAAGGCAACCGCCAGCCCGCCGGCGGCTTCCACCGCCTGGAACATGCGAAAATCGGTGATGCTGTCGCCCACCACCACCCAGCGGGACAGCGGTTCTCCGTAGCGGTCGGCGAAGCGGGTCAGTGCCTCGACCTTTCGGGAGCCGCCCACGGGCTTGATCTGAGCTATCGCCTGCCCTATTCCGATCGCTGCCAGCTTTTCCAGGAAAATACCGTCCAGCGCCCGCCTGATACGTTCGTCATCCCGGGGCGGGTAGAGGGAAAGTATGTCCGCCTCCGCCTGCTGCAACAGCGCCCTGTCCTTGTCCTCCAGCGCCTGGCTTATCTCATCGATGGGAAATGAGGTACAAGCGACATTGTGAGCAAAAATGCCGAGTCTCTGGGTAACCCGGAGGGCATACTGCTCATAAGCAGTGGTGATTGCAAAGACCTTCCAGGCATTGGCCTCAAGCCAGGTGACCAGTTCTTCGGCGCCCGGCGTCAGGGCGACTTCGGCGGCGGCAGCAATCCGCTCCTCGTTGATATTGTGCAGCGCCAGAAAGGGCACTATCAGCGAGAGCGTGTCGCCCGGCTCGTAGCCTTCCCTGCCCTCCAGGGTGAGCAGGTCATCGTAACGGCTGATAACCTCGAACACCTTTTCCCCGTCATGAAAAAGTTTCATCAGCTCATAGGCGTTGTCCCGCGGTGATAACGGCCCCTCAAGATCGAAGGCAATAAAGTTCGCCATTTTCGCCTCTGCTATCCAGTTTTGTTCGGTGACATATCAAGGCTAATGTGATGTCCCGCAAATAAGTTGAAAAACTTCGACTTGCTCAAGCTGCCATTACAGCGTAGGCTGGAATCCAGAAATAAGAGGGCATCTGGATTCTGGCCTCCGCCAGTTAGTTCAAGTTATTTCCGAGACAGGATAATAGTTGCCGCAAAGCGCCTTATCAACCTCAGCGGTGAGGTCGTAGCCATCGACAGGCTCTCCCCGGGCATCGGTCAGCCTCCAGGGAGGCACTACTCTTATTTTACCGTGACTGAAGGCCTTGAGGGTAGCGATGATCAGGGGAAATTCCCTGGCCAGGCCGTGCTCGCGGATAAGTTTGAACAGGGCATTATTTTCGCCCTGCTTGTCCCTCACTTCCCGTACCGGCCGGCCGCTTATCTCCGCCCAGAGAGGGTCAAAAGCCCCACCCCTGATGGGGAAGGTGCAATAGGTGGCCACCGGCCCCCGGTCCAACTCCGGCGTGACCAGGTGCATCATCACCCCGCTAGAGCCAGCGCCACTCTCGATGAGCTGCCAGATGACCTGCTGCCAGGTACCTGCCGGACCGCCCGGGGCAGCCGGGTGCAGGTTTATCATGCCGTAGCGCCGGCACATCTCCTCGCCGACGATGAGCATGTATCCCGCCAGCACGCACAGGTCAGGCTGAAAGCCCTTTAACCTCTCCATGACGGCGCGGTCGTATTCCAGCCGCCAGTCTCCGGCGTCCCCAACCCGGCCGGCCAGGAACTTACGGTGGGACAGCCGGACAAGGGGGATGTCATAGCCGAGCACCATATCAGCAAACCGGTCGCTCTCTGCAGACTCGCCCGGCTCACGGTTAGAAAAGACAAAGGCGATCCGGCCGGCGATCTCCCCGCTCTTAATACCCTTCATCACCACTTCAAAGAGATCGCAGGCCGCCTGGTCCCTGCCTGTGGAGAACCAGCCGAACTGGTAGCCTTGTTCCCCTGGATTCTGCATAGCTTTCCTAGGTCAGGCTGGACAGGAATGACTTGAACTTGGCCCAGGTGCTGTTGATATGGGCGAGCGGGTTGGTCCTGTGGCCATAGACCTTGCCCTGTTCCAGGGCCTGCAGAAAATCGTCTCGGCCCTTGAACTCAGGCATCTCTACGTAGGCATGGCCGATCTCGCTGGGGGTGTGCGCATCGCTGCCGGCAGTGCAACGCAAACTGTACCTCTGGGCGAAGGTTTTGGCCCGGGCCGAGCTGCGCAGAAAGGGACTGCGCGCGTTGAACACCTCGACGAAGTCCAGTTTGTCTGCTACCTTCTCTATCATCGGGCTGCCCAGCGCCGACCCCCTGACCGTGTCATAGGGGTGAGGCACACCAACCAGGCCGCCCTGCGCCCTTATCCGCGCTATCGCTTCTTCAATGGGTATCCTGCTGGGCACTGTCTCGGTGAGGAACATGCCCATTATCTCACCGTAGGGGGTGAGCACTTCCTCGGCGACGATGACGGTGAACGGGGCCAGTTTCTGCATCTCCAGCGCCCCCTCCACCGTGCCGTGGTCGGCTATGGCAATGCAATTTATGCCCAGCTCAACACAGCGGCTGACTATCTGCTCCAGAGGAGTATCGCAGTCCAGCGAGTACCTGGTGTGAATGTGAAAATCAGCTTTTAACAATCGCCAGAGCGCTCCTCTCCGGCAATATAATACAAATAATATCGAAGGCTGTTCCTGTCACCTATACCTTACCTCGGAACCGGCGGCGGACTTTGACAGGGACACCGCCCGTCCCCCTTCAATAATGGCCATGTCTTCGATCCTGACGCCACCCCACCCCGGCAGGTAAATGCCCGGCTCGATGGTGAACACCATGCCCCCCTCCAGCCTGTCCCCGGAGCCGGCGCCGAGACGGGGCATCTCATGGGCGGCCAGGCCGACGCCGTGTCCCAGGGCATGCCCGAAGGCCTCGCCGTAACCTGCCTCGGTGATGACCGCCCTGGCCGAGGCGTCCGCCTGCTCGCCGGTCATCCCTTCGCTGATGATGGCCAGCGCCGTAAGCTGGGCGCCCAGGACGATATCATATATCCTGTTAAAGGTGTCATCAGGACTGCCGGGGCAAAGGGTGCGGGTCAGGTCGCTACAATAGCCCTCAACCCTGGCGCCCAGGTCGATAACCACCGGCTCGCCGGCGCCGATGCGTCGCTCCGAAGGCCGGGCATGTGGCAACGCCGAGTTCGGGCCTGAGGCCACGATGATATCGAACGGCATGCCCTGGCTTCCGTTTTCTCGCAGGAACTTTTCAATCTGCCAGGCAAGCTCCTTCTCGGTCATGCCCGGACGGATGATATCGCGGGCGTACTCCTGGGCGCTGAGAGCTATCCTGGCAGCGCCGGCGATGTGCTCTATCTCCCCCGGCTCTTTCACCGCCCTGAGCTTTTCCACCAGTCCTTCCACAGGCATCAATCCGACCGCGTTCTGCCCTTTCACCGCCTCGCCCATCTGCCGAAGCCCGGCGACGGTGACGTGGCCTGCCTCAAATCCCAGCCGGCCGGAAAACCCGCCCAACAGCTCGCCAAACCAGTGTACCATATCCCCGGCCGTCCGAAAAATCTCGTAGTCCGGGGATTGCAGCTTGACCTGCTCTACATAGCGAAAGTCCGTGGCCATGACGGCCCTGTCCGGCGTGATGAACAGGATGCCCGCTGAACCGTCGAAACCAGAAAGATAGCGCCGGTTCTCCGGCTGAGAGATCAATATGCCACCGACCTCTCTCTCCGGCAGCGCCTGGCGAAGCCGCTGTAACCGCTCTTTGAAGCTCATTCGACTCCTTCCCTGGCCATAGGATGCGCCGCAAGGTAGATCTTTTTGGCCTGGCTCCTGGTCACGTGGGTATATACCTGGGTGGAAGACAGGCTGACATGGCCCAGCAGTTCCTGCACCACCCTCAGGTCAGCCCCACCTTCAAGCATGTGCGTGGCGCAGGTATGCCTCATGGTGTGGGGATGGGCCTCCCTGTTCAGGGCCAGGGCGTGCTTTGCCACCATCTTCTGCACCCAGCGCGGGGACAGCCGCCCCCCGTATCTGTTGACGAACAGCGCCCCCCGGTCCCTCCTGTCTCCCACCAGGACGGGGCGGCCCCCTTCCAAATAGGTCCTGAGCGCCCGGGCCGCCGGCTCGCCCATCAGGGCCACCCTCTCCTTCGACCTCTTGCCCAGGACACGAACTTCACGGGCGGCCAAGTCAACACGGCTCACGTCCAGGCCGACAAGCTCGCTTACCCTGATGCCGGAGGCGTAGAGCAACTCCATTATGGCGCGGTCACGAAGGCCCACCGGAGTGGATGTTTCCAGCGCTTCTATCAGCTTGTAGGCCTCTTTCACGGTGAGAAACGGTGGCAACTTTCGCTCCAACTTGGGAGATCTGGTCTTCTTTATCGAGTTAGCTGACAGCAGTCCCTCGCGCTCCAGGTAGCGGAACAGCGAGCGCACCGCCGACAGTTTGCGGGCTATGCTGGAGCGGGCCACCCCCTGCCCCATCAGCCAGCCGGAGAAGTCCCGCAGGACGCGGCGGTCGACTTCTCTGAGAGTAGTTATCCCCCTGGCAACTAGGAACTGGAAAAAGCCCTTTTCAACGCCGCGGAAGCGGTTGCCCAGCAGGTCACTGGTATAGTTGCGCACAGTATAAGGCGAGAAGTTTCGCTCAGCCCTGAGATAATCAATATACTTTTCCAGGACCTCTTGCATGGCCTAGCCCTGCCCTTTGGCTTCCTTGTGGCCGCACTTGGTACATTTCACCCAGCTTTTCCGGTATTCGGTGAGCAGCCCGCCGCACTGGGGGCAGGGCTGGGCCAGAGGCCGGGCGTTCATGGCGAACTGGCATTTGGGATAATTGCTGCACCCGTAAAAGGTGCGCCGCTTCTTGGTCACCTTCTCAACCAGGTCGCCGCCGCATTCAGGACAGCGCGCGCCGGTCTTGACCTTTATGGACTTGGTGAACTTGCACTCCGGATATCCGCTGCAAGCCAGGAACTTGCCAAAGCGGCCCGCCTTTATCGCCAGGGGCCGGCCACACTGGGGGCACGGCTCCTCGGTAAGCTCCACGGGGGGTTTAACCCTCTCCATTTGCTGAGAGGCCTTTTCCAGGGTACCCGCGAAAGGGTCATAGAACTCCTTCAGGGCGGCAACCCAGTCCATCTTGTGGCTGGCTATGTCGTCCAGGTAGGACTCCATCCTGGCGGTGAACTTGACGTTGACGATAAAGCGGAAGTGCTTGCTGAGCAGGTCGTTGACGAGCATGCCCAGGTCTGTGGGCCGGAAGCTGCCGCTCACTTTTTCGACATAGCCGCGGTCCTGGATGGTGGAAAGAATGGGGGCATAGGTGCTGGGACGGCCAATGCCCCATTGCTCCAGGGCCTTGACCAGGGTAGCCTCGGTATAGCGGGGCGGCGGCTGGGTGAAATGCTGCTCGGATAAGATATCTTTCAGGTCAAGCTCGTCGCCTTTGGCCAGCCTGGGCAGGCGTTTTTCCCTGTCCTCTTCATCTGTTTCGTCCCGGCCCTCGCTGTACAGCATCATAAAGCCCGGGAACCGGTTTACTGAACTGGTCGCCCGGAGGAGGTAGCCGGCCTGGGGAGACTTCGCCTCGATATCCACAGAGGTGCTATCAAAAACGGCTGAAGCCATCTGGCTGGCCACCATCCGCTTCCAGATAAGCTCGTAAAGTTTTAGCTGGGCTGCGTTCAGGTACGGCTTGAGCAGCGCAGGCTCCCTGTGGATGCTGGTGGGACGGATAGCTTCGTGGGCCTCCTGCGCCCCCTTTACTTTCTTGCCGAAAGAGCGCGCTTTGGCCGGCAGGAAATCGGGGCCAAATTTGCTGCCGATATACTCCCTGGTCTCGGCCAGGGCCAACTCGGACACGCGGGTAGAGTCAGTGCGCATGTAGGTTATCAGACCCACGCTGCCCTCATCGCCGACGGCCAGGCCCTCGTAAAGCTGCTGGGCGATGGCCATGGTCTGCTTGGCGGTGAAGTGGAGTTTGCGCCAGGCCTCCTGCTGCAAGGTGCTGGTAATGAAGGGGGCTGCCGGCTGGCGGGATACCTCCTTGGTGCCCACTTTGGCAACGGCGTATTTCGCTTTCCCCAGCGCCTCTTTCAGTCCGTCCGCCTCCGCCTGGTTGTGGATTTCCAGCTTGGTCCCGTCGGCCTGGCCCACCAGCCCCGCCCTGAAGGCCGCCCCCCGGGGCTTTTTGGCAAGATCGGCTTCGATGGTCCAGTATTCGGCGGGGACGAAGTCCAGTATTTCCCGCTCCCGGTTGACAATTATGCTCACCGCCACCGATTGCACCCGCCCGGCGGAGAGGCCCCGCCTCACTTTCTGCCACAGGAGGGGGCTTATCTTGTAGCCGACGAGCCGGTCCAGGACGCGCCGCGCCTGCTGGGCATTGACCAGGTTCATGTCTATGTCGCGGGGATGCTTGAAGGCGTCCTTAACAGCCTGCTCGGTTATCTCATGAAAAGTAACGCGGTAGTACGGGATTTTGTCCGCTCCGGTCACTTCGGCCAGGTGCCAGGCTATGGCCTCCCCTTCCCGGTCAGGGTCAGTAGCCAGGTAGACCGCCGAGGCCTCCTTGACCGCATGCTTCAGCTCGGAAATGAGCTTGGCCTTGGCCTTGGGCACCACGTAGCTGGGGGCGAAGTCATGGTCTACGTCCACGCCCAGCTTGCCCTTGGGCAGGTCGCGCACGTGCCCCAGCGAGGCCTTAAGGCGATAGTTGCGCCCCAGTATCTTGTCCAGGGTCCTCGCCTTGGCCGGAGATTCTACTATAACCAAGTTATTACCCATCAATCAACCTTTACTCCATATCCTTGCCTGGCCTCCCGCGCCAGGACAAAACTCATTGCCCACACCTGCCTGATCAGGCCCTTCAATTCCATCATGGCCAGTGTGCTGCTCACCGTCGAAACGGGCAGGCCGCTGCCCCGGCAGACCTCATCGATATGGGCCGGCTCAGCGCTCAACTGCTGCAGCAGTACGGACTCGGTATCGGAGGCCGGGATTATCTCCCGCATCTCGATTTGCCGGGCTACTGTCATCAGGTTCAGCTCTTCCAGGATGTCGGTGTAGCTCCGCACCAGTTTTGCGCCTTCCTGGATAAGCAGATTTGCGCCCCGGCTGGCCGGCGACAGCACGCTGCCCGGTATGGCGAAGACCTCCCGGTTCTGCTCCAGTGCCAGGCGGGCGGTTATCATGGCGCCGCTGGTCTCGTCGGCCTCTATTACCAGGGTGCCCAGGCTCAAGCCGCTCATGATGCGGTTGCGCCGGGGAAAGTTCTCCGCCTTCGGCCCGGCACCCAGTGGATACTCGCTTATCAAGGCCCCCTGCCCGGCGATATCCCCGGCTAGCGAGGCATTCTCCGGGGGATAGACCACGTCCACCCCGCAGGCAAGCACCGCGATGCTCCGGCCCCCGGCGGCCAGGGCGCTGCGGTGGGCAATGGTATCGATCCCCCGCGCCAGCCCGCTGACCACGGTTACCTTGCTCCGGGCCAGGTCGGCCGCTATCTCCTCGGCCACCTGCCTGCCGTAAATAGTGGCCCGCCTCGTCCCCACCACCGCCAGGCACCACTCATCCTGCGGGGTCAGCGCGCCCCGGACATATATCAGCGGCGGGTAGTCATAGATCTCCTTGAGACGGGCGGGGTAAGCCGGGTCATCGCAGGCCAGAGCAGTGACCCCCTGCCGCTCCAGCTTCTCCGCCTCTGCGTCAACAGAGATGCGGGGCCGCCATTCACTGATAGACCTGACCACTCCGCTGTCCAGCCCGGCCTGTCTTAGCTCGGCTGGAGTCGCCTGCCAGGCCCCCTCCAGGCTGCCGAAGTGGCTTTTCATCTGGGCGAACCTGACCCGGCCGATGCCCGGCACCAGGTTGAAGCCTATCCAGTATTTTGTGTCCTTCTTCAAAGCACTTTATTCTAGCACAGATATGACCACCCGACAACGCAACAGCTTTGCCCTGAAGAAGCAACACCGCCAGACAAGAAAAAAGCCCCGGACGGATATCCGGGGCCTTGATAGAACAAAGGCTACTCTGGCATCACGAGACGCCGACACGCAGGTAGGCGTTTTGCAGGTATTGCATCACCATGCGCTGGGCGTTGAAGTACGAGCCGTTCACCGATATGGCCGAGCGCATTATCTTGGCAAAATCGCCCGGCTGGCGGTAGTACATTGGTACGATTATGCGCTCAAGCTTGTCATAGAGTGACTGGCTCTCGTTGCAGGAATCACTGGCGCAGTGCCAGTCCTCGTCCACAGACCAGCCGGTCACGCCCTCCATGTGCCCTTCTATCCACCAGCCATCCAGGACGCTGAGGCTGGGCACGCCGTTGAGCGCCGCCTTCATTCCGCTCGTCCCCGATGCCTCATAAGGCTTTTGCGGCGTGTTTAACCAGATATCCACCCCCGAGCACATCGCCCGGCCCAGGTCCATATCATACTCTTCCAGGTAGACCACCGTCACATCATCAGCCAGGTCTGAGGCGGCCTGGAAAATGCGCCGGATGAGGTCTCTGCCGCCGCCGTCCCTGGGATGGGCCTTTCCGGCGCAGAGCACCTGCAGCGGGCCGATCTTGCGGGAAATTGCCCGCAACCGGTCCGGGTCGTGGAACAAGAGATCGCTACGTTTGTATGCGGTAGCCCGCCGGGCAATGCCGATGGTCATAGCCGCCGGGTCCAGACGGATACCGGAGCGCCGCTCCACCTCGGCAATCAGGTCCCGTTTGGCCTCGGCATGCGCCTGTAATATCTCCTGGAGCGGAATGCTGATGGCGTATCGCAGGTACAGGTTGTCGCGCCGCCACTCCGGGACATAGCGGTCGTAAAGGGCTTTGAACGGCCTGGATGTCCACTCTCCGGCATGTACGCCGTTGGTGACGGCATCGATGACGTGGTCAGGGAACATATTGCGGGATATTTCATTGTGGCGCATTGAGACGCCGTTGATGTAGCGTGAGAAATTGAGGGCAATAGTGGTCATGTTCAGCGAGCCGTTAGTACAACAGCGTGCCCTCTTCAAAAAGTCGCTACGCTCGTTGCCCAGGACATGCCTGACCAGGTCAAAGTTAAAACCATCGTGGCCGGCCGGTACCGGGGTGTGTGTGGTAAAGACACAGCGCTTCTGCACTGCATCAGTAGCATCCCCGTTCACATCGGACAGGCTGCGCCCCCAGGCCTGTTCCTCGAACAACGCCAGCGAGAGCAACGCTGAATGTCCCTCGTTCATATGGTAGGACTGCACGCGCTGGTAGCCTAGTGCCCTGAGCATGGCCACGCCACCCAGCCCCAGCACCACCTGCTGTGACAGCCGGTAGCAATCATCACCGCCATAAAGCCAGTCGGTAAGGCTCTGGTCGTAAGGGGCATTGACCGGCAGCGCCGTGTCCAGAAAATAAACAGGCACGGTATGGCCGAACTCTCCCCGGACCAGGTAGCGCCACGCCTGCACTTCTACTTTGCGTCCGGCTATATTTACGATTACCCTGGGCGTCATCAATTCCAGGCGGTCCTGTGGAGACCAGACTGCTTCACTTTCGGTCTGGTTCCCATAGCAGTCCAGGTGCTGCCGGAGATACCCCTTCCGGTGCAATAGCGTAACCGCTACTACCGGCAAGCCCAGGTCAGCGGCGGCTTTGACAGAATCCCCGGCCAGAATGCCCAGACCGCCACTATAGGTAGGCATCGCCGCTTCAAGACCTATCTCCATCGAGAAATAGGCTACAGTCAATGTATCTTTGGGAAAAGCCGAAGCATCAAAAACCATTTTGACCTCTTATTCCCCCGATAGAATAGGGCAAAAGAGCCTGACGGGCAGGGCTACTGATAGGTAGACTAACGCACCACCTCTGGCCACCGGACCCTCAACACCCTCGCGTCAATTATTTTGTTACGAAAATTTTATATGAACGGGTATGATGTTATGATAATGCAACATCTCTAAAAAATTCAAGTCCTTCATTGTAATTTATTTTTTCCAGGCCCTCAATCCTCGCCGCCAAAGTCTGCCGCAGAGAGCACTTCGAGATTTCGGTGAAAGGCGAGTGCATACTTAAATTCCACAGGCTAATGGAGTATAATCTCTAACAAAGACGCCTTGCCATAAGCCGTACCGTGGCTAAAGCATTTCCGGCGGCGAGGTGCGGCGCGAGTGAAAAGGAGAGGCCTTGCCACCAGTAATGCCAGAACGCATTGGCCGCATCGGGGAACTGGCCAATAACCTGTGGTGGAGCTGGCACGCCGAAGCCCGGCGACTGTTCGCTTCCCTTGACTACCCGCTGTGGAGATTGAGCGGGCATAACCCGGTGAAACAGTTGCTTGAAATAGACCAGCAGTCCCTGCAGTCAGCCGCCGCCGACCCCTCTTTTATAAGATTGTATGATTCGGTGCTGGCCGCCTTTGACCGTGACCTGGCCGCCACTGAAACCTGGTGCGCCGATGTCTGCCCCTCGCTCCTGGAAGGCCCCATCGGCTATTTCTCAATGGAGTATGCCATCCACAACTCCCTGCCTATCTACGCCGGCGGGCTGGGCGTCCTGGCCGGGGATATCTGCAAAGAGGCCAGCGAGTTGGGACTACCCCTGGTAGCGGTGGGATTCATGTACCCGCAGGGGTATTTTCACCAGCATATAAACCCTGATGGCTGGCAAGAAGAAAAATATCTCGACCTTGACTTCAACGAAGCTCCGATTGACCGCGCTCGCTCCCCCGAGGGAGAAGATATCGTGGTCCGCCTGAAAATGGGGGACTTCGCCATCGCGGTGGGAGTCTGGGAGGTCCGGGTGGGACGCACCAGGATATACCTGCTGGACACCAACCTGAAAGAAAATCCCGAACCGCTGCGCAAGCTCTCAGCCAGGCTGTACATTGCGGACCGGGACATACGAATTCAGCAGGAGATCGTGCTCGGTATCGGCGGAGTGCGGGTACTGCGTAAACTGGGCATCGACCCGGCGATATGGCATGCCAACGAAGGCCACACCGCCTTTATGATGCTGGAGCGCCTTTGCGAGAAAATGGCTGAGGGACTTGGTTTCGATGAGGCCATAAACAGGATACAGGCGACAACAGTCTTTACCACTCATACTCCCGTGCCGGCCGGCCACGATGTCTTCCTGGCTGATTCGGTAGACCACTATTTCGGGGACTGCTGGCGCTCAATCGGAATCGACCGGGCTACTTTTTACGGCCTGGGGGGACACGGAGACCAGCAAGCCTTCAGCATGGCGGCGCTGGCGATGCGGCTGTCTGCGCAGCGTTGCGGCGTAAGCCAGCTTCACGGCAGGGTCAGCCGCCGCATGTGGCAACCCCTGTGGCCCTCCCTGCCCGAGGAGCAAGTGCCCATAACCCATATCACCAATGGCGTTCACGTTCCGTCATGGATCGCCCCGGAGCTATATTTTCTCCTGGAGGAATACCTGGGCAAAGACTGGATAAACAGGCATGACGATCCCGGTCTGTTGGCTGCTGTCGAGGATATCCCGGACGATAGACTGTGGGCGGTCCACCAGCGCCGCAAGCTGAGCCTGCTCCGGGAGATCAGGGAACGCCTGCGTAACCGGTGGCTGGAGGACGAGTTGAACCGGGACCAGTTCCTGGCTATGGGCGCCCTGCTTGACCACGACGTCCTGACCATCGGTTTCGCCCGCCGTTTCGTGAGCTACAAGCGCCCGGCGCTGCTGTTCCGGGACTTCAACCGGTTCAAGCGCATCCTCACCAGTAAATGGCACCCGGTACAAATAGTCTTTGCCGGCAAGACCCATCCAGCCGATTTCCCGTCCAAGCACCTCATCCACCAGGTCTTCTCCATGGCCTGCGACCGGGAACTGGAAGGCCGGACCGCCTTCGTGGAAGACTATGATATCCACCTGGCCCGGCGGCTGGTCCAGGGAGTAGACGTCTGGCTCAACAATCCCCGCCGCCTCCAGGAAGCCAGCGGCACCAGCGGCATGAAGGCGGGCTTGAACGGCGTGATCAACATGAGCGTGCGGGATGGCTGGTGGTACGAAGGGTACAACGGGAAGAACGGATGGGCGATAGGCAGCGAGTTGCCTTATCCCAACGCCGAAATCGAGGACGAGGTCGATAGCAAGGCCATCTACCACCTGCTGGAAGAGCAAGTGGTGCCTCTCTACTACGACCGCGACCGCAACGGCGTGCCCCTGGGCTGGATGAAGATGGTCAAACAGTCCATCCGTTCCGTTCTTGCCCAGTTCAGCACCCGGCGCATGCTCCGGGAATACTCCGAGCGGATGTACCTCCCCGCCGCCGCGCAGACCTCTATCAGCACAACTGTGCGCCGCGAACCTTAGCGCTCAGACCAGGGCGCCAGCAGGGACACCGGCAGCAGCCGGAATACCTGGGACATTTGCAGACTTCCGCCGGAGGCCCTTAGCCTTTCTCCGGTAAAGATTTCCAGCCAGTCACCAGGCGCGCCCTCCGGCAAAAGCAACCTGTCAGCGCCCCACACCTGCCCCCCCACCGGCAAAGACGCTCCAGGAACAAGTCCGGCCACAAGCCGTGATGCCGCCACCAGCCCCCACTGCTCACCCTGCTGGCGGGCAAAGGCGCAGACATGGCCGCCGTTCTTACCCTCAATTCTCAGGGGCAGGTAATCTCCATCGCGAAATAGCTCCGGGTGCGAGCGCCGCCAGGACAAAGCCTTGTAAGTTATGTAAAGCTTGATCCGCCCGTCCCGCCAGACCTTAATCAGTTCCGCCGCCAGCACCGCCCGCCCCCGTTCCACATCCTGCCGGATCAGCCCCTCAAGAATACTGACCCTGCTGGCAAAGTCCACCGGGCGGCGGTTGTCCGGGTCTACCAGGCTCAGGTCCCACAGCTCGGTCCCCTGGTAGAAATCGGGCACGCCGGGGGAGGCTGCCTTCAGCAAGACCTGCGCCAGCGAGTTCAGCGCCCCATACCAGGCTATTCGCTCCTGGAACGGGCAGAAACCGGCCAGGAAACGGGCGTCACTCATCACCGCTTCAGCAAAGCCGGCGAGGGCTGCCTCATACTCTTCGTCCGGCGATAACCAGTCAGTATAAGACTTCGCCTCGCGGGCCGCCTTGACCAGGTAAGCCTTGAACCGCTCTTTGAACTGCTCTATCTTCTCCACCCCGAATGGCCAGGCCCCCAGCATGTTCTGATAGATGAATATCTCTCCATCTGCCGAAGGCACAGGCTTTCCCCTGACCATCCGCTTTTTCGGCTGGTTACATTCCCGCCAGCGCGCCAGGTGCTGCCCCCATTCGCCGGGGAGTTCGGAGAGCACGTTTATCCTGGCGCGCACATCTTCGCTGCGCTTGGTGTCATGAGTGGAAGTGGCGTTCATGGTGTGGGGCCAGGCCCTGAGCCTTTCCAGGTTAAATTGGTGGAACTCCTCAACGGAAAGGCCGCCAGCGCCGGGGTCGCCACTCACCTCGTTGAGGGACACCAGGCGGCTGTAATTGTACAGGGCTGTATCCTCAAACCCCTTGGCCATGATGCCTCCGGTGATCTGCTGCCAGCGCATGACCAACAGCAGCCACAATCGTTTCCCATCGCCGGCAAGGCCGGGAGGAAAGTCCAGCAAGAGGACGCTCTTGACGAAGCTCAACGCAGTTTTGTCCAGGGCAGGGTTGCGCCGCCCGGCTTCTTCAAAGGCGTGCTCCAGGCAAGCACGGTCCGCAGATGAGGTCTCAAAGTCGCAGGTGTAAGTGCGGTACACCGGCAGGCAGGCGGTCACCTCGACCAGCGCAGCCTTCAATGCCCCGGGCGACACCTCACCGCACAATCGCGCCAGCAGGCGTCCCAGGCCGTCTATCTCCGCATGGAACAGGTCGGCCATGACCTGCTTCTTCTTCTGGTAAACTACATCCTCAAATGACGGCAAAGGAGCGCCGGCCCGGTTGCAGATATCTTCCAAGGCGCGGACCCCGCCGTCATCCACGAAAAGCCGGTTCAACACATTCAGGAAATCATACCCGGTGGTGCCGGACACCGGCCAGTCCGCTGGCAAAGACTCGGACCCGGCCAGTATCTTCTCCACGACCAGGTAAACGCGCCCGGCCCCGGAAGCGCGCTCCTGCAAACGGCGCAGGTACCGGGCCGGGGCGAACAGCCCGTCAACGTGGTCGACTCGCAAGCCGGTGACCTGCCCGCCGTGGACCAGGCGCAAGATGAGGGTATGGGTGGCTTCGAAGACCTCTTCGTCCTCAACCCTTACCCCGACCAGGTCATTGATATTGAAGAAACGGCGGTAGCCGGCCTGCTCTTCCTTCCAATAGACCGGGCGGTACGCCTGTTGCTCCAGGAGAAGGGCAATCTTGTCTCTTGACCCGTTGATGCCAGCGATGCCGGCCTCCACAACAGCCCTGCCTTCCGGCGTGCGGACCATTCCCAGGAAATCCGCCCGCGCCTCCTCCCTTTCGGGACAGGCAATAGCCCCTTCGCTATTTGCCGGCGGGAGTCCCTGCAGCTTTTTCACCACCCCCGCGTACCGCGCCCCGGCATCGCCCGAAAGCCGGCTTTCAACCTGCTCCAGCACAAGGCCGTAACTGCTGATGTCCAGGGGCAGCCGCTGGCCTTTATAGTCAAAAAACAGCCCGTCATCTTGACAGAAAGCCAGTCTCATGCTGCCCAGGGCTTCTTTCAGAGGTTCGCTCAGAACAGGGATATTCACTCGTTCGTTCGCCTGGTCAGGGGCAGGGAAGCCTACATCAAACAAAGCGGCATACCGGGAACACTGACCATTGGCCAGGAAATCGAGCCACCACCGGTTCTCCGCCCCGGCGGCCATATGGTTGGGCACAATGTCGAGGAGCAGCCCCATGCCGTGCTGTCCAAGCTCCTTTGTCAGCACCTCGAAATCGGCGGCAGCGCCCAGCTCCGGGTTCAAGGCGGCTGGGTCAACAACATCATAGCCGTGGAGGCTCCCCCGCCGGGCCTGAGATACCGGCGAGGCGTACAGGTCAGAAACGCCCAGCCTTTCCAGATAAGGCACCAGGGCGCTGGCATCCTGAAAGCGGACCCGGTGGTTGAACTGGAGCCGGTAGGTGGCAGAGGGCACCCTCAGGCCGGGCATGTGACAACCTGCATCGCCATGTGCTGCCCCAGGACCTCAAAGCGTTCCAGCCAGTGCCCGGCGGCATCGTCTCCTTTCGCTGCCCTGGCCTGGAACTCGGGGCACACCCCCTGTAGCATCTTGTAGTAAGTGTTTTGCAATGCCCAGAGGTCCACCGGAATGGGGATGGAAGGGGCCAGCGCCACCGCATCTATCAGGACCTCGATCAGGTCACTGTCTTCAGGGGCAGACATGAACCCGGTCATCATGCCGGTCAGGTTTTGCTGGAATACATAGCCCAGGCCTTCACGGTCGAGGTCTACCTTCCAGATCTCGGCATCGTTCAGAAGAGCCTTGACCCGCTCTGCATCGATGGAATCAGCGGACAAGGCCCGGCGCAGGTCGCTGTTCAAAATCAGCTCGGCTGCCGAGTGAAATGCCTTTGGCGCCGGGTTGCCCAGGTCGGCAAGGAAACGCATCGGGGGATAATAGCGCTCGTAAAGCTGACGGTAGGCGGTCTCGATGTCAGACAGGGCAGACTCAAGTATCCGGTCGAGCGCATCGCGCTGCTCGTCACGGAACAGGTGCCTGATGGAGTAGGTGGACATGCCGAAGTGCCTGTCAAGCTGCCGGATGACCTCCGGGAAATCAGCCCGGCTGAAGGTCTCGGTCAGCTCGTCCAGCATGGCCTGGTAGGCCTCTTCGCCCCGGTACTCGCGGATGCCGGCATTTACGTTATGGTCGCCAAAATGGAGCACGCCGAAGCTGAGGTCTGCCGATTCCCCGGTAATCGTCGAGGTGATGGTGATCCAGCCTACCGCCAGCTTGGACTTGCCGGCGACAGAGGTCTGGTAGTCCCGGCTGGTCACGTTATAGCAATAGACCCTGGTCTCCTCACCGTAGTCCTCAAAAAGGGAACTGATGGCGTAATGGGCTGTCACCTTGACCAGGTCAACCATGGCCGGCCTGACGAACTTCTCATATATGTCCCGGCCGGTGCCAATGCCAGGTATGTTGCTCCTGGCCTGGCCCAGGATGTCCAGGAAATGGTCTTCGGTCTCATCGCCACAGAGCTGCCCGGCAAGCTGGTTCACCCTGCCGGCATACTGGATGACCTGAACCGACTCGATACGTGACAGTTCTTCGAAGAACCAGCCGCAACTGGTGTACATGAGCATGGCATGGCGCTGGAACTCCAGCAATCTGAGCGCCGTGGTCGCCTCATAAGGACTTAGCTCATGCGCGGCGTGGCGGGAAAAGAACTGCTGTACGCTCTCCGGAGAGCGGTCGAGCACCACCTGGATATAATCGTCCCGCGCCGCCCAGGGATCCTTAAAATAGCGCCGCGCTGTGTCCTCGTACCGGGGGGCCACGGTATCCCGCAGCCAGTCAAGGGCCTGGCGCAAAGGCGCCCGCCACGCCTGGTTCCACCCGGCAGGCCCGCCGTTACAGCCGCAGTCGCTCCGCCACCTCTCGATCCCGTGGGCGCAACTCCAGGAGGTATTCTCCACGATTTCGACCTCGAATTCCGGCGGAAACTTCTCCAGGTACTCTCCGTAGTTGGTTATCCGCGCCAGGTTATTGGTCTCGATATGGTCCAGGGCATAGGCCAGCGCCATATCGCCAAAGCGGTGGTGATGCCCGTAGGTCTCTCCGTCGGTGGCGATATGGACGAGCTGTGGCTGGTCATCCTCTCCGGAGAAAGCTCCAGCGAGCCGCCCGGCAAAGCTCTCGCCACTGCTCAGGAGTCCCTCAAAGGCCACCGCCCGGGCGATGACCTCATCGTAAAAGAAGACGGCGATCTTCAGGCCCGATGGCAGGTTTACCTGGTACGCCCTGCCAGTGTTGATGCGGTTGCCGCTGACATCCTCCCATTCCCCGTCGTCGCTTGGCCGCATCCGCCCGGCCTGGTGCGGGGCCAGGATGGTGAACTTTATCCCCTGCCCGGACATAATGTCCAGGCTCTCCATGTCCACTGCCGTCTCGGGCAGCCACATCCCTTCCGGCTTCCGACCAAAGCGGCTCTCGAAGTCGCGGATACCCCAGAGCACCTGGGTATATTTGTCCCGGCGGTTGGCCAGGGGCATGATCATATGGTTGTACGCCTGTGCCAGTGCCGAGCCATGCCCGGAAAAGCGTTCCTGGCTCTGCCGGTCGGCATCCAGGATATACTGGTACACTTCGGGCTGGTATTGCTCCATCCAGGAAAGCAGGGTCGGCCCGAAGTTAAAGCTTATCCTGGCATAGTTGTTGACTATCTGGGTGATGTGTTTTTCGCCGTCCAAAATACGGGAAACGGCGTTGGTAGCGTAACACTCAGCGGTTATGCGCTCGTTCCAATCGTGGTAAGGATAGGCCGAGTCCTGGAGTTCGATGGACTCAAGCCAGGCGTTTTCCCGCGGGGGCTGATAGAAGTGCCCGTGTATGCAGACATAGCGCTCCATTTTGTCATCTCCCATTGGTGAATACTACAAAACTCCATGATCCCAGCGCAAGAATGACCTGACCAGCGGAATCAAGCTGGGCTGGAACGGCGCTGCCCTTGCCCGACCACCGCTCCTCTCCCGAATCAAGTCTCCTGTGCCAGCGCCCGGAAGGTACCGGCAAGCTCACGGTGACATCGTCGCTGCTGAAATTGAACGCCATAACAGCCTGCCTGTCAAGGTGCCATCGGCGCAAAAAAAGCACCTGCTCTGCTTCAAAGCTCCGGACATCCAATGTGTCTTTGCTCAAATGGGCCAGTGCCGGCAACTTTTTTCGCAGCCGTATCAGCTCACGGTAAAACTCCAGCAAGACCAGATGTTGGCCGGTCCCGCGGAGGCTGTGGTCCAGCCGGGCCTTGTGAAATGTGGCTTCGTCCTGGGGGTCCGGAGGCTCACCCTGCCACTCAAAGGCGGCAAATTCCTCGCGGCGGCCCACCCGCACCGCTTTGATCAGCCCCGGGTCGGAGTGGCTGACGAAGTAAGGAAAGGGAGCCAGTTCTCCGTACTCCTCCCCCATGAAAAGGAGGGGCACAAAAGGCGAAAGCAAAGTTGTCCCCGCGGCCAGCTTGAGACCATCAAAGGGGATGAGATGGCTCAGCCGTTCGCCGGCCATGCGGTTGCCCACCTGGTCATGGTTCTGGGAGAAGACCACCAGGCGGTAGGCCGGGACATCCCGGGAAGAGATGCCCTGGCGGCGCTGGAGATGCTCGGAGTGCTCTCCCGAATAGACGAATCCCTCGCTGAAGGCCTTGGCCAGTTGCCTGAACTCACCGAAATCTCGGTAATACCCGGTGCGCTCGCCGGTGAGGAGGACGTGCAACGAGTGGTGAAAATCATCGTTCCAGACGCCATCAAGCCCGCAGCCGCCCGACTCCCGCCGCCGGACCAGTCTCGCATCATTGCTGGCGCTCTCTGCGATCAGGTAGGCCTGAGTGTTCGACAGGGCGAGTTCCGCCTGCACCGAATCAACAAGCTCCTCAAGGAAGGTATAAGGCGAGCCATCCAGGATGGCATGGAGGGCATCGAGCCGAAGGGCGTCTACGTGGAACTCGGTTATCCAGCGAAGGGCATTTTCGATGAAATAGCGGCGCACCTCGTCGCTGCCGGGGCCGTCGAAATTGATGGCATCACCCCAGGGCGTGTTGTAGCGGGCAGTGAAGTACGGCCCGAATTCCCGCAGGTAGTTTCCCTCACCGCCTAAATGGTTGTAGACCACATCCAGCACTACCGCCAGCCCCTTCCGGTGACAGGCATTCACCAGGCGCTTCAGACCGTCCGGGCCGCCATAGGTGTTCTGCACGGCAAAGGGAAGGACGCCATCGTAACCCCAGTTGCGCCCGCCGGGAAACTGGGCTACCGGCATTAGTTCTAAAGCGGTCACGCCCAGTTCCTTGAGTTCATCCAGGTAGGGGATGACAGCCTCAAAAGTCCCTGCCCCGGTGAAAGCGCCCACATGCAGTTCGTAGATTATGTATTGCTGGAGGGGAAGACCGGACCAGCATTCATCTTCCCAGGGAAATCGGCTGTCAACTACCTGAGAAGGCCCGTGCACCCCCCGGGGTTGAAGCCGGGAAGCCGGGTCGGGAAGCCCTCTTTCACCATCGAGACGGTAGAAATAGAGGCTGCCCGCAGGCACATCTCCGGCCAGCGCCCGGTGATAGCCGCGGGCAAGCTTCTCCATGGGCAGCAGGCGCTCACCCGGCCCGACCAGATGCACCTCCACCTTCTCCGCCGCGGGCGCCCATACCAGGAAGCGGCAGCGGCCATCCTCCAGGAGCGCGGCGCCCAGGCTCTCCGGCATATCTTCGAACCCGTATGCCCTCTTTGAAGAAATCATTTGCAGTCGGTTCTCCCGTTCAGGAGAAAACAATCATGCGCTCAAATCACACCAACAAACGATACAAAATCCAGGATGTCATGCTGGAGCCCTTCGCTGCTCTCAGGACAGGCGAAGCGAAGCATCTGGCGGGGCTGGGAAGAAACCCCACCGCCAGATTCTTCGGAGTCCTTCAGGGGATAGGGGAGGTCAGGACTCCTCCAGAATGACAACCAGCTATCTTTTTCTATGTAATTTCTCATTCTGGCTTGTCAGCCAGCACCACGAAGGATGAAAATATTCTATTTTCGAGTAATCTGTCGTGTTTCTTTATGAAACACCAACAACGTGTGAAAAAATGTCATTCTGGAAGGAGTCCCGATTCTATCGGGACGACTGAAGAATCTCAGGGCGGGGTGGGCAATGACCTGTACACCCCACCACCCTGAGAC
>JACPQC010000031.1 GCA_016190695.1 Chloroflexota bacterium
AAAACAGGGCTTGCCACAGCCCTGTTGGCGCCGTAATGTTAGTTCAGGTACCGTAAAAAAAGGAGGCTACCAACTCTATAACTCCCTTAACCAGAAAACTTACGTTGAAACCGTATATATTCACAAGCTCTCAGGATGACAGAAGAGAAACAGATCCGATATTTCGGATAGTTTGACAAAGATAAAGAATGAACACTGAATTTCTTCTAGCCATTCTAACAGGCATCCTTGTTATCATCACCGGCATTTATGCCTGGCGAACCCACGTAATAAGCAAGGCGGCAGAGCAGCAAGCACAAGCCAGCGTGAAAATGGCTGAGGAGATGCGAGAACAGAGGTATGACACAGTCCGCCCTGTGATAGATATCCAGCAGCCGGCTGACCCTACTGGCCAGACATGGAAGGAGTTGCTCACCGATAATCCCGTTCGCCCTGAGCCTGTCGAAGGGCGGAATTATTTGTTTCGTAGTTCGACAGGCTCGCCACGAACGTATTCTTAAACTCATGGCTTAGTTTGCGAGAAGGAGCAAGAGTATGAGTTTTTGGGTTTATATTTTGCGCTGTGCTGATAACTCATACTACACTGGACATACCGATAACCTGGAGGAGCGAATAGCGAAACATCAGGCTGGTGCAATCAAAGGTTACACGACAACAAGGCTTCCAGTAACAATGGTCTTTTCACAGGACTTTCCCACAAGGGTGGAAGCCCTTGCCTGTGAGAGACAGATTAAAGGGTGGCGCAGGAGCAAGAAGGAAGCACTGATACGCGGAGATTGGGATGAGGTGTCACGTTTAGCTCATTTTCGTCCTTCGACACGCTCAGGACGAACGGATAGATTTCAAAGGAACGAGGGAGCTAAAAATGATTAAAGAAGCGATAAACGGCCTGGTCTCCGGCGCTTCGCTCACCTTTGAGCAGGCAGCGGCGGCTATGGAGGAAATTATGAGCGGGGAGGCCACCCCGGCCCAGATCGCCGCCTTCGTCACGGCCTTACGCATGAAGGGGGAGACCGCTGACGAGATAGCGGGGATGGCCAGCGTGATGCGGGCTAAGGCCGTACCGGTGACCGCCACCGGCCCCCTGGTGGATACCTGCGGCACCGGCGGCGACAACTGCGCCACCTTCAACATCTCCACCGCCGCCGCCTTTGTCGCTGCCGGGGCGGGTCTGAAGGTGGCCAAGCACGGCAACCGCGCCATGAGTTCCCACTGCGGCAGCGCCGATGTCCTGGAGGCGCTGGGGGTGAAGATAGACCTGGGCGCTGAAGCGATGTCACAATGCCTGGAGACGGCGGGCATCGGCTTCATGTTCGCCCCCCTGTTCCACCCGGCCATGAAGCACGCCGCCGCCCCCCGCCGCGAGATAGGCATCCGCACAGTGTTCAACATCCTCGGCCCGCTGACCAACCCCGCCCGCGCCCAACACCAGGTCATCGGCGTCCCCGATGAAGGGCTGGGACAGAAGCTGGCCTCGGTGCTGTACCGGCTGGCCACGCGGCACTCCCTGGTGGTACATAGCCGGGACGGCCTGGACGAGCTGTCCATCAGCGCCCCTTCGCTGGTCTGGGAGGTCAACCAGCATGGGGTATCGCCGCCCCGCGAGGTGACGCCGTCCGACTTCGGCCTTGAGACCGGCAGCTTGGGCGATGTGGGGGGCGGTGCGCCGGAGCAGAACGCCGCCGTCATCCGCCGCGTCCTGGACGGCGAAAAAGGCCCCCACCGCGACGTGGTGGTGATGAACGCCGCCGCCGCCATCTTTGCCGCCGACCGGGCATCAGATTTCAGAGCAGCCGCCCGCCTCGCCGGGGAGTCCATTGACAGTGGCCGCGCCGGGGAAAAGCTCGACCGGCTGGTCGAGCTCAGCCAGACATTGAGGTGAATATGCCTGCCGACATATTGAACCGGATTGTAGCCGCCAAGAAGAAAGAGTTGAAACAGAGCAAGGCGGAGGCGCCCATCTCCACCATCATGCGGGATGCCTACCGCAGCCAGCCTCTGGACTTCGCCCGCGCCCTGAAGGGCAGGGAGATGCGCCTCATCGCCGAGGTGAAACAAGCCTCGCCTTCCAAAGGCGTACTCCGTCCCGACTTCGACCCGGTGGCGCTGGCCCAAAGCTATGCCGATGGCGGGGCCTCCGCTATATCGGTTCTGACCGAGGTTAACTACTTCCGGGGGAGCCTGGAGCACCTGGCCGCTATCAGAGAGGCGGTCAACCTGCCCCTGCTCAGGAAGGACTTCATCTTCGATTCCTACCAGATATACGAGTCCGCCGCCTGGGGCGCTGACGCCGTGCTCCTCATCGCCGCCATCCTCAGCCCGGGGCAACTTGGCGAGATGCTGGGGCTGGCCCGCAGCCTGGGGCTGGCCTGCCTGGTCGAGGCCCACAACGAGGCCGAGGTGGAGAACGCCGTGCTCAGCGGCGCCAGGATAATAGGCATCAACAACCGTGACCTGCTCACCTTCACCGTGGAACTGGATACCACCCGGCGGCTGCGTCATCTCGTCCCCAAAGACCGGATACTGGTCAGCGAGAGCGGCATAAAGGACAGGGAGGATGTGAAAAAGCTGAAGAAGTGGGGGGTCAACGCCGTGCTGGTCGGTGAGTCCCTGGTCACCGCCGACGATATTCCATTCCGGATAAGGGAGCTGTTGTCATGACCCGGGTCAAGATTTGCGGCATCCGGGAAGAGGAGCACGCCCTGGCCGCCGCCGAAGCCGGCGCCGACTTCATCGGGCTGGTCTTTGCCCCCAGCCGCCGCCAGGTGACCCCGGCCCGGGCCGAGCAGATAGCCGCCGCCGTCAAGCGCCGCCACGCCGTCGAGGTAGTGGGCGTCTTCGTCAATGCCCCCGCCTCAGAGGTGAACCGCCTGGCCGGGGACTGCCACCTGGACCGGGTGCAGCTCAGCGGCGATGAGACCTGGCAGTACTGCCGGGGCATCGCCCGGCCCGTGATCAAGGCCATCCGGGTGGGACAGGACCAGGACATATCTGCTATCATAGCCGGAGGCAAAGACCTGGGAGGAAAGCTCCTGTACCTGCTCGATACTCGCGTAGAAGGCAGCTACGGCGGCACCGGCCTGACCTTCGACTGGACACTGGCCCGCCAGGCGGCCCGGCAGTACCCCGTCATCATCGCCGGAGGACTCGACCCGGAAAATGTGGCCGGGGTGGTGGCCATGGTGAGACCCTGGGGGGTTGACGTCTCCTCCGGGGTGGAAACAGACGGCGTCAAAGACATAGCTAAAATACAGGCCTTTATCCAGGCAGTAAGGACCTGTCCTGAGGGACTTGTCCTGAAGGAGGACTGATGACAACACCTGACCCGCCGCGGGCGGGGTATTTCGGACGGTACGGCGGCCGCTTCGTGCCCGAGACTCTTGTGGCCGCCCTGGATGAGCTTGAGTCCGCCTACGCTCACATTAGCGGTGACGCCGGCTTCCAGCAGGAGTTCGCCCGGCTGTGCCGGGACTACATCGGCCGCCCCACCCCTTTATACCACGCCCGGCGGCTGTCACAGCGGGCCGGGGGCGGCGCGATATTGCTCAAGCGGGAAGACCTGGCCCACACCGGCGCTCACAAGATAAACAACGCCCTGGGACAGGGACTGCTGGCCCGGCACATGGGCAAGACCAGGATAATCGCCGAGACCGGGGCCGGCCAGCACGGCGTGGCCACCGCCACCATCTGCGCCAAGCTGGGCATTGACTGCGTCGTCTACATGGGCGCTGAAGACGTCCGCCGCCAGTCCTCCAACGTGCGGCGCATGAAGCTGCTCGGCGCCGAGGTGCGCCCGGTGACCGCGGGCAGCCAGACGCTCAAAGACGCCATCAACGAGGCCATGCGGGACTGGGTGAGCAACGTGAGCAACACCTATTACCTGATCGGCTCAGTGGTCGGCCCGCACCCCTATCCCACCATCGTGCGCGACTTCCAGTCGGTGATCGGGCGCGAGGCCAGGGAGCAGGTGCTGGCACAGTTCGGACGCCTGCCGGACTATTTGGTGGCCTGCGTCGGCGGGGGCAGCAACAGCATCGGCCTGTTCCACCCCTTCTTCCACGACAGGGAAGTCAAGTTCATCGGGGTCGAGGCGGCGGGGCAGGGCCTGGAGACAGGCCAGCACTCGGCCACCCTGGCGCGGGGGCGGGCCGGGGTGCTACACGGCACACGGTCATACCTGCTGGAAGACGAGCACGGCCAGATACTGGAGACGCACAGCATCGCCGCCGGGCTGGACTACCCGGGCGTCGGCCCGGAGCACAGCTTCTACAAAGATACCGGCCGCGCCAGCTATGTCACCATTAACGACAGCGAAGCGCTGGAGGCGTTCCACCTGCTGACCAGGACCGAGGGCATCATCCCCGCCCTGGAGTCGTCCCACGCCGTTGCCTACGCCGCCCGGCTCGCTGCCGGATTGAAACCGGAGCAGCTTGTCGTGGTCAGCCTCTCCGGGCGGGGGGATAAAGACCTGGATATCGTCTTCAAAGCGATGGGGGTTGAGCCATGAGCGATATTGCCTCTGCTTTCCGTCCCGGCCACAAGTCCCTGATTCCATACGTCACCGTGGGCTATCCCAGCCTAGACGCCACCGTTGAGATAGCCTCCGTCCTCGCCGGTTGCGGCTGTGACATCATCGAGCTGGGCATCCCCTTCTCCGACCCCCTCGCCGACGGCGCTACCATCCAGAAGGCCAGCTACCATGCCCTTCAGCAGGGCGCTACTCCCCGGAAATGCCTGGAGGTGGCCCGCCGCATACACCAGCAGATATCAACCCCGCTGGTTTTCATGACGTATTACAATCCGGTGTTCAACTTCGGGCTGGAAGCGTTTTGCCGGGGTTGCAAAGAGGCCGGGGTTAGTGGTTTAATAGTGCCTGATTTACCCCCCGAAGAGGGAGCGGAGCTTGAAGCTGTCAGCCGGGAATATGACATCGACCTCGTTTACCTTCTGGCGCCCACCAGCGCCGCCGGGCGCATCGAGATGGTGGCGCAGCATTCCCGCGGCTTCATCTACCTGGTCTCGCTGGCGGGAGTCACCGGCGCCAGGCAAACGCTGCCGCCTGAGCTTGAAGACTTCGTCAGGCGGGTCAGGGAGAAAGCCAGGCAGCCCCTCTGTGTCGGCTTCGGCGTGTCCACCCCGGAGCAGGCCAGGCGGGTGGCCAGGATTGCCGACGGCGTCATCGTGGGCAGCCGCCTCATCGAGGCCATCGAGCAGGACGGCTCGCTCTCGGCACTGCGGGACTTCACCTGCCGGCTCAGGCAGGCCCTCGATTTTGAAAGTGAATGAGGAAGTCATACGGTCACTAAGATAAGGAGGAATTATGGACCAGACCAAGTTTATCCTTAACGAGAAGGACATGCCCACCGCCTGGTACAACATCCTGCCCGACCTCCCTGAGCCGCTTCCGGCGGTGCTCCATCCCGGCACCGGGAAACCAATAGGCCCTGATGACATGGCGCCGCTGTTTCCCATGGACATCATCATGCAGGAGTTCAGCCCCCAGCAGTACATCGATATCCCCGAGGAAGTGCAGAACGTCTACCGCCTCTGGCGACCCACGATGCTCTACCGCGCTCGCCGCCTGGAAAAAGCCCTGGACACCCCCGCCCGCATCTTCTACAAGTACGAGGGCACCAGCCCGGCGGGGAGCCACAAGCCCAATACCGCCGTCGCCCAGGCCTATTACAACAAGAAAGCGGGCATCAAGCGCCTGGCGACGGAGACCGGGGCGGGGCAGTGGGGCAGCTCGCTGGCCTTCGCCTGCGCCCTCTTCGGCATCGAGCTAAAGGTGTACATGGTCAAGGTCAGCTACCAGCAGAAGCCCTATCGCCGCATCATGATGGAGACCTGGGGGGCCAAATGCGTGCCCAGCCCCAGCCAGGACACCAATGCGGGAAGGGGCATCCTGGCCAAAGACCCCGATTCTTCCGGCAGCCTGGGCATAGCTATCAGCGAGGCCATCGAGGACGCTGTCACCAGCAAAGACACCAAGTATTCCATCGGCAGCGTGGCCAATCACGTCTTGCTGCACCAGACGGTTATCGGCCAGGAGTCCATGAAACAGATGGAGATGGCTGGTTTCTACCCGGACATCATCGTCGGCTGTGTAGGCGGCGGCTCAAACTTCGGCGGCATGTTCCTGCCCTTCGTCAAGGACAAGATCAAGGGCAAGAGAAAGGACCTGCGCATTATCTGCGTCGAACCGGCAAGCTGTCCTTCGCTGACCAAGGGCGCTTATTGCTACGACTTCGGCGATACGGCGGGGATGACCCCGCTGTTCAAGATGCACACGCTGGGCCACACATTCATGCCCCCTCCGGTACATGCCGGCGGGTTGCGTTATCACGGCATGGCGCCCATCATCTGCCACCTTTACCAGATGGGCCTGGTTGAGGCCAGGGCGGTGCCGCAGGTGGCCACTTTCGAGGCCGGCATCACCTTCGCCCGCACCGAGGGCTTCGTCAGCGCGCCGGAGACCAACCACGCCATACGGGTGGCCATAGATGAGGCCCTGAAATGCCGCGAGACCGGCCAGGCCAAGACCATCCTGATCGCCCACAGCGGTCACGGGCACTTCGACATGGCCGCCTACGACCAGTACCTTTCCGGCCAGCTCACCGACTACGAGTACCCCGAAGAAAAAGTGAAAGAGGCGCTGGCGGGCCTGCCCAAGGTGGGTTAGCCGGGTTATACAGGAAGGTCGGAATCATGAATTAGGATTGTGTCATCGCGAGGAGAGTAACGGCGTGGCAATCCATATCAATGGTCACGCCTCCCGCCCTACGGTTTCCTCGCGATGACAATTCAATTCTATTTTGAGACCATTAGTAATTGTCATTGCCTGGCTTGACCCGCCTGCCGAAGTCTCGTGCGGGGGCAGGCCGGGCAATCCATGAAACGGATTTGCGATTCCCCGCCTTCGCGGGGGTGACAGGAGAGGTCTCCAGGCAAAGACATCCTGACGCGCCCGACAGCAACTCCCCCACCCCCTTGCCCCGCTCCCCATGCCTTGCCGCCACCATATCCAGGTGCTAAAATAGAAATATGAAGCGGAAAATGTGGCGGCTGCCTCTTATTTTGACTGTGATAATTCTCCTGCTGGCGGGCTGCACCCTGCCCGGCATTGCCCCACCCGCCCCCTCCCCGGCGCCGCCGGCCGGCCCGCCTCCTCCGCCCATCAACCCCTCCTGGACGCCGCCGGTCATCTCAAACAACCAGAGCATCGCCCTGCCCAACATCGCCGATGTGGTCGAGAAGGTCAAGCCCTCGGTAGTGGCCATCACCACTGAAGTAGTGACTCTCGATTTCTTCAACCGTCCCTTCACCGAGGAAGGCGCCGGCTCCGGCTGGATCATTGACGAAGACGGCATAATCGTGACCAACAACCACGTGGTGGAGGGCGCCAGGAACATCACGGTCACCCTTGACAACGGCGCCACACTGGCGGTAGGCCCGGACTCGGTCTTCACCGACGTGTTCAGTGACCTGGCCGTTCTCAGGGTCAATGCCAGCGGTCTACCCGCGCTCAAGACCGGAGATTCCTCCAGGATGAGGATAGGGGACTGGGTGATCGCCGTGGGCAACGCCCTGGGCCAGGGCATCCGCGCCACCGAGGGCATTGTCAGCCGCAAGGGTGTCTCAATTCCGGTATCGCGGGCGCAGACACTGTTCGACCTCGTCGAGACCACCGCCGCCATAAACCCGGGCAACAGCGGCGGACCCCTGGTCAACCTGGCCGGAGAGGTCATCGGCATAACCAGCGCCAAAATAGCCACCATTGGCGTGGAGGGGATGGGCTACGCCATCGGCACCGAGACGGCCATCCCCATCCTGGAAGCGCTGATAAAGAACGGTTTCGTGACCCGCCCCTGGCTGGGAGTGGTGCTCCGCAGCGTGGATGAGTTCGTCAGGTTAAGGTTCAACCTGACCCTGGACAAAGGGGTCTTTATCACCGAGGTATCCCCGGGCAGCCCGGCGGACCGGGCGGGGCTGAGGGCGGGCGACGTCATCACTGCCATCGACGGCAGGGAGATGGCCACCGCCGACGACCTGATACGCTTTATACGCAACGCCGGCATCGGGCAGACGATAAAGATCGCCTACTGGCGAGACAGCACTCAGAATACCTCCGAGGCCACGCTGGCGGAGAGTCCACCGCCTTAGACTTTCTTGACCCCCAGCACAATTTCATGGCCGGCCAGCTTATGCCTCTCGACGAAAGCGCCGTCTTCCGGCTCGCCGGCCTCCAGGCTCTCTGACAGCGTCTCCTGCCGGACATAGTCGGCAAAGCCGGTCATCACCTGCCCCACGAAATCATCGCCCTGGTAGCAGGTGATGATATGGTCGGCGATGTCAAACCCGGCGGAGCGGCGCATGGTCTGGAGCCGGTGTACTATCTCGCGGGCCATGCCCTCGGCGGCCAACTCAGGAGTGACCTCAGTGTCCACCATCACTTCCAGCCCGGCGTCGGCGGCCACCGGCCAGTCCTTTTCAGGCAGTGCCTCGACCACTTCCAGCCCTTTTACGTTCACTTCCTCCATCACCTGGCCGGCCAGGCGCTCCAGGCCCCTCCTTGCCCGGTCAGACCCGGCCTTGACCAGCAGCCTGGCCAGCGGCTGGCGCACCTTGATAGCCGCCTGGCTCCTCGCCGCCCGGCCCAGGCTGGACACGGTCATCACCAGGCGCGTTTCATCTTCCAGGTCGTGGTCGACCCGGCCCATGTCCGCCACCGGGAAATCGGCCAGGTGAACGCTTTCCGGGGCATTAGGATAAGCTGAAAGCACCAGGTTGCGGTAGAGCGCCTCGGCGGTGAAGGGGGCCAGCGGCGCCATCAGCTTCGATAGCGTCACCAGGCAGTGGTACAGGGTATTGTAGGCCGACAGCTTGTCCGCATCGTTCTCGCTCTTCCAGAAACGGCGGCGGCTGCGGCGCACGTACCAGTTGGACAGGCCATCGACGAACCGCTCTATCTTCCTGCCCGCCTCGGTGGGGTCGTAGCCCGCCAGCGCCGCATCCACATCGGCGATGAGCTGGTTCAGCTCCGAGAGTATCCAGCGGTCAAGCTCCGACTGCACCGGCGTCTTCGAGTCCGGGGCAAAGCGGTCGATATTGGCATAGGTGACGAAGAAGGAGTAGACGTTCCACAGCGTCATGAAGAAACGGCGTGAAATCTCGGCGATGGCCTCTTCGCTGAAGCGGCGCACGTTGCCCGGCGTGGTGGCGGTATAGAAGTACCAGCGCAGGGCGTCCGCGCCGTATTTGTTTATCACCGCCCAGGGTTCGACCACGTTGCCCCTGGCCTTGCTCATCTTCTCGCCTTTGGCGTCCAGGATATGCCCCAGGCAGATGACGTTCTTGTAGCAGGGCCGGTCGAAGAGCAGGGTGGAGATGGCGTGCAGGCTGTAGAACCAGCCGCGCGTCTGGTCAACCGCCTCGCAGATGAAGTCGGCAGGGAAACGGCCGTTCTCCAGGAGCGTCTCGTTCTCGAAGGGGTAGTGCCACTGGGCCACCGGCATGGCCCCGGAGTCGAACCAGCAGTCGATGACCTCGGGGGCGCGCCTCATCTCGCCGCCGCATTTGGAACAATGGAAAGTTACCTGGTCAACAAAGGGGCGGTGCAGGTCAAGAGGCTCTTCCAGCCCGCTGACGCCCGGCTTTGCCTTGAGCTCCTGCACCCCGCTGACGCACTCATAACCGCCGCAGGACTGGCAGCGCCACAGCGGCAACGGCGTTCCCCAGTAGCGCTCGCGGGAGAAGGCCCAGTCCACGTTGTTCTGGAGCCAGTCCCCGAAGCGGCCGTGCTTGATGTGCTCCGGGTACCAGTTTATCTCCCCATTCCCCGATATCAGCCTGTCCTTCATGGCCGTTGTCCGGACATACCAGGTCTGCTTGGCGTAATAGAGCAGCGGGGCGTCGCAGCGCCAGCAGAAGGGATAGGTGTGGCGGATGGTCTCGCTGCGGAAGAGGAGATTCCGCGACTTGAGGTCTTCCAGGATGAGGGGGTCGGCCTGCTTGACGAACTTCCCGGCGAAGGGATAGTTTCCTGTCACGCGTCCTTGAAGGTCTACCGGCTGGACGAAGTCAAGGTTATGGCGCAGCCCGGCCTCGAAGTCAACTTCGCCGAAGGCAGGGGCGATATGGACTATGCCGGTGCCATCTTCCATAGAGACGAAGTCGGCGCTGATAACGCGGTAGGCCAATGGTGTGGTTGGGGACTCCTGCGCCTGAAAGATGCCCGCAGCTTCCTTGTCGCCGGCCTGCGAGCGAAGCCGGTCGATGCCGTATTCATGCGGATTGAACAGCGGCTGGTACTCCAGGCCGGCCAGCGCGCTCCCGCTGAACTGCCCTCGCACCGGCTCACCGCCCGGCCCCGCCGCCTCCCGCCGGGCCGAAGCCATCACCAGGTATTCTTCTTCCATTTCCACCGCTACGTATTCAGCTTCAGGGGCAACGGCCAGGGCGGTGTTCCCAGGCAACGTCCAGGGGGTGGTGGTCCAGGCCAGGAAATAAGACGGCTTCTCCAGGCCCAGTTTTTGCCGTGATTCATCTGTCAGCTTGAACTTTATGTAAACTGACGGGTCTTCAACATCGTCTTTGTAGCCCAGTGCCACCTCGTGGGAGCTGAGCGATGTGCCGCAGCGGGGGCAGTGGGGCGTCACCCGGTAGCCCTGGTAGACCAGCCCCTTATCCCACATCTGCTTTATGGTCCACCACACGCTCTCGATGTAGCTGTTGTCCATGGTGATGTAGGGGTGCTGCTGGTCGATCCAGAAGGCGATGCGCTCGGTGAGGGAGTCCCACTCCCGCAGGTAGCGGAAGACGCTGTCACGGCATTTGGCATTGAAGCGGGCCACGCCGTACTCTTCTATCTGCGCCTTGCCGGAGAAACCGAGCTGCTTCTCCACCTCCAGCTCGACAGGCAGCCCATGGGTGTCCCAGCCGGCCTTGCGCGGCGCGTAGTAGCCCTTCATCACCTTGTAGCGAGGGATGATGTCCTTGAACACCCGGGAGAGGACGTGATGAATGCCGGGGTTGCCGTTGGCGGTGGGCGGCCCTTCGTACAGAACGAAGCGCGGCCCGCCCCGGCGCGCCTCGACGCTGCGCCCGAAGATATTCTTTTCCTTCCACCAGGCCAGAATCCCCTCTTCCATACGGGGAAAGTCTACTTTGCTCTTGACCGTTTCGAACATGACCGGAACTCCTCAAAACAAAAAATCCCGCCCTGTTGAGGGACGAGATTCTATTCCCGCGGTACCACCCTGCTTCCCCGGCCAGGCCGGGGCGCTCATTACGGCACTACTGTAGTGTTTGCACACCCCGTTATTTTACCATTAACCACACCGACGAAAAGCCTGCCCCATACCCGATACGGGGTCGGTATCCAGGATATGAGCGTGTCCTGACTGGATTCCTGCCTCGGCCTGAAGGCTTTCGCGGGAATGGTGTGTTACCAACGTGGTTTGCGATACACTACATCGTGCCTTCGCCAGTATAACGGCTGGCCGCCGTCCGTGCTTACTGCGCGGGGCTATCCGCAGTTCAGCCGGAAGCTCGGGAGGGATTTTCGGGGGGCGGACACATCTGCTTCCACCGTATCAGACTCGCTGGGGGTCCTCAGCCCTCCCCTACTCGTCTCCGTCATCGCTTTTACCAGTAAAGCTTATCACAGCGAATGCGTTAGTTCAAAGCCTAACGCCTTTTGGGCATTATCACCACTTTGCGGGCATCCCCCACTCCGGTGCTCTCGGTGACCACATCCGGGTGGTCCGCCAGTTCCAGGTGGATGATGCGCCTCTCGAAAGAGGTCATAGGTTCAAGGGTGAACGGCAGCCTCCGGCTCCCCACCTGGTCGGCGATGCGCCGGGCCAGCGCCCGGAGCGCCTCGTAGCGCCGGCGTTTGTAACCTTCCACGTCTACTATTACCGGTATATGGCTATTCGTCTGGTTGGACACTATCAGCCGGACAATGTGCTGCAACGAAGCCAGCACCTGCCCCCGCCGGCCGATCAAAATACCCAGGTCGTCGCCCTCCACTTCCAGGGTGATGGAAGCGCCCTCCGCATCTTCCTCCACCTGGACCGGCTTGACCGTGCCGGACACAGCCATCAAGCTCAGCAGCTTTTCCAGCGCTTCCTTCGCCACCTCGCCTATTTCTTCGCTGGTCCTGTCACCATTCTCCATCAAACATACCTCGTCTTGACACCAGACGCGCTGGCGCTATCTCTTTTTGGGATGACGCTGCCTGACCTTGCCCGGCTGGAACCTGGCCTTGTCAGGAGGCAGAGTCCCTTTTTCCTTGGCGGTGGTATCCACGATATCAGCCCCGGGCGCCTCCTCAACACGTCTCACCTGCTTGACCCCCACCGGCGCCCGGCGGCCTTCCTTCTTCCTGGCCAGTTCCCCCCAGCCGGTGACACGGTACTGGATGAAGATAGATATTACATTTGAGACCACCCAGTAGAGGGCCAGTCCACTGGGGAACTGCAGGGTGAGAAAGGCGAACATCAGGGGCATCATCCAGAGCATCATCCGGCTCTGCGCCTGCATCCGGGGGTCGGCAGAGACCGGGGTCACCATCTTCTGCTGCAGCCACATGGTACCGCCCACGAGCAGGGGCAGCAGCATCAGGCGGTCCGGCTGGGCCAGGTCAAGCCAGAGGAACCGGCTCCCCAGCGGCACCAGCGAAAAGACCACCGACCACGATGAGTACAGGTGGCGTGACAGGTTGAGGAAGTCCTCGGGGACCACGGCCAGCACCCGGACAATGGACTGGAACAGGGCGATCCAGATGGGCATCTGCACCAGCATGGGCACCATACACCCTGCCGGGCTGACGCCGGACTCCTTGTACAGGCGCATCTGTTCCTGGGCCATCCTGGCCCGGTCCCGGCCAAACTTCTTCTGAAGCTCCATGAGCTTGGGCTGAAGGGTCTGCACCGCCCTGGTGGCATGAAGTTGCTTCAAGGTTAGCGGCAGCGTTATAAAGCGGATGATTATGGTAAGGGCGATGATAGCCAGGCCGAAGCTACCAAACAGAAAGCCCGACAGCACCACCAGTACGTTGGTGACAGGCGACAGGATGATTAAATTCCAGATATCCCCCATTAAAACGAAACCTGCCTCGTTACTTCTCCAGCGAAAGAGTCCACAGGGTCACCCCGGACTGGGCGTCTATGGCATAAAGGATGTCCTTGGCGGTGTGAACATATACCACCCCGTTGGCGGCAGCAAGAGGGGCATGTATGGTCTCACCCAGGTCGGTCAGTGGCCTGATCTGGTTTGTCTGTGTGTCCAGGCGGTGGATTCGTCCATCCTCGGTGGCGAAGATGATAAAGCCGTCCAGCGCCGCCGGCGAAGGGCTGACCGGAGATCCCAGGTCAAAGTTGGCTATCAACTCGCCTGTAGCGGCGTTAAGGACATATATGTGGCCATCGAGCGAACCGGCGTAGACAGTGCCTCCCTTGACCACCGGCTGTCCCCAGAACCAGTTCTCCGCCTCGACGGAAGACCGCCACCTCAGTTGGCCATTAGCCGAGTTCACGGCGTAGACGAACCGGTCAAAAGAGCCGAAATAGATGATACCTTCTTCAATTACCGGGCTGCCGGCAATGGCCCCTTGCGTTTGGAACGGCGTCCACCGCGGAGTGCCATCGGCAACTTTGAGGGCGTGCAGCTTCTTATCGAAAGAGCCGATGTAGACCGTCTCATTGGCTACAATCGGGGTTGCCCAAATCTTGTCCCCCGTCCGGTACTCCCACATGCGGTCACCGGTGGCGGCGTCCAGGGCGTGAACTCTTCCATCGGAATCGCCGAAGTAGAGGCGGTCTCCCGCTACCGTCAACCCGCCGACAATAGGGCCGACGAAGTCCTGGCGGGGATAGACCCATCTTAATGCGCCCGTCTCCGAGTTGATGGCGTAGACCTTGCCGTTGTAGCCCCCTACAAAGACAAGCCCGTTCCAGGTTGCCGGCGTCCCGTAAATGGCTACGGCCACAGCGCCGCCGGGGGCGCACCCGAAACCGCCGGAGGGGCGGGCATCTTCAAAAGGGACATCAGCAAAGCGGCGACTGCGGCTGTCAATGTCTACAGCGACCAGCTTTCCCTTCATAGAGCCGATGAAAGCTGTCTTGCCAGTTATGGCAGCCCCTGACCAGCCGCGCGGCACTGCCCCGGTACCTGTACAACTCACCAGGACCAATACCAGTACCAGCATGACCGGCAGGGCCAGCCTGGTCAATAGCCGGCGACGTTCAAAGGTCAATTATTAACTCCATTCCAGGCCAGCATTCCGGCCGGGCGTGATTCATTTACGGACACAAGCAACTTCATCAAGGAACGGGATCGTAGCCGCCCGAATGCAGCGGATGACACCGCATCAGCCTCCTGGCGCCCAGCCATACCCCCTTGATGAGACCAAACTTGGCAATGGCTTCGTAGGTATACTGGGAGCAACTGGGGGCGAAGCGGCACGACGACAACATGACCCGTGATATGGTCAACTGGTAAAGCCTGATCAGCCCCAGGGCTAACTTCCTCATGATTTCATTATCAGCCCGGCCCGGGACAACAGCCCCCGGACTGTCCTCTCGAAGTCAGCATAGCTGGCCCTGGAAGCCGCGGAACGGGCGATGAAGACGATATCCCATCCTGGCTGTAACGGCGTCTGTCGCAATATCTCGCGGAGCACTCGCTTGACCCTGTTTCTGATAACCGCCTTGCCTACCCGCTTGCTGACGGAAAAACCGTACCTGGTCATTTCCAGACCATTGGGCAAGGCCCTCATCACCGTCAGGTCGCTCATCCACGAGCCGCCTTTTTGATAGACCAGCCTGAACTGAGCTTCCCTGGTAAGGTACTGCTCACCCCTCACCACTGCCACCGGTCCGGCGTGGTCTCATACCACGATCAGCCGCTTGCGGCCCTTGAGCCTCCGGGCCTTGAGCACGCCTCTGCCGCCGCGGGTGCTCATCCGGGCCAGAAAACCGTGTTCGCGCTTCCGCGGAATACGTTTAGGTTGATAAGTCCTTTTCGGCACTGTAACTCCCCATTGTGGTCAATTTCAAGCAACAGATTTGGGAAAGAAGACAATTGGATGCCGGGTCAATCACGCAGCCCCACGCCCCCGGTCTCCCTTATGTGGTCGGGCACAAAGGGCAACAAGGCAACGTGCCTCGCCCTCTTAATGGCCATCGCCAGGATACGCTGGTGCTTGGCACAGGTACCCGTCTTGCGCCGCGGCTCGATCTTGCCCCGGTCCGAAACGAAGCGCCTCAGTTGCTGCGAGTTCTTATAGTCTATATCCTGTATCTTGTCGCGGCAAAAGGCGCATACCTTCCGCTTGGGTACGTACCTCGGTTTGTCCCATCTCCTGGGTGGTCTGGTCTCTCTAGAAGTCTGCATTTCACCTGTTCTCTTCGGCTAAAGTAATTATGTTAAAACGGTATATCGTCAGGCCCCAGTTCGGCGGCGCCCATATCCTCAACCCCGCCGGGCGATGATGTCAGCACCTTCCGGTCAAGGAAGATGACCCGGTTGGCGATCACCTCGGTCCGGTGGTGGGACTGGCCGTCCTGTCCCTCCCAGGTGCGGGTATGTATCCTGCCCTCAGCATATACCAGCCGCCCCTTGGCCAGGAACTGGTTGCACTGCTCGGCCAGCTTGTTCCAGGCCACCACGTTAAACCATTCTGTTTCCTGTTTCCGCTCTCCGTCCGGCGCGGTATACACCCAGTTGGTAGCCACGGAAAAACTGATCACGGGCTTGCCATTGGGCGTAAAGCGCATCTCGGGATCGCTGCCGACATTGCCGATTATGATGGCCTTGTTCAAGCTGGGCATAGGCTGGACCCTCCTTCGTCCGTCCTCAAAAGAGACAGGGCTATTCCTCCAGCCGCACCAGCAGGTGCCGTAACACCTCTTCCGAGATCAGCAGGCTAGACTCCAACTGCTTGCTCCACTCCGGGGCCATCTTGAAGCGCGCCAGAACATAGTGCCCTTCCAGGAACCGCTTCAGCGAGTAGGCCAGTCTCCGCTTGCCCCAGCGGTCTACATTGACCACGATGCCGCCTTTACCGGTGATGAATTGCTCTACACTGGCAATGGCGGCGTCAAGCGCCTCGGCTTCGAGATCGGGCTTCAAAATGAGCATTAGCTCATAGTCACGTAACCGGCTGTCGGTCGCTACCGGCGTTTGCTGGGTACCGGGCTGTTCAGATGTCATACCTCTCCACCATGCAACATGAAAGTTTAAAACATTATATCATAATCAACGAAAATTAAACAATAGCCCGTATTCACTCCTCATACCCCCTTTGCCGCGGCGGTTGTTCAGTCCTGCTGTCGCCGCCTGTTTGACACCACTCTTGTCCAAATCAGACTTTCCCGTTATGTTTAATTTATACACCATCATTGTGTTGACAGCCTGGTTTTTCAAATCTGAGTACAGATTGTCATACCAGCCCTTCGATTTCACTCAGGATAAACTCCGGCTGGTATCCAGAACAGGATATTGAGATAACAAGCAAACATATTCCAGGCACAACGCCCCATCCCTGTATCCCTTCCCCTCTGGGGAAGGGAGTAATTTTTTGAAGGGGCTTCGCCCCTTCTTATCCCTGTTTTTTCTAATTCTCACGAAAATAGATTTCATATTGTCACCCTGAGCCGCAGCCCTGAGCGAAGCGAAGGGGCAGCGAAGGGTCTGGGGAGGGGAGCTATCTGTCTTCCACCCACCCCCCAGATTCTTCAGTCGCTACGCTCCTTCAGAATGACATTTTCATATTTCGTGGTGCTGGCTGCAAGCGGGCATGGATGTTTGGACAGCAGTGGTTTGACACCGGTCGCTGTAAACAGCTAAGATGAGACCACTGCCTACCGGATAGCCCCGGGCACGTCCCTCAAAGGCATCTGCAGACCGCGAGGAAAAGCACCTTATGCACGCTGTTACTGCCGTTGAGGCGCATCGCCGGTGGACTATCCTGGGCGTGGCCTATCTGTGCAACCTGACCTTTGCCATCACGTTGCAATCAGTGCCGCCGGTGCTGGGATTGGTCATGGCCGAGCTTGGCCTCTCCCACACCCAGGGCGGGCTGCTGATGAGCCTGTACGCCCTGCCCGGTGTGATAATCTCCATACCGGCGGGGATGCTCGCCGACCGCTACGGGCAGAGGCTCATTGGCACAATCGCCTTCCTGCTGGGCATAGCCGGGGCCGTCATCTTCGCCACCGGCGATTCGCTCACCGTGCTGGCCCTGGGGAGAATAATCTCCGGGGCGGGCGCTATAGTCCTGATGGTGCTGTCCCCGCAGTTGCTGGCGCACTGGTTTTCCGGGCGGGAGATGGGCGTGGCCATGGGGATATTCCACACCGGCTTTCCGGTGGGTACCATCCTGGCCCTTAACCTGCTCGCGGTGGCCGGGGAGGGACTGGGCTGGCGGGCCAGTATATGGCTCAGCGCGGTGCTGCCGGTAGCTTCGCTAGGGTTGTTCCTGGCGTTGCTGCCATCATCTCAGCCAGGGGCGCATCAGGCTTCCGCACCGGTCCAGATCAGGCCCGACGGAGGTCTCATCCGCACCCTGGGCATGGCCGGTCTGCCGGTATGGCTGGTGGCGGCAAGCTGGATGATGTTCAACGCCGAGGCCATTTCCCTGTCCACCTTCACGCCGGACTTCCTCGCTGCCTCCGGGCGCAGCCTCACCCTGGCCGGTTTCGTCACCAGCGCGGTAATGTGGCCAGCCCTGCTGATAGGCCCGGCTACCGGCTACCTCATCGACCGCGTGGACGGCAAGCGCACCGTGGTGGCCCTGGCCGGGTTGGCCATCGCCGTTTTCGTGCTGATGGTCCCGTCCGCCGCCGGATGGACGCTGGCGGTGATATTGCTGGTGGGCATAGCGCAGGCGGCGGTGCCCGCTCCGGTCTTCGCCCTGGTTCCGGAGGTCACCCGCCCGGAAAAGATGGGGCTGGCCTTCGGCATTATCTCCACCAGCCTCAATGCGGGGGTGCTCATAGGCCCGGCTGCGGCTGGGCTGGCGCGGGACCTGACCGGCTCTTACCAGGGGAGCTACATCCTGATGGCCGCGTTCGCCCTGATGATAACGCTGAGCATGGCGCTCCTGGGACTGGCGACCCGCCGGGGTTGAAGGGGTTACGCAAGAATAACAAATCGATGTATGTTGAAGTTGGCTAGGTATGCCCGGTCTGCCAGGCGTAAATCACGAACGTGCAAGCGGGCATAAATAACCGGCGCCGGAGAGGAGCGATGTTATTTAGCCAAGAAGAAGAAATCTTTACAGCCGGCGGCGCGTCTTCACCCTCTCGGCGACGGCCAGGCGCGCTATTGCCCGGCGCAGGGCCGCCTCGTTGCGGGCGGTATCGACATCGGCGGCATGCTCCGCCAGTCGCTGCTCGGCGCGGCGCTTGGCCTCCTCCGCCCTGGCGATGTCTATCTCCTCGGCCCGCTCGGCGGCATCAGCCAGCACTATCACCTTGTCCGGGCGCACCTCCAGGAAGCCCCCGGAAACAACCAGGACCTCCTCCTCGCCGCCCTTCTTGATACGCAGCTCCCCGGCGGTCAGCGCCGTCATCAGGGGGGCGTGGTGGGGCAGAATGCCCAACTGTCCCCCGACCCCGGGGGCGATGACAGCATCAACATCGTCGGCGTAGACCACCCGTTCCACGGCCACCACTTCAACCCGTATCGTGGCCATGCTCAGCCCTCCAGCTTTCTGGCAGCCTCCGCCACGTCCTCTATGGTGCCTGCCATGTAGAAGGCCTGCTCCGGCAGGGTATCGTGCTTGCCCTCCAATATCTCTTTGAAACCGCGCACCGTCTCGGCCACCGGCACGTATTTCCCTTCCCGGCCCGTGAAGGCCTCGGCGACGTACATCGGCTGGGACAGGAACCGCTGTATCCGGCGCGCCCTTGCCACTGTCTGCTTGTCTTCTTCGCTCAACTCCTCGATGCCCAGGATGGCGATGATGTCCTGGAGGTCCTTGTAGCGCTGCAACACGCTCTGGACGCCCCGGGCGACATGGTAATGCTCCTCGCCGACCACGTCCGGTGAAAGTATCCGCGAAGTCGATGCCAGCGGGTCGACCGCCGGATAAAGCCCCTGCTCGGAGATGGCCCGGTCGAGGGCCACCACGGCATCGAGATGGCTGAAGGTGGCCACCACGCCGGGGTCGGTATAGTCGTCGGCGGGGACGTAGATGGCCTGGAAAGAGGTGATTGAGCCTTGCTTGGTGGAGGTGATCCTCTCCTGCAGCTCGCCCATCTCGGTGGCCAGGGTAGGCTGGTAGCCCACCGCCGAGGGCATCCGCCCCAGCAGCGCCGAGGTCTCCATGCCCGCCAGGGTATAGCGGTAAATGTTATCGATGAACAGCAGCACGTCCTGGTGTTCCATATCCCGGAAGAACTCGGCCATGGTCAGCCCGGTGAGGCCGATGCGGAGGCGCACCCCCGGCGGCTCGTTCATCTGGCCGAAGACCATCACCGTCCTGTTGATCACGCCCGATTCCTGCATCTCGTGCCAGAGGTCGTTGCCCTCGCGGGACCTCTCGCCGATGCCGGTGAACACGGAGAAGCCGCCGTGAACGGTGGCGATGTTGCGGATAAGCTCCATGATGACCACCGTCTTGCCCACGCCGGCCCCACCCAGCGCACCGATCTTGCCGCCCTTGGTGAACGGCGTTATCAGGTCGATGACCTTCAGCCCGGTCTCCAGCACGGCGGTGCTCGTCTCCTGCTCCTCGAAGGGCGGCGAAGGCCGGTGAATGGGCCAGTGGTCGGTGGCGTTGACCGCGCCCAGGTTGTCCAGGGGCTGGCCGACCACGTCGAACAGCCGTCCCAGGCAGCCCTGACCCACCGGCACCTTGAGGGGCGAGCCGGTATCCAGCGCCTCGGCGCCCCGCCACAGCCCGTCGGTGGGCATAAGGGACAGGCAGCGCACCCAGTTATTGCCGATGTGCTCCTGCACCTCCAGGACTATCTTGCCCACCGGCGTGGCTACCTCGATGGCATTGAACAGGGCAGGCATTGCATCGGAGGGAAATTCAACGTCCACCACTGTCCCGATCACCTGGGCGACTTTACCTTTGGCCATAACTATCTCTCCTATCCTGGGAGTTATACTGCAATTCAGCAGGGTAACGAAAACCTTAAAACAGGCTATCCGAAAATTGTCATTCTGAAGGAAGCGAAGCGACTGAAGAATCCGGGGGTGGGCCGGGTTTAGCCTCGATCTATCCCCACCCCAGATCCTTCGCTTCGCCTGTCCTGAGAGCAGCGAAGGGCTCAGGATGACAATTTTAACCGTTTCAGACAGCCTGGAGATGCCCTAAAGACTTCATCACACCCAATTATCCCGCAAGGAATACAAGTACTCACATCGCTCTAACTCAGCGCCGCCGCCCCGCCCACTATGTCCAGCAGCTCCTTGGTTATCGATTCCTGGCGCGCCTTGTTGTACAGCATGGTCAGCTCCTGGATAAGCTCGTTGCCGTTCTCGGTGGCGTTCCTCATGGCCACCATCCGGGCTGACTGCTCGCTGGCGATGGACTCCAGGATGGCCTCGTAGACTTCCCTTTCCACGTAGCGCGGCAGCAATGCCCCCAGCACCTCAAAGGCGTCCGGCTCATAGATATAGTCCACGTTCTGCGCCTTGGGTATCCGCGCCGGCTGCACCGGCAGCAACTGCCGGACCACGGGCCGCTGCACCGCCGTAGAGACGAACTGGGAATAGGCCAGGTAGACCACGTCCACCACGTTGTTCTCGTACTCGTCAATGACCATGCGAGAGATGGGCAGGGTGTCGATCAGGCTGGGCTTGTCGCCGATGCGGGTGAAAAAGGCGCACACATTTACCCCGCAGCGCGCCACGAAGTCCCGCCCCTTGCGGCCCACGCTGATCACGCTGACCGGGACTTTTTGCCCGGCTTGCTCGGCCAAGAAGCTGGCGATACGCCGGTTGAGGTTGGCGTTGAGGCCGCCGCACAGCCCCCGGTCAGGGGTGATATACACCACCGTCATCCGCTCGACCGGCCGCCGCTGCAATAGCGGGTGCAGTCCGGACTCGGGCAGGGCGGCCAGGTCAGCTACCACCTGCTCTATCTTCTCGGCGTAGGGCCGGGCGGCCAGACTGCGCTCCTGGGCGCGCCTCATCTTGGAGGCGGCCACCATCTCCATCGCCCTGGTTATCTTGACTATGTTCTTGATGCCGCGTATCCGGCGGCGGATGGTACGTATACTAGCCATTATTCAAGCTAAAAGCCCTGCTTGAACTCGACAAGGGCCTTCTTCAGCGCCTCCTCAGTGCCGGCGGACAGGGCCTTCTCCCGGGCTATTGACCCGCCCATATCGGGGTGATTGGCATCCATGAACTGATAAAAAGTCGATTCGAAGGCGGCTATCTTGTCCAGGGGCACATCGTCCAGGTATCCGTTGGTGACGGCGTACATTATCATCACCTGGTGCTCCATAGTCACTGGCTTGAACTGCGGCTGTTTCAGCACCTCGGTGATGCGCTGTCCCCTTTCAAGCTGCGCCCTGGTGGACTTGTCCAGCTCCGATGTGCCGAACTGGGCGAAGGCGGCAAGCTCGCGGTATTGTGCCAGCTCCAGCCTCAGTTTTCCGGCCACCTGTCTCATGGCCTTGGTCTGCGCCTTGCTGCCCACCCTGGATACCGACAGGCCCACGTTGAGGGCCGGCCTGATGCCGGCGTTGAACATATCCGTCTCCAGGTAAATCTGCCCGTCGGTAATGGAGATGACGTTGGTCGGGATATAGGCGGAGACATCGCCGGCCTGCGTCTCGATGATGGGCAGGGCGGTAAGGGAGCCGCCGCCATACTCGGAGGCATACTTGGCCGCCCGCTCCAGGAGACGGCTGTGCAGATAGAACACGTCCCCGGGATAGGCCTCGCGCCCCGGCGGACGGCGCAGCAGCAATGAAAGCTGCCGGTAAGCCCAGGCATGCTTGGTCAGATCGTCATATATCACCAGGGCGTCGCGGCCCTGGTCCATGAACTCCTCGCCCATCGCGCAGCCGGCATAGGGCGCCATGTACTGCTGGGCCGCCGAACCGCCGGCATTAGCCGCCACAACAATGGTGTGTTCCATGGCCCCGTGCTCTTCCAGGGTGGCCACCACCCGCGCTACCTGGGCCGCCTTCTGGCCGATGGCCACATATATGCAGACCAGGTCGCCGCCCTTCTGGTTGATGATGGCGTCCAGGGCGATGGCCGTCTTGCCCACCGAGCGGTCGCCGATGATAAGTTCCCTCTGGCCGCGGCCGATGGGGATCATGCTGTCCACCGCCTTGATGCCGGTCTGCACCGGCGTATCAACCGACTGGCGGAGCACAACGTTGGGGGCTACCCGCTCTACGGGACGGGTCTGGGTGGTCTTGAGAGGGCCTTTGCCGTCAATCGGCCGGCCCAGGGCGTCGACCACCCGTCCGATCAGCCCCTCGCCTACGGGCACCTCGGCGATCCTGCCGGTGCAGCGCACCTCGTCCCCTTCTTTTATCTGGGTATAATCGCCGAAGATAATGGCAGCCACGCTTTCTTCTTCCAGGTTCATGGCCACGCCCATTATCCCGCCGGGGAACTCTAGCAACTCGTTGTACTTGACTGTGGCCAGCCCGTAGATCCTGGCGATACCATCGCCGACCTCGATGACCGTGCCCACGTCTACCATGGTCGCCGTGGCGCCAAACTGCTCGATTTGCTGTTTTATAACAGAGACTATATCCTGTCCTCTAGTGGTCACCTTCGCCTCCTCTTTACATCCGGACAGCAGACCTTTGCCGGCCTACCGCAGCTTGCCCTCACCCACCAGTTCCTTCCTGAGCGCCATGAGCCGGCTGCGCAGGCTGCCGTCCAGCAACGTGCCTCCAACTCTCACCTTCAATCCACCCATTATGCGGGGGTCCAGCTCGGTCTCCAGCTTGACCTCTTTACCGAAGATTTCCCGCAGTTGTTTCACCAGGCCGGTCTCGTCCCCTTCAGTCAGCGGGACAGCGGTGATCACACGGGCATGCGCTATGCCGCGGCGCTCATCAACCAGCCGGTGGTAAGCGGCGGCAATGTCCCCGATCAGTCCTGGCTGGCCCCGGCTCGCCAGGAGGTAGGCCAGGTTCAGCGCCAGCGGATTGACACCCTCAAGCACCCTGGACAGGGCCTCGGCCTTGTTCTCGAAGCGCACCCTGGGGTTCTGCAGCAGCGCAGAGACCTCCGCGCCCCTGACCGCCTCCACAATACGCTCAAGGTCAGACTGCCACCGGTCCAACTGGTCCCTCTCCAGGGCTATTTCAAAGACCGCCCTGGCATAACGCAGGGCGGAAGCCTTCTTTGCCATTCAGCCTTCCTCGCTAGTTCCGCATCTGAAATTCATTACCACTCTTGTCCAAAATAGGTTTTTCGATCAGGTTTAATTTAGACAGCATCGTTTAGCGGCAGACCTTGTTTTTTAAACTTACATTACATATTGTCATACCAGCGAAGGCTGGTATCCAGAGCAGGATATTGAGACATCAAG
>JACPQC010000032.1 GCA_016190695.1 Chloroflexota bacterium
ACAATGCCCGCTGGAACTGAATAGTCGATAATACTCCGGCCCGTGGTGTGGAGCACCGGAGCCAGCAAATCATCGGCGTTAGGTCAGCAAGGGTTCGCTGTTCCGCCAGCCGCAGATGCGATGTTTATGGGACGGGCTCAAAGACCAGACTATTTCCGACCTTAATAACCAGATATCACAGACAATCCCAGGTGATGCCAACAAGGACGGGGAAGTTAACTCTCTGGATATCACCAAGGTGGAAAGGCTCATCGCCGGACTGGATTAGGTAATACTACAAGTACTTCCAATTTATCATGACGCCGCATCGTCACCCACGAACGGTGAAGAATAGGGTTGTCATTCTGGAGGAGTCTCAATTCTCCTTTACCCCTATCGGGACGACGAAGAATCTGGTGGGGTGGATAAACACTCTCTGGGGCATCATCCTTGTCCAAAAAACAGTTATGTAGTATGATTTAATAGGTTTTGAGTAGATCGCGTTTTAGACGCTGGTTAACACTTCGGTGGAGGAGGAGAGCATGTGGCTTCAGACCAGGATGTTCCTGCTGGTCGCCCTGTTATTCGGCATTCTCTACGGCGTGATTACCGGCCTGGGCACGCTGATGGGCGCCGGGAGCGCCGTATCTTACATAGTGCTGGCTGTCGTTTTCCTGGGTTTCCAGTATCTCCTCGGTCCGGCGATGGTCGGCTGGAGCATGAAGATAAAGTGGGTATCGGAGAAGGAAGAGCCGGAGCTTCACCGGATGGTAGCCGAGATGGCCGAGAAGGCGGGCCTGCCCAAACCCAGGGTGGGCATATCAGAGCTTACTATCCCCAACGCCTTTGCCTTTGGCCGGACGCAGCGTGACGGGCGGGTCTGCGTAACCCGGGGCATCCTGCGGCTGCTGGACCGGGATGAGCTAAGGGCGGTGCTCGGCCACGAGCTGGCCCACATCAAGCACCGGGACATGGCCATAATCACCCTCATCTCGGTGATACCCATGATAATGTACTGGATCGCCTTCAGCCTGATGTGGGGCGGGATGCTGGGCAACCGGCGCGAAGGCGGGAGTTATGCCGCCCTTATCGGGCTGGGGGCGTTCCTGCTGTACTTCATCACCAACCTCCTGGTGCTCTACGGCTCCCGGATACGGGAGTACTACGCCGATATGGGCAGCGTCAGGATGGGCAATATGCCGCACCACCTGGCCACGGCGCTGTACAAGCTGGTCTACGGCAACGCTCGCATGAGGAACAGCCCGGAACTAAAGCGCGTGGAAGGGGTCAAGGCCTTTTTCGTCAATGACCCGTCTCGGGCCTGGAACGAGGTCAGGGAGCTTTCCCAGGTAGACCGTGATCTGAGCGGCACCATAGACTATAACGAGCTTATGGAACTGCGCCAGAAAAAGATACGCCTGGGGGCATCGCACAAGCTCATGGAGGTATTCACCACTCACCCTAACATGCTTAAGCGGATAAAGCACCTGTCCACGCTCACCGTTTGAGCGCCCCGAACGGCCTGTTTTCCTTGACTTTGCCTCTAGCATAGGGTAGACTACGGATAGTTAGATGAAAATAGGTTACGTATGTCTGAGTACTTTATCCGTACAAGTCTCAGGCATAATTGGAAGAGTAGTAAGGTCTTAATGAAGATCGCTATCAGTGGGAAGGGCGGTGTAGGCAAGACTCTACTCGCTGCCACCCTTTCCCGAAAGTTCGCTGATTCTGGTTATTCTGTCCTCGCTATAGACGCTGACCCGGACGCAAATCTCGCCGCCAGCCTCGGTTTTCCCAACCCCGATAGCATCGTCCCCCTATCCGAAATGAAGGAACTGGTCGCTGAGAGGACCGGGGCCGAGCCGGGCAAGCCCGGAGTCTTGTTTAAACTCAACCCCAAAGTGGATGACCTGCCTGAGAAGTACTGCGTCCGGCACGATGGCATCAGGCTCATGGTGATGGGGCGGGCCAAGCAGGGCGGCAGCGGCTGTTATTGCTCCGAGGGTACCCTGCTCAAGGCTCTGGTCAACCACCTCCTCCTTGCCCGGAAAGAGGTGGTCATCATGGACATGGAGGCCGGCATCGAGCACCTGGGCCGGGCCACTGCCAGCGCTGTAGACAGACTGCTGATCGTGGTTGAGCCGGGCCGGCGCAGCCTGGAGACTGCGCATACCATCCGCAGACTGGCCGCTGATATCGGACTGCCCGGCGTCGCCGTGGTCGGCAACAAGGTCCGCAACGAAGCCGACAGGGAGTTCATCACCGAAAGCCTGCCCGGTTTCGAGATACTTGGCTTCATACCGTATAGCCCGGCGGTAATAGAGGCCGACCTGTCTGGAGTCCCTGCTTTCACTGCTAGCCCGCAGGTGCTCGGCGAGGTGGAGTCCATCTTCCACAAGCTGATCCCTGTAGTCCATAAGTAGGCTGGATCCAAAACGAGAAAAAAAGATTAGGAGGACTCTGTGGCTTACGACGCAACCAAGATGAAGGACTGGCAGATTGCAGAAGCGGCGGAGGCGAACATGCCCACCCCGGAAGAGTGGCGGGAACGGCTGGGCCTGCAAAAGGACGAAATGCTGCCCTACGGCCGTATCTCCAAGCTGGACTTCATGAAGATATTCGAGCGTCTGAAGAACAGGCCGGATGGCAAATACGTCGAGGTGACCGCTATAACCCCCACCCCGCTGGGCGAGGGGAAGAGCACCACCACCTGCGGCATTATCGAAGGTCTGGGCAAGCGCGGCCTCAACGTGGGCGGCTGTATCCGCCAGCCTTCGGCCGGGCCGACGATGAACATCAAGGGTACCGCCGCCGGCGGCGGCAACGCCCTGCTTATCCCCATGACCGAGTTCTCCCTGGGACTCACCGGGGACATCAATGACATCACCAATGCGCACAACCTGGCTATGGTGGCCCTCACCGCCAGGATGCAGCACGAGCGCAACTACGATGACGAGCAACTGGCCAGGCTGACCAGGATGCGCCGCCTGGACGTCGACCCCACCAGGGTTGAGATGGGCTGGGTCATTGACTATTGCGCCCAGGCCATGCGCAATATCATTATCGGCATGGGCGGCCGCCAGGACGGCTTCATGATGCAGTCCAGGTTCGGCATCACCGTCAGCTCTGAGCTTATGGCCATATTGGCCATCGCCAGGGACCTGGCTGACCTGCGCGAAAGATTGGACAACATTACCGTGGCCTATGACAAGAAAGGCAAGCCAGTCACTACCAAAGACCTTGAGGTAGGCGGCGCCATGACCGCCTGGATGCGTAACGCCATCAACCCCACCCTCTGCTCCACGGTGGAATACCAGCCGCTGATGGTACACGCCGGCCCCTTCGCCAATATCGCCGTCGGCCAGTCCTCTATCATCGCCGACCGCATCGGTCTGAAGATGTTTGACTATCATGTCACCGAGAGCGGCTTTGCCGCCGATATCGGGTTCGAGAAGTTCTGGAACGTGAAATGCCGCTATAGCGGACTGAAGCCTCACGTCTCCGTGCTGACCACTACTATCCGCGCCCTGAAGATGCACGGCGGCGGCCCTAAAGTGGTGGCCGGTTTACCCCTGCCCGATGCCTATACCAAAGAAGACCTGGGGTTGCTGGAGGCGGGCCTGCCCAACATGCTGCATCACATCAACACCATCAGGACCGCCGGCATCAACCCGGTGGTGTGCGTCAACTGCTTTGCCACCGATACTCCGGCTGAGATTGCGCTGGTGAGAAAAGCGGCGGAGGCCGCCGGGGCGCGCTGTGCCGTGTCCACTCACTGGGGCGATGGCGGCGACGGCGCTCTGGAACTGGCCGATGCTATCGTGGACGCCTGCAAGGAGGAGAACCAGTTCAAGTTCCTCTACCCGATGGAAATGAAGCTGCGGGAGAGGGTGAACAATGTTGCCAGGGTGGTCTACGGGGCTGACGGTGTTTCCTGGTCTGCCGAGGCTGAGGCCAAGGCCAAGGCCTTTGAGGCTGACCCCAAGTACAACGAATATGCTACCATGATGGTGAAGACGCACCTCAGCCTGACCCATGACCCGAGCCTGAAGGGCGTGCCCAGGGGCTGGAAACTCCCCGTCCGCGACGTGCTCATCTACTCCGGGGCCAAGTTCCTCTGCCCGGTCACCGGCGCCATCAGCCTGATGCCGGGCACCGCCTCCGATCCCGCCTTCAGGAAAGTGGACGTGGACACTGCTACGGGCAAGGTGCGTGGGCTTTTCTAAGAATTGCTATCAAGGGCAACGATGACTGAAGCGGAAAAGATAAAGGTCCACTTCAAACCGGATAACGTAGAAATAGTGGTGGACCGCGGCGAGAACCTTCTCGAGGCGGCCATAGCCGCTGGCGTGCGCATTTACGCCTCCTGCGGCGGCAGTGGCACCTGTGGCACCTGCAAAGTGACCCTTGAAAAGGGGGAGGTGGAGACCACCCGCACCAATAAGGTGTCCGACGAGGAGTTCAGCCAGGGGGTGAGGCAGGCCTGTCAAAGCCGTGTCCTCAGCGACCTCACCGTTTACGTGCCGGTAGAGTCCCGCCTGGAGAAGGCGGTGATATCACGCGAGCGGGAAAGGGTCTCTGAATCCCTGGCTACCGGCTGGAGGTTCAGACCGCCCCTGACCAAATACTTCATCGAGTTGCCCCCGCCTACCATGAAGGACAATACCAGCGATCTCTCCCGGCTGCTCAGGGGGCTGAAAAAGCGCTACAGCTTGAGCAATATGTCTGTAGAGTTCTCGGTGGTGAGGAAGCTGGCCAAAGCGCTCCGGGATGGCGATTGGAAAGTCACCGTTACCACACTGGTCACCGCCGCCCAGCCCGGCGCCAAGGGGCGGCACGAGCCAAAGCTGATCAATGTGGAGCCGGGCGATACCAGGGGCAGGCACTACTCGCTGGCCTTCGATATCGGCACCACCACCGTCTGCGGACAGCTCCTCGATTTGAACCGGGGCCGGGTGATCGCCGACGCCATCGAGTTCAACCAGCAGATAAGTTTCGGCCAGGATGTAATCAGCCGCATCGCCTACTGCCAGAAGCCGGGCGGACTGGAGAAGCTGCAGCAGGCGGTGTTGAACAGCATCAATACCGTTATTGATGAACTTCTAAAGAAGAAGAAGGTCAATATAGAGGACATCGGCCACCTCATGCTGGCGGGCAACACCACCATGACCCAGATACTGTTCGGGCTGGACCCGGTGCACATCCGGATGGCGCCCTATACCCCGGTGGCCAATTTCTTCCCGCCGGTGCGGGCCAGCTCGCTGGGCATCAATGTGGCTGAGCACGTTCATATCTTCGCTTTCCCCGCCGTTTCCAGCTATGTCGGCGGGGACATAAGCTCGGGCGTGGTGGGCGCGGGCATTTACCAGAGGCCGGAGCTAACCCTCTTCCTGGATATCGGCACCAACGGCGAGATAGTTATCGGTAACTCCGAGTGGCTGGCCACGGCCTCCTGCTCTGCCGGCCCTGCCTTCGAGGGCGGCGGCATTAAACACGGCATGGTGGCCACCATCGGCGCTATCGAGGGCTTCAGGATAGACCCGTCCACCTGGGAACCGTCGGTAACCACCATCGGCGGGGCAAAGCCCAGGGGCATCAGCGGTTCCGGTTTGATCAACATCATTGCCGCCTTACTCAGGGCCGGAGCTATCAGCCAGAACGGCAAGTTCAATCCGGACCTGCCCACCGAGAGGATAAGGCCGGGCACGGACGGCTATGAATACGTGCTCTGCCGCGCCCCGGAGACCCAGACCGGCAAGGACATCGTCCTCACCGAGGTGGACATAGACAACCTGATGCGGGCCAAAGGGGCTATCTATGCCGGCTGCCAGACGCTGACCACCAGCGTGGGCATCCGTTCAACCGCCGAGTTCAACCAGGTCATCATCGCCGGCGCTTTCGGCAGCCACCTGGACATAGACGCCAGCATCACCATCGGCCTGTTGCCTGACCTGCCCCGTGAGAAGTTCATCTTCATCGGCAACGGCTCCCTGCTGGGGGCCAGGATGACCTCCTTCTCCACCGACCTGCTGGACGACGCCCGCAGGGTGGCCCAGATGATGACCAACTTTGAACTCAGCGACAGCGTCGATTTCATGAATAACTACGTGGCGGCGCTGTTCCTGCCGCATACCCACGCCGCCGAGTTTCCAACAATCACCAAAGAGCTGTCCCGGCTGCAGAAGCAACGGGCCAGACAGGGGGGCTAATCTAATGAGCAGTATCAGTATTGCCGTAGCCGGAAAGGGCGGCAACGGAAAGACATCAATATCAAGCCTCATCATCCGTCACCTGGTCAGGAACGGCCTGGTGCCGGTGCTGGCAGTAGATGCCGACGCTAACGCCAACCTGGGCGATAGCCTGGGCCTCACCCCCGGGGAGACCATCGGCTCTGTGATCGCCTCTTTCAACGGGGACAAGATAAACATCCCGCCGGGAATGACCAAGGAAGCCTACCTCGATTTCAGGCTGAACAGCGTCGTCACCGAGAGCAAGGGGCTTGACCTGGTCACCATGGGCCGGGGTGAAGGCGCTGATTGCTATTGCTATCCCAATCTCATGCTGCGCCGGTTCCTGGACAGGCTGGCCCATGGATATCCCTACGTGGTCATGGACAACGAGGCCGGCATGGAGCACCTCAGCCGCCGCACCACCCAGAACATCGATGAATTGCTCCTGGTCTCCGATCATTCCATAAAAGGCGTGAGGACCATCGGCCGCCTGCGAGAGCTGCTCAAGGAGCTCAGGTTGAACATCAGGAGAGAGTCGGTGATGATAAACATGGTCCCCGGCAGCATCGACCCTGCCATCAGCGAGGAGATGGCCCGGCTGGGCATAGAGCCGGCGGTCACCATTCCCCTGGATGAGGAGATACGCCAGTATGACCTCAGGCAGAAATCACTGCTTGACCTGCCCGATACCTCTCCTGCGGCCAGGGCGGTGAGCGACTTTATAGCTGGGCTTCTAAAAATCCATGCAGAAAGGGCTAGAAGATGACGGCAAAGATTATCAGCGGCACCGAGATTGCCAAGCAGATCAGGCAGGAGCTAAAACAGCAGATAGCCGACCTCAAGCAAAAGCACAACCTGGTACCCGGCTTGGCCACAGTCCTGGTGGGGGAAGACCCGGCATCGCAGGTGTACGTCGGGCAGAAGGAAAAGACCTCCCTGGAGCTGGGACTCTACTCGGAAAGACATGATCTACCTGCCAGCACCAGCCAGGAAGACCTGCTCAAGATGGTCCACCGGCTGAACAACGACCCCAAGATTCACGGCATACTGGTGCAGTTGCCCCTGCCCAAACACCTCAACGAGACCGAAGTCCTCTATGACATCAACCCCAGGAAAGATGTTGACGGCTTCCATCCGGTCAACCTGGGCAAGCTGATGATAGGCGAGCCGGACTATCTGCCCTGCACGCCGCACGGCATACAGCAGCTACTGGTCAGGTCCGGCGTCCAGACCGATGGCGCGGAAGTTGTCGTGGTGGGCCGGAGCAACATCGTGGGCAAGCCCATCGCCAACATCCTCCTCCAGAAAAAGCCGGGAGCCAACGCTACCGTGACCGTGTGTCACACCGGCACCCGTGATATTTCGGCCCATACCAGGAGGGCTGATATACTTATAGTGGCCGCCGGCAGGCCCAAGGCCATCACCGCCGATATGGTCCGGGAAGGGGTGGTGGTGATCGATGTCGGCGTTAACCGCATTGGCAAGACCGCTGAAGGCAAGGCCATCCTGGCCGGCGATGTTGATTTCGATGGCGTCAAGGAAAAGGCCAGCGCCATCACCCCGGTGCCCGGCGGGGTAGGGCCGATGACGATTACCATGCTCATGCTTAACACGGTTAAGGCGGCCAGGCTGGCCGCTGGCCTGGAATAAAACAAGGAGGAGGTTATGGAATACGAGTTTGAAAAAAAGCCAGCGCCGGGCCGGGGAGAAGTCAAGGTGCTGGGAAAGACCTATGAAGAAGGCCTGCCCGAAGGAGAAGAAATGGGCAAGTGGCGGCAGAAGCTGCCCAGCCGTGCCGAGAAACTGAAGTACCTGCGCAACGGTGAGCGTTACTGGTTCAGCAAGGAATGGTTTGGCAGCGAGCGCCGAAGGACTCCGGCATAGTGAAGGAGGCACGATGGCTTTAGATATCCCCAAGACACGCTACACCGGCTCGATAAAGCAGGTCAAACTGGGCGGCGGAGACAAAGCGGTCACCATCGGCGGAGAGACAGCCTACCCCTTCTATCTTTTTGAAGGCCAGATGCCCAACCTGCCCAAAATAGCCATGGAAGTCTACGATTCGCCGCCCCAGGACTGGGCAGAGGCAGCCCTGGAACCCTTCGCCGGCGTGACCGGTGACCCGGTGGCCTGGGCGAAAAAGTGCATTGATGACTATGGCGCCGAGATGATCTGTCTCCAGTTGGCAAGCACCGATCCCAACGGCGCGGACCGCGGGGCTGACGAAGCTGCCGCTTTAGTCAAGAAACTGGCCGATGCCATCAGCGTTCCCCTGATCGTGTGGGGCACGGCCAATCACGAAAAGGACACCGAGGTATTCAGGACGGTGGCCGAGGTCTGCCAGGGGAAGAGACTGGTCATCGGGCCGGTAGAAGAAGGCGATCACAAGAAGATCGGCGCCGCCGCCCTGGGCTACAAGCACACTGTTTCGGCGTCAACGCCGATAGACATCAACCTGGCCAAGCAGCTTAACATCCTGCTGGGGAACCTGGGCATCCCCGATGACATGCTGGTGATGGACCCCACCGTCAGCGGCATCGGCTATGGCATCGAGTACTGTTACTCGGTGATGGAGAGAATGAGGATGGCGGCGCTCACCCAGCAGGACGAGAGGCTGCAATTCCCCATCATCTGCAACATAGCCAAGGAAGTGTGGAAGACCAAAGAAGTGAAGATACCGGAATCGGAAGACCCCAAAATGGGAGACATCAAGAAGCGGGGGATTCTGACCGAGGCGATGTCAGCTGCGGTGCTGCTCCTGGCCGGGGCTGACGTCCTTGTTATGAGGCACCCGGAGGCGATAAGGCTCGTCCGGGAGATACTGGCTGAAATGACAGCCGCATAGAAACACAATAACCGGAGGTTGAAATGGCGGATAAGGTCAAGAGTATAGACCAGGCAACAATTGAAATGATAGAAAAGGCCGCCGAGGACGGCGCAAGCATAGTCTTCGAGCGGGCCGTCACCACCAGACCCTGTCCCATCGGCGATGAGGGAAGCTGCTGCAGCATCTGCGCCATGGGGCCGTGCCGGGTGCCGTTACCCAAGGGCAAGGAAGAGACCGAGGAAGAGCACCGGAAGCGAAAGGGCGTCTGCGGCGCTACGGCTGAGACCATCGCCGCCCGCAACTTCGTCCGGATGTGCGCTGCCGGCACCGCCTCTCACGGTGACCACGGCCGCGAGGTGGCCAAGGTCTTCCTGGAGGTGGCCCGAGGCGAGGCCCCCGGCTTTGAGATCAAAGATGAGCAGAAACTGCTCCAGCTTGCCCTGGACATGGGCATCGAGATCGGCGATCGCAGCAACAGCGAAATAGCGGTGGACCTCGGCGAGACGCTGAGCAAAGAGTTCGGCAAACAGGAGGGAGAGCTTCTCTTCCTGAAGCGCGCCCCCATCAAGCGCCAGGAGATATGGCAGCAGATGGACGTTGCGCCGCGGGGCATCGACCGTGAGGTCTCCGAGGCATTGCACCGCACCCACATGGGCACTGACCAGGACTATCACAGCCTGCTGCGCCACGCCGTCAGGGTGTCCCTGGCCGATGGCTGGGGCGGCAGCATGATCGCCACCGAGCTACAGGACATACTCTTCGGCACACCCTCGCCGGTGGCCAGCGAGATAAACCTGGGCGTCCTCAAGGAGGACGAGGTCAACATCATTATCCATGGCCATGAGCCTTACCTGGCCGAGATACTGGCCGTGGTTGCCCAGGAACCGGATATCCAGAAGTATGCCCTGTCCAAGGGGGCCAAGGGAATAAACCTGGCGGGGATGTGCTGTACCGCCAATGAAGTGCTTATGCGTCACGGCGTGCCCATTGCCGGGAACTTCCTCCAGCAGGAGCTGGCCATAGTCACCGGCGCTGTAGAGGCAATGGTGGTGGACGTCCAGTGCATCATGCAGGGCATGGCCGAGGTGGCCTCCTGCTACCACACCAAGGTCATTACCACCGACCCCCGCGCCCACATCGAAGGGGCAACCCACATGGAGTTTGACTCGCGAAACGCGGCGGAATCGGCCAGAAAAGTGCTCCGGGCGGCCATTGACAACTTCCCCAACCGGGGCAAGAAGGTGCGCATCCCGCAGTACAAGAACAACCTCATCGCCGGCTTCAGCCACGAGACCATCAACTACCTGCTCGGCGGGACCTTCCGCTCCTCGTACAAGCCACTGAACGACAACATCATCAACGGGCGCATCCGGGGCGTGGCCGGAGTGGTTGGCTGCAACAACGCCCGCATCGCCCATGACGATATCCATGTCACCCTGGTCAAGGAGCTTATCAAGAACGATGTGCTGGTGCTCCAGACCGGCTGCGCCGCCATGGCCTGCGCCAAGGTGGGGCTGATGACGCCGGAGGCGGCCTCCCAGTACGCCGGCGAGGGCCTGGCCTCGGTGTGTGAAGCGGTAGGCATACCGCCGGTGCTGCACATGGGCGCCTGCGTGGACAACAGCCGCATCCTGATGGCGGCCACCGCCATGGTCAAGGACGGCGGCCTGGGCGATGATATCAGCGACCTGCCTGTGGCCGGCGCCGCTCCGGAGTGGATGAGCGAGAAGGCCATCGCCATCGGCCAGTACTGCGTCGGCTCCGGCCTGTACACCGTCTTCGGCGTGGAGTGGCCCACCATCGGCAGCAAGGCCGTCACCAGGTACCTGTTCAAAGAGATGGAAGAGATGTATGGCGGCATGTGGGACTTCGAGCCTGACCCTATCAAGATGGCCAAGCTCATGATCGACCACATTGACAAGAAGCGCAAGGCCCTGGGCATAGACAAGGCCAGGGAGAGGGTGCTCTTCGACATGGCCATGAGGCGGGAGCTTATCTAAAGGCCGCGGAGCCGTTAAAGATACTTAGAAATTAAGGGGGTTTACTGATGTCCAAAATCATTGCCTCAGCGGCAATACGAGGGGCGCACAAGATATTCAACCAGGCCGAGCAGAAGTGGAAGCAGGCCATGGACAAGTGGGGGCCGAACGAGCCGGTAGGCTTTCCCAACACCGCCTATTACCTGCCGGTGATCTACGGCATGCTGGGCGCCAAGGTGGAGAAGCTGGGTGACATGGAGGCCATACTCAAGCGCTGCAAGACGCTCCTGCCTCCCCCGGTCAAGGAGAAATATCACCTGCCTTACCTGGCCCCGGCCCTGGACGCCGGAATGGCCACTTTCTTCGCCGAGGAAATTATCGAAGCGATAAGGTACCTGGAAGACCCTGACTTCTATACCAAGCAGGAAGACATAACCGACAAGACCATCTGGCTGGGCGCCGCCGATGACGTCATCTTCAGAAAGAGAGGCGTGGAGTTCGTTGACGGCACTGCCCCCGGCTTTGCCGCCATACTGGGCGCAGCCCCCACCAAGGAGATAGCCGCCAAGATAGCCCAGGAGCTACAGCAGAAGAACATCTACGTCTTCATGTCGGCGGAGAGCGATGGCAAGAGGTTCGCCGAGCAACTGGTGGAGGCCGGCGTCCAGATCGGCTGGCCCACCCGCCTGGTCTCTTTCGGCCCGGATGTCACCGCCACCGTGTTCGCTATGGGCTTCGCCACCAGGGTGGCCATGGCCTTCGGCGGCATCGAGCCTGGCGAGTACCGGAAGATACTCATTTACAACAAGGACCGCACCTTTGCCTTCGCCCTGCCCCTGGGCAACGTCACCGACGAGTGGTATGCCAACGCCGCCGGCGCCATAAACTGGGGCTTCCCCACCATCGCCGATACGCCCATCCCGGAAGTGCTCCCCTCCGGCATCACCACCTATGAGCACGTCGTCTCCAACATCCCCCACGACAGGATAGTCGCCCGGGCCATCGAGGTGAGAGGGCTTAAGGTCACCGTGACCGAGGTGCCCATACCGGTAGCCTTCGGCCCTGCGTTCGAGGGTGAAAGAGTGCGCGGCGATGACATCTACCTGGAGTGCGGCGGCGGCCGGACTCACATGGTGGAATGGGTCACCAGCAAGAGAATGAACGAGGTCGAGGACGGCAAAGTTGAGGTCATCGGCCCTGAGTTAGCAGACGTCGGTCCCAAGTCCAGGCTGCCCCTGGCCATAGCCGTAGAGGTCGCTGGCAGGCAGATGCAGGATGACTACGAGCCTATCCTGGAGCGGCAGATACACCACCTGATCAACTACGCCCAGGGCGTCATGCACATCGGCCAGAGAGACATTGCCTGGCTGAGGGTGGGCAAACAGGCGGTGGAGAAAGGCTTCCAGCTCAAGCACATCGGGGACCTGCTCCACGCCAAGCTGCACCAGGACTTCGGCCGCATATTCGACAAGATGCAGGTCAAGATATATACCGATGCGGACAAGGTGGAGGAGATAGTCCAGAAGGCGCGGGACGTCTACAAGATACGCGACCAGCGCATCGAAGGCATGACCGACGAGACAACGGAGATGTTCTACTCCTGCACCCTGTGCCAGTCCTTCGCCCCGGCCCACGTCTGCGTCATCAGCCCGGAGAAGACCGGCCTGTGTGGCTCGTATAACTGGATGGACTGCAAGGCGGCCTACGAGATAAATCCCCAGGGCACGGCCAACCAGCCGGTACCCAAGGGTGAAGTGCTGGACGAAAGGTTCGGGCAGTGGAAGGGCGTCAACGACTTCGTGTTCAAGGCCTCCAGGGGCAAGATAGACCACTACAACTTCTACAGCATCGTCAATGACCCCTGGACCACCTGCGGTTGCTGCGAGTGTATCGCCGCCGTCCTGCCCATGTCCAACGGCGTGATGACCGTCAACCGGGAATACACCGGCGAGACCCCCTGCGGCATGAAGTTCACCACCCTGGCCGGCACCATCGGCGGCGGCGTCAGCTCCCCGGGCTTCGTCGGCCACGGCAAGTACAACATCACCCAGAGGAAGTTCCTCTCCGGCGATGGCGGCCTGTTCCGGCTGGTGTGGATGCCCAAGATGCTAAAAGAAGAGATCGGCGACCGGCTGAAGGCCAGGGCCATAGAGCTTGGCATGCCCGATTTTGTTGACATGATCGCCGATGAGACCATAGGCGTAACCGAGGACGAGATTCTGCCCTTCCTCCAGGAGAAGGGGCACCCGGCCCTGAGCATGGACCCGATACTGGGCTAAGAAAGGAGACATATGCCACTTACCGGAATCGAGATATTCAAGCTACTGCCCAAGACCAATTGTGGCCGGTGCGGCGTGCCCACCTGCCTGGCCTTCGCCATGAACCTGGCGGCGGGCAAGTCGGAGCTAAGCGCCTGTCCTGATGTCTCCGAAGAGGCCCAGGCCAAGCTGTCCGAGGCTTCGGCGCCCCCCATTTTGCCGGTCACTATCGGCAGTGGCGCCAAGCCCCTCAAAATAGGCGGTGAAACGGTCATGTTCCGCCACGAGAAGAGGTTTGAAAACCCGCCCGGGCTGGCCCTCCTCATCAGCGATACCATGCCCTCCTCCGAGGTCGATGCCCGCCTGAAGAAGTGCAAAGACCTGCAGTACTACCGGGTCGGCCTCACCCTGGGCAGCGAGCTGGTCGCCCTCAGGAACGATTCGGGAGACGCCGGGAAATTCGAGTCCCTGGCCAGCCACGTCAAGCAGAACAGCGATTGCAACATCATCCTGATGAGCCAGAGCGTGGAGGCACTGGCCGCTGCCGCCAAAGCCGCTGCTGACCGCAAGCCGTTGCTCTATGCCGCCACCAAAGACAATGTCGATGCCATGGCCAAGCTGGCCAAAGAGACCGGCTGCCCGCTGGCGGTGAAGGCCTCCGGCCTGGAGGAGCTTGTCGAACTGACCAACAAGCTGACCGCGGCTGGCATAAAGAACCTCGTTTTAGATTCAGGGTCGAGGAAGCTGCGCCAGTCCTTTGAAGACCAGGTCATTATCCGCAGCGCCGCCCTGGTCAAGAAGTTCCGCCCCCTCGGCTTCCCCACGATCGTCCTCCCCTGCGAGATGACCGACGACCCGATGAAGGAGGCGGTGATCGCCTCTATCTTCGTGGCCAAGTACGGCGGCATCATCGTCCTGTCCGATTTCAACGGGGAAAGCCTGTTCCCCCTGCTGGTGGAGAGGCTGAATATCTTCACCGACCCGCAGCGGCCGCTGGCCACCACCGAGGGCATCTATCCCATCAACAACCCGGATGAGAACTCGCCGGTGCTTATCACCTCGAACTTCTCCCTGACCTACTTCATCGTCTCCGGAGAGATAGAGAACAGCAAGGTGCCCACCTGGCTGTTGATAAAGGACACTGAAGGGCTTTCCGTGATGACCTCCTGGGCGGCGGGCAAGTTCTCTGCCGATGTCATCGCCCCCTTTGTCCTCAAGTCCGGCATCACCGATAAGGCCAAACACCGCAAACTGGTGATACCGGGATACATCGCTGCCGAGAGCGGCGGCCTGGAAGAAGAGCTGGCCGGATGGGAAATACTGGTCGGGCCCAGGGAAGGCGCTCACATACCGGCCTACCTGAAGGCATGGAAACCCTAAGGAGGAAAGGAATAGAAGAAGGATGACGATCCTTATCGGGGAAAACCTGAACATAATGTCCAAGACGCTGGGGCCGGCCATGAAGGAGAGGAATCCCGGCCCGGTGCAGGCGATGGCCCGGGCTGAGGCCGAGGCCGGCATTGACTATATAGACCTCAACATCGGCCCGGCGCGCAAGGCCGGTGATGAGCTTATGCAATGGGTGGTTAAGACCGTCCAGGAGGTGACCGATACCCCGCTCTCCCTGGACACGACCAACCTGGTGGCCATGGAGGCCGGTCTCAAGGTGGCTGCCAACAAGCCCCTGATGAACTCCATATCGCTGCAGCCCGACCGTCTGGAGCGGGGCCTGGAACTGACCAGGCAGTATAATGCCAATGTCATCGGCTTGCTCTGGGGCGCCGAAGGGATGCCCCGTGACGCCAACGAGAGGTGCGCCCTGGCCGTGGACTTCGTCTACCGGGCCAACCAGATGGGCATCCCCAACGAGTCTATCTGGATAGACCCCATCGCCACCCCGGTATCGGTGGAGATAAACCAGGTGAAGGCCTGTTTTGAGTTCATGAGCATGTTGCAGGACATCGCCCCCGGCTGCAAGTCTACGGTGGGCCTGTCCAACATTTCCAACGGCACGCCGGCCCACCTCCGCCCCTTCCTCAACCGCACCTTCCTGATAATGCTGATGCGGTACGGGTTGCACTCGGCCATCGCCGACGCCTTTGACCCTGAGCTTAAGCATATAGCCAGCGGCAACAGGCCGGAGATGGTGGAAGTGGTGCACCGGGTGATGGATGGCGCGGCCGTATCCCTTGGTTCCCTCAACGAGGAACAAATAAGACACGTGAAAACGGCCAGGGTCCTGACCGGGGAATCTCTCTACTCCCACTCCTGGCTGGAGGTTTGACCGGAGGCCTGAGACCTGGGCCGGATGCAACAGAATAGCTGTAGATGGAAGATAAAGGACATCTGAAATCAGTCCTCAGGGACAGCCCTGAACATGGCTACGAGCTGGCCTACCGGCTCGCCAGGGAAGCTGTAGCCAGGATTGATGATATTGAGAGACAGTGCGCAAGAAGCGGTACAGAATATGAGGCTTCTGGCAAAGCAGTAACAGTAAAGTATTTGAACCAGATATACCGGGTGACTTTGGACCCGGTCGATGTTATCTCGCCCTCTGGCACGGGGGAAGTGCCTCTCAAGGACAGGATACTCATTCTCCATTACCTGGCGGGCGCCAGGGGCACGCCATTATCGAACACCCTGATCACCTACAAGGAACTGCCCCAGGGCACGGACTATTTCCCCACCTTTCGCAAGAGGACAATAAGCCCCCTGGTCAACAACTTCGGCGATAAACCGGAGCGGCTGCTGGAAGCGGCGACCATCTTCGGCGGGCGCCGGGCCGAATTTGGCGATATCTCGGTGACCATAGACGCCTTCAGCCGGGTGCCGATCACCCTGGTGCTGTGGCGCGGCGATGATGAGTTCCCCGCCGAAGGCAACGTCATGTTCGACGTCGCCATATCAGATTATCTGCCTGTGGAAGATATAACTATCCTCTGCGAGACCATCGCCTGGAGGCTGGTCAGGCAGGGGACGAAAGGGAAATAAGAGTGGACGTTAAGACCGGAAACAAACTGCAGGAGATATTCCCCCGCTACAAGGGACGGCCTGAAGAGCTTATCCCGTTGCTCCAGGAGGTGCAGGCGGAGTTGGGCTACCTGCCCGAAGATGTCCTGCTGGAGATATCGCATTTCTTGAAGGTGCCGGAGAGCACGCTGTACGGGGTGAGCACCTTCTATGCCCAGTTCAAGCTGAACCCGGTGGGTAAAAAAATGGTGAGGGTGTGCCGGGGGACGGCCTGCCATGTCCGCGGCGCGGCCAAGGTACTGGAAGAGGCCGAGAAGCGGCTGGGCATCAAGGATGGAGAGACCACCGAAGACCTGGAATACTCGCTGGAGAGCATTGCCTGCTTCGGCTCCTGCGCCCTGGCCCCGGTGATGGTGGTCGACAAGGAAGTCCACGGGCGGATGACCACCGCCAGGGTGAAGGATGTCCTGGGCAATAGCAAGTAAGGCAAGGTGGACTATGAACTTTGAAGAGAGACAGAAGAAGGCGATAGCCGACTGGGAGGAGCTGGAGCGCGGCGCCAGGCCACGTATCTACATAGGCAGCGCCACCTGCGGGCGGGCCGCCGGCGCCCTCAAGCTGGTCGGCGTCATAGAGGCGGAGCTGGCCAGGCATAACATCCAGGCGGATATCGTCCATGTCGGCTGCATCGGGCTGTGCTACCTTGAGCCGCTGGTGGATATTGTAAAGCCGGGTCGCCCCCGCATAAGCTATGCGAACGTCACCCCCAGGAACGTGGGCAAAATCATCGAGGAGTACCTGGTCAACGATAATCCCAGCCCGGAGCTGGCCCTGGGCGTGCTAAGCGAGACCGCGCTGGACGGCATCGGGCGCTTCTCTGACCTGCCCATGCTCAAGCCCCAGGTGAGGATAGTCACCGCCAACTGCGGCATAATCGACCCGGAGAAGATAGAGCACTACGTTGGACGCGGCGGCTACGGCGGCCTCGTCCGGGCGCTGGGCATGACGCCGGAGCAGGTGATCGAGGAGATAAAGAAGTCAGGGCTGCGCGGGCGCGGCGGCGCCGGTTTTCCCACTGGCATGAAGTGGGAGTTCTGCCGCAAGGCCCCTGGCGACACCAAGTACATCATCTGCAACGCCGACGAGGGCGACCCCGGCGCGTTTATGAACCGGTCACTGCTGGAGAGCGATCCCCATTCCTTGCTCGAAGGGATGCTTATAGGCGCTTACGCCATGGGCGCCACCGAAGCTTATATCTACGTCCGCGCCGAGTACCCCCTGGCCGTCGAGCGGCTGAAGCTGGCGCTGAAACAGATGGAGGAGTGGGGCCTGGTGGGAGATAACATCCTCGCCTCAAACCTCAGCCTGCACATCAAGATAAAGGAAGGCGCCGGGGCCTTTGTCTGCGGCGAGGAGACGGCGCTGATAGCCTCCATCGAAGGCCGGCGCGGCATGCCCCGCCCCCGCCCTCCCTTCCCTGCCCAGGCTGGTCTCTGGGGCAAGCCGACCAACATCAACAACGTAGAGACCTGGGCCGACGCAGCCTCCATTATGCGGAAAGGCGCGGAGTGGTATGCTGGACACGGCGCGGAGAAGAGCAAGGGCACCAAGACCTTTGCCCTGGCCGGAAAGATAAATAATACCGGCCTGGTAGAGGTGCCATTGGGCACCCCCCTCCGTAAAATCATCTACGAAATTGGCGGCGGCATACCCGATGGCAAGGCATTCAAGGCGGTGCAGACCGGCGGGCCTTCCGGCGGTTGCTTGCCAGCCAGCCTGCTCGACCTGCATGTCGAATACGAGTCATTGGCCCAGGCCGGGGCCATCATGGGTTCCGGGGGCATGGTGGTCATGGACGAGGACACCTGCATGGTGGACGTGGCCCGATATTTCCTGACCTTCACCCAGTCCGAGTCCTGCGGGAAGTGCGTCCCCTGCCGGGTCGGCACCAGGAAGATGCTGGACATACTGGAGGACATCACCAAAGGCAAGGGGCAGCCGGAGGACATCGACCTGCTGCTCGACCTTTCTGAGGCGATAAAGGCCGGTTCGCTGTGCGGCCTGGGGCAGACCGCCCCCAACCCGGTGCTGACCACAGTTCGCTACTTCCGGGACGAGTACGAAGCCCACGTCAGGGAGCAGAGGTGCCCGGCGCTGGCCTGCAAAGACCTCATCGCCTTCTATATCCTCCCCGACAAGTGCGTGGCCTGCGGCATCTGCCTGCGCAACTGTCCCGCCCAGGCCATCGCCGGGGCCAAAAAGATGGTCCACGTCATCGACCAGAGCAAGTGCACCAAGTGCAGCACCTGCCTCGATGTCTGTCCCGTCAAGTTCAGCGCCGTGGCCAAGGTCTCCGGTGAGCAGATAGAGGTCCCCGGCGAACCGACGCCGGTAACCGCCCTGGAACGCGACAAGGTAGCTGCGAGCAAGTGAGGACGACATGGAAAAAATAACTCTGACAATGGACGGCCAACAGGTTGAAGCCACCAGGGGCATGACCCTGCTGGACGTGGCCAGGCAGGCCGGCCTGTACATCCCCACCCTGTGCTACTACCCTGACCTGGAGCCTTACGGCGGCTGCCGGATGTGCGTTGTGGAGATTGAGAAAGTGCGCGGTACCCAGCCGGCCTGCACCTACCCGGCCAGCGAGGGCATGGTGGTGCGCACCAATACCGACCTGGTCAACAAGGTGCGCCGTACCGCCCTGGAGCTTATCCTGACCAACCACCCCTGCGCCTGCCTGGAATGCCACCGCCGGAAGCGCTGCAGCCCCTATGATGTCTGCCTGCGCACCGTCGCCGTGCAGGACCGCTGCGTGAACTGCCCGGCCAACGAGCAGTGCGAGCTGCAGGAGGTGACCGACTATATGGGCCTGTCCGGCCACGAGCTGCGGCTCGGCTGGACCACCGGCCATTTCTCGGTCGATACCAGCAACCCCTTCTTTGACCTTGACCGCAACCGCTGTATCCTCTGCGCCCGGTGCGTCCGCGCCTGCAACGAGATAACCGGAGTCGGCGCTATCGATATGGCCCACCGGGGCTACGCCATGAAAGTGGCCACCTTCGGGGACAGGCCCCTCAAGGACTCGATATGCCGCTCCTGCGGCGAATGCCTGGTGCGCTGCCCGGTAGGCGCCCTGGAGCCGAAGGAGATAGAGCGGCCCACCGGGGAAGTGGCCACCACCTGCCCCTACTGCGGTGTCGGCTGCAGCATGAAGCTGGGACTGCGCGACGGCAGGATTGTAAAGGTCAGCGGCGATAAGAGCGGGGCCGCCAACGAAGGCCGACTCTGTGTCAAGGGACGCTTCGGTGTCACCGATTTCGTCCACCACGCCGACCGGCTGACCGCTCCCCTCATCAGGAAGAACGGCAGGTTTGAAGAAGCCACCTGGGACGAGGCCCTTGACCTGGTCGCCAGCAAGCTCAGCGGCCGCCGCCCGGAAGAGATGGCGGTGGTATCCTCGGCCAAGAGCACCAACGAAGACAACTACGTGATGCAGAAGTTCGCCCGCCTGGTGCTGGGGACGAACAACGTTGACCATTGCGCCCGTCTCTGACATTCCCCAACGGTGGCCGGTCTGGCCACCACGTTCGGCAGCGGGGCAATGACCAATTCCATCAATGACATCGCCAAAGCTAAGTGTATCCTGTCCATAGGCAGCAACACCACCGCTTCGCACCCGGTGATCGGCATGTACGTCCGGCAGGCCAACCGCAAGGGGACCAAGCTCATCGTGGCCAACCCCCGCGAGATAAACCTGACCCGTTACGCCGACCTCTGGCTGCAGAACCGGCCGGGCACGGACGTGGCACTGGTCACTGCCATGATGAAGGTCATCCTGGATGAAGGCCTGGCCGACATGGACTTCATCAACAGGCGGTGCGAGGACTTTGACGCCTTCAAGGAGTCCCTCAGGGATGTGAGCCTGGAAATAGCCGAGCGCATCACCGGCGTTCCCGCCAGCAAGATAGCGGCGGCGGCCCGGATGTATGCCACCGAGCGCCCGGCGGCCATCCTGTACGCAATGGGCGTCACCCAGCACACCCACGGCACCGATAACGTTATCGCCATCGCCGACCTGGCCATGCTCACCGGCAACGTGGGCAAGCCCTCCGCCGGGGTCAACCCGCTGCGCGGCCAGAACAACGTTCAGGGAGCCTGCGACATGGGGGCGCTGCCCAATGTCTACCCCGGCTACCAGGCGGTCAACGACCCGGCGGTCAGGGAGAAGTTCCAGGCTGCCTGGGGCCGCCCGCTCGACCCTTCGCCCGGACTGCCTTTAACCGAGATGTTCCCGGCGATAGAAGCGGGGAAGATAAAAGCGATGTACCTCATGGGCGAGAACCCGATATTGAGCGACCCCGATGCCAATCACATCGAGAAGGCGCTTGAAAAGCTGGAGTTCTTGGTGGTTCAGGATATCTTCATGTCCGAGACCGCCGAGCTGGCCGATGTCATACTGCCGGCGACCACCTTCGCCGAGAAAGAAGGTACTTTTACCAATACCGAGCGCAGGATACAGCGCGTCCGCAAGGCTATAGAACCGGTGGGCGGCTCCATGCCGGACTGGTGGATCACCTGCCAGATAGCCCGGCGCATGGGCGCCAGCGGCTTTGACTTCGAGGACCCCTCCCGGATAATGGATGAGGTCGCCCGCCTCACCCCAAGCTATGGAGGCGTGTCTCTCAAGCGCCTGGATGAATGTGGCAGCCTGCAGTGGCCCTGCCCCACCCCGGAACACCCGGGCACGCCGGTACTTCACACCGAGAAGTTCACCCGCGGGCCGGGCAAGTTCGTCCCGCTTCAGTACAAAGCGCCCGCGGAACTGCCTGACGACGAGTACCCGCTGGTGCTGACCACCGAGCGCAGCCTGTTCCAGTACCATACCGGCACCATGAGCCGGAGAGTAAAGGGCCTTAACATATTGAGGCCTGAGGAGCTGGTGGAGATAAACCCGGCTGATGCCGAGGCTATGGGCATCCGTGACGGCGAGACGGTGAGGGTGATCTCACGAAGGGGCGAGGTCACCACCAGGGTCAAGGTCACCGCAGCCTCAGCACCCGGAGTGGTCTCAATGACCTTCCACTTCGCTGAAAGCCCGACTAACCAGCTCACCAGCCCGGCCCTTGACCCGGTGGCCAAGATACCGGAGCTGAAGGTCTGCGCGGTGAAAATTGAAAAGAACGGCAACGGCCACAAGTAACGACGGGCTGCCGCCGGCGGCCCCTCTTTTTGCCGGGTTATTGCCCCTGTTCATACTGGCCCACTTCGGCCATCACCTGCTCACGTCACTGACCGTGCCGATGCTGCCGCTTATCCGCAGCCACTTCGGCCTGGACTACACCCGGTCCGGCGTGGTGGTCTCCGCCTTTGCCCTCTCCTATGGTACCAGCCACCTGGTGACCGGCTGGCTCACCGACCGGATAGGGGCGCGGACGATGATGGCCACCGGCATCGTCGGGGTGGCCCTGGCCGGGATCATGGTCGGCCTGTCCCCATCTTACGTCATGCTGCTGGGGGCGCTGGGGCTGATGGGGGTTTTAGGGGCAGCCTATCACCCCGCCTCGCCGCCGGTGATATCGGCCTCGGTTGAGCCGAACCGCCGGGGCTGGGCGCTGGGTCTTCACGCCATCGGCGGGAATGCCGCCTTCTTTCTGGCGCCGCTCACCGCCGCCGGCATCGCCGCAGCCTGGAGCTGGCGGGGGGCCTTCCTCGGCCTGGCTGCCCCCGCCGCCATTTTCGGCATCATCTTTTACATCATGCTCGGTCGCCGGATCAAGGCCAACGATGCCGCCCGGCGGGTCGCCGCCAGCCATGCCGGTGCCGCCAGCCCGCCCGGCCAAATGCGCCGCCTGGCCATCTTTATCTTCATGACCACTTTCGCCCACGCCATACTCATCTCTTCGCTGTCCTTTGTCCCGCTGTACCTGGTGGACAGCTTTGGCGTCAGCCCGGAGTCGGCGGCGGCGCTGCTGGCCATAACTTATTCCTCCGGCCTATGGGCCAGCCCGCTGGGGGGATACCTGTCCGACCGCTGGGGACGGCTGCCCATCGTAATGGGAGTCTGTTTTCTCACCGTGCCGGTCATCTTCCTGCTGAACATAGCCCCTTACGGGGTGGCCACCATCGCCCTGCTGCTGGTCATGGGGATGATCATGGGTGTGCGCATGCCCGTCTCCGAGTCATACATCGTCAGCCAGACGCCGGAGCACCGGCGCTCCACCGTGCTCGGCTTCTATTTCTTCAGCAACTTCGAGGGCGGCGGCGTGCTGACCCCGGCGATGGGCTACCTCATCGACCAGTTTGGCTTTTCCTTCAGCTTCAGCGCCGCCGCGGCCTTCCTGGCGGTGGTGCTGGTGTTTTCCGCCCTGCTGCTCTGGAGGGCCGGGGAGCGCTTGCCGGCTGCGTCGAGGTAAAATCCTGAGCACTAAGCTCTAAACTCTAAACAAATCCAAAGGACAAAATCCAAAGTTCAAAAAGTCAGAGGCGTTTTGGTCATTTGATATTTGAATTTTGATCTTGTTTCGGATTTAGGATTTCGTGCTTCGAAATTGGTCTGCACGCAATGCGCAATTATTAAGACTTTCCATAGAGTAACGCGAGGAGGGCAACTTGGCGCCGGTCCTGTATAGCAGCCTGATACTGATTGTCTCGCAGGCGCTCACCCTGTACATCGCAGCGCGGGAAAAGGTCTTCGTGGAAGCACACGAAATAGTCACCCCTGAGGCTTCCCTGACGATAGCGGTAGCCTTTTTCTTCGGGGTGGTGGTGCTGATGGGACTGGCGCTGTTCCTGATCCCGGTCCGCCTGCTGAAGCTGGTCTTCAAGGCCATGTTCACTGTCATGTTTATATGGGGGCTGTTCATCCCCCTGGGGCTGACTGTGCCCTTTCCGGCTGCTGCCGGCATAGCGGTGGCCGCCGGTCTGGTCTGGCTGCTCAGGCCTACCGTGTGGCTGCACAACGCCCTGATGAGCCTGGCGTTGATCAGCGCCGCCGCCGTCTTTGGCCTGCTCCTGCCGCCCTGGACGGCCATGCTCCTGATGCTGGTGATATCCGTTTACGACGTCCTGGCAGTCCGGCTGGGCTACATGCTCTGGATGGCCAAAAGCATGTCGGATACCGGCGCGCTTCCTGCCTTTGTCCTGCCCAAGACGTCTTCGGGCTGGGGCCAGGGACTGCGGGGATTCAGCCTTAGCGCCCTGGCGGAGCGGGAACCGGAGGAGAGGGAGGTCTCGGTGCTGGGTGGGGGAGATATCGGCTTCCCTTTACTGCTGACCGCCTCCGTCTTCTTCAAGAGCGGGCTGGCCGGCTCGCTTATCGTGGCCGGGTTTTCGGTGCTGGGCCTGGCCGGGGCCTACTGGCTCCAGCACGCCTTTCTCAAGGGCAAGCCCATGCCCGCCCTGCCCCCGATAGCCCTGGGCTGCCTCACTGGCTTTCTTATCCAGTACTTCCTGCTGGGGTGAGAAGCGTTCGGTAGTCCGTGTGCCTGATATCGACTATAATTGAAGTGGCTGAATAAAGAGCAGAAAAGCGGGTTGGTAAATCTGGGACTAAATCCATCCCCTTGCCCCCCTTCCGTTGCGAAATCAAGGGGGCAACAGATGCCCATAACGTCGTCATCCCCCTTTGAAAAAGGGAGACCGAGGGCACTCTTGTCCAAAATAGGTTTTTCGATCAGGTTTAATTTAGACAGCATCGTTTAGCGGCAGACCTTGTTTTTTAAACTTACATTACATATTGTCATACCAGCGAAGGCTGGTATCCAGAGCAGGATATTGAGACATCAAG
>JACPQC010000033.1 GCA_016190695.1 Chloroflexota bacterium
CTTCGGGCTTCGTTGGCTTTGGCATCAACACATTCATGGTCTCAGGCAGTTCCACCGGGAGCATCGTTTGGCTCATTTACCTTCACCTCATGCTGATCGGCATTATTGCCCATTATGTCTGAGAATGAATTTCTTCACAAGCTCTGAGCGCAGCGAAGAATCCGTAGCCCGGGCACGAAAAGACCGATTCTTCGGTCGCGCTTGTCCACCAAAGCCTCGGCGGAGGTGGGTCGCTCCCTCAGAATGACATTTCGGAGAGCTTCACCACAAGTCGATAACTGTCATCTTGATAGCAAAATAGAATTAGTAACTGCCCGGGAAGGGGGAAAGGGGGCCTCCCCGGGGAGGCCCCTCCCAATCACGTCAGCAGTTATTTGACCGCTATGTACTTCTTCCCTACGGTCATGATATCCTGGTAGTCTTTCTTGGAAACTTTCAGGGCTGACTCAACGAAGGCGGTCCATTCCGCGCCGGTTACCGGCTTGGACAAGATGGGAATCTTCATCTTGGCCTGGGTCTTCAGCGCAGGCATGGCCATTATCTTATCGAAGGCGTAGCGCAGCACTTCCAGCCGGTCATCGGGGGTGCCGGGCGGGGCGTAGATGGCCTTGTCCTGCCTGGATGCGGTCAGCGCCATGAACATCCGTTCCTGGTCCGGAGTGAGTTTGATCAGCTCAGGCAGCGCCGGCACGTCCGGCCACCACTCAGAGCGCTCCCGGTCGAAGAACATAACCGGGGGACCCTTGGCCATGCCCTGTTCTATGGCCTGCTTGGGAACACCGGCGGAGAAGATATAGCCGTCAATCTCACCCTTACCCAGGGTCAGGTTAATGGTCCCACCGCGCAGCCCGGTGATTATCTTGGCGTTCTTGAGACCGAAAAACTCGATAGTCAGCGCCTCGGAAAGGGCCACCGGGGCAGCCAGGGTCATGCCGCCGAACTTGAAGCCGTCCATCTTCTGTACATCAGCCATGGTCTTGGCGGCGATCTTGGGGCTGACCACCATGTACATTGGCTCTGACGCCCAGGCGCCGACCCAGCGGAACTTGCTCAGGTCGAACTCGATGCCAGGCTCGTCAAGCATATATCTCAGGTAGATGTGGGAGCCGAAGATGCCGTGACCGATAGTCAGGCCGTCAGGCTTGGCCTTGAATACCGTGTTCAAGGCTACGTTGCCTCCGCCTGCATCTATGTTCTTGACGATCATGGTGCCGCCGGTAGCCTCGTTCCAGTAAGAAGCCAGTATCCTAGCGATGAAATCAGTGGTCCCTCCGGCCACGGTGGGGTCAATCAGGGTTATTGTATTCTTCTGGTAGAACTCAAGGGCACTCTCGGAGGGTGCCGGGGCTGGCGCCGGGGCCGGTGCTGGGGCGGGGGCCGGCTTGGGAGCGGGAACGGGAACTGGCGCGGGTGCAGGAGCCGGAGCAGGTGCTGGAGCAGGCTTAGGCGCGGGTGCGGGCGCCGGAGCAGGTGCTGGAGCCGGGGCTGGCGCCGGGGGCGGGGCTTCTTCCTTGCCGCAAGCTGCCAGCAGCAGGGTCGCTGCTACGACGGCCGCGAAGCTCAGGACAAGCAACTTGTACAATCTACTTCTCTTCACTTGGATCCCTCCTCACAGTAATCGGCTTGAATAGGCCGTAGATTCGGTACTGGCAAGCAAGAGCATCTGGTCACAGACCTGCCAGCCAGGACAACAGCAACTGCTACATCTCCCCCTCCTTTCGATAATCTAAACAGGTTTGCGGCATTATAGACCCTTTTATCTGTATATGTCAACCCTTATAGAGCAAGATAATACTGCCCGGCATGGTATTCTATTTCAGGGCAATCCGATGATATCAATTCGGGGTTATCTTGTCAATTGAAAAAGGTAGCGTCCTCATCCTTGACCTCTTTCCATAAATCGAGTAAGGTTAATTCGGTCAGGTCTTTGACCATGACCATGGGCGTATCCTTTCTTTAAGTAACATTATTGGAAGGATATGCCCTTTCTTTTATTAAGGGAAGAATTTACACAAGACAGGTTACATTACCGACCATATTGACAAGTGGTCACAAGATGTGCTTTACTACAAAACTCGCAAGCTGCTCGATTTAGGAGGGAGGAATGAAAGGGAAGATATCTGTTTTGTGGGTCACAGGTCTGCTTCTGGTACTGATCGCAGGAGCCTGCGCCGGACCAGCACCCGCGCCGGCGCCAACTCCAACACCTGCCCCTGCCCCCGCTCCCACCCCTGCTCCGGCACCGAGACCGACACCAGCGCCCGCCCCCGCCCCGGCGCCTGCGCCAGCCGCTAAACCGGCCGAACCGGTAGTGATCAAGGCGGTGACGGCACTGGTGCCAGTTTCACGCACCAACGTTGGCCTGTGGCTGCTCCGGGACACGCTGGCCAAGAACTCCAATGGCGAGTTGACTATCAAAATACTCGGCGGTCCGGAAGTGATTCCAACAATCGACCAGGCTACGGCGGCAAGGAAAGGCGTGGTAGACATGGCCTATGTTTTCTCAGGGGCCTTCACCGGACTGGTGCCCGTCGCCAACGTGCTCACCCTGTCCCAGATACTGCCCGCCCGGGAAAGAGAGGTAGGGTTCTACGACTTCTATGCAGAGCAACTCAGGAAAGTTGACATATTCTACCTGGGAAGAGGTACCGCTTCAGAACAACCTACCATGTACCTGGTTGTCAATAAAGAGATTAAGAGACCGAACGATCTCGCCGGACTCAAGATCGGCGCCAGCGGTTCGTTTAACTTCATTTCCATAAGGGAGATGGGTGCGACTCCCACTCTGGTACCATTCCCAGAGGCCTATGTTGCCCTGCAGACACGCCTTGTCGATGGCTACGACTCGACGGCGCCGATACACGTATCCGCCAAGCTGCAGGAACTGCCGCTGTATCTCATCGACCACTCGCGCTTCTCCGGCTCACTGTCCTTTCTGATGAACCAGGCCTTTTATGACAAGCTTCCCAAGCGCCTGCAGGATATCCTGGTGCAGACCATGAAGCAGGTGGAAAAAGAAATGGTGAAGCCCTACACCGACGAGAACACCCAGGCCAGGCAGACGCTCATCAATGGCGGGGTAAAGCTGATCACTTTCTCCCCGGACGACACCAAATCATTTATTGACACCTCCTACTCGGCTACGTGGGCGGAAGAGATAAAGCGCAATCCGGCGCTGGCCACTCAGGCGCGTGATCTGCTTACGAAAAAGTGATAAGCAGCGTCTAGTGGTGAGTCTTCGACACCTGCAACGGTGAGCGGCAACTCCCAGATGTCCTCAAAGAGGGCTGCCTGGCTCTGATATGTGTTCACGCCAGTTGCTATCATTGTGGGCTGGATTCAAACCTGATTCGGAATTCGTAGCCGCCAGCCACTTGATGGCACAAAAAGATAAGAGGAGAGAAGAAAATGGCCAAGGACTTGAGGGAGTACTTAAAGGCGGTCAGGGACATGGGCCCGGAGTTCTATGTTGAGACCAACCGCCCGATGGACCCCAGGCTGGAGGTGTGCGTAATCCAGCATAAGCTCCAGGCGCAGAACCGCTTCCCGGTGGTATTCTGCCCGGAGATAAAGGGCAGCAAGATACCCCTGGTCACTAACCTCATCGGCGACTACAACCGGTGGGCGGTGGCCCTGGGCATTGACCAGGCGACCTTCAAGAAGGTGGGCGAAATCGCCATCTTCCAGGAATACAGCAAGAGGCGCTCGCAGACCAGGCCGGTGCAGGAAATACCCTCCTCAGAGGCCCCGGTAAAAGAGGTGGTGATGCGGGGCGATGATGTAGACCTGACCATCCTGCCCCTGCTCCACCATGCTGAACTGGACTCCGGCAAATATGTCAACATCGGTTTCACTGTATGCAGGGACCCGGATACAGGGATATGCAACGCCGGCGTCTACCGGCATGAACTGAAGAGCAGGAACGAGCTGGGCTGCTTCATCATACCGGCCAACCACGGCTCATACATCGCCCGCCGCTACGCCGAGATGGGCAAGCCGATGGAGATCGCCCTGGTCTGCGGTCACCATCCTATGGTTGTCCTGGGTTCGTGCGCCAGCGGCCCTCTCAACATGAACGAACTGGAGGTGATGGGCAGCCTCCTCGGAGAGCCGCTCCGGGTGACCAGGGGCGAGACGGTAGACCTGCCCGTCCCGGCCGACGCCGAGATCGTCATCGAGGGCACCGTAGATACGCGCCAATGGATAACCGATGGCCCTTATGCCGAGTACCAGGGTTACTATGGCGATGTGACCCCGTGCTACCTTATGAAGGTATCGGCCATCACCATGCGTAAAGATGCCATTTTCCACGACCTGGACAACGCCCACCGGGAGCACATCACCTGGTCGGTCCTTTCCCATGAGTACCGGGGCTTTCAGGCGGTCAAGGCTGTCGTCCCTACTATCAAAGCCATGCACATCTTCCCGCACACCCTGGGATTCAAGATAGCCGCCGTGTCCATCCGGAAGCGGGTCCCCGGCGAGGCCCGGCTGGCTGGCCTGGCCGCCTTGCAGGACTTCCAGGTCAAGGTCTCGGTGGTGGTAGACGAGGAGATCGATGTCTATAACGAAGCCCAGGTGCTCTGGGCGGTAGGCACCAGGACGCTGGCCGACCGCGGCGTGCACATTATCCCTGACCTGCTGGCTCCGGGACTGGACCCCACCGCCTATGATGAGTCCCGCCAGAAGAAGGGGACTATGGTCACCAAGGTGGTCATCGATGCCACCAGGCCCATCGGACTGCCTTTCGCCATCCCGATCACGCCGCCCAAAGACCTTTGGGAATCGATGGAACTGGAGGACTACCTCAAAGTAAAGCTGACTGCAGCCGTCTGAGCATCATGCGGGGGATGTGGCAGATAGTTTGAACCGCCGGCAGCTCTCCACAAACCTCTGCGCCATGCCCGGCGCGCTGGCCAGATGCAGGTGGATGTAGGAGGCGAGCAGATTGCCCCGGTGAAAGCCCTCAAGGCGGGCGTTCTCCTGGACGCGGTAGGCGCTGGAGCCGGTGATATCGCTTTCCAGGACTGACCAGTGGAACTCGTGCCCCCGCACCGTCTCACCCCGCCGGAGCAGCGGGCCATCCCCCAGCGCCTCGACGGTGCGATAGCCCAGGCTGAGGCGGGGGCTGTCTATCCTGGTTGAGACCGGAATGACGCCGGTCATGCTGTGCCGGGTGCCCGCCATGTCCCTGATGCCCTCTCCCAGGTACATCAGGCCGCCGCATTCGGCGTAGAGGGGCATGCCCTGTGACGCCGCGGCCTTTATCGCCTGCTTCATGAACTCGTTTCGGGACAGTTCCCCGGCATAGACCTCAGGGAAACCGCCCCCGATGTACAGCCCCGCCGCGCCTCCGGGCAGGCTGTCGTCCGCCAGGGGGCTGAAGGGCGTCAACTCGGCACCCCAGGCCTCGAGCAGGTCAAGGCTGTCCTGGTAGTAGAAGCTGAAGGCGCGGTCGCGGGCTACGGCTATCCTGACTGAAGGCGACCTGGGCGCTTGAGGGAATGCCTCCGGCTTGACCTGCGGGACTGTGGCCGTCTCCGAGATGCTGATTAATAGCTCCAGGTCGATGGTGGCCCGGCACTGCTCCCTGAGACCCGACAGAAAGTCGGCCCCGGCCGGGCCTTCTACGGTGGGCACCAGGCCCAGGTGGCGCTCGGGCAGGGAAAGGTTATCGCGCCGGGGGAGATAGCCCAGCACCGGGACGCGTGTATAGTGCTCGATGGCCTCGCGGCAGAGGTCGTAATGCCTGTCGCTGCCGATGCCGTTCAGGATGACCCCGGCCAGCCGCAGGCCGGCGTCGAAGTCTCGAAAGCCGGTGACCATTGCCGCCAGGCTGCGGGCCGCTTTGCGAGCATCGAGCACCAGTAATACCGGCGCTCCCAGCAGCTTGGCCAGTCCGGCGGTGCTGCCCTCGTCGCTGGTGGCTGAGCGCCCGTCGAACAGGCCCATCACCCCTTCGATGACGCCGATGTCCTTGCCAGACATTGCCCGGCGGAAAAGCTCGACCACGGTGCAAGCGGGCAGCATCCAGGTGTCCAGGTTGCGCGAAGGCCGGCCGGCGGCCCAGGTGTGATAGGTGGGGTCAATGTAGTCCGGCCCTGCCTTGAAAGGTTGGACTTTAAGCCCCTGATGGGCCAGGCTGGCCATGATGCCGGTGGCGATAGTAGTTTTGCCCGCGCCGCTGGCGGCACCGGCGATGACAACGGCCTTCATCAGAACTCGATGCCCCGCTGCGCCTTGATTCCATTCTTGAAGGCGTGCTTGACCTCGTTTATCTCGGAGACGGTATCGGCGAAGTCGATTATCTCGGCGGGTATGCCCCGCCCGGTGATGACCACGTGTACTTCCGGGGGGCGGTTTTTCAGCACTTCAAGCACGTCCTCCGCCGAGAGCCAGCCGTACTTGAGGGGATAGGCCAACTCGTCCAGCACCACCAGGTCGTAGTCCCCGGAGTTTATCTTTTCCCGGGCCAGCGCCCACTGCTCCAGGGCCAGCTCACGGTGCTGCTCTTCGTCTTTGCCACGCATAAAGCCGGCGCCGCGGGACACTATCTCCAGGCCTATTTTGCGGGCGGCGCGGTGCTCGCCGTAGTCCGCCGCAGACCTCTTGATGAACTGGAGCATAACCACCTTCATGTTATGGCCCCAGGCGCGGAGCATCAGTCCCAGGGCGGCGGTGGTCTTGCCCTTGCCGTTGCCCGTGTTGACCAGCACCAGCCCCCGGCGCTTTACCGGTCTTGCTTCCATCAGCTTTCGTCCTTCAAGGCGTACTTGTTGCCGTAACCGCGCGGCGTCACCATCCAGCCATTAGCGACAAAGGTGGTGGAATTGCCCACGATGACCAGCGTGTTCATGTCTATCTCGTGCTCCAGCATGTGGCCCAGGTCGGTCATCACCACCTGCTGGCCGCTGCGGCAGGCATTGGTGACGATGCCGGCAGGGGTGGCTGGAAGTCGGTGCTGCATGATTATTTCCCTGACCTGGGGCAGGCGTCCGCTGCGACTCCGGCTGCTGGGGTTGTACAGCACTATCACGAAGTCGCCCTGCGCCGCCAGCCTGATCCTTTCCGCTATCTGCTCCCAGGGCACCAGGTAGTCGCTCAGGCTGATAGAGGCGAAGTCCCCGGTGATGGGGCTGCCCAGGAGCGAGGCGGCGGCGACCAGGGCGGGCATGCCCGGCACCACTTCGATGAACAGCCCGTTTGCCGGATGCCGGCGCAGCACCTCGCCCACCAGTCCGGCCATGCCGTAAAGCCCGGAGTCGCCGCTGGAGACCAGGCACACCCGTTTGCCCGTCTGGGCCAGGCTGATGGCCCTGTTGACCCGTTCCACCTCCGCCCCCATACCGGTGGCGATGGTCTCCTTGCCCTGCACCAGAGGCTTTATCAGGTCTATGTAGGCCCGGTAGCCGACCACGACCTCGCTCCGGGCGATGGCCTGCCTGGCCCTGAAAGTCTGGTGGTCGAGACCGCCCGGACCGATGCCTACCAGCAGGAGCAGTCCGGTCTTCGCCGGATAGTGCCGGATGCGGGCGACGGCCACGGTCACGGTGCGCTCGTGGCTGGACTTGGGCGCGACCAGTTCCCCGCGACTGCTTAGCACCGCTGCCGACTCGCAGACCGATTCTGTGCCCACGTATCCCCTGACCATCTCCGAGGGGTTCTGCGGCGGCCCCGCCTGCTGCAATTCATGGCTGCTGAAGTAGTCGACGGCCAGGCCGTATTTACGGGCGAACTCGACCAGACCAGGCTCGTCATGCTTGAGGTCTATGGTAGCCAAGTTCCCGATGCTCTTCAGCGACAGGCCCCCGGCGGAAAAGGCGTTCCGGACGGCCTCTTCTATCTGCTCGCAATTGGTGCCCCGGTTGCAGCCGATGCCCACCACCAGGCTCCTGGGCCGGTACACCAGCGTCTTCTCGGGCAGTGTTTCTTTGTCTATGGAGCGGTCAGAGATGACCAGCGCCGCTGCCGGAGATGCGGCGGCCAGTGCCTCGATGCTGGTAAAGAAGGAGACGTTGTCCGGCAATGACCCGGCCTCCGGCTGCCAGTCCCGCTCCCCGGCGTCCTGGTAGATGCCGACGCTGTCCCCATTGACCAGGGCGGCGCTGACGGCGCGCAGGTGGCGGTCGTCCTCTATCTCCCAGCCGTGCTCCTTGCCGAGCAGATCAGGGGCGATGATGCCGCTGCTGTCCGAGGCGGTGGTGACGACCGGCTGCGCCCCAATCAGGGAGGCGATATCGGCGGCTAGCCGGTTGGCCCCCCCGGCGTGGCCGGAGAGCAGGCTAATGGCGAATTTCCCGGCATCGTCGAGGACGACCACCGCCGGGTCGGAGTGCTTGTCTCTTATCTCACCGGCGATGGTGCGGACGGCAATGCCCGCCGCCATGATGAGCACCAGGCGCGGGTAGCGGCTGAAGGCCCCGGTTACGGCCGTTTTCAAAGGGGGAGCAAATAATTGCTCTCCTGTCCCCAGCCCTTCCCCCAACCGCTCCGGCAGGTAGAGATGGCTGCCCGGGAGCAGCGCCGCCAGGCGGCGTCCCAGCCCGATTCCCTTCCTGGTTATGGCGAAGATAGCCGTATGTTTAGTATCATCCACGTTTGAAATCCCCGTCATACAGCTTTGAACGGCCCCGCCCCCCTTTGAGAAAATCTCCGGCCAGCACCAGGGCCTGCTTGTTTATGCCCATCTCCCTGGCCCGTGACGCCAGGTCTTTCAGGGGCAGTTTGAACGCCTGTCCGTCTTGCCAGCTTGCGCGGTGCACCAGTGCCACCGGGTCTTCGGGGCTGTACCCCGCCGCCAGCAGCTCTGCGCTCACCGCCTCCAGTAGCGATGTGCTCAGGAAGATGGCCAGAGCGGCGCGGTGGGCGGCCAGTTCGCGGAGCTTCTGCGTGCCCGGAACAGGGGTGCGGCCCTCCATCCTGGTGATGATGACCGTCTGAGATATATCGGGCAGGGTAAGCTCCGTCCTGAGCATGGCGGCGGCGGCGAACAGGGAGCTTACCCCCGGTATCACCTCGTAATCGATGCCTTGCTTGTCAAGGGCGACCATCTGCTCCTGGATAGCCCCGTAGATGGCCGGGTCGCCGCTGTGCAGTCGGGCCACCGTCTTGCCCTGCTGCACCGAGCTTACCATGATATCGACTATTTCCTCCAGGGTGAGCGAGGCGCTGCCGTAGATCTCGACGCCGGCGCGGGCAGTGGCGCACACCTCCGGGTTCACCAGGGAATCGGCGTAGATGATGACGTCCGCCTTTTCGATTATCCTCAGCGCCTTTACCGTGATCAGTTCGGGGTCTCCCGGCCCGGCGCCGAGGAAATACACCTTTGTCATATTATCTCCGTACTATAATGAGCGATAGATAGTCCGGATCGATGCCCCGCAGCGCGCTGATGTTGCGGACCACCTCTTCGCCGGTCATGGTGCACCGGCTCACGTAGACGCATCCGTCGCCCCTGCCCGATTCTTCGATGATGTCCAGCAGGCGGTCAAACCGGGCGCTGGCCTTGAGCAGGACAACGGTATCGAAGCTGTCCAGTGCCTGCCTGATGGCCTCGTCGCCGCAGGTCGAGGTGATGACGGCCAGGCGCTGGTCCCCGGCAGCCAGCGGCGCCAGGGCGGCGGCTGAGGCTGCGCTTGCCGATGTCACCCCGGGGACGACTTCTATGGATACATCGGGATGCAGTCGCTGCAGAGTCTCAATGAGGTAAATGGCGGTCCCATAGAGGAGCGGGTCTCCCAGGCTGACATAAGCGCCGTCCTGCCCGGCGCTGAGATGGCGCCACATGGCGTCCGCCGCCCGGAGCCAGCCTTCGGCCAGGCGCTTCTCGTCCCTGGTCATGGGCAGGGCCAGTTCCACCAGGCTTTGCCCCGGCGGGCGCTCCGTGCCGATGATACTCGCCGCCAGGCTGGGGCTGTACCTGTCCTTGTGCGGCACGAACACCACCGGCACCTGTTGCAGTATGCGCTGCGCCTTCACCGTGATCAGGTCGGGGTCGCCCGGCCCGGCGCCGATGACGTAGAGCCGGCCGCACTCCTTACTCACAGTCATGACCGGGCCTCCTTCCGGTGATGACGAACACCGGGTTCAACGCCTCCAGGCGGGTGAGGTCCAGGATATCCCGGCTGCGGGCCACGCTCACCAGCGCGATGTCAGCGTCAAAGCCATTGGCCTTGAGCGCGCTGATGGCGGCCTGCATCGTCTCCAGGGTGGCGGCATTGACCACGATGCAGCCCCCATTCTTAAGCCGCCGGCAGGCGATATCCAGTATGGTCGTCATCCGGCCCCCGCTGCCCCCGATGAACACCGCGCCGGGGTCAGGGAGTTTGTCCAGTCCCTCCGGGGCCATCGCCCTGACCACGGCCAGGTTATCGCAGGCGAATTCGCGGGCGTTCTCCCTGATAGCGGCCACCGCCCCTTCATCCTTCTCAACGGCGTACACCGCGCCATCGCTGGCGAGACGGGAGGCCTCGACCGATATCGCCCCGGAGCCGGCCCCGATGTCCCAGACCACGCTGTCCTCCCGGAGGCAGAGGCTGGCCAGGCTTACCGCGCGCACCTCGAGCTTGGTCATCAGGCCGGAGTGGCCCTCCGGGTGATGGAAACGGTCGTCGGGGATGCCGAAGAGCCGGGGCCGCGCCCCGGTATCATGCTGCCTGACAAGTATGGTGACATTGAGCGGGGAGAAGTCCCGCTCCTTGAGGTCATAAAGGTCGGTGGCGGCTATGGTCTCCCTCTCTGTGCCCAGGTCCTGGCAGACATAGGCCTGGCAGTTGACGATGCCCCTGTCCTCCAGCAGCCGGGCAATCTCGCCGGGGGTATGTTTGTTGTCGGTGAACAGGGCTATCTTGCGGTGTTGGCGCACCAGCTTTACTATATCATCGATGGGACGGGAATGCACGCTGGCCAGGACGGCGTCGTCCCAGCTTTCCCCGATGCGGGCGAAGGCCAGTTGCATGGCGCTGATGTTGGGTATTATTTCAAAGTTGTCCTTGCCCAGTTTGTCAGTCAAGTATCTGCCGATGCCGAAGAAACCGGGGTCGCCCGAGGCCAGGACGGCCATTCTCTTGCGGCCCAGGTTCGCCCGGATGCAGGCGGTTACCTGGTCAATATTATTGGTTATGGCCATCTTCTCAGCGGGCAGGTGGGGGAACATCTCCAGCAGCCGGCTCCCGCCGAAGACCATCTCAGCAGCTTTCAGGGCACGCAGCGCTTCGGCGCCCAGGGTGGACGCCCCACCCGGCCCCACCCCGATGATATGCACCTTATCTCCCGGCACGTCCCCTCCCGATAATAGCGCCCTCAGGGTCGGTCATGATACATTGTACTTCAATTTCCCCGCCCGCCGCCTGGCAATTCTCAGCCGCCATCAGGCAGAGGCGGTCGCAGAACTCCCTTACTTTTCCCGGCGGCAGCATGCGGCGCAGGTGGTTGGCGGTGACAGCACCGCCCAGGGTGGCGGCAATGGCCGCAGAGATTCCGCAGCTTGTCGCCACCCGCGCCAGGAAGGCGATGTCTATGTCGCATTTCGTGGAGCTGGTCTGGAGGTGACCCGCCGCCAGCTTGCTTATCTTCCCGATCATGCTCCAGACGGTAGCGCGCCCCAGCCTTTTTCGGGCGCACTCCTTCAGCGAGAAGCCAATAAAGTCGCCGGACTGGATGAAGCATTCTTCGGACAGCTTCAGTTCCCCCTGGGCATAGCGCTCGCTGCGCCGCCCCGTGGTCAGCACCGCCTCGCGGCAGCCGCAGGCGACGGCCACGTCCAGGGCCTGGGAGATGCAGGCGGTGTAGGCCTCGACCGAGTAGGGGAGGACGATGCCGGTGGTGCCCAGGATGGAGATGCCCCCGGTGATACCCAGGCGCGGGTTCAGGGTGCGCCGGGCCAGTTCCTCCCCACGGGGCACAGATATTTCGACCCTCAGCCCACGGCTCTTCGTTTCGGTGGCGGCTGTGGAGAAGGCGAGGTAGCGGCGGGCAACGCTGCTGACCGAGTCCATGATCATCTGCCTGGGCACCGGGTTGATGGCTGGCTGGCCCACCGGCACCTCCAGGCCCGGCTTGGTCACGGTGCCCACCCCCTGCCCCCCGGCGATGGTGATGCCGGGAGATTCCGTCCAGAACACGGAGGCCTTTATCTCGGCGCCGTGGGTCACGTCCGGGTCATCCCCGGCGTCTTTTATCACCGAGCAGGCAGCTTGAGTCCTGTCGAAGGCGCAGAATGATACCGCAAAGACAGCCTTGCCCCCGCCGGGAAGGGCGATCTGGACGCGTCTTACCGGCTTTTGCCGGAGCAGAGAGATAGCGGCGGCGCGTGAGGCTGCTGCGGCACAGGCCCCCGTGGTGTACCCGGCGCGCAAAGGCTTTCCCCGGCGTCTCGCCGTGCGACCCTCAGTGTCCAATCGCCGGCCTCCCCCTCAGCCTGCCGTCAGCCTGCTTTGCGAGCGTTTCAACAGCAGGGCGGAGAGGACGCCCAGCAGCGCCCAGAAAAGGACCTGTCCAGCCAGAGAAAGGATGCGGAAGTCCCACACCAGGCCGGCAGGGGCGGTAATGGCGTCCGGGTTGGGCGGCATCAGGACGAAGAGCAGGATGGCCAGGACCGCGTAGACGGCCAGCGCCAGGCCCAACCGCCGTCCCCCCAGGTTCCGCCACCGACCCAACACCCGGTAGGCAACCGCTGCCACTATCACCGCCAGCGCTGAAAGGGCGATAAAAGCAATCTGGATGGTCTGGCGGTAATAGACCGTATCCGTGTCCCCCACCCCGGGCGGGTTAGCCGGGTATTTCAGGAAAGGGAGAAGGGCTATAGACCACCACAGCAGCCCCGCCAGGGCCATTGCCTTGATATCAGGCCACCGTCCGGGCAACCGCCGCCTGGTGACGGCGAACACCACGGCGAAGATGATGCCTGCTATCAAACCGTAAAGGGCGCTGCCGGCAACCAGCATCACCTTCTGTACCAGCCGGGAGACCACCGGCGCATAGCGCCCCGCCTGCTCCGCGGACATGACGGCCTCGTCCTCCAGGGCAATGGCAGCGTCTATCACCGGCTCGGTCACCACGAAGTGAAACAGCCCCATCGCCAGGCCGGCAATGAGGCCGGCAATGAGGGTGGCCCTGAGTATCGGGTACAGCCGCTCAGTCATTAGTGACAGGCCAGGCCGGCGGCGTGGCGGAAGTCATGGAAGACCTCGTGGAGCAGGTTCTGCTGGTAGGCGGTCTCGCCCATGAAAGCGGCCAGGGCTTGCCCCTGGTCCATGGTGATGAGGAACAGTGCCACCAGCGATGCCGCCAGCAGGCCCCAGTGCAGTGGAGACAGCCCCAGCTTTGTTTTTCCTCCGGTGATAGCGTCCATTCTGAAGACCTCCCTTTTATTTTTTCCCGGCGGCGCCGACTCTAGCTACGGCCAGCCCCAGCAGGGCGTTCACTGTGGCCGCCGCCAGCGCGCTGCCGCCGCGGGTTCCCGCAAGTGATATGAAGGGTATATCCCTTCTCATAAGCTCGTCTTTGGACTCCCTGGCCTGGATGAAGCCGACGGGCATGCCCACCACCAGGGCCGGCCTCGCCTGGCCAGCGTCTATCATGCTGGTGAGGGCGAGGAGGGCGGTGGGGGCGTTGCCGATGGTCACGATGGCCCCGTTCAGCCGCTGCCCCAGGTGGTGCATCGCCACCGCGGTGCGGGTCAGGCCGGACTGGGCGCCGTTCACCTCGTCCAGGGCGCAGCACACGTTGCAGCCGAAACTGCCGGCGAGTCGCTTGTTCACGCCGGTGGATACCATCCTGACATCAGTGAACACCGGGCTGCCGGCGGCGATGGCCTCCAGGCCGCTGGGCACTGCTGTCGGGCTGAACTTCACCAACCGGGCGATGTCCGGATCGCCGCTGGTGTGGACGATGCGTTTGACCACGTCCCGCTCCGCCGGGGAAACAGGCAGCGGCGGCAGCAGCCCGTCGATTATGGCCATGCTGTCCCGCTCTATCTGGCCCGGTTCGGGACTGGAAGAGGATTCTGGGGAAAGCTCCGGGGCGGCATCGATGATGCTCTGGGCGATAAGCGCGGTAAAGTCTGCGCTCCCGCCGAGGTGTCCGGCCAGGACAAACCGGCATGCCGGGTAGGCGCGCTCGAGCTGGGCGATCTCTTCGGGGACGTGCTCGGTGATGTGCCGGCCAGGGAAGAGGAAATAGGGCACGATGATAATGCGGCTGACCCCGGCGCGGGCCATCGTTGCCGCCGCTTCTTCGAGGCTGGGATGGTTGAACTGGAGGGACGCCCAGGAGACAACCGCCCTCGGGGAAAGCAGCACCTTGACTCCATCGGTCACCCTGCCCAGGACGCTGGTCATCTCGGCGCTGCCGCGTTCGCCGCGGGTGCCGTGCGCCAGGATGATGACCCCGGTATCAGCACAATCAACCATGCTAGTCTCCAGTAAAGTATGCTTTATTATAGGCCGCTCGATAGCTCGTGTCAAGGGTTTGTCGTCAAAATTCGTAAAATTGGCCAGACGCACCAGCGAACGATGAAGATATTTTGTCGTCGGAATCCAGCCTCCCCTCTCCTGGATTCCAGCCTTCGCTGGAATGACAGAATAGATTGTTTTCATGTTCGCGGGTGGCCGGCAGCGCCATGACGAATGTTTAATAATTGTCATTGCCCGGCTTCGCGGGAATGATAGGTTGTTGTAAATGCCCTCCCGCTCCGGCGGTTGACGCTGGCGGGGCAATGATTTATCATTGTTACTGTTTCCGGCATTTCCGTTCTTTTGGTATTTGGGCCTGATGATATACGAATCAAAGCAGCTCCGGGTTATCGCGGCCATGCCCGCTTTCAACGAGGAGAGATACATTGGCTCGATGGTGCTGAGGACCAGACAGTTCGTTGACGAGGTGGTGGTGGTCGATGACGGCAGCGCCGATGCCACCGCCGAGATCGCCCGGCTCGCCGGGGCGTCTGTTGTCCGGCACGAGACGAACCGCGGCTACGGGGCCGCCATCCAGAGCATCATCGCCGAGGCCAGGAAAAGGGACGCCGATGTCCTGCTGCTTATTGACGCCGACGCCCAGCATAACCCCGCCGAGATACCATCGCTGGTCAAGCCGCTGCTCGATGGCTACGACCTGGTCATCGGCACCAGGCGGGAACAGGGGGAGAACATACCCTTCTACCGGCGCATCGGGCTGAAAATTCTCAGGCGTTCCACCAATATCCTGTCCGACGCCAAGCTCAGTGACACCGAGTCCGGCTTCAGGGGCTTTTCCAGGAAGGCTATAGCCATGTTGAAGCTGAGGGAGAACGGCATGGCGGCATCGGCGGAGACGGTGGCCGAGGCGTCCAGGCTGGGTCTCAGGATGACCGAGGTGCCCATTTCCATCATTTACAGTCGTGATAGCTCCACGTTGAACCCGGTGGCGCACGGTATGCAGGTGCTGGCGCGGGTAGTGGCCATGATATCGGAGCGGCGGCCGCTCTTCTTTTTCGGGCTGGGCGGCAGCATCCTGGTGGCACTGAGCCTGGTCGCCGGCGGCATGCTGCTGCGAATACTGGCCCCCCCCGCCACCGCCGCCCTGGCCCTGGCCGCAGCTTTATTCCTGGTGGTCGGCATATGCGGCATATTTACCGGGCTGATACTGCACGTGCTGGTCAAGAGGAGCTAGCCAGCTTGCTGTCCCTTTATGGAAGAGAATGCTTAGAGTAACCCTGGTCAACCCGCCGCAATTCACTGATTATCCCCAGCCCCCCATCGGCCTGGCCCTGCTCGCCGCCGTGCTCGAAAAGCAGGGATACCAGGTGACAGTGGTAGACGCCAACGCCCTCGGCATCCGTCCTGAGAACATCCCGGCTTACGTTCAGGCGGACGTGGTCGGTCTTACCGCAGTGACCCCGACGGCGAGCGCGGCCATAACCGCCGCCTATCATCTTAAGCTGGCCAGGCCGGACGTGCCCATCATCCTGGGCGGGGTGCATGCCACGCTGCTGCCGGAGGCTACCCTGTCCAAGGCACCGGCCATCGATGTCATTGTCAGGGGGGAGGGCGAGGAGACCATCGTCGAGCTTCTCCAGGCCCTCGAAGGCGGCGGTCCCCTGGAAGGCGTTGCCGGCATAACCTACCGTTCCGGAGACAGGGTGGTCAGCACCGCCGAGAGGCCGCTCAACAAGGATCTCGACTCCCTGCCTTTCCTGGCCTATCACCTGCTGCCCTGGCGGAAGTACCGGCCCCACCCGCCGCACGGCCGGGCCATGCCCTTTGCCGCTGTAGTCACCAGCCGCGGCTGCCCCTATCACTGCGCCTATTGCTCCAAGCCCATCTTCGGCAACCGCTTCCGCGCCCAGAGTCCGGAACGGGTGCTGTACGAGGTGGACTACCTCATGAAGCGCTTTGGCGCCAGGGAGATCGCCTTTTATGACGATGTCTTTACCGTGGACAAAAAGCGCGCCCGCGCCATCGCCGACGGCATTGTCAGGAAAGGGATAAAGCTGACCTGGACCTGCGAGACCAGGGTGAACCTGGTGGACGCCGAACTGCTCCGCAGCTTCAGACGGGCCGGCTGCTATGCCATCGCCTACGGGATAGAGTCAGCTTCCAGGGAGATACTGGAGGTGCTGGACAAGGGCATCACCCTGGAACAGGTGGAACAGGCGGTGAGCTGGAGCCGCCGTGCCGGTCTTCAGACCATCGGCTACTTCATGGTCGGCTCGCCGGGCGAAACGCCGGAGACGATCCAGCAGACCATCGATTTTGCCAAGAGACTGAAGCTGGATTTCGCCCAGTTCTCGGTGACAACTCCCTTCCCCGGTACCAAGCTCAACCGGCTAATGGGTGAGAGAGGTCAAGAGATACCCTGGGAGAGCCTGGTCTATTCCGGGGCCGACGAGCAGCTTTCCCCGGTGTTCGAGAGCAGCCAGCTCAGCCGGGATGACCTCAAGGCCTGGACCAGGCGGGCCTACCGGGAGTTCTACCTCCGGCCGGAGTACCTCTGGCAGCGGCTGAAGACGGTCAATTCCCTGGGGGCGCTGAAGATGAACCTCAAGGGGTTCGGGATGCTGCTCAGGAGCATTGTGCCCTCCCGGTCGTGACCGGTTGCGGAAAGCTGTTCGCCGGCGGAGCTTGAGCGGACTTTCAGACTGGTCGGGGTGAGAGGATTTGAACCTCCGGCCTCAGCGTCCCAAACGCTGCGCGCTGACCAGCTGCGCTACACCCCGCCCTGCAAAGTATAACAGAGCAGCTATCGAGGCGCAATAACGCAGCCCCGTTTCAGGCCGATTCCAGCGTTTTTAGCTTCAGATTTTCGAGGCTTGGTAGGCCGTGCAGGTCTCGAACCTGCGACACCCTGATTAAAAGATACAAGAGGTTTGTCCCTGAACGTGGAGGCAGGTAAATGTCCATTTCTTGAAGAATCTTCTCCCGCCGGGACTTCTTTTTCTTGTTATCATACGCCAAGCTGGCAAACGATAAGTTGTTCATCTCTTCAGAGCCTTCGTTATTCTTGCCCCAATTGAGCCTGTCCCATAAACCACTTGGGAAGAATACCATAATATTGTAAAATAGGCTAAGTATTAAAGACGGGGGGATTACTACGATGGCCTACAACCTGCTGCCATGTGACCGAGAACAAGGCTACCTGATGCCGCCATCGCTGAGGGACTGGCTGGGCGAAGGCGAGTTGGCATGGTTTGTTGTGGATGCAATAGAGCAGACCCCTAACGGGACAAGTGGACTTAAGGGAGTTCTACGTCTGCTACCGGAGTGATGGGTGGGGAGCAGCGGCTTATGATCCCGGCATGATGGTAGCGGTGCTCTTGCATGCCTATTGTCAGGGTATCCGCAGTTCCAGGCGCATCGCGCAGGCGCTTGAGGAGAACGTGGGTTTCCGGGTGGTGGCGGCCAACCAGCCGACATTTTCAGCAGATATGCTAGTATCATGTAACACATAAATAACTGGAAACATGGTATAATCATGGTAGAACTTCAAGGAGGGTTTTGCATGAAGCCACGATACCGGGTGACGTTGACCATGGAAGAACGCCGGGAGCTTGAGGCCATGACCAGGACGGTAAAGACGGATGCAAGGCGATTTGTTCGTGCCCGGGCATTGCTTCTCTGTGACAGAGGAGAACAAGGGCCTGGCTGGAGTGTGGACGATACAGCCGAGGCGTTGGGAGTCGAGCGCAGCATGATAGAACGCTTGAAGAAGCGTTTCGTGGAAGAAGGCCTTTCGGCGGCCCTGGGGCGCCGGCAGAGGGAGAAGCCTCCGCGCGAAGTGGTCTTTGATGGGGCTTTTGAAGCTCGTTTGACAGCGCTGGCCTGTTCCCCGTCACCGGAAGGCCGACAACGGTGGACAGTACGGCTGCTGGCGAAGAAGGCGGTCGAATTGAATTTGGCCCCGAGCATATCGCACATGACAGTGCAGCGCGTTCTTAAAAAAATGAACTTAAGCCTCATCTCAGAAAATACTGGAAGATCCCGCCAAAGGAAAACGCTGCATTCGTAGCCAATATGGAAGACGTACTTGCTGTTTACGAGTTGCCGTATGACTCGATCTATCCGGTGGTATGTATGGATGAAAGTTGCAAACAACTTATTGGAGACGTGCGCGAGACGATAGCCTGCGCGCCAGGAACCCCGGCACGAGTGGACCATGAGTACGTCCGCAACGGCGTCGCCGAGGTCTTTCTCGAAGTGGAGCCTCTGACCGGCAAACGCCACGTGATGGCCACCGAGCATCGAGCGATGAAAGACTGGGCGTGGTGGATCAAGGGCATGCTCGACGAGCGGTACCCGAGTGCCATCAAGGTACGCCTGGTCATGGACAACCTCAACACCCACAGTCTTGCCTCTCTCTATGAGGCGTTTGAACCTCAACAGGCCAGAGGACTGGCAGAACGTCTTGACATCCATTACACGCCCAAGCACGGAAGCTGGCTCAACATGGCTGAGATCGAGCTCAGCGCTCTCTCCGGGCAGTGTTTGAACAGGCGAATTCCCGATCTCGTGACCATGCAAAGACAGATCGCCGCATGGGAGAGCGACCGGAACAACAGGCAGTCCAAAATCAACTGGCATTTCTCGAACACCGAGGCGCGCACAAAACTCAGACATCTTTATCCAAGATTATAAGTGTTACTGGGTACTAGCAAGTGAATAACTTTGGCAAGCAGTTGGTAGCCCGCATTGGAAGCATTCCGAACTTTTCTTCGAGAAGAAGGGATTGATTTCAGCAGTGCAGCAACTGCTTACGGTCTGTCTATAACTGCGAATTTTGGGCCGGTTCGAATCCCCCCTAACTGGCCACCCAGGACTCAAATCAAATTTTTTGCGTCCCGACTTGATTCCGAGGTTACGGGAGTTGATTGAGAAAGTGCCATCTTTGGACATCAGACAGTTGGTCAGATTAGTTAGCGGTGATTTGCGCTTAGGGTTTTTCTCAATATATCTCAAGAGTACGCCGAATTGCTACAGTTGGTTCACGATTTGAACGGACTCCACGGAAAGTTAAATGTGCGCATCGGGTGCACATAGATTACCCGAACAGGGCTTCGCCTGAACTTCCCTGGACCAGCATGGATCGCTTTATAGGTAGCCTCTAAGGTCTCATTTGTGAGTGGTTTGTCGCAGAGGTCCAGTAATAACAGCGCTCTGAGTCTTGCTTCGGTACAACTTACGCGGCACAACTTTCTCAATTCAGATGCGTTCTGGCTGCCTAAGAGATGGCCGCCCCCTTTAGGCGGGCGAACCGCCAACTCCAACACTACCGGATTACTACTGCCGAATCGAAAATCTATTCGCTCTGGGATGGGCGAGCCATAACTATGCACGTTGTGCTGGCGCTGGACAAAAGAGAAGCGACCTGATAAATAGGCGAATAGCAGTGGATCCATTGTGCGTTCTGTGGTTGGAGGGTGGGCTAAATTCTTCCTCAGGCCAAGAACCTTCTTTGCTACATCCACAATGTCAAATATTCTCATTTCAATTCCAGTATCTCTCTCAGGTTGCTTTCTACCGCCCGCATGTCGGGCTGTGGCATGGTGCCCAATTTATTGGTAATCATGCTCTGTTTTACTGTTCTAATGATTCCCGTCGCTACTGATGGAAAGAGTAACCCCGCTTCTTGCCAGTCGGCAATAGGATGGTCTCCCGCAAATTTTCGGTCCACCCTGCTTGTGATTGCGGCAATTATGGCCTCCTGTCGACTTTGCTGGTAAGCATCCGAGCTTACTACGAGAGCCGGGCGCCGTTTCTCTCCAGTTTCATCACTGAAGACAAAACCGATGAGGACCACGTCCCCGCGTCTATACCCGGTCATACGCCGTATCCCTCTCATTGTCCCATAATTCGGCAAGCACCGGATCAGATTTCGAGGTCAGTTTCAGGAGCGCTTCAGCGGTTCTTTCCTCGTCGGCTAGCCTGGGTACTTTGTCCAGGTCTTCTTTGCGAAACCGGCGGTGACGTTCCTGCCCGATGCGAAAGGCGGGTAGTCTACCCTCCTTTGTCAACTTGTAAATAGTCCTCTTCGACACCCGTAAATATTCAGCGGCTTCTTCCACCGTGAACCATTCTTTTGTAATGACCATTGGTGGACCTCCTCTAGACTCTCAATCAACTGGTATCATTGTATCATTTATGAGCACATACACGCAACATAATATAGTCGCAGTTGGGTACAGTATAACTTGCAGCCAAACAAGCTTTGAATTAGAGGGGCGCACTTCTACCAGCTTTTGTGCAAAATGGTAGTATTATTTCCGCACAGCAAGCTGGGTTAAAAGGGATTCAGAGGAATGGGGGAAGCAACAGAAGCTGAGAGGCGGTAATAATATTGCCGGAATGCGAATTTGGTAGCGCATACCGGATTCGAACCGGTGATCTCCTCCTTGAGAGGGAGGTGTCCTAAACCCCTAGACGAATGCGCCACGCATATCCTGGCCTGCCCGCGAACGCGGACAAGAAGCCCCCGGAGGACCGAAAGCCCTTACTATTATGTCCTATTTTCAGTGCCAAGTCAAGCTGGATGTGCTATACTTACACTGGGCTTGCTCTTATGGCTCAAAGTAACCGGAGACCTCCTGATTTCCCTCCCTCCCCCGCACCGCCGGCCAGCCGGGAGAGCTATGGATGGTACGCTGAACAGAGATTCAGAATCAGGCCGCAAAGACCACAGGCCCTTTATCATTAGCTCGAACCTCGGCAGGAGAATAGCCCTACTGGTAGGCACCAGTATGCTGCTTATCCTGGCGGCGCTGGCGATATCAGGGTGGCTGGCGGTGCAGCAAAGCTCGGAACGCCTTTACCAGGAGCGCCAGGCCCTCGCCCACGCTACCGGCAAGTACCTGGACAATATCCTCGGACAGAACCTGCAACGCCTGGAGAGCGTCCGTTTCGCCCGCGGCGTTGACATCGAAGACGCCGACCTTGAGCCGGAAAAACGGGCGCTCCACAGCACCTACCTCGGCTCGATATTCGATGAAGGCGTCTTTATCACTGATGTTCAGGGCAACGTGCTCTGGGCTGAGCCGGCCTGGCCCAGGCTGGTGGGCAGCAACCTTGCCGAATACAGTCCCGTGCAGCAGACACTGAGCACGATGAGGCCAACGGTATCGAACGTAATAACCCTTGATCCCAGCGGCAGACAGGTGGTCTTCATGATAACGCCCCTGCGCAACCAGGCAGGCAAACTGGTGGGGCTGGTGGGCGGCCAGATAGACCCCCTGGGAAGGACGATGGAAGGCTTCGCCACCCTTACCGGTCTGGGTAAAGAAAGCTACTTCGATGTTATCGATAGCAACGGCGTGGTGGTGGCCAGCAGTGACCCCAGGCGCATCTTGCGACGGCAACAGGAGGTCGCCGGCCGGGAAGCCGAGATAACGGTGTCGGCGCCGCTATCCCTCGCCCCCTGGTCAATGGCCATCAGGCAGTCAGAGAGTGTGGCCATGGCCCCCATCCGCACCATGGAAAGACGCTTCATCATCTTTGGTCTCTCATCGCTGGTCCTCGCCTTCGCCATGAGCCTGGGGATGGCCCGCAGCCTGGTAAAACCCGTCCATCAGCTTACCACCGCCGCCCGCAATATCTCGCAGGGCAACCTGGCCCAGCCCGTCCCCGATCTGGGCGACGATGAAATAGGCCAGTTGGGGCGCAGCCTGGAATCCATGCGAACAGCATTGAGGGACTCCCTTGAGGAGATCCAGCGATGGAACCAGGAGCTTGAAGCGGAGGTGGAGAAGAGGACCCGGCAACTGGAGGTCTCCTACCGGGAGATAGAGCGCAAAGAGGCCGCCCGCACAGACCTGCTGCGCAAAGTGCTCACCGCCCAGGAAGAAGAGCGTAAGCGCATCGCCCGCGAGCTCCACGATGAGACCACGCAAGCGCTGGCGGCCCTGGTGATGCGCCTGGAAGCGGCCAGCGCCAGCAACGATGAAGCCAGGACCAGGGAGATGATGGCCGGCATAAAAGGCCTCGCAGTGAAGACCATCGAAAACGTCCACAAGGTCATTTTTGACCTGCGTCCCTCGGCGCTCGATGACCTCGGCCTGCTCTCGGCGCTGAGGTGGTATGCCGAAACCCGCATGGGCAAGCTGGGCATCAAGACCAGCATAGAAGTAACCGGCGAAGAGAGGAAGCTGTCTCCGGAGGTCGAGGCAGCCCTGTTCCGGGTGGTCCAGGAGGCCATAACCAATATCGTCAAGCACGCCGAGGCCCAGAGCGTGGTGTTGAGCGTGGAGTTCGGGGACGACCTGCTCAGGATAGAGGTGGAAGACGATGGCCAGGGCTTTGATACCGGGGCGGTCAATCTCCAGCCCGACGAGGCCAAGGGGCTGGGACTGCTCGGCATGAGGGAGCGGGTGACCTTGCTCGGAGGCCAGTTCGATATTGAATCCCAGCCCGGCAACGGGACGCACATTACGGTGGAGATGCCGCTGCACCGGGAGGTACCGGCATGACCACCCGCCTGGTTATCGCCGATGACCACGCCATCGTGCGCGAAGGGATACGCATGATCCTGGCGCTGCATGACGATATCGAGGTCATCGGGGAGGCCGCTGACGGCAGCGAGGCCATCGAACTTGCCCGGGACCTCTCCCCGGATGTGATACTCATGGACATCGCCATGCCCGGCCTGGGCGGCCTGGAAGCCACCCTGGAGATAGCCAGGATAAGCCCCTCGACCAGGGTGCTGGTGCTGACCCAGTATGACGACACAGAATATATCTACCGCCTGCTCAAGGCCGGGGCCGCCGGCTATGTGCTCAAAAAGGCGGTGGGAAGCGACCTGGTGGCGGCGATACGGGCGGTTATGGCGGGCAAGTCCTTCCTGGACCCGGCCATAGCCGACAGGGTGATAAAGGGCTTCCTGGAAAGCCCCGATGCAACTGCAGACGAGGCGCAATATGACCGGCTCAGCGACCGAGAGAAACAGGTACTCAAGCTAGTGGCCGAGGGACATACCCTGCAGCGCATCGCCGATATGCTGCATCTCAGCATCAAGACCGTCATGACCCACCGCAGCAACCTCATGGAAAAGCTGGACATACACAACCGCACCGAGCTGGTCAAGTATGCCATCCGCAAAGGTCTGGTCCGGGGCTGATTCTCGGCGGGCCAGCCTACCTCGTTTAGCCATTCGCCGTACAGCTTTCTACCCTGGTAATCAGCCACTTCTCCCCCGCCTTTACCCCGTTTTACCGATTCCGTCCCGCCTTCAATACGTCTAGAATTTCAGTGGATACGAGAGACGGAGCAAAGAAGGAGGTGCGCAATGAAACGGTACTGTGGCGGAGATAGGGTGCCCCGGGGAATCTACATGAACATGTCCTCATGGGAGTTCGAGCAGTTCTACGGGGAAAGACGGATACTGGACGGGGGCAAAGAGACCGCTTACATCAGGGTGCCGGCGGCGATAGCGGCGACATTCGGACCACTGGCCGGACTGGCCTTCGTCATCTTCCTGCCCCTGGCCGGCATTGTCGGCATCGTCAGCTTCGCCGGTTACAAGCTGTCCCGCCTCACCCGCGGCCATAAGGTGGAAAAGAAAGAGACCGGCGTAGCCGACATCTGGGACGAAGCGATAGCCGAACTCGACCAGGAACTGACCGGCGCGGACGCCGGTGCGGCGGAGAAGGCCCAGGTCACGCCCACACCATAGATGAGGAGCCGTCCCCAGGTTTGTTCTCGCTCCAGGAATGTGCTATACTGAGACTGGCAGTAGGCAACTCAGGGATTCATCCCGGAACCCAGCCCTGCGGACGGCGCTAAATCCGGCGACCTGGACCCGACCTAGCACGATACAAAGCTTGGGGAAGGGAGGGAACCGCCTTGATAAAAGCTCTGACAGGGTTCGCTTTACTGGTAGCCATTACCGCCACGGCGCTGTTCATTTCTTCCCGCGCGGAAGCCGACGGACCACCCCTCATTCCTCATCCCGTAGCCGGCCGGGAACAGTGCCTCACCTGCCACGGGGAACAGGGCATCAAGCCCGTCCCGGCCAACCATGTCGGTTTCGACCAGGGCACCTGTCTCAGTTGTCATTTGCTCTCCACCAAACCGGCCCCGGACAACGAGTGCCTGCAGTGCCACGCCCAACCCGGTTTGAGCAAGACCCTGGGCAACGGAGAGCAACTTCCACTGCATGTAGACCCGCAGGTGTTCGCCACCTCGGTCCACGGCTCCAAGCTGCTCTGCAGCGATTGCCACAGCAATACCACCCTGCCCCATCTCCCGCGGGAGATACCCAGCCGCCGCGAATACAGCGTCGCCCAGTACGAGTTGTGCAAGCGCTGTCACTTCGCCAACTACACCAAGACCCTGGACAGCATCCATTTTGAGATGTTCGCCAGCGGGAACCTGGATGCGCCGATATGCACCGATTGCCACGGCGCCCACGATGTCACCAGGCCGGCCCAGCCCAGGGCCAGCATATCGCAGACCTGCTCCCAGTGCCACCAGGAGATAAGCCAGACCTACCTGGACAGCGTCCACGGCAAGGCCCTGGTGGGAGATAACAACTACGATGCCCCGGTCTGCACCGACTGCCATACCTCCCATACTATCGAGGACCCCCGCACTGCCGCCTTCCGCCTTGAGTCCATAGACATCTGCAGCAACTGTCACAGCAACGAGGCGGTGATGAAAAAGTACGGGATATCCACTAACGTGGTGAAGAGCTACCTCAACGATTTTCACGGGCGGGCGGTAGCCCTCACCGGCAAACAGGGCAAAGACATCTGGGCGAAAGAAGCGGTATGCACCGATTGCCACGGCGTCCACGACATCCAGAGCGCTGACAGCCCGGAATCGCCGGTGATCAAGGCCAACCTGGTCGCTACCTGCCAGCAATGTCACCCCGGCGCCACCGATAACTTCCCCGGTAGCTGGCTGTCCCACTATCAGCCCAGCCTCACCAAGGCTCCGATGGTGTTCCTTGTAGGCTGGTTTTACCGGCTGCTCATCCCGTTCATCCTGGTCGGGCTTTCCGTGCACATCCTGCTCGACCTGTGGCGGGCGATAACCAACAGGTAGAAGCGGAGGTTATGATGACGACATCACCAGCCGAAACCGGGACTACCCGGCCGGAACCGGAATATTTCACCAGGTTCAGCCTGAGTCAGCGAATAGAACACGCCGTGCTCATGGTCACCTTTACCATCCTGGCGGTCACCGGGCTTGCCCAGAGGTTCTATAGCATGGGCTGGGCGGAGTGGATAATCCTTAACCTGGGCGGTATCGAATATACCCGGCTGATCCACCGGGGTTTCGGTTTCCTGTTCACTGCCAGCGTCCTGTACCACCTGGTCTATGTGACCCATTCCCTGCTCTGGCGCCATGCAAAGCCATCCATGTTGCCCACGCTGAAGGACGCCCGCGACGTGGTGACCACGCTCAGGTACAGCCTCGGCTTCACCGATAAGCCGCCCCAGTTCGGCCGCTACGATTACCGGCAGAAATTTGAATACTGGGGCATTATCTTCGGCGGGGCCATCATAATCCTCTCCGGTTTCTTTCTGATGTTCCCTCTCGTGGTCACACGGTTCCTGCCGGGACAGTTCATCGCCGCGGCGGTGGAGTTCCATGGCTGGGAGGCAACGCTGGCGGTATTGACCATCATCGTCTGGCATACCTATGACACCATATTTAAACCTGTCATCTTCCCGATGGACACCAGCATCTTCACCGGCAAGATATCCAGGGAGCGGATGATAGAGGAACATCCCCTGGAATACGCCGAGCTGATGGGACAGCAAAGCGGACCAACCCCGCCTCCCCAGGAAGAACCGGCCCCGGAGCGCGCCGCCATGCCCGGCCCTTCAGTTGGGATGTAGCACCTGACACCGTTTATTATTACCGGGCGTCTCCTATAGTCCAAACCAGACACAAAGCCATGTCATACACACGAAAGCCGGTGTCCAGTAAAAGCGTTACCCTCTTTGGAGCGCATCCTGGTCCCCGCCCAAAATCTATCCCAACGATACTGTTATCCTGAACGAAGGGAAGGGCTTGGGTATTTTGTGTCAGCAGACCCTTGCCCTGTCTTGCTTTTTCCCAATCTTACGCCGGTTATCACCAAAATTACGTCTTTCTCAAAGCCTAACTACGTATCTTTACCAATATCTCAATTTTGCCCTATATGCCAGACTAATTCTAGAAAGAAAATCTGGGTAATTGGCCAGGAAGAGGGCCGGAAGAGGAGGCGAAAAATGATTTTAGATGGTATTCTAGCCCTGATTCTTGGCGTCATCGTTCTGGCCTTTGCCCAGATAGTGGCTTACGCCATAGGCGCTTACTATATTATCGTCGGGGTGATTTCCCTTTCAGCAGCCTACCGCTAGGAAATCAAACGCTGGCCCTTAAGCCTGAACTAACATCATAAGGAGGTGCCCAATGGCAGGACAAGGCGACGCCGGTCGCACCGGGATGGCATTCATCTGGGGAGCACTGATCGGCCTGGCAATCGGTTTCCTTTACGCACCAAAAACGGGCGAGCAGACCAGGGGACTGATCAGCGGGAAGACCACTGAAGCCCGGGATACCGCAGAGCGAATAATAGAGGATGCCAGGGGAAGGGCAGACAGGATCATCGATCAGGCGAAAGCCACCGCCGGCAAGATCGGCAGGAAGAACGAAGAGGGATAAGAGGAGCAGTTCGATGGTACCCTGGCGGTTCCGCAGCTACCGTCACTGACCGGTAGAAGAAAAGCGAGCACCGGAAGGCAAAGGAGGGGGTTACCTCCTTCTTTTATCAGGAAGAGGCGGCCAAGACCAGCCTTCCGGCAGGGCAATGCTGGCATTCATATGAAAGCCAGTGAGAAGACATAAATATGGACATAAAACATATCCTCACCAAACATACCCCCCTGGTTATCCTGACGGGGGCGCTCATCGGCCTGTTCTTTATCATGTATGCCCTGAAGAGTCTGCTACTGCCTTTCGCGGTGGGGCTAATTATCGCTTATATATTACTGCCGGTGGTATCAACTCTTGAGCAGAAGTTGCCCCGGTGGGAACGCTGGCTTGAAACCAGGCGCATCGTTGTGATAAGCGCCATATATATGATCACCGTGGGTATCGTGGCGGTTACCGGATTCTTTATCGTAGTTTCTTTCATTAGTTCATTTGGCAATATCCTGAACAACATCCCACAAATGAGTTCCGCAGGGCTCACCACTATCAATAACTGGACGGAGAACATCCGGGCGCAGCTACCGCCTGGACTGCAGCAGCAGATGGACGCCCTGCTACTGGAACTGCGCTCGGTCTCCAACAACGCCATCAGGCAATTGTTCATAAACAGCATAAACATGATACCGTCCACTATCAGTTTTATCATTGGATTTGCTGTTCTGCCTGTGTTCCTGTTCTATATTCTAAAAGACTGGAACCGGCTGAGCCGTAGTTTTTACGCCGGCCTGCCTCCCGGCATTGCAAGCCACACTCGGGGCATCATAACTATCATAAGCGATGTGCTGGGAAGATTCATCCGCGCCCAAGCTATCATGGGCCTGGTGGTTGGCGTGATGGTCTTTGCCGGCCTGGTTATCATGGATGTGAAGCACCCGCTTACCCTGGCCACCATCGCTGCCATAACCGAGATAATTCCAATGATAGGACCCTGGATAGGCGGCATCATAGCGGTGCTGATCATCCTGGCCATCGATCCGACCAAGGTGCTGTGGGTCATTGTCCTGTTCGTCGGGGTGCAACTGATTGAGAACAATCTGCTGGTCCCCAGGATCCAGGGGCGCTTTCTCAACATGCACCCGGCAATAGTCCTGGTAGTGCTGGTGTCAGGGTCATATATTGCCGGTATCTGGGGTATGCTGCTGGCTGTCCCGCTGACCGCCACCATAATCGAACTCTACCGGTATATCCACCACGCCGCTTGCGTGGACGACCATGGTGCGGCGGCCTGTGAGCTTGCCCATGACCATGTTCCCGAGCTTTCCAAGCATCATTGATTTCTGCTCAGGGCGGAGCATACTGGTGGTCTCATAAATAGTTCAAACCAAAGTTAGAGCGTCATACCGACGAAAGTCGGTATCCAGAAGGGTTCCGACTGGATTCCAGCCTGCGCTGGAATGACATCATAGTTTTTGCAGCGCCTCCTTTTAGCCATTATTCCGAGCAAGGAAATCCAGTCAACTATAAACCATTACTAACTGCACGCCAGCGATTCCCCGGTAATGGACAATGAAGTTTCCATTATCATCCTTACTGACCAGATGGTGGGCCTGGCTCCGGCAAAAGCCCCCGGTGCTGTTACTGCTGCGCGTCTTCCGTGAAATGGGCGAGGATGGCGCCGGGGACATGGCCGGCAGCATCGCTTATTTTGCCATACTGTCGCTGTTCCCGCTGCTGCTGGGTATAATAGCAGTGCTAGGACTGTTCCTGCCCTCGGCTGAATTGCAGGGACCCCTTTTGGACTTTTTCAGAGATAACCTGCCTGGTTCAACGTCGCTGCTGGAGCGAAATATTGAGCGCATCATCGACCTGAGGGGCACCCTCGGCCTGCTGAGCGTAATCGGCCTGTTCTGGTCGGGCAGCGCCATCTTCGGGGCGATAGGGCGGGTGGTCAACCGGGCCTGGGATATCCACAGGTACCGGCCTTTTTACATCAGAAAGTTCCGTGACCTGGCCCTGGCCGCAGGCACCAGCCTGCTATTCTTCATATCGATGGGCATTACCGCCCTGCGCGTGATCGTCGCCAGGTTCGACCTGCCCGTACTAGACTGGCTGGCCATGATCGGTGGGGAAGTAGCCGCTTTTTTTATTGTTTTACTGGCCTTTTTGCTCATCTACAAATATATGCCCAATACCACTATATCCTGGCATGATATCTGGCCGGGGGCCATCCTGGCAAGCATCCTTTTTGAACTGGCCAAGTTCCTCTTCGTATTCTACCTGGGCCGGTTCGCCAATTATGAGCTGGTCTACGGCCAGGTCGCCTCGCTCATAATACTGCTGGTCTGGGTGTACTTTTCCGCGTTTATCCTCATTCTCGGGGCCGAATTCGCCTCTGAATACAGTCGATGGCGCCGCGAACACGGAAACGCCGGAAGATAAGCAACCTGTCTGTAACGCAAGCCGGCTCCCCCCTGTTCTCTAATTTAGGAGATGAAAATTTTGAGCGGGCTTTGTTGTGGAGGGGGAATGCGATGATGGGCTGCCCGTAGGTCTAGCCTTGCCGAACCGAAGTTCCATGTTACTATGCTCAAATGGTATAATGGCGACTGAAGTTCCAAGGCTCCAGAAAAACTTTGATCCTGCATGTGCATACAAGAAGCGGATTCCACTCTGGTCAGAAAGGCAATCCAGCGTGACAGAGTTGCTTTTGCAGCTCTATATGACAGGTATGTCAAAAGCGTTTATAGTTATGTCTACTACCAGGTGTACGAAAAGGCCTACGCAGAAGATATCACCCAGGAGGTCTTTATCAAGGCCTGGAAGGCCATCGACCGCTACCAGGAGACCGGAGCGCCCTTTCTTGCCTGGCTCACCACCATTGCCCGCAATTCAGCCATCAACCACAATCACCGGGAAGCAGCAAGACGGCACGTGCCTCTTGAAAACATAGATGTCGTCGATACCGAGGCAGAGGCCGACCTGGAAGTGGCGATAGAGGTCAAGCTGGACCAGGCGAAGGTCAGAGATGCCGTGTTGAAGCTGAAGGGCGATAAACGGCAGGTCATCTTGATGCATTGCCTCCAGGGTTTGAGCTACAGCAATATCGCGCGGGCATTGAACAAGAGCGAAGGGGCTATCCGGGTAATACAGCATCGCGCCCTCAACGATCTTAAGCATCTTCTGAACGGGAGCGGACCTCGATGAAGAAAAAGGAAGATATCCTGGCCGAATGCCTGGATGACATCGCCCTGGGAAAACGCACCCTGGGACAATGCCTGGCCATGTATCCCCATCTGCACAAAGAGTTGCGCTCGCACCTTATCATCGCCGGCAATATCCGCGCCGGGGCAGAAGAACCCTCCGATGAATTCATAACGCGAACGAGACGGCGACTATTCGAGGTGATGGAGGCGACACCGGGTCGAAATCGCGCTGCCCGGCTGGCGAGAAGGCTAAGCGTCCCGGCAATATCGGCGTTGACCGGGGTCATTTTTCTGGCCGCCAGTGGTGCTACAGTATATGCCTCTCAACAGAGCTTGCCCGACGAGGTGCTGTACCCGGTAAAGACCGGCGTAGAAACTCTCCAGCTTGCTATCACGCGGGCTCCCGATGACAGGGCCAATCTTCACCTCAAGCTGGCACAGCGCCGCCTTGATGAAGTGGTGGCCCAATCAGCATTGAACAGGCAGTTAAGTATTGGCGCGCTGAAAGATGCCGCCCAGCAGATCGACTCTGCCATCAAGGAGATGGCCCGGATGTCCTCAGACGAAGCCAGGGCACTGGCCGGCCAGCTATACGACTCTGCCCTGGGCCAGCAAGCTAAACTGGACACCGCCGCCATAGCGGTTGCCGGGACTGCCCAGCCTGCACTGCAACAGGCACAGGACGCCAGCCGCCGCGCTGCCGTTATCGGAGAGATGGCCCGCCAGAACCCTGCTGTCCTCCGCTATTCGCCTTCTGTCCTGGACAGTGCACTGGATTCGGCGCAGTTCAGCCTGGAAGGCGCCCTGCTGAGCATAGAGGATGGCACCTGGAACGTAGGTGGACTCGCGCTTGCCAACGTGGTGGCGCCGGTCAATGTTCCCGCTGTAGGCAGCCAGGTCAAGATAGAGGGCGTTGTCCTGGGCGGCGAAGCCTTTATCAAGGAAGCCAAGATTTTGGATGACAGGGGCAAAGCAAAGGTCAAGGGCATTTTTGGCGGGGTCAGCAGCGACGGTTTATACTGGCGCATCGGCGGTCTCAATGTTCCCACACCCGCAGAAATGCCGCCCCCGGCGATGGGCAGCGATGTCGAGCTGGAAAGCGCCCTGCCCGAAGGTCAGCACATTGCCAGCACAGGCTCCTGGAAGCAACAGGACAAAGCGGCACAACCAGCCGCGAATGATAACGGTAATATCAAGGGAGATAAAGACAACAGTCCCCTTGATGGCAGCCAGGGAGGCCAGGACAGTGACCCGCCAGTATCCGCGGCGCCACCACCCGGACCCGGCAATAGCGAAGCAAGAGAGAACGCCAATGCTGTGGCCAGTCATAAGGACAAGGATTCGGACGCCAGGGGCGGGGACACAACGGCAGTGCCCGGGGACGTACCCGGGGACGGCGGCTCAAGCCAGAAGAATGATGACAGCGATGACGACGACGACAAAGACAAGGGGAACGGACCTAAGGACGGCGGCCCAGGCCAGAAGAGTGACGACAGCGATGATGACGACGACAAAGACAAAGGGAACGGACCTGAGGACGGCGGCCCAGGCCAGAAGAATGATAAACGTGATGAACGAGACGATAATGACGACAAAGGCCGCGGCGATTTCAAGGACAGGGTGGAAAAGGAAGATAAAGAAGGCCGCGAAAAGAAAGCCGAGGGCAAGACCGCGTCACGTGACAGGGACGACGACGACGATGATTAATACACGAGATTAGTACCCTTTTCTGTTGCCCCCAGGCCACCCCTAATGGTTCCATCTCGCTGATGCGCTTGGAAACACCTTTCCATTAACCCACAGATAACCACCCGGCGATTTCCACATAATCACAACATTGCCGCCGTCCGAGAGACTGTTTCCCCCGTCTGAAAAGCCCCGACTAAGCCTCGTCTGCATTATGCCCCTTTCACTGCACCGCTTATCTCTTGTTAATGGTCTCGCACAACTGACGGATTTCCCTGCTCGGAATGATGGCTAAAAGGAGGCTCTCAAAAAACATCTAATGTCATTCCAGGCGGCTTTCGCTCAGGCAAGGCCGGCTACCCAGGGGCATCGCCCGGCACTTGGCCTGCGTTCAATCTGCTAGGACTTTGCCAGGCCCTCTCTATTGAGGTCGGTGACAGAACAGGCAGAGGTCATTTCCCCGCCCGTTGTGGTCTGATGGGAAGGGGATAGGCCCGGAGCTGCCATGGCAGAGCAGACAATTCTCCTGGCCGGCCACGGGATGGGGCATGGCTGGTGCCGGCGGGGGTGGGGGTGGTGGCGGTGGCGGTGCTACAGGGGCAGGCTCGTGGCAAAGCAGGCAGAGGTCGCTGGTACGGCCGGCGTGGTCGGCTGGAAGCGGCATCGGCGAGGACTGGTTATGGCACTGGAGACAATCGGCCAGGCCTGCCACGATATGAGGCACTTTCGGCGCCATTATTACGGCAGGCGGTGGCGGTGGCGATACCGGTGATGGCTCATGGCAGGATGTGCAGAGCTCGCTGGTGCGCTCAAGGTGGTCCGGCGGGGCAGGTAATTTGGCGCCCTGGCCGTGGCACTGGAGACAATCATTGAGACCGGCCAGGGTATGGGGTATCTGGCTGGCCAGAGGTCGCGGCGAGCGGGGCAGGGGCAGAGGCGTACCGGTCGCTTCATGACAGGCGCTGCAGGTCTCGTTGGTGCTCCAGGGGTGTTTCGCCGGCAAAGGCTGCGGCGAGGAAGACTGGCCGCCGTGACAGAGCAGGCAGTCCTCCAGCCCCCTTGTGGTGTGCGCTATCTCAGGGGTCCTCGGTGGTCGGGCCAATGGCAGGGCCAGCGGCTCAGGCGCGGCAGGATGACAGGCGCTGCAGGTCTCATTGGTGCTCCAGGGGTGGTCGCCCGAGAAAGGCCGTGGAGATGACCCGCCATGACAGAGCAAGCAGTCCTCCAGGTCTTCCTGGACGTGCGGCACCGGCGGAATATCCGGGGGCGGGACCGGCCTCTTCACGCTCACCGTGATCAGGCCGCTCTCGTGGCAGGCAATACAGGTCTCGTTAGTGCTCCACGGGTGCTCCCTGGATACCGGTTCCGGCGCTGACTCATCATGGCAGGCCAGGCAGTCCTCCAGCTTGTTACGCGTGTGCGGGACCTGCGGGATAGGCTTGACATCGGATGGGGGAGTCCTCAGGCTGACCGCCTTCACCGGCTCAGATTGATGACAGGCGCTGCAGACCTCGTTGGTGCTCCAGGGGTGCTCCTGAGGAATTGGCTTCGGCGCGGTGCGGTCATGGCAGGCGAGGCAGTCTTCCAGTCGGTCTACCGGATGCGGGGTTGCCGGGACAAGTTGCGATGGCTCCGCCTCGAAATTATAGTGGCACAGGTTGCATTCGGCCTTTAGCGGCTCGGTCTGTCCTCCATTTGAGACAGGTTTCACCGCCCCCCTATTGATCCTGTCCAGGACAGCACTGATCGCCTCCGGCTCTACGCCATTGGAAACTGCCCTGTCACCTGGAGCAGCCAGCGGCACCAGCTTGCCGTGGCATCGGAAACAACCCGGGCCTTCAGGGTCATCCAGAAGCGGCGTCCAGTTCTCGCTGGCATCGGGCGGCGGCTTGACGTGCCCCGACTGGTCAAGATGCGTTGTCCAGTCCACCTTCATCTCGGGGAAGGTGGTAAGCCTGACTATCTTCTTGAGTTCTTCGATAGACCTGTTGACATCATTTAGCTTCTGGGAAAGCACCTGCGGGTAGGAGCGCCGGTAGAAATCGGCCACCGCCTCAACGTTGGAGACGCCTTCTTCGACGCTGGAACGGGGGACAGACAGGGCGCTCACCGCCTCACTCTTGATAAAGGGAAGACCGGGGTCGATGGCGTTGTTGGCTATCGCCTCGTCGACCATTTCGTCGGGGGAGCGGAAGAGATGCGTCACCCGGTTGTGGCAATCGACACAGTCCATGAGCCGCTTCTCTTCCTGTATCTGGGCGGGGTCAGGCGGTGGCCTGGTAGGATCGGCGTACTCCACCAGTTGTCCGTCCTTCTCAGCGCCGACCCAAGCGATATTCACCAGTTTCTCGTCGGTGGCGAGGAACCAGACCCTGGCGGCGACGTGCCAGTGTATGCCCTTGGCGATATCAGCCTGCCCGCCGCCCACCTTGAGCACTTGTGTGATCACTCGCTTGGTGTTGTCCTCGTCGGGCTGGTAGTGAGTGCGGACACGAACCAGGTCTCCGGTGAACCGCTCCGGCCAGTGGCAGGTCTCGCAGGTCTCGCGGGCCGGGCGGCGGGTCCTGATGGGCGTAGGGATAGGGCGCTCGTAGTTGTTGGTGATAGTGGCGATAACATCATGAAGCCCCTCCAGCTTGGCCTTCACCATGTTCCGCGTACCTACCCCTACGTGGCACTCGGCGCATCCCACCGTTGAGTGGGGTGAGGCATCGTGCGTGATGAACTCAGGCCCCATCGAACCGTGGCACTGGTTACAGAACTCCGAGGAGTCCATGTAGGAGTTGACTTCGTGAAAGCCCAGGTAGAGCAATGCCAGCCCAATAGCGCCACCCGCGGACAAGAGCAGGACCTTTTTCAGCGACAATACATGTAATGTTGATAAGGCCAGTCTGATTATTGTCCCCACATCCCCACTCCCGGTGCTATTGGGCTGGCTACATAGGCAATCACCTCTTTATGGAGTCCTTAACCACTGGACCAAGGCGCTGATCTCCTCAGGGGTCATGACGCCGGCATAGCCGGGCATGCCGCTCTTGCCATTTGCTATGACCCTGGTCAGTTCGCTATCACTCATCCCGGCGATATCCTGGGGCCGGAGGCCGCCGTAGAACCCGCCTTGGCGAGTAGCCCCGTGGCAAACGGCGCAGTAGGTAGCATACAAGCCCGCGGCGTTAATCTGGTTCTGCACCGTCACCTGTTGGGTGGCCATGCCAGTGTTGCCGGCGGCGTCAACCGCCATCCAGGTGACCGTGGTTGTCCCAACCGGGAAGCCGGCCGGGGCATTATTACTGATGGAGACAACGCCTACGGCATCAGTCGCCGTCGCCATGCCAATGACTACCAGGGTCAAGGCTCCGCTGGCGGGCACAGTAACGTCAGCCGGGGGTGTTACCACCGGGGCAGTGGTATCCTGTACAGTCACTTTCTGGGTGGCGTTGACCGTATTGCCAGCTTCATCGGTGGCTGTCCAGGTGACCCAGGTAATGCCGACCGGGAAGGCCGAGGGGGCGTTACGGGTTATAGATACGGCGCCGATACCACCTGTGGCGGTAGCCGTGCCCAGATCCGGTACGGGAGTGCTATCACCGGTGGCCTCGATGACGACATCAGCGGGGGGCGTTATGACCAGCGGCTCAATGATCTGTACCGTGACCTGCTGGACAGCCGTGCCAACATTGCCCGCAGCATCGATCGCCGTCCAGGTAACCGTGGTCGTCCCCGCCAGGAATTCCGCCGGGGCGTCACTGCTGATGGAGACCACGCCCACAACATCGGTAGCGGTGGCCATACCGATATCCACCGGGGTAGTCTCGCCGGCAGCGGGAACGGTCACATCAGCCGGAGGTGTCACCACCGGGGCGGTAGTATCCTGTACCGTCACCTGCTGGGTGACAGTGACCACGTTCCCGGCAGCATCGGTAGCCGTCCAGGTCACTGTTGTTGTCCCTACCGGGAAAGTGGCCGGGGCGTCGTTAGTTATGGAGACTTCGCCCATACCGCCAAGTGCAACAGCCACCCCGATATCAAGAGACATCTCGCTGCTGCTGGCTTCAACAACCAGGTCGCCAGGAGGCGTTACGACCAGAGTATCGGCATCGAACACGGTCACCTGCTGGGCCGCCGTGCCGGTATTGCCCGCTTCGTCAACCGCCGTCCAGGTTACCGTGGTCGTGCCCATGGAAAAGCCCGCCGGGGCGTCATTGCTTAAAGAGACCACGCCGACAGCGTCGGTTGCCGTGGCCGCGCCGATTTCTACAGTGGTAACATTTCCGGTGGCGGGCGCAGTGACATCAGCCGGAGGCGTCACCATCGGGGCAGTAGTATCCTGCACAATTACTTCCTGCGTGCCCGTGACCACGTTGCCGGCGGCATCGGTAGCCGTCCAGGTGACCACAGTCGTTCCCAGGGGAAAAGTCGCCGGGGCATCGCTGGTCAAGGTTAGAGAGCCTACGCCGCCCGAAGCAGTGGCGGCACCAATGGTAACCGCAGTCTGGCTTCCGGTGGCCTCGGCGACGACCCCTGCTGGAGGCGTTAGCACCAGCGGCTGGGGGAGGGGAGGTGGGGGTGGGAGATTTCCGGCGCCTTCTTCTTCTTCATCCTCCTCCTCTTCATCATCATCCTCCTCCTCTTCATCATCATCATCCGCCCCTTCATCATCGTCATCCGCATCCTCGTCCTCTACCTCCGCCTCGTCATCATCATCCGCCTCACCATCCTCGCTGGCGCCTTCTTCTACCTCACCCCCATCCTCTCCTTCTTCATCCTCATCAACATCGTCCGCTTCATCCCCAGCATCTATATCACCGGCAGGTCCTTCTTCCTCACCGCCGTGGCCATCATCACCTGCCTGCTCGTCTTTGCCATCAGCTACTTCGTCATCTTCGTCCCTGTCATCATCTTCGTCATCGTCTTCATCTCTATCATCATCGTCATCGTCCCTGCCATCGTCCTCATCCCTATCATCTTTATTATCATCATCGTCGTCCCGGTCATCGTCCTCATCCCGGTCATCGTCGTCGTCAGCCCTATCCAGTGCCAGCATGACCTGAAACACCTGACCCGACCGAACAGTATTCTTTGCAGGCACAAAAGCCACCATCGCAACATTACCGCCGGCATGAGCAGGCCGGACAAGCACGCCGCCACTCAGCAACAGCGCCATAGCGGCCAGTATACTGATCCCCTTAAAAATTAACTTTTTCACTGCCCCTCCCCAGATTATCATTTGCAATTCAACCCCGACTTCAAGCACACGAACTATTCGAACTCAAAATGCTGCGGCGTCAAGACCTTCCCTGCCCCTCCTTTCCCTGCATCCGGTTATTTACTGAAACAAGGTGCGGCCTGATTTTGTTACAGGCCTTTTGTCCGTAAAGCCGGTTAATAAAGGGCAATTGACAATGCAGCTATCAGCTAATACTATTTAGCTGAACAGTCTACTCCCTGGAGGTGAAAAGTGAAATTCCCTGACCTGCGGAGCTTTCTGAAGGCGTTGGAGGAACGTGACGAACTGCTGAGAGTCCCCCAGGAGCTATCACCGCGGTACGAAGCAGCATCAGCGATCAGGATGTCAGCCCGGCGGAGCGGCAAGGCGGTGCTGCTGGAGCACATATCCGGGTACCGCGTCCCGGTAGTGGGCAACCTGCTGGGGAGCAACCGCCGGCTGGCCCTGTCCCTGGGCGTGAAGGAAGAAGATATCGCCGATGCTTACCTGAAGGGCAGGAACAACCCGGTGAAGCCCAGAATAGTTGACAGCGCGCCGGTGCAGGAAACGGTGCTTAAAGGCAATATCGATATTCTGAAGGCGATGCCCGTGCTCACTCACAGCCAGAAGGACGCCGGGCCGTACCTGACCTGCGCCTTTGTCGTGGCCAAAGACCCCGAGACCGGTGTGAGGGGCCTGGGGATACACCGCATCCAGATTAAGGGCAAGGACAGGGTGGACATCTTCCTGGGCTCGCCGCCGCTGTCCGATTTCCTGGCCCGGGCCGATGCCGCCGGCAGTCCGATGGAGATCGCCATCGTGTCCGGTCCAGACCCGGTGACCTATTTCGCCAGCCCCCAGGCCGCCCCGCCCGGGGTTGACAAGTACGACATCGCCGGCGGGCTGGCCGGAGCGCCCCTGGAGCTGGTCAGGTGCAAGTCGGTAGACGTAGAGGTGCCCGCTCATGCCGAGTTTGTGCTGGAAGGCCGCACCATCCCCCGTCGCCGGGAGGAAGAAGGACCCTTCGGCGAGTCAACGGGTTACTACCTGACCTACAATAACCCGGTAGCGGTGATAGAGGTCATCACCCACCGCAGGGACCCGGTGTACCACGCCCTGGCGCCCTTCGGCCCCGAGGAACCGGTGCTGCAGGCGCCCAGAATGCAGACAGACACCCTGGTATGGCTCCAGGGCATTGTCCCACCGGTGCGCCAGGTGCACAGCCCGGCACTGGGCGTGGTCTACGTGCAAATCGACAAGAAATCGGACGACGAGCCGGCCGCTATTATCAGGGAGTTGTTCGCCCGCCCGGCGGCGCCCTACGCCAAGCTGATAGTGGTGGTGGACGCTGACGTGGACATCACGGACCCCGGCGAGATAGCCTGGGCGCTGGGCAGCCGGGTCAGGCCAGACCGCGATATCACCATCAAGGGCGACCTGCCCGGCCTTATCATCGACCCCTCGACCACCGGCAGTGAAGAGGTGACCGAGCGCTCTCAGCTCAGGACCAGGACGGCCAAGGTGGGCATCGACGCCACCAAGCCCCTGGCAGAACTGGACAAATTTGAGAAGATCGACCAGCCGGCGGAGGTCAACGAGAAGGTGGCCAGGATGCTCGGCCTGCTCTGAGGGCTGCTATAGCCTCGCTCTGTCAGTCCCGGCTATAATGTAATTGATGGATAAACGGGAAGTCCTTATCGGCAGGCTGGTCCTGGCGGTGATCAGCGTGCTGCTGGAAGAGGCCGGCCTGTACGCTATATGGCGTTGGGTTCTGCCGGAGATGGATATCTTTCTGCCCCCATACGTCATCGTGATTGTGATGACTGCCTGGGCGGCTTACTCTGTTTACGCCTTCAAGGCGGGCACCAAGGCGCTGGGCAGGAGCGCCCTTCCCGGCCTCCCCGGCATGATCGGCAGCAGCGGCAGTGTTGCCAGCCCCCTTGAACCGGAGGGCCTGGTGAAGATCTGTGGCGAGTTGTGGGTGGCGAAATCAGTGGGGGGCGAGATAGAGGTAGGCGAACAGGTGGTGGTGGTGGGCCAGGACAGCCTGAAACTCCTGGTGCGCCAGGCCGAGCCTAAACATTGAACAGGAAAGTGATGACGTCTCCGTCACGGACCACGTAATCTTTGCCCTCCAGCCGCAGCAGTCCCTGCTTCCTTGCTTCGGCCAGGCTACCGCACCGGAGCAGGTCAGCATGGCTGATGACCTCGGCCCGGATAAAACCGCGCTCCATGTCCGAATGTATCTTGCCGGCGGCTTTGACCGCAGTGATCCCGGCGGGGACGGGCCACGCCCTGACCTCCCTGGAGACAGTGGTGAAGAAGGTTATCAGGCCGAGCATCTCATAAGACGCACTGATGGTGCGGTCCAGGCCGGACTCTTCCAGGCCGTATCCTGCGCGCAACTCGGCGGCAGCGGCGTCCTCCAGTTGAGACAGTTCCATCTCCAGGCTGGCGCAGAGAACGATGACACGGCATCTGTCGCGGGAATAGCGGGCATTCAGTTCGGTCTCCAGGGCCGCCGACCGGGGAATCGAGCTTTCAGCGATATTGACCACTACCAGCATGGGCTTGGCGGTGAGGAACTGGAAATTTCCCGCCAGCCTGGACTCGCCCGGGGTCAGCTCCACCTCCCTGACGGGCACATCCTGTTCCAACTGGCCCTTAAGCCTGGCCAGAAGCTCCTGCTCGTGGATGAGCGCCTGGCGTTCCTCGGCCCTGGCCCCCTTCATAGAAATGGCGATACGTTCCAGCCGCCTCTCGATGATGGCCAGATCAGAGAAGGCCAGCTCCAGGTCCATGGCATCGATGTCCTCCGGGATGCCGCCTTCCCCGGCAAAGGCCCCCACCACATGGATGAGGGCCTCGGCGGTGCTTATTTGGGCGAGGGACTCGCCGGCAATCCCTTTGCCCCCCACCCTGGCGGCGAAGTCTATGTACCTGGCCTCGGCGGGCACGATTTTCTCAGGATGGAACAGGCCTGCCAGGCTGCTGAGGCGAGGGTCCGGCACCTTGACCACGCCCAGGTGCGGCGCCGCACCATGTGACGGTTCCACGCCTCCACGCCGGGTCAGCGCGTTAAAAAGGGTTGTCTTGCCGCTGCCGGGCAGGCCGATAATGCCGAACTCCATGAGGCAGCCGCCTCCTGCCGCTAGTGACCCTTCCTCAGTATTTCCCTGGCCCTCTTGATCGCCAGGTCCCTTTCCCCCAGGCTCAAGTTCTCGTTGGCTACCATGTTAAGCAGCACCAGCAACGCCTCACGAGTGCCGATGTTGCCAATAAGGTCGATGGCTTTTATTCTGAGCTCGACAGACAGGGCCATGTCAGTGGCGATGCCCGCCAGCTTGTCCAGTTCCCCTTTTTCGTCCATGATAGCCACACCTCTCGATTAACTTTGTATCTCTGGTGATTATTCCGCAACAGGCACTGTTTGTCAACTTTGCCCTGTGGTAAAATGAGACCAGACCGGAGGAGCATATTGATATATCTGCTGGTGGGAGAGGACGATTTCTCCATCCGCGAAGCGCTGGCCCAGATAAAACGCAGCGCCGGGGACGAGACCACGTTAGCGGCTAACATTGCTATGCTTGACGGGGCCAGGGTGACTCCTGCCGAGCTGCGGAATGCCTGCGAGACCGTTCCTTTCCTGGCCGATAAGCGGCTGGTCATCGTGGAGGGGCTTCTGGGGCGCTTCGAGCCCGCCAGGGGCCGCAAAGCCGAGCGCAAGACAGAGGTGACAGCACGACAGCAAATCGCAGACTGTCTGCACCATGTCCCGCCGTTCACCACGCTGGCGCTGTTGGAGGGCAAGATAGGCAACCGCAACCCGATGATGACCCAGGTGACCAGGCTGGCCACCGTGAAAACCTTCCCCTTGCTGAGAGGAGACGCCCTCCTCCAGTGGACCAGGCAGCGCGCCAGGCAGGCCGGCAATGGCATATCTCCCGCAGCCGCCGACCTGCTGGCCAAGGTGGTGGGCAGCAATCTCTGGGTCATGGCCAACGAGATAGAGAAGCTGGCCCTGTTTGCCCGGGACCGGCGGATCGAGGAAGCGGATGTCAGGGCGATGGTGAGCCATGCCCAGGAGACAAACGTCTTCGCCATGGTGGACGCCATCGTCGCCAGGACCGGTGCGGCACAGGGGCTGGTGCAACAGTTGCTGCTACAGGGGGCCACCCCGGCCTACCTGCTCACCATGCTGGCCCGGCAGTTGCACATCGTGACCAGGACGAAGATGCTGGCGGCACAGGGCAAGTCCAGGGCCGAAATTCAAAGCAAACTGGGACTTACTTCGGACTTTGTCCTGCGCAAAGCCCTGGAGCAGGGCGGCAAATATGACCTCGCCCGGCTTAAAGAGGTGTACCGCAGGCTGCTGGAAACAGACCTGTCCATCAAGACGGGCGGCGATCCTGAGCTGGCCATTGACCTGCTTATCGCCGGGCTACGCTATTAGCAGGATGTTTAAAAGACTGTGAAGAGTTTCCCCCTTTGCAAAAGGGGGACGGAAGGGGGATTTAATAATCTCAAAATCCCTCTCTTATCTCCCCTTCGACAGGCTCAGGGCAAGCCCTTTATGAAAGGGAGACGAAACATCCTTCGCGATTTTTCATCATCTTGCTGGATTTCCCACTTTCGGAAAAAGGTCTTTATTGGCTGACATGACACTTGCAAGAGGACAGGTAGCCAAACTACGAAATGCCTGAAACCAGCGCGGCAGTCCTGGCCATAGACCTGGGGGGCAGCAAGATAAGCAGCGCCCTCGTCTCCAGGGAGGGGCGTGTGCTGGCGTCGGAACGCGTCCCCACCCTGGCGGCGGAAGGCCCCCAGCCCGTCATCGGCCGGATCTTTGGCCTGATCGACTCGTTGCTGGCCAGGCACACGTTAAATCCCTCAGACTTTTGTGGCATCAGCATCGCCGCTGCCGGGGCCGTAGACTCAGCCCGCGGCCTGGTAACCTTTTCCCCGAACCTGCCCGGCTGGCTGGATATCCCGCTCAGGGACATTATCCGCGAAAAATATACCGTAGACACCTTCCTGGTCAATGACGCCAGCGCCGCCGCTCTGGGGGAACACCGACTTGGCGCGGGGAGGGGTACCAGGGACATGGTGTTGCTCACCCTGGGCACCGGCATCGGCGGCGGCATCATAATCGATGGCAGGCTATATACCGGTGCCACCGGGGCCGCCGCCGAGCTGGGACACATGGTCATTGACATTGACGGCCCGGACTGTCCCTGCGGCAACCGTGGCTGCCTGGAAGTCCTCGCCTCGGGGACCGCCGTCGCCAGGGAAGCGGTCAGCCGGATAAGGAGCGGGGGGAAGTCAGCACTGGCCGATATGGCCGGGGGCAGGCTGGACAGCATTACCGCGGTAATGGTTGAAGCGGCCGCCCGGCAGGGAGACGCTTTGGCCGCGGACGTGATTCACCGGGCGGCCACATACTTGGGATACGGGATGACCAGCCTGGTCAACATCTTCAACCCTGAGGCGCTGATTATCGGCGGCGGGATGTCCGACATGGGCGACCTTCTGCTTGAGCCGGCGAGGCAAATAGTGCGGACAAAGGCGTTCCCGGTTTCAGCGGCAGCGGTGCGCATCGGCGTGGCCGAGGTGGGCAACGACGCCGGCCTCTATGGCGCTGCCTGCTTCGCCTTCGAGCAGTCGGAGTAGTCCCCCGGCCTGTCCTAGATTATCTGTCCGATTTTGAGCATATTTATGGCCCGTTTGCCTTGACAGCAAGCACTGCTGCTGCCTAAAATAGCACAGCGATTTGTTCGAGAAAGAGAAGGGCTGCCATGAACGAGGGTCTGCGTCCCCTGCTGGCGCCGGAGTCCGTTGCCATTATCGGCGCCTCCACTGATTTCTCCCGTATCGGCGGCATGCTGGTCAAGTACCTGCTCAAGTTCGGCTACAAAGGAAGGGTCTATCCCGTTAACCCCAAGTACGAAGAGATAGCCTCGCTGCGCTGCTATCCCAGCGTGGCCGCCCTGCCCGAGAAGGCCGATACCGCGCTGGTGGCCGTGCCGGAGAAGTTTATCCTGGATACCATCACTGACTGCGCCAGGGCGGGCGTGAAATCGGCCATAGTCTACAGCGCCGGCTTTGCCGAGACCGGCGAAGAGGGCAAGGCCAAGCAGGAGAAGCTGAGCCGGATAATCAAAGAAGCCGGTATGAAGGTGTGTGGGCCTAACTGCATCGGCATAATCAACTTCAGGCAGAATGCCGCCATGTCCTTCAGCGGCTTCATGGAGGCCGACCGGCTGGTACCGGGCAACATAGGCTTCGTCTCCCAGAGCGGCGCCCTGGGCGGCACCATCCTCAGCCGGGCGCAGGACCGCAACATCGGCTTCAGCCACTTCGTCTCCACCGGCAACGAGGCTGAGCTTGACCTGGTCGACTTCATGGACTTCATGGTGGATGACCCGGAAACCACCGTCATCATGGCCTATGTCGAGGGCATCAGGGACCCCGCCAAGTTCGCCGCTTTATCCCGGCGGGCGCTTGAGAAGGGCAAGCCGATAGTAGTGCTCAAGGTGGGCGAGACCGAGAGCGGCAAGCGGGTGGCCGCCTCCCATACCGGCTCGCTCACCGGCTCTGACTCCGCTTACTCGGCGGCCTTCAGGCAGCACGGGGTGGTCCGGGTGGAGGACTACGACGACCTCATCGAGACGGCCATGCTTTTCTCCAAGAGCAAGCTGCCCCGGGGCAACCGCATAGGCATCCTCACCAGCAGCGGGGGCGGAGCCATCATCCTGGCTGACAAGTTCACCAAACACGGCATGGCATTACCCGACCTGACCGATTCTACCAAACAGCAGTTGTCACAGAAGATTGTCTCATTTGCCACCATCGGCAACCCGATGGACCTCACCGGCCAGCTTTACAGCGAGCCGGAGATATTCAAGCGAGTCATCGAACTGTTCGCCCGCGACGAGAATATCGATATAGTGATGACGGTAATCTCGATGGTGCCCAAGGAGAGGGCTAGGGCGAGGGCCACCTGGATAATCGAGGCGGCCCAGGCCATTGACAAACCTTTTGTCACCTGGTGGGCGGCGGGCAGCCTGTCAGAACCGGGCATGGCGCTGCTCGATGAAAGCCAGGTGCCCCTGTTCAAGTCGCCGGAGCGCTGCGTCAAGGCGCTGAAATCGATGGTGGAATACCTGGGCTTCAGAGACAGGCTATTGACATCAGGCCAGGCCGCTTCAGCGCCCGAAACGGCTGAGCGTGACCGGGCCAGGGGCATCCTGCAGGCCAGCCCGGTGCTAACCGAACACCAGGCCAAGCAGTTGCTCGCCTGCTACGGCATACCGATAACCCAGGAAGAGGTAGCAAAATCGGCGGAGCAGGCGGCGGAAATCGCCGCCAGGATAGGCCGTCCGGTGGCGCTCAAGGTCAGTTCGCCGCAGATAGCCCACAAGACCGAGGCCGGCGGCATCAGGCTCAATATCAGCGGCAAGGCGGCGGTGCCCGGCGCCTACAACGATATCATGACGGCCTCCCGGCGCTACGCTCCCCAGGCGGACATCGAGGGGGTGCTGGTGCAGGAGATGGCCGGGGAAGGCACCGAGGTCATCGTCGGCGTGGCCAGGGACGCCACCTTCGGGCCGATGATAATGTTCGGCCTGGGCGGAATAATGGTGGAAGTCCTGAAGGATGTGTCGCTGCGCCCGCTGCCCATCACCCGCCGGGACGCCGTGGAGATGCTGGCCGAGATCAAAGGCTCCCCCATACTGAAAGGGGTCAGGGGCAGACCTCCGGCTGACACGGAGACCATCATCGATATCCTCCTGAAGATATCCAGCCTGGTCGCTGACCTCGGCGACGATATTGCCGAGATAGACCTCAACCCGATCATCGTCTTCGAACAGGGCAAAGGGGCCAGGGTGGTCGACGCCCTGGTGATAAAGAAGGGGGCATAATGTCAGAAAATGCCCAGCCATCCCCGTCTCAGCAAGAGGTGACGCAATATATATGGATTGCCACGCCTACGGGTGGTCGCAATGATTTTTGGGACAGTTCACACTGAATATCTGGCAAGGTGATGAAAAATTGCGAAGGATGTTTCGTCTCCCTTTCGTAAAGGGAGATAAGAGAGGGATTTTGAGCTTACGAAATCCCCCTTCCGTCCCCCTTTTTCAAAGGGGGAGACTCTTCGACGTCTTTTTCAGCATCCTGCTGGTTTCCGCTGCAAATCTTAAACTGGAGAGGTCGCGATGGACAAACTGGACTCGATCATCAAGAACGGCAAGGTGGTGATACCGAAGGTCGGCGTGGTGCAGGCTGACCTGGGGATAAAGGACGGCAAGATCGCCGGTATATTCGAAGCCGGGCAGGCCTATCCCGCCGGGAAGGAGTATGATGCCTCCGGCAAATACGTGCTGCCCGGGGTAATAGACCCCCACTCGCACCTGGGCTATACCAAGGCCAACTGGGACACATGGATGGGCACCGAGACGCCGGGCATGGCCGTCGGCGGCGTGACCACCGCCATCACCTTCTACCGGCAGTACGGCCGCCCCCCGGCCCCCATCACCGAGTTCTACGACCTGAACAAGACCCTGGAGAAGAACTCCCACATCGATTTCTCCTACCACTTCATGATATCCACCAAAGAGCAGGAGGAGTTCTACTCCAAATACATCGAAGAATACGGGGTCAACTCCTTCAAGTTCAGCATGGCCTACAAAGGGGAAGAAGGCAAGGCGCTGGGCATCACCAACGAGATAGATGACGGCTTCCTCCTCGACAGCTTCTTCAAGTTGAGCAAGTACAAGCAGGGGGTGGCCTGCATCCACTGTGAGAACGTGGAGATAGCCTTTCCCCTCACCCGGGCGCTCAAGGAGGCGGGCCGCACCGACCTCGCCGCCTACTCCGAGGCCAGGCCGGACTACTGCGAGTCCGAGAACATGCGCCGGGTCTTCTACTTCAGCGAGATAACCGGCTGCGCCGTGTACGTGGTGCACATGAGCGAAAAGCGGGGCCTGCTGGAGACCAGGTACCAGAAGGCGAGGGGGCTGGGCGGGCGCTGCTACGTTGAGACCTGCACCCACTACCTGACCCACACCCAGGATACCCCCATTGGCGTGCTGGGCAAGGTGAACCCGCCCCTGAGAACGCAAGAGGATGTTGACGCCCTGTGGGAGGGACTGGCCGACGGCACCATTGACACCATCGGCTCCGACCACTGCGACATCACTATCGAGCAGAAGAAGAACGACATCTGGAAAGGTGTGCCCGGCTTCGCCGGAAGCGGCATGATACTGCCGGTGCTGCTCAGCGAAGGCGTCAACAAGGGCAGGCTGTCGCTGGAGAAAGTAGCCGAGGTCTCGGCCTACAACACGGCAAAGATATTCGGCCTGCATCCCCGCAAGGGTACCATCCAGGTGGGCAGCGACGCCGACCTGGCCATTGTCGACCTGAACAAAGAGCAGGCGGTGACCGTCCAGACGCTGCCCTCCTACTCCGACTTCACCATCTGGGACGGCTGGAAGCTCAAGGGCTGGCCGGTGCTGACCATGCTTCGAGGCGAGGTTATCGCACAGGACGGCAAGCCGGCGGGCAAGGAGGGGTTTGGCCGCTTCGTGCCCAGAAAATAGGAGGCGCTCGATGGAATTTGAGACTATCATCCTGGAAAAGCAAGACGGCGTGGCCACGCTGTCCCTGAACCGGCCCGACACGCTGAACGCTATCAACAACCAGATGCGCATTGAGCTTCTGGACGCCCTGGATGACGTGGAGCAGGACGCCGCGGCAAGGGTGCTGGTGATTACGGGCAAGGGCCGTGCCTTTTCCTCCGGCGGCGACGTCCGGAGCATGGGCAAGGGCCAGGCCGAGCGTATGATCGGCCCATATCCCATCCTGCGCAAGGTAATCGGCCTGGGAAAGCCGGTGATAGCCGCCGTCAACGGGGTGGCCGCCGGGGCCGGATTCAGCCTGGCCATGACCGGGGACATCATCCTGGCCTCGCAGGAGGCCCGGTTCATCCAGAGCGCCATCCGCATAGGGCTGGTTCCGGACTGGGGGGCCATGTACCTGCTCCCCCGGCTGGTGGGCATGGCCCGGGCCAAGCAGCTTATGTTCACCGGCGAGACCCTGCCGGCGACAGAGGCGGAGAGAATAGGCCTGGTCAGCAAGGTGGTGGCTTCGGAGGAGTTCGAGGGCTTTGTCCGCGACTTCGCCAGGAAGCTGGCCGAGGGGCCGCCCATCGCCATCGGCATGACCAAGAAGATAGTCAATGCCTCTCTGGGCGTTGACCTGGATACCCTGGGGCTGCTGGAGTTCCAGGCCCAGACCACCTGCCGCGAGAGCGAAGACCACAAGGAAGGGTTAGCCGCTTTCAAGGAGAAGCGCAAGGCCAATTTCGCCGGGAAATAAGCAAAGGGGGCGATGATGGAAGATAAAGTCTCTATAGCCTGTGTGACCTTCTCAACAGTCTGGGGTGACAAGGCCGCCAACCTCAAGAAGATGAAGAGGTACATCGAAGACGCGGCGGACAAGGGCAACGACATCATCCTGTTCCCGGAGCTGTCCCTTACCGGCTATGAGTGCGGCGAGGACGTCAGGGAGGGCGGTTGCTCCATGCACCATAAGCTGGCCGAGACCATCCCCGGCCCGTCCACCGGGGAGATCGCCGAGATAGCCCGAAAAAAGGGGGTGTACGTAGTCCTGGGGATGCCGGAGAGGGATGCCGACGACCCTGAGACCAGGTACATCTCGGCGGCGGTGGTGGGGCCGGAGGGCGTGCTGGGCGCTTACCGCAAAATTCACCTGATGCGCCCGCCCTTCACCGAGTCCACCTGTTTCACCTCCGGCGACAGCCTGCCCGTCTTCCCCACCAGGTTCGGACCAGTCGGCGTCCAGATCTGCTTTGATTTCTGGACCTTCCCTATGCTGTCCCGCGTGCTGATGCTCAAAGGCGCCCGCATCATCCTCAACGCCACCGCCAGCCCCTCCGGGCCGGGAAAGGAGACCTTCATGGTGCAGCAGACCTGCGCCCGCGGCGTGGAGAACATGGTCTACACCGCCAGCGCCAACCTGACCGGCAAGGACAGGACCAAGTCCTTCTACGGCCACAGCACCATCGCCGGCCGGGGCTGGAAGGTGACCGAGATCTACGCCGAAGGCGGGCCGGAAGAAGGCATCGTCTCGGCCACGCTGAACATGAAGCTGCTGGAGAAGCTCCGCGCCGGCTCAAACCTGGAAGAGGTCGACCGCATTGATGTGGTGATAAAGGAGCTGGAAGAACTGCGCAAGGTGAAGAGCGCCTTGTAGGAGGTGCGCCATGGCGGAACAGACGCTTAAGACGGTGCTGGAAGGGGCGGTGCTCAAAGAGATAGCGTCCTACAGGTTTTACACGGACCTGGCCCGATCGATAAACGACAGGGTGGCCAGGGACACCTTCAACGAGTTGGCCCAGCAGGAGATAGGGCACCGACAGTTTCTGGAGAAGTACCTCCGCGGGGAGTTCAAGAGCGGCGCACTGCGGCTGGAACATCCGGTAGACTACAAGATTGCCGAGCACCTGGAACAGCCGGAGATAACCCCCGAAATGAAGATGAAGGATGTCTTCCTGCTCGCCGCCCACCGCGAGAAGCTGTCCCATGAGCTTTACCTCGGCCTCGCCCGGAGCCACCCTCCGGGCGAGGTGAGGGGCCTGCTCGAAGGGCTTGCCGCCCAGGAACTGAAACACAAACAGAGGGTGGAGTTCCTCTACACCGAGGTCGCCTTTCCCCAGACCGACGGTGGCTGACGCTTCAACCGCAAGAAAGAAATTCACTGTAATTAGCTTTCGATGCGGTGAGTGTTAGCTTCCGGAGATTGCCACCCCGACTCATTAACCGGGGTTTATCCGCTCGCCCTTGATAAGTCCTCCTGGAAGGGATAGAGTATACTTACGTGAGGCATGAAAGGAGGGGGCGATGAAGACCAAAGTCATCTTCTATAGCATGTACGGGCACATGTACCGCATGGCAGAGGCTGCGGCGGAGGGGGCCAGGGAGGTGGCCGGGGCAAGCGTAGATATGCTCCAGGTGCCTGAACTGGTGCCGGAAGCCGTACTGGAGAAGTCCGGGGCCATGAAGGCGCGCCAGGTCTTTGCCCACATCCCCGTAGCCAGGGTGGATGACATGGCGGATGCTGACGCCATCATCTTCGGCATTCCCACGCGCTACGGCAATATGTGCGCCCAGATGCGCAACTTCCTGGACCAGACCGGTGGCATGTGGGAGCGGGGCGTCTTCGTCGGCAAGGTGGGCAGCGTCATCAGCTCTTCGGCCACACAGCACGGCGGGCAGGAAACGACCCTCATCACCTCGTACATCACGCTGCTGCATCTCGGCATGGTCATCGTGGGATTACCCTACTCCGAGACGCGCCAGATGACCATGGAAGAAATAAGCGGCGGCAGCCCTTACGGGGCCAGCACCATCACCGGCGGCGACGGCAGCCGCCTGCCCAGCGAGAACGAGCTGGCCATGGCCCGTTTCCAGGGCCGCCATGTGACCAGCATCGCCAGGAAGCTGGCTGCGAAATAGAGAGATGCATCTCAGATGAACCCCCTCAATCACCATCCCTCGGAGCCGGCGAGATTCCTGGTGGCCAGCATTGACCTGCTGCCGAAGGGGCGGGCGCTGGACCTGGCCATGGGGAACGGGCGCAATGCCATCTACCTGGCCAGGATGGGGTTCGATGTTGAAGGCGTGGATGTCTCTCCTGAGGCGGTGAATAGCGCAATGGAGGCGGCGCGGCAGGCCGGAGTCGCCATCAGGGCGCAGGTGGCCGACCTTGAGACTGGTTATGCCATCGAAAAATGCGCCTATGAGGTCGTCATCTGCTTCAACTACCTCCAGCGCTCGCTCTTCCCGCAGATAAAGGACGGGCTGCGCCCGGGCGGCATGGTGGTCTATGAGACCTTCATCGTCGACCAGGCACAGTACGGCAAGCCAAAGAACCCGGCCTACCTGCTCCAATATAACGAATTGCTGGACGAGTTCCGCGATTTCCGGTGTCTCAGGTACCGCGAGGGACTGGTGATGGAGGGCGACAGTAGAAAAGCCATCGCCGGCATAGTGGCGCAGAAGACCCCGGCTGACGGCTGTGAAAGGCGCGATGCCGCAGACACCGGTCTTTGAACGCCTGCTGGGGAAAGGCTGGCTGCCCGCTGACCGGGCGCAGCACCCCCTGGGAGGACTCCAGGGCCGGTCGCTTGGTCCGTACCGGCTGGCGGTGCTGCTGGGGCCGCAAAACCGGTTCGGCGCCACTTATTTCCAGGTATTCCTGCAAATGTCCGGCGAGACCAGCCCCCAACCGGTGCTGGCCGGCCTGCACAGCCAGGGCCGCTATCCCGCCTATAACTGGATCGAAATAAGCCTCTTTTCGCCGCCGGAAGCATTCGGCCCCTGGCAAGAGCAGCAGGACATTTCCGCCGACCCGCTGGCCCGGGAGATGTTCCGCGCTCTGGGCGACCTGATACCGCCCGGCGGGCACCTGATGGTGGAGTACGATAGCCAGCGGGACACGGCCTACCTGCTGGCGCGGGACGTCCCCCCGGCAGCAACGCCCCTGGGCTTTGTCATGACGCTGGCCGGCTGCGGCACCAGTTTCAGGGACTGGTACTTCGCCGAAGGCGGCTCCGAGGGGTCGCGCAAGCTCCAGGGCTTCAAGGCGCTGGACCAGGACCATGCCCGCAGCCGCGCTTCACAGACAATCGCAGAGCTTCTCGCCTTCCTGGATAGACCGAACAGCCCACCCCAGGAGGCCGCCGCCCGTGACCGCGCCAGGTTGCTTTTGGCGCGGCTCGACGCCTGAGTCACAAGCAAGGCATCTGCACAAGCGATAGCCTCGCGCACTGCCGAAAGACCCTGGGAACAGTCCCACACCCGTATTGTGTTGTCCTCATCGCCACCCTATAATAGGCATATAGGCCCCAGAAGGAAAGGACTGCTTTTCCAATTGAAGGAGGTCACATGTACAATCACATCATGGTCCCCCTGGACGGTTCAGAACTGGCCGAATGTGTGCTCCCGCACGTTGACTCTGTAGCCGGGGGCTGCGCCCTGGGCAAGGTGACGCTTATCCGCGTTGTTTCGCCCTTCCATCTTTATGGCTCTATCGAGCACAGGATTTCGCCCGAGGAAAGGCACCGGCTGGATGAACGTGGCCTGGCCGTCGCCCGCGAGTACCTGGAAGAAAAGGCCCGGTCCCTGCAGCGCGTCTCTGTCCCGGTGGAATGCGTGGTCCGCCTGGGCGAAGTGGTACATGAATTGACCAATTTTGCCGGGACGCAGGGAGTGGACCTGATAATTATTTCAACGCATGGCCGTTCCGGGGTCAGCCGGTGGGTCTGGGGCAGCGTCGCCGACCGTATTTTGCGCTCAGCCTGTGTGCCGGTGCTGATGGTGCGCGCGCCCGGTTGCTTCCCGGGCATCTGATGTCGTTGTTGTATTGATTATAGCTTTAGCTATGCGTGACGGGATGCTTGCCAATTGCTTCTGTGCGGCTGCCATTTCCCCAGGGTGAACAGGTTGGGGAACAGGAATTTCCGTAACTCCTCGATGCTGAAGAGAAGACCGCCGGCGAGGAGGGCTATGCCCCACTGCGATATCCCCAGCGGCACGGTCCTGAAGGCAGCCTGCAGAGGCGGCGCGTAGATGGCGGCAATCTGCAGCAAGATGCCGGCGCCGATACCCACCAGGAGCCACCGGTTCCGGAGCAGCCCCAGCCTGAACACGGTCTTGGTATCGGAGCGGGCGTTAAAGGCGCGGAACCATTCAAAAGCGACCATGGTCGTGAAAGCGACCGTCCTGGCCTCGTCCAGGCCCATTCTCGACTGCGCCCAGGTGAAAACGGTGAATACGCCCACACCCATTAGCGTAGCCAGAAAGCCGATGCGTATCAGCAGCCCCGGGTAGATGAGACCCACCTTTGGATGCCGGGGGGGCTGCAGCAGCTCGTCCCCGCTCTTCGGCTCCAGGCCAAGAGGAATGCCTGAAGAGGTATCGGTGACCAAGTTGACCCAGATGATCTGCACGGCGCGCAGTGGCGCCTGGCCGACAAACCAGATGGCCAGCACCAGGGCCAGCAGTTCCCCCAGGTTGGTGCTCAGCAGGAAGAAGATGACATTGCGCAGGCGGTTGAAAATGGCCCTGCCTTCATCAACGGCAGCCACCACCGAGGCAAAGTTATCATCGGCCAGAGTCATGTCCGAGGCTTCCTTGGCCACGTCCGTGCCAGTGATGCCCATGGCCACGCCGATGTCTGCCGATTTGAGCGCCGGGGCATCGTTGACGCCATCGCCGGTCATGGCTACCACATGCCCGTGACTTTTGAGCGCGTTTACTATCCGTAACTTCTGGAGCGGCTCGATCCGGGCGAAGACGGAGACGTCCTCGATCTGGCGCAGCAGTTCGTCATCGGATATCTCCTTCAATTCGCCCCCGCTGATGGCCTTGCCGGTTAGACCGATCTGCCCCGCGATCGATTCGGCGGTCACTTTATGGTCCCCGGTGATCATTATCACCTTGATACCAGCCTGCTTGCAGAGCCTGACCGACTCTCTGGCCTCCTCACGGGGGGGATCGGCCATGCCGGCCATGCCCACAAAGACCAGCTTGCCCTTGATGTCGTCTTCGACCAGCTCTTCCCGGTCATAAGGAAAATCGGCATAGGCGGTAGCGATGACCCGCATCGCCTGCCTGGCCATAGTCTCATTGGCCTGCATAAAGTCAAGGACGTCAGCCTCTCCCAGTGGCGCCGCTTCGCCATTCCTGAGCACGTACCGGCTCATGGACAGCAGCCTCTCCGCAGCCCCCTTGACATAGACCCTTCTGTCACCGTCACACGGGTGCAGCGTGGCCATGTACAGTTTTTCGCTCTGGAAAGGTATCTCGTCGAAGCGGGGACAGGCCTTTTCCAGTTTCTCCTTGTTCATACCCGCCTTGGCCGCGGCCACCACCAAAGCGCCTTCAGTGGGATCGCCGAAGATGCTGCAGAAGGCGTCCTCGCAGGAGAGCAGGGAATCGTTGCACAGCGCCCCAATCCTGAGAGCGGTCAGCAGCGCGGGATTGTCATCAAGCTTCAGGGGCTGGCCGTCGCGGCGGAACTCTCCCTGGGGCATATAGCCCTCTCCGGTCACTTCTATCCACCGGCCGTCAACGTACATCCGCCTGACCGTCATCTGGTTCAGCGTCAGGGTACCGGTCTTGTCAGAGCAGATGACGGTGGCCGAACCCAGGGTCTCCACCGCTACCAGTTTGCGGATAATGGCGTTTCGCTGGGCCATGCGCCTCATCCCCACCGCCAGCACCACGGTGACCACTGCCGGAAGCCCCTCAGGTATGGCGGACACGCCGGCGGCCACAGCCAGGAGGAACAGCTCCAGCCACTCAAGCTGTTTGACGACCCCGCCGATCAGTATCAGGCTGGCAATGCCCATAAAAAAGATGATGATGATCTGGCTGAGCTTGCCTATGCTCTTCTGAAGAGGGGTCTTCTCCTGCTTTATCTCCTGGATGGCCGAGGCGATCTCGCCTATCTCGGTCTTCATGCCGGTCTGGACGACAAGGGCGGTGGCCCGGCCATAGGTGACGATGGTGCCCATGAACACCATGTTCTTCCTGTCAGCCACCGGGGACTCTCCGTGAATGACCTCGGTGACCTTGTCAACGGGCATGGATTCCCCGGTAAGTATCGCCTCGTTGACCTTCAGGTTGGAAAGGTCTATGAGACGGGCGTCTGCCGGCACTTTGTCGCCGGTCTCCAGGAGCACGATGTCTCCGGGGACGATCTCCCGGGCCGGCACCTCCCTCACTTTGCCATCGCGCCTGACCGAAGCCTTTGGCGCGGCCATCTGGATGAGGGCTTCCATCGCCTTCTCCGCCCGGGTCTCCTGGATATAGCCGATGACGGCATTGAACAGCAGTACCGTCGCTATCACGCCGGCATCGAGATAGTGTTCAACCGCTACTGAAATGGCGACCGCGGCGAAGAGCACGTAGATCAGCGGGCTGAGGAACTGCCGGAAAAAGACCACCAGGGGTGGGGTCTTCTTGCGACCCCTGAGTTCGTTCGGGCCGTGCTGCGCCAGCCGCTCTCTGGCTACATCTTCGGCAAGGCCGGCCCGCCGCGAATCCAGCGTCTGGAAAGCCTCTTCCAGATTGAGATTATGCCATCCGCCTTGCATACCCTCACTATAGCACATTACAGCAGCGATGATAATAAGTACCGGCACTTAGTTAGCAGGCGTAGTAATGCCGGTACAGGAGCGGCCCTTTCCGGGGAAGAGGGCTTCCTTGAATGCCGTTCGAGCCAGGCCAAGCTTATCAACGTGGCGTCAGTAAAGCAGAGGCTCCCTGGGCTTGCTGAAGAAGACCCAGTATACCACCGGCAAGATGCCCGCGGTGTTAAGCACCAGGATGGCAATGAACCATTTGAGATGTCCGTTCCGGCCAGCCCGCCACATCGCCATGCCCTTCCAGAAGACTTCCCACAGGGCGATCAGCAGTATCAGTGGCCATACCAGTGATATGTCCCCAAGCCCTCCGATCATCGCCTTACCTCCAAGTATAGTCGAGCCTGTGGCCTTATCGCCTGTTCCCACCCATTATACTCTGACGGGTTTCCTGCTGGGAAGCGCAGCCCGATTGCGCCTTGTCTCCGGTTTCACCTATAATAAGTGGACTGACGGGGCGGAGTACACGCGCCGCACCTATCCCAACTGACAGGAGCGCCATTGCCAGCCGTTTACCTTTCACGCAAAATGTTCTACGGATGGGTGGTAGTGGCAGCCTGCTTCATCATCGGCACCGTTATCTTCGGCATATATTTCTCCTTCGGCGTCTTCTTCAAGTCAATAGAGGCCGAGTTTGACCTGCCCCGCGCCGCTGTCTCCGCCATACTGTCGGTACAGATGGTGCTGGGCATCCTGTTCACCATAGCCGGCGGCTGGGCCTCGGATAGATATGGACCCAGAATGGTCTTCCTGCTCATGGGCCTGTTTACCGGTTTAAGCCTAGTGTTGACCAGCCGGGTGGATGCCTTCTGGCAATTGTTCATCACCTACAGCTTGCTCCTTTCAATGGGGGCCAACGCCACCTACGTGGTGCTGACTTCCACCGTCTCCCACTGGTTTGCCGCGAAGAGGGGCCTGGCCCTGGGCATCGCCGGTTCGGGGGTGGGGCTGGGGGCGATGGTCGTCCCGCTGCTGGCCACCTTTCTCATCTCGGCACTGGACTGGCGGGCGGCCTACCTCGTAATCGGCCTGTTGGCGTGGGCAATTGTCCTGCCCCTGTCGCGGCTGCTGCGCAAGGAGCCTGCCGACATTGGCGCCCAGCCCGATGGCGCCAGCTTCCAGTCGTCAGTGGAGACCGGTCAACCGGGCATCGAGGACACGCTTCCCTATCTGTCGCTACCCCAGGCCTGGCGCACCAGGAGCTTCTGGATGGTCATGTTTATCTGGCTTTTCTTCGCCGGCAACGCCTTCCTGGTATTCACTCATATCGTGCCGCACGCTACAGACATGGGCATTTCCAGGGAAGGGGCGGCCACCGTGCTCAGCATCATCGGCGGGGTGGGCATCGCCGGGCGCATTTTCATGGGCGGCGTCTCTGACCGGATGGGGCGAAAATCAGCCCTGGTGATGAGCACGCTGGTCCAGGCGGGGGCCATGGTCTGGCTGGTCTGGGCACAGTCCCTGTGGGCGCTCTACGTCTTCGCCGTGGTCTATGGCTTCACCTACGGGGGCATAAACTCCACCGCTTCAGCCCTTATCTGCGACGCCTTCGGGCTGGCGCGCATCGGCGCAATCCTCGGCGTCCTGGATATCGGCTTCGGGCTGGGCGGGGCCATCGGCCCGGCGCTGGGAGGGCTGGTCTTTGACGCCAGGGGCGATTACCAGATGGCCTTCTGGCTGGGGGCGGCCAGCATGCTGATAGTGACCTGGCTGGTCGTCCTTATCAGGCGGGAGGTTGGGCGGCAGATTTAGTGGGTGTTACTCACTCTACTAAAACGCGAACATCCGGGCGGCAATCTCGGCCAGCCTCATCACCGGGCCGGGGGCGATGCCGATGAACAGCACGCCCAGGGCGGAGAGGGTCAAGGCCAGGCGCAGAGACGCCGTAGAGGGCACTCTTTCCCCGGAGACAGGCTCTCCAAACCACATCACCCTGACCACCCGCAGGTAGTAGTAGGCTGATATCACGCTGTTGACTACGGCAATGACCACCAGCCAGATAAGGCCGTGCTGTACCGCCGCATTAAAGATGTAAACCTTGGCCATGAACCCGGCGGCGGGCGGCATACCGATGAGCGATATCAGGAACAGGCTCAACCCCAGGGCCACTAATGGGGCGCGCTTGCCCATGCCGGCAAAGTCGGCGATGAGGTCGCTCTGCACCCTGTTGGAGATGGCGATGATGGCGATAAAGGCGCCGATATTGGTCAGGGCATAGCTGGCCAGGAAAAAGATGACCCCGCTCCTCCCCAGCACCTCCGTCACCGGGGATACACCCATGACAGCCAGGCCGATCATCAGGTAGCCGGCCTGGGCGACGCTGGAGTAACCCATCATGCGCTTGATGTTAGCCTGGGGAATGGCGGCCACGTTGCCGATGGTCATGCTGATGACGGCCAGCACAGCGAAGATCAGACCCCAGTCCAGGCTCAACTGGGGGGCGCCGAAAGCGGTGAAAAAGACCCTCATGATCACGGCGAAACCGGCCGCCTTGCTGGCCACCGAGAGATAACCGGTTATCGGAGTGGGCGCGCCCTCGTAGACATCGGGAACCCACATCTGGAAGGGCACGGCGGCAATTTTGAATCCGAACCCGGCCACCATCAGTAAGACGCCGAGCAGCAGCGCCGGGCTGGACGTGAGCGAAGCCGATTGTATCGAAGCAGCAATTGCGCCCAGTTGCGTCTCGCCGGTGAAGCCGAAGACCAGGGCCATTCCGTAGAGCAACACCGCCGATGATATCGCCCCCAGCAGCAAGTATTTCAACGAGGCCTCGCTGGAGCGGGGGTCTTTGAGGAAGCCGACCAGGGCGTAGAGCGAGATGCTGGTCAGCTCCAGGGCGATGTAGATGGAAATCAGGTCGGCGGTGGCCGCCATGAGCATCGCCCCCAGCGTGGCCAGCAACACCATCGCGTAATATTCGCCCTGGAAGCGCTCCATGCGATGGACGTAATCGGCCGAAGCCAGTATGATCAGGAAGGCCACGCCCAAGAACAGCAGTTTGAAGAACAGGGCGAAGTTGTCCACGGCCATCATATTGTTGAAGATGGCCGGGTAGCTGCCTCCCCACAGGGCAATGCTGACGCCGCCGGATATGACGATGCCAACCAGGCTGATCACGCCCAGCGACCGCTTGTTACTAACCGCCAGGTCAAGCAGCACTACTGCTATGGCGAAGGCGACCAGCACCAGTTCCGGCATCAGCAACAACAGATTCAAAGCCAATTCACCTCTTGCCTAAGCATAAAACCGCTTGCCAACACTGCTTATCCGCCCAGCAACCCCACCACCGGTGACACGCCCAGCCTGATGACATCGGTCAGTATTGCCGGGTAGATGCCAACCAGCATGATGACCGCCACCAGTACGAAGGTGTACACCTTCTCCAGGGCGTCAGCGTCCTTGACGCCGTTGAACTCCTCTTTCACCGGGCCGTAGAACACCCGCTGCACCATCCACAGGATGTAGCCGGCGGTGACGACCACGCCGAGCACGCCGAGCAGAGTGTAGACCTGGATGCCGGGGAAGGCGGTACTGGTAAAGCTGCCCACGAACACCAGGAACTCGGCGGCGAACCCGCTGGTGGTAGGCAGACCCAGCGAGGCCAGCCCGGCAATGGAAAATACCACGGCCATCACGGGCGCCTGCCGGGCCAGGCCGCCCAGCTTGTTCAGATTGCGCTCATGGATATTGTGTATGATCAGCCCGGCCAGGGCGAACATCAATCCCGTCACTACCCCGTGACTGAACATCTGCAGGGCGGCGCCGGTGAGGCTCACCTGCCCCAGGGCGAAGATGCCGAGCAGGACGTAGCCCATGTGGCTGATGCTGCTGTAGGCCACCATTCTTTTCACATCGGTCTGGCGCATGGTCACCGCCGCGCCGTAGAGCACGCCGATAATGGCCAGCGCCACCAGGAACTGGGCGTACTGGCGCGCCACATCCGGGAAGAAGCTCAATGGAAGCCTTATCATGCCGTAGCCGCCCATCTTGATGAGCACCCCGGCCAGCATGACGCTGACCGCCGTCGGCGCATCGGTATGGGCGTCGGGCAACCAGGTGTGCAGCGGGAAGACAGGCAGCTTGACGGCGAAGGCGATTATCAGCAGCAGGAAAATGGGGGCGGGCCGCATCACGGACTGCGCCATGCCCAGCCCTTGCTGGGAGATGTCCACCATGCTCAGGCTGCCCGTGGTGAAGAACATCGCCAGGATGCCGGCCAGCATGAAGGCGCTGCCGAAGAGGGTGTATATCACGTACTTGGTCGCCGAGTATTCTCTTCGACCGGTGCCCCAGATAGAGATGAGGAAGTACATGGGAATGACCTCTATCTCCCAGAAGATGAAGAACAGCAGCAGGTCCAGGGAGGCGAACACGCCCAGGATGCTGGTCTCCAGGAGCAGGAGCCAGGCGAAGTACTCTCTCACCCTGAGATTGACCTTCCAGGAGATGAGCACGGCGAGGAAGCCGAGCAAGGCGGTGAGCAGGAGCAATGGCAGGCTGAGGCCGTCCACGCCGAGATGGTAATAGGCGTTCAGCGGCCCGATCCAGGGCAGCTTCTCCTCGAACTGGATGAGACCCGCGGCCGCCGGCGAGCGGTCAAAGGCGGCGAAAAGGGCTATGGCCAGTGCCAGGGGGATAAAGGAGGCAACAGCGGCCATGCGCTTGATCACCCCGGCAGACAGGCCGGGTATGAAAGCTACCAGCGCCGCCCCGATAGCGGGGAGGAAGACCAGGATTGACAGATAGCTAAGCTCCAATCGCGTCGCTCCTAAATATCATCTCAACAGGACAAAGAGGGCAAGGGCCAGCAACCCCAGCCCGATGACCATTCCATATACCTGCAACTGGCCAGTCTGCGCCCTCCTGACGCCTCTGCCAGCAAGGATAGTCCCGCTGGCTATTCCGTTTACCGCCCCGTCCACCCCTCTCTCATCCACTTTCTGCAAGCCCCTGAACAGGCCGCCCACCAGTGCCAATCTTACGATGACGCCTTCATACAGCTCATCGAACCAGAACTTCCTGGAGAGCATGACATACAGCGGGTGGAACCAGCCGCCGATGGCCTCCGCGGACAGCCATCGGGCGCTGTAGATGGCATAGGCCAGGAAGATGCCCAGGCCGGCCAGGATGAGCGAGAGCCAGGGCAGAAACTGAGTAAACGGGTGGAACAGCCCCTCGATGAAGCCGTGCGTCTCACCGTGCCCCATGAAAGCGCCGAACTGCCCGCCGACATTCCAGAATCCGGAGACCACCGCCAGTACGGCCAGGAAGGCCATCGGCAGCACCATCACCTTTGGCGATTCGTGGGGATGATGGCCATGTGTCTCAGGAGCGCCGCCGCGGTACTCTCCGCCGAAGGTCATGAACACGGCCCGGAACATGTAGAAGGCGGTCATGAACACCGTTATCAGCGCCAGGTAGAACAGGACCGGCTGGCTCTCCAATGAGGTTATCAGTATTTCATCTTTGCTCCAGAACCCGGAAAGGGGCCAGATGCCGGCCAGGCTCAGGGAAGCGATGACAATAGTAATAAATGTCCAGGGCATAAACCGGCGCAGCCCGCCCATGAGCCGCATGTCAAAGGTGCCGGTGGCGTGGTTGACGCTGCCCGCCCCCAGGAAGAGCAGCGCCTTGAAAAAGGCATGGTTGAACAGGTGGAACATGCCCACGGCCACCCCGCCCGTAGCCAGCCCCAGCATCATGTAGCCAAGCTGGCTGATGGTGGAGTAAGCCATGACCCGCTTGATGTCGTTGGCCACAAGCCCCATCGAGGCGGCGAAAATGGCGGTGAAGCCACCGATAATGGCCACCGTGGTCGTCGCCTGGATGGAATGCTCGAAGAGGGGAAACATCCGGGCCACCAGGAACACGCCTGCCGCCACCATGGTAGCGGCATGTATCAGGGCGCTGACCGGGGTAGGGCCTTCCATCGCGTCGGGCAGCCAGACGTGGAGCGGGAACTGGGCTGATTTGCCCACCGCCCCGGCGAAGAGGCCTATAGCCGCCCAGGTGAGGACGGCGCCGCCCAGAACACCGGCCAGGGCCAGTTCGCGCAGTTCAACGATATCAAAGGTGCCGGTGTTGGCGTACAGTACCAGTATGCCGGCGAGAAAGCCGAAATCTCCCAGCCTGGTGACGATGAAGGCCTTCTTGGCGGCATTGGCCGCAGAGGGCTTGTGGAACCAGAACCCGATGAGCAGGTAAGAGCACAGCCCTACCAGTTCCCAGAAGACGAACATGAACACCAGGTTGTTGGCCAGCACCAGCCCCAGCATGGAGGCGGTGAACAGTGACATCCAGGCGAAGTAGCGGTGGTAGCCGGGGTCGCCGTGCATGTAGCCCTGGGAGTATATCTGCACCATCAGGCTGACCAGGGTGACCACGATGAGCATCACCGCCGTCAGCGAGTCCACCAGCAGCCCCACCTGGATGGTCAGCCCGCCGTCCACGACCAGCCAGTTGATGCCGGGCACGGCCACCTCGTGTTCCGGCGAGGCCATAACCGCAAAAAGCGTCCAGACGGACAGCGCCAGCGAACCGGAGATAGCTATGATGGCGGTATAGCCGCTGAGCCTGGGCCGGTCCTGCAGGAGGGGCTTCAGGATAAAGGAGATTACAAAGAAGGAGATAACCGGCAGCAACAGGATGGTCCAGGCTACTTGATACGGCATTACAGCTTCCTCAGTACCTCTCTTGTCACGTGCTCCCTATCTTTAGGCACCAGGATGGAGTATGTGGTCAACTCCTGTCCCATCGGCAGTCCGGAAACGGGCATGATATGGGTGGGGATTCCCTCGCCCTCGAAAAGCTCTTTCCACATCTCCGCCAGTACCAGGTTCGGCGTCTTTTTAATTTCTACCCACATGATTACCCCTTACTTCTCCAACCGGCTTTGTATCAAAAAGGGCTTTCCTTCATGTCACCCTGAGCACATTCGCTGCGCTCAGAGCTTGTGAAGAAATTCATTCTCAGGCATAATGGGCAATAATGCCGATCAGCATGAGGTGAAGGTAAATGAGCCAAACGATGCTCCCGGTGGAACTGCCTGAGACCAGGAATGTGTTGATGCCAAAGCCAACGA
>JACPQC010000035.1 GCA_016190695.1 Chloroflexota bacterium
ATGATCTTACCTTTTTCGTCTATTGCAGGATAAAGACGACGTAGGATTCTGTCTGCTCTGGGTCAAGTCTGGGCTGCTGGGAGGCCCTTACCTTTATGACCACCCTAAGGAGCAGAAACATTGACGTAGAATCCAGCCCCAGAGAGTCCAGTAAGGGATTTATATGGCGTGTAATCCCCGGTACATTGAGCTTTAGTTGCTAATGACGGGTGATTAGCCAACTTCGGTCCCTGGGAACCGGCTGCCTCTCATTACCTCCTGTTATGAGAACGCCTTTGCATACCCTTTTTGCTCTAAGGGACATTAAAAAACGAATGTACATTAACAACAGAACGTAGGGTGGGCTTCGGCAGGCTCGCCTACCCTACGCCTTATCCCCACCACCAATAACTGAACCTCTACCTTGCTGGCTCCCCCTCACCCCCTCGCCGCCCCCACTATCTCCCTGATGCTGGCTATCCCCTTCTCAGCCATGAACTGTCCTCGCCAATAAATGGACGTCTTATCACCTACACTACCTAAAATGTTCATTTTCTACTCCCACTCTATCGTCCCGGGGGGCTTGGAGGTGATGTCATAGACCACGCGGTTGATGCCGGGCACCTCGTTGACGATGCGGGTGGAGATGCGGGCGAGGACGTCGTAGGGCAGGCGCGCCCAGTCTGCGGTCATGGCGTCCTCGCTGGTGACGGCGCGGATAGCCGCCAGGTAGCCGTAGGTACGGTAATCGCCCATGACGCCCACCGACTTGATATCGGTGAGTATGGCGAAGCTCTGCCATAGCTGGCGGTACAGCTTGGCCTTCTTTATCTCGTTCATCACTATCCAGTCGGCGGAGCGGAGCATCTCCAGCTTCTCTTTGTTCACTTCACCGATGACGCGGATGGCCAGGCCGGGGCCGGGGAAGGGCTGCCGCCACACCATCTCCTCGGGCAGCCCAAGCTCAAGGCCCACCTGCCGCACCTCGTCCTTGAACAGGTAGCGCAGCGGCTCCAGCAGGGTCAGCGTCATCGTGGCGGGCAGGCCGCCCACGTTGTGGTGGGTCTTTATCTTGGCCGAGGCGTTGCTCACCGATGATATGCTCTCGATCACATCCGGGTAGAGGGTGCCCTGGGCCAGGAAGTCCACCCGGCCTATCTTGCGGGCCTCCTCTTCAAAGACCTCGATGAACTCGCCGCCGATTATCTTGCGCTTCATCTCCGGGTCGGTCACGCCTTTGAGGCGCTCCAGGAACCTGTCGACGGCGTCAATGTAGACGATGTTCATGCCCATGTTCAGCCGGAAGGTGTTGAAGGTGCGCTCCACCTCCTCGCGGCGGAGCAGGCCGTTGTTGACGAAGATACAGGTAAGCTGGTCGCCGATGGCGCGGTGTATCAGCGTGGCCACCACGGCGGAGTCCACCCCGCCGGATAGGGCGTTGATGACCTTGCCATCGCCCACCTGCTCCTTTATCCTGGCGATGCTCTCGCTGACGAAGTTGCCCACCGTCCAGTTGCCCTTGCAGCCGCAGACCCGGTAGACGAAGTTCTTCAGTATCGTCTTGCCCTCGGGGGTGTGGGCCACCTCGGGATGGAACTGGAGGCCGTAAAACCCCTTCCTGTTGCCCATGATGGCGTAAGGCGAGTTCTCGGTATGGGCCAGGGGGGTGAAGCCGGGAGGCATCTCCTCTATCTTGTCGCCGTGGCTCATCCAGACCGGGGTGGAGGGGGGCAGGTCGACCAGCAGCGGCGAGTCCAGATCGCTCAGGTGCAGAATGACGTGGCCGTACTCGTGTTTGTCCCCGGGGGCGACCCGCCCGCCGAGCTGGGTGGTCAACGCCTGCATCCCGTAGCAGATGCCCATGACCGGCAGGTGGCTTTCATAGACATAGGCCGGCGGCAGGGGCGCACCGGGGGCGTAAACGCTGGCGGGGCCGCCGGAGAGGATGAACCCCTTGGGGTTGAGCGGGGCGATTTTCTCCCAGGGGGTATCATGGGGCAGCAACTCGCAGTAGACGTGGCATTCCCGGATGCGGCGGGCGATGAGCATGCTGTACTGCGAACCGAAGTCCAGGACGATGATGCTCTCCCTCTCCGCCCCGGATACAGCCTCCCTACGCACTGCCTGCTGCTCGCCGGTTATCTCCTTGGCGATCTCAAGGTAAGTAGAGACCTCGATATCGCCGCTGGTGGCTACGCGATAGCTGCCGTTTGGTGTTTCTTCAGTTTTCTCTTCTCTCATAATCATAGAAATCCAATTTATTACTATGATATACTATCGTCAAGAGAAATTCTATGCGGGCAGCATGCGTTGCTCCTGATCCTCCTTTGACAGATTGGGGCTAAGGGAGGATTACGAAATCCCTCTCTTATGACAGGCTGTCTGAGAATGTCATTCTGAGGGAGCATAGTGACCGAAGAATCTGGGGGTGGGGGAAAACAGGTTCCTGAAGCCACCCCCCAGCCGAGATCCTTCGCTGCCCCTTCGCTACGCTCAGGGCTACGGTTCAGGATGACAATCTGTAGTCTTTGCGCTGTCCCGCCGCAGTCATCTGACAGCTTCCCGTTCGGCGCCTGAAATAAGAACTTCAGAATGGTAATAGTGCCCGCAGTAACTGAATTCACCTTCATGAGCAGCAGTCCGGCGGCGACTCACGGGTTGGGCCGGCGGGTGGGGGAGAGGCTGTGGCCGGGGAGCATCGTCACCCTCGCCGGCGAGCTGGGCTGCGGCAAGACGGTCTTCGCCAGGGGGGTCTGCGCCGGGCTGGGCGTCGCCGAGCGGCAGGTGAGCAGCCCCTCCTTTGTCCTGGTCAACGAGTATGCGGGCAGGCTGCCCGTCTTCCACCTGGACATGTACCGCCTGGACGCGGAACAGGGGTTTGATATCGGCATGCTGGACTACCTGGCCCGGGCTGGGTCCGGCGTTATGATGATAGAATGGGCGGAGAAGATTCTCTCACTGCTGCCGGAGAGCCGCCTGGACGTGCAGTTCCAGGTGCTGTCGGCGCGGCGGCGGCGCATCGTGCTCACCGGACGCGGTGAGAAGTACACTGACCTGGCGAAGGGGCTTGCTGAGTTTTGAAAGTGCTCGGACTGGATACCTCAAGCTACGCCAATGCCATCGGCGTGGTCGATGACGGAAGGGTGCTGGCAGATTTCACATATGAGGCCAGGACCGATTCCCTGCAGAAGATCGTGACCAATATAGATGCCGTCCTGTCTGAAACCGGTCTCGCCCTGGATGATATTGACGGCTTCGGTATCGGGCTGGGGCCAGGCTCCTGGACGGGCATCCGGGTGGGCGTTACCGTGGGCAAGATGCTGGCCTACAGTACCGGCAAGCCGGCCTGCGGCGTGACTAGCCTGGAGGCGCTGGCCTATGACGCGCGAGAGGTGGCCGAGACGGTCTGTACCGTGATCAGCGCCGGGGCCAGGGACGCTGTCTATGCCGCCCTGTTCCAGACCGGGGAGGGAGGCCTGAGCCGGGTGGGCGATTACTATGTGGGCGACGTGGCCGGGCTGGCGAGGCTGGGGGGGCGGGGCGCGGTCTATGTCTCCGCCTGGCCGCCCCTGGGCGAGAAGCTGGCAGAGGCCCTGGGAGCGGGTCCCGACTACAAGATTATCAACGGCGTGCCTCGCGGGGGCACCATAGCCCTGCTGTCGGCGGCCCGCCTCGCCCTCGGCCAGCCGGATGATGCGTTGGCGCTGGCCCCACTGTACCTGAAGGAATCTACGGCCAGGGCGATGCAGGCGGGAATAATCAAATAATGTCAAATTACAAAATCCAAAGTTCAAAGTTTGACATTTGGACTTTGGATTTTGACATTCGTAAGATGTTGATTCTAGGCATAGAGACCTCCTGTGACGAGACGGCAGCGGCGCTGGTGGCCGGTGGCCGGGAGATACTGTCCAGCGTGGTGGCCACCCAGCTTGACCTGCATAGCCGGTATGGCGGCGTGGTGCCGGAGATAGCCGCCAGGAGACACGCCGAGCTTATCGGCTATGTCATTGACCAGGCCATTGTATCCGCCGGCCGCACCCTGGGAGATGTTGAAGCAGTGGCCGTCACTGCCAGGCAGGGGCTGGTGGGTTGCCTGCTGGTGGGGGCGGCGGCGGCCAAGACGCTGAGCTATGCCCGGCGCATCCCCCTGGTGGGCATCCACCACATCGAAGGTCACGTCTTCGCCAACCTGCTCAGCAACCCCACCCTGCCCGTGCCCCACGTCTGCCTTACCGTCTCCGGCGGTCATACCATGCTTCTACTGGTCGAGGCTCCCTGCCGGTACCGGGTGCTCGGAGTCACCCTGGACGACGCCGCCGGAGAGGCCTTTGACAAGGTGGCCAAGTTCCTGGGACTGGGCTTTCCCGGCGGGCCGGCCATCGAGAAGGCGGCCAGGGAAGGCAACGGCCGGGCCTTCCGTTTCCCCCGGCCCCTGCTCCGGGCAGGCAACCTGGACTTCAGCTTCAGCGGGCTGAAGACGGCGGTGATAAACGCGGTCAGACCACTGATGACCGGAGGCAAGCCCCTGCCGGTGGCGGATATCGCCGCCAGCTTCCAGGAGGCGGCAGTGGAGGTGCTGGTATCGAAGACGCTCCGCGTTGCCCTTGAGACCGGGGTAAAGGCGGTCAGTGTGACCGGCGGCGTATCGGCCAACCGGAGATTGCGCCAGGCCTTCACCCAGGCGTGTCAAAACAAGGGCCTGGAGGCGTTTTTCCCCGACCTTTCCCTGTGCACCGACAACGGCGCTATGGTGGCCGCCGCCGGATATGCCAGGCTCAATCGCGGCGAGGTCGCCGGGCTGGACCTGGACGTGGTCCCCAGCGCCCTGATGGAGTTGTAATATGGAAATAGTCGCCGTCGACGCCGATAACCCCGACCCGCTCCTGCTCAGGCGGGCCGCTGATTTAGTCCTGCGCGGCGAGGTGGTGGTCTGCCCCACCGATACCGGCTATGCCCTGTCCGCCAGCGCCCTCGACCGCGCCGCCATAGACCGGGTATTTGAGCTTAAAGGGCGTAAACGCGGCAACCCCATCCACGTGGCGATAGCCTCCATCAGGCAGGCGGAAAAGTACGCGCGGCTGAACCCGCTCGCCGAGCATCTCGCCCGGATTTTCTTGCCCGGCGCATTGACAATGGTGTTGCCTCGCCGGGAGATAGTGCCCCCGGAACTGGTCGCCGGGGGGGATACCATCGGCATCCGCATCCCCGCCTGCAAGGTCATCCTGGCCTTGGCCGGACTGATCGGGCTGCCGCTCACCGCCACCAGCGCCAATATCAGCGGCCAGCCCGCCACCTACAGCATCGAGGAAGTGGCGGCGCAACTGGGGCAGGCCGACCTGCTGGCCCTCGACCGGGGGCCGATAGCTCCCCGCGAAGTATCCACCATAGTGGACCTGACCACCCGCCCGCCCCGGTTGCTGCGGCAGGGGCGGATACCCTGGGAGGTCATCCAGAAGGCACTGAAAGAGATCAAGGAATAAGGAGGACAACAGGTGCGCATCGCCATCGGCAGCGACCACCGGGGGGTGGGCTTCAAACAGGATGTGATGAAACTGGTGGCCGGGGCGGGGCTTGACTGCCAGGACTTCGGCTGCTCCGGCGCTGAACCGGTTGATTACCCCGATATCGCCGCAGCGGTGGGCCGGGCGGTGGCCGCCGGGGAATATGACCGGGGCATCCTGATATGCGGCACCGGCATCGGCATGTCAGTGGCCGCCAACAAGGTCAGGGGGATAAGGGCGGCCCTCTGCCACAGCGCCTTTGCCGCCCGGCGCGCCCGCCAGCACAATGACGCCAATATCCTCTGCCTGGCCGGGGAGACGGGCCGCTCCAGAGCGCCGGGGGTGGTTGGCGCATTCCTCGCCACCGGTTTTGAAGGGGGGCGTCACCAGAGGCGGGTTGACAAAATCAGGACTCTGGAGGGCGGACCGCAGTAACAGCCGCTCCAAACCGGGGACAAATGTGACCTTTCGAGCAATTCCTTGACAGCTATTCGCAGTTATGATATTCTTTGATACGGGCTGAGGCTGTTTTCCGGCACTTTTGTCCGTCCGGCGGGACGGTCTTTTTTTAGCTGCACAATTTTCCCGAGGGCTTGACTCATGAAAAGCGATGCTATTAAGAAGGGGGTGGAGCGGGCCCCGCACCGGGCGCTGCTACATGCCCTGGGCTATCACCGCGCCGAACTGGACAGGCCGTTCGTGGGCATTATCAACAGCTACAGCGAGGTGGTCCCCGGCCATATCCACCTGCGCAGTGTGGCTGAAGCGGTCAAGGCCGGCGTTCGCGAAGCCGGCGGCATACCCTTCGAGGTCAACACCATTGCCGTGTGCGATGGCATCGCCATGAACCACATCGGCATGAAATACAGCCTGCCCAGCCGGGAGCTTATCGCCGATTCGGTGGAGATTGTGGCCCAGGCCCACGCCTTTGACGCCCTGGTCTTTATCCCCAACTGCGACAAGGTTATTCCGGGCATGCTGATGGCAGCCGCCCGGCTCAATCTCCCTGCCCTGTTCTGCAGCGGCGGTCCCATGCTGGCGGGACGCCTTGACCATTCCAAAGTCGATCTGAGCACGGTCTTCGAGGCGGTGGGACAGGTGAGCAGCGGCGCCATGACCGAGGAGGAGCTTCTACGACTGGAAGAGGCGGCCTGCCCCGGGTGCGGTAGTTGCTCCGGCATGTTCACCGCCAATACCATGAACTGTCTCACCGAGGCCCTGGGCATGGGTCTGGCCGGAAACGGCACCATCCCCGCGGTTGAGGCCCGGCGGCAGGCACTGGCCAGGGAGGCGGGGCGGCAGGCGGTCAGGCTCTTGGACATCGGCATCAGGCCGAGAGACGTTATTACTGAAGCAGCCATTCACAATGCCTTCACCGTCGACATGGCGCTGGGCGGCAGCACCAACTCGGTATTGCACCTGATGGCCATCGCCAGTGAGGCCGGAGTTGACTTCCCTCTGTCGCGGGTGAACGAGATAAGCGAGCGCACCCCTTACCTGTGCAAATTGAGGCCGGCCGGGGATTACCATGTCGAAGACCTGGACCGGGCCGGAGGCATACCCGCCGTGATGAAGGAAGTGGACTGGCTGCTCAAAGGGGACTCGATGACTGTGACCGGGAAGACCCTGGCGGAGAATATCGCCGGTATCCAGACCAGGGACAGGGAGGTCATCCGGCCGGTGACCCGCGCCCACTCTACCACCGGCGGGCTGGTCATCCTGTTCGGCAACTTGGCCCCGGACGGGGCGGTGGTGAAGAGGGCGGCGGTAGCGCCGGAGATGATGGTCCACCGCGGCCCGGCCCGCGTGTTCGATTCTGAAGAGACGGCCACCGCGGCGATACTGGGCGGCGCCATAAGGTCCGGCGAGGTGCTGCTCATCCGCTATGAAGGTCCCAAAGGGGGGCCGGGGATGAGGGAGATGCTCACCCCCACCTCGTTGCTCAGCGGCCAGGGCCGGGACAAAGATGTGGCGCTGATCACTGACGGGCGTTTCTCCGGGGCTACCCGGGGCTCCGCCATCGGTCACGTTTCACCGGAGGCGGCCAGCGGCGGGCCTATTGCCGCCCTCAGGGATGGCGATATCATCAGCATCGATATACCCGGTTGCCGGCTCGATGTAGAGCTTGCTCCCGATGAGATATCAAGAAGGCTGGCCGCTGCCGGCCGGTTCGAGCTTAAGGTGACCTCGGGCTACCTGCGATATTACGCGGATAAAGTAACCTCGGCTAGTACCGGGGCGGTGTTTGGAAAGTAAGGGGGGTATATCTCTATGAAGATGTCCGGCGGGCAGATATTGTGCGAGGGGCTGGTAAGAGAAGGGGTAGACGTTATCTTCGGCTTCCCCGGTGGAGCGGTCCTCCCTTTGTATGATGTCTTGCCGGAGTTTCCTCTGCGCCATATCCTGGTGCGTCACGAGCAGGGGGCGGCCCACGCCGCAGACGGCTACGCCCGCGCCACCGGCAGAGTCGGCGTCTGCCTGGCCACCTCCGGGCCGGGGGCAACCAACCTGGTCACCGGCATCGCCAACGCCTATCTCGATTCGGTGCCCATGGTGGCCATCACCGGTCAGGTAGCCCGCCCCTTCATCGGCAAGGACGCCTTCCAGGAGATAGACATCACCGGCATAACCCTGCCCATTACCAAGCATAACTACCTGGTCCTTGAGACCAGTTCCATACCAAGCGTGGTTAGAGAGGCGTTCCACATTGCCGGGACCGGGCGCCCGGGGCCGGTGCTCATCGACATACCCCGGGATGTATTCGCCGAGCAGATAGATTTCCATTACCCGGAAACGGTGGAGGTGGACCTGCCCGGCTATAAGCCCACTGTTCGGGGGCATCCGGCCCAGATAAAGAAGGCGGCCAGGGCCATCGCCGAGTCCGAAAAGCCCCTCATCCTGGCGGGGCGGGGGGTGCTTATCTCCGGGGCGCACCGGGAATTGAGGCAGCTTGCCGAGACCGCCCAGGTGCCGGTGGTAACTACCTTGCTGGGTATCGGCAGCTTTCCGGAGACGCACGTACTCAGCTACGGCATGGTGGGAATGCACGGCATGGCTTATGCCAACAAGGCGGTCAGCAGCACCGACCTGCTCATCGCCATCGGCATGAGATTTGACGACAGGGTCACCGGCAAGATAAACGCCTTCGCCCCCCATGCCCGCATCATCCACATAGACCTTGACCCCGCCGAGATAGGCAAGAACGTGCGGGTTGACGTGCCCATCGTAGGGGATATCGCCCCGGTGCTCAAAGAGCTTAACAAGTTGATCACCACCGCCAACCATGCTGAGTGGATCGAACAGCTTGAGGACTTCCGCAGAAAGCACCCGATGGTTGACGCCAGCGATGGAGAGGGGTTGCTGCCGCAGTACGTGGTGGATAAGATCTATGAAGTTACCGGCGGGGAGGCTATTATCGCTACTGGGGTGGGGCAGAACCAGATGTGGGCCGCCCAGCATTACTGGTATAATAAACCTAACAGCTTTATCTCGTCCGGGGGCCTGGGCACGATGGGCTTCGGGCTGCCGGCGGCTATGGGGGCCAAGGTGGGCTGCCCTGACAGCACGGTCTGGTGCATCGATGGCGATGGCAGTCTCCAGATGACCATCCAGGAACTGGCCACGCTGGTCCAGGACAAGATAGCAGTCAAGATAGCGGTGTTGAACAATGGCTACCTGGGCATGGTCAGGCAGTGGCAGGAGCTTTTCTATAACAAACGGTACGTGGCTACCCCCCTGTATTGCCCTGACTTCGTCAAGATCGCTGAAGGGTACTGTATCGCCGGTCTCAGGGTGACCCGGCGCGAGGATGTAGTCCCGGCACTGGAGAAGGCCATGGCCCATGACGGGCCTTTCCTCATCGATTTCATGGTCGAGCCGGAAGAGAATGTCTTCCCGATGGTGCCGCCGGGGGCGTCGCTGGCCGAAGTGATGGAAGCGCCGAGAAAGTCCAGGAAGGGCCTGATCGATACTTCCAGTCTCCCGGTGAGCAATATTTAGGGGTGGTGAGTAATGGATGACATGAAGCACACCCTGGTGGCGCTGGTGCAGGACCACCCCGGGGTGCTTAACCGGATGGTCAGCCTGTTCCGCCGGCGCGGTTTCAACATCGATAGCATCGCCGTCGGCCACAGCGAAATACCGGATATGTCCCGTGTCACCATCGTGGTAAACGGTTCAGGGGCGATCGTGGAGCAGGTCAGGAAGCAACTGGACAAGATAATCGATGTGGTCAAGGTTGCTGACATCACCGACGACAACATCACCGCCAGGGAACTGGCCTTGATAAAGGTGAAAGCGACATCGGCCATACGCCGCGAGATTATAGAGATAGTGGATATTTTCCGCGCCCATATCGTGGATGTAGGCCAGGACTCTGTGACCATACAGATAACCGGCGATGAGGACAAGATAGAGTCCCTGTTGAACCTGGTCCGCGGTTTTGGCATCATGGAGATCAGCCGCACCGGGCGAATCGCCATGCCCCGCGGCAATGTCGGCTCAACGCCGCTGGCGGAAAAGACGCCGGAGAAGGCTAAGAGGCTTAAAGCAGGCTGATAGCGGCGGCCTGACCCCGAATCTGGATTTTTCAGGAGGTATGACGGTGGCCACCATTTACTATGACAAAGACGCTGACCTGGGCCTGTTGAACGGAAAGGTGATCGGCATCATCGGCTACGGCAGCCAGGGCCATGCCCATGCCCAGAACCTCCGGGACAGCGGTTGCCAGGTGATAGTGGGCGTCGCTGGGGGGGGCCGGGGCTGGCGGGCCGCAGGTGCCGCCGGCTTCAAGGTGGCCACCGTAGCCGATGTGGCCGCCGAGGCTGATATCCTGATGATGCTGGCCCCGGACACGGTGCAGCCGGCCATTTACCGGGAATCTATAGAAAAAAGGCTTGAAGCGGGCAACATGCTGATGTTCGCTCACGGCTTTAACATTCATTACGGGCAGATCGTGCCGCCGCCGAACGTAGATGTAGCCATGGTCGCCCCCAAGTGCCCCGGCCACATGGTGCGCCAGCTTTACACCGAGAACGCCGGGCCGCCGGCGCTGGTGGCGGTGCACCAGGACGCCTCGGGCCGGGCACGCGACATCGCCCTGGCCTACGCCAAAGGCATCGGCTGCGCCCGGGCCGGCGTACTGGAGACCACCTTCGCCGAGGAAACCGAGACCGACCTTTTTGGCGAACAGACCGTGCTCTGCGGCGGCGTCTCCGCCCTGATCAAGACCGCTTTCGAGACACTGATAGAGGCGGGATACCAGCCGGAGATCGCCTATTTTGAATGCCTCCACGAGCTAAAGCTCATCGTGGACCTGATCTATAACGGCGGCCTGGACTACATGCGCTACTCGGTCAGCGATACCGCCGAATACGGGGACTATACCCGCGGGCCGCGTGTCATCAACGACCTGGTCCGGGAAGAGATGCAGGAAATCCTGGCCGAGATACAGGACGGCAGGTTCGCCCGGGAGTGGGTGCTGGAAAACCAGGCGGGACGGCCGGTTTACAACGCCCTGAAACGGCAGGACGCCCAGCACCCCATCGAGGAAGTGGGCGCAGAGTTGCGGCGGATGATGCCCTGGCTGAAGCGGAAGTAGACTTAGGGACTCTTGCTGGCCTCACTGCTATTTTAATAGGAGGCTTAGGATTTGGTTGCAAAATTACAAATGATTTACTGGAAAGGGGATAAATTCTGGGTTGGTAAGTTGCTTGAGCATCCTGAAATAATGACTCAGGGTGAAACTATTGAAGAGCTTGAAGAGAACATAAAAGATGCATACATGCTAATGGCCATGGAAGATGTCCCCGAAAGACATGAAATCAAAGAACTAGACATAAAGGTGTGAAGAGGAAGGAGCTCATAAAGAAGCTCACTTCGGCTGGTTGTGTGCTGGTAAGGCATGGCGCGCGCCATGATTTATACAAAAACTCCATAACTGGTAAAAAGCAACCTATTCCAAGACATGATGAAATAGATGAGATTCTCGCCAGGCACATAATAAAGGAATTAACTTGAGCTGAAAACACAGGGGGAGATGGGGAAGAGCCATAGAAGGTTAAGGCAGTATGTTTCTGAATTAGCCAGGGCGCTTCACGATAAAAGATGGCAACTTCTATGAATCAACGCTTGATATTAAAGATGTTTATCTGGCGACAGAGAACGTTAGGATAACGGTAGGGAAGCTACTCGACCTCCTTCCTGAGGAGGGTTAACTATGGATAAAGTTATCATCTTTGATACCACCCTGCGGGACGGAGAGCAGGCGGCGGGGGGAAACCTCAACGTCCAGGAGAAGCTGGATATCGCCAGACAACTGGAGAAGCTGGGGGTGGATGTCATCGAGGCCGGTTTCCCGGCCAGTTCGCCGGGGGACTTCGATGCGGTGAGGCTGATCGCCCGCGAGGTGCGCCAGCCCGTCATCTGCGCCCTGGCCCGCGCCCACCCCCACGACATAGACCGTGCCTGGAAGGCGGTCAAAGAGGCGGCCCATCCCCGCATACACGTCTTCCTCTCCGCCTCCGATATTCACCTCTCCTACCAGCTCAGGAAGACCCGCGAGGAGGTGCTGCAGACCTCGCGGGAGATGGTGGCCAAGGCCAAGAGCTATACCGAAGACATCGAGTTCTCCCCGATGGACGCCAGCCGCACCGAGCCGTCTTTCATCCACCAGATACTGGAGGCGGTCATCGATGCCGGAGCTACCACGGTGAACATCCCCGATACGGTGGGCTACGCCCTTCCCATCGAGTTCGGCGGTCTCATTGACAGCATTCTCGAGAGTGTGCCCAACATAGGCCGCGTCGTGCTCAGCGTCCACTGCCATGACGATCTGGGCCTGGCAGTGGCCAACAGCCTGGCGGCGGTCAGGCGGGGCGCCCGGCAGGTGGAATGTACCATCAACGGCATTGGGGAGCGGGCAGGAAACGCCTCACTGGAGGAGATAGTGATGGCCATAAAGACCCGCCGTGACCTGTTCAACCTCGATACTGCCATTGACACCAGGCAGATATACAATACCAGCCGCCTGGTCAGCGAGCTAACCGGCTTTCCGGTGCAGCCGAACAAGGCCATCGTCGGCGCCAACGCGTTCCGCCACGAATCAGGAATTCACCAGGACGGCGTCATCAAGATGCCCATCACCTACGAGATAATAAACCCCAAAGACGTGGGCATACCGGCGAGCAGCCTGGTGCTGGGCAAGTTAAGCGGCAGGCACGCCTTCCGTGAGCGGCTGGCCGAACTGGGGTACAGCCTGAATGAGGCCGATTTCAACCGCGCCTTCGCCGCCTTCAAAGAGCTTGCCGATAAGAAGAAGAGCGTGACCGACCGGGATATCGAGTCGCTGGTGGCCGAAGAGCAGCGCACCGTCTCTGAACTCTATCACCTGGACCGGGTACAGGTCACCTGCGGAGACCGGGGCATCCCCACTGCTGCGGTCAGCCTGACCGGTCCGGGCGGTCAGACCCTGGCAGACGCCGCCCTGGGAACGGGGCCGGTAGATGCAGTCTACAAGGCTATAAATCGCATTGTCAGGGTGCCAAACTCCCTCACCGAATTCAGCGTCAAATCGGTAACGCAAGGGATAGACGCTATCGGCGAGGTGATGATCCGCATAGAGAGCGAGGGTATCACCTATTCCGGGCGCGGAGCCGATACCGATGTTATCGTGGCCAGCGCCAAGGCTTATATGAACGCCCTCAACCGGTTGCTGGCGTCCAGGGCTGCCGAGGGCCGCAAAGATGCCGCTTGAGCTGGAAATAGTGCTGCGCCTGCTGCTGGCTGCTGGGCTGGGGGCTGTTATCGGTTTCCAGCGGGGCAAATTGGGTAAGCCGGCCGGCCTCAGGGATAACATCCTCATTTGCCTGGGGGCAGCCCTGTTCACCGTAGCGTCGGTGTATGGTTTCGTTGGCGCTGACGCCGCCAGGGTAGCCGCAGGCATCGTCACCGGCATTGGTTTCCTTGGTGCTGGCACGATACTGCGCCGCGGCGAGATGGTCGAAGGCGTAACCACCGCCGCTACTATATGGGTGATGGCCGCTATCGGGCTGGCCGCCGGCGCCGGTTTATACCTGGTGGCTACTGCGGCCACCGGGATCGTGCTGGGCATTCTATACCTGCCCAGCGTCAGACCATAAGAGAGGTGCGAAGTTGACGTTAACTGAGAAAATACTGGCGGCCCATGTCGGCAGAAAGGTCAGCCCCGGCGAGTTCGTGAATGTGCCGGTAGATATGGTGCTGGCCAATGACATCACCTCTGTAATCGCCATTAAGGAGTTCCGCCGCCTCGGTGTGGAGCGGGTTTTTGACCCCTCCCGCATCGTCATGGTGCCTGACCACTTCACGCCGAACAAGGACATTGCCTCCGCCGAGCAGGCCAAACTGGTCAGGCAGTTCAGCCGCGAGCAGGGGATCAACTACTTCGAGGTGGGACGGATGGGCATCGAGCATGTCCTGCTCCCGGAGCAGGGGCTGGTGCTCCCCGGCGACGTGGTCATCGGCGCTGACTCCCACACCTGCACCTACGGCGCGCTGGGCGCTTTCGCCACCGGCATGGGTTCGACCGACGTCGCCGCAGCCATGGCCACCGGGGATATCTGGATGAAAGTCCCCCCGACTATCAAGTTCGTATATCGCGGCCAGCTGCGGGAGTGGGTGAGCGGCAAAGACCTCATCCTGTATACCATCGGAGACATCGGCGTTGACGGCGCGTTATACTCATCAATGGAATTTGTCGGAGAGTCCATAGACGCCCTGTCCATGGACGGGCGCTTCACCATGGCTAACATGGCCATAGAAGCCGGGGCCAAGGCCGGGCTTTTCCGCGTCGACCGGAAGACGCTGGACTACGTCAAGCCCAGGGCAAAGCGCCCTTACACCGTCCATGAGCCTGATGATGACGCCGTCTACGACCGGGTCATCGAGTATGACGCCTCCGCCATCGAGCCGCAGGTATCCCTGCCCCACTCCCCGGCCAATGCCCGGCCGGTAAGCGAGGTAAAGGATATTGAGATAGACCAGGCGGTCATCGGCAGTTGCACCAATGGCCGGCTGGACGACCTCAGGGTAGCCGCGAAGGTGATCGAAGGCAAGCAGGTGCATCCGCGGGTGCGCTGTATCGTCATCCCCGGTTCACAGCAGGTCTACCTGGATGCTATGTCCGAAGGACTTTTAGAAATTTTTGTCAGGGCCGGGGCGGCGGTGAGCACCCCCACCTGCGGGCCATGCCTGGGCGGGCACATGGGCATCCTGGCCGAAGGCGAGCGCTGCATCTCCACCACCAACCGCAACTTCGTGGGGAGGATGGGCAGCACCGGCTCCGAGGTCTACCTGGCCAACCCGGCCGTGGCCGCCGCCAGCGCCGTTTTGGGCCGCATCGCCAGCCCGGAAGACCTCTAAACGGAGGGCTGATCATGAAGATGGGTGTGGTCATCTATTCCGGTGATGCCGAGATGGTATGGAACGCCCTGCGCTTTGCCAACTTCGCACTGGCCCAGGGGGACCAGGTATCCGTCTTTCTGTTGGGCAAGGGCGTGGAGATCGAGTCGCTCGACCACGAGGTCTTCAAGGTGAAGGAGCAGCTTCAGGCTTTTCTCGGCGGCGGTGGCAAGGTGATGGCCTGCGGCACTTGCCTGGAGATCCACAAGGTGAAGCCCACTCAAAGCTATGCCGTGGCCAAGCTGGAAGACCTCTACCGTATCATCAAAGAGAGCGACCGTGCATTGACTTTCTAGCCCGGGCCGCTGTTACCCGCAAAGGCCTGTTTCGTGCTTGATGGGGTCTGCTTGTCGGATAGAATTGATTCACTTGCCTGCACTGATTGGGCAACAACGTCATACCGGCGAAAGCCTTCGCAGGGAATGACAGGAGCGTAGCTGGCGAAAGAGGCATCGAGAGAAGGCATGCAGTAGAGTTAAGCCTCGGCCTGGAGTGACCGGCCGCAGTCCGCCGCCGAAAGGAAACTTGAACTTGGCTGAATTCGTAAGAACCTGCTTCTTCTACGGCTATGTCATCGTGGCGGCGGCCTTTATCGTCTGGATGATGGCCTGGGGCACTTCCAATACCTACGGCGTCTTCTTTACGCCTTTGCTCGAAGAGTTCGGCTGGTCCAGGGCGACCATTGCCGGGGGCCGCTCCGTCGCCTCCGGTGTCATCGGACTGGTGGGACTGGTGGCCGGTGGGCTGTCCGACCGTTTCGGTCCCAGGATGGTCCTGCTTATCCTCGGTTCTTTCCTGGGTATCGGCTATATGCTCATGTCCCGCGTGGAGAGTGTGTGGCAGTTTTACCTGGTCTACGGGGTGGTGGCGGGCGCCGGCATGGGCGCTATTGCCGTCCCGGTCATGGCCACCATCGCCCGTTGGTTTGTCAAGCGGCGGGGCATGATGACCGGCTTTATGCAGGCCGGTTCCGGGCTGGGCGGAATGCTCCTCTCTCCCCTGGCGGCCTGGCTTATCCTGGGCTACGACTGGCGCTTCGCCTTTCTGGCGTTCGGCTTGATGGCGCTGGTCTTAGTCGCCATGGGGAGCCTGGTGTTCAAGCGTGACCCGTCCGAGATCGGGCAACTCCCATACGGCGCGGATACAGCCGTCGCGGGCGGTCATGCCGGGCACGCGCGGGGACAGGGGATAACGCTCCGGGAATCAGTGCGCACCAGCCAGTTCTGGATGCTGGGACTGATGTTCCTGGGTTTCGGCTTTCTGCGCACCACCATCCTGGTACACATCGCGCCCCATGCCAATGACCTGGGGTTCTCGCTGACCCAGGCGGCCAGCGTGCTGGCGACCATGAGCGGTGTGGGCGTAATCAGCAGGATAATCATCGGGCGCGTGGCTGATGCCGTTGGCTACCGGCGCATCTTCATGGGCGGCTACGCCGTTGTGGCTGCCTCGGCGCTCTCTCTGCTGGGGGCCGATGAGATGTGGAGACTGTACCTCTTTGCGGTCGCCTTTGGGCTGAGCTGGGGGACGCTGGCGGTGGTGCGGATGCCGCTCCTGGCCGAGGTGTTCGGGGTGGGGTCGCTTGGGGCGATACTGGGGGCCGCCGAGTTCGCCGCAGAGGTGGGCGCGGTATCAGGGCCTTTCCTGGCCGGATGGCTCTTTGATGTCACCGGGAGCTACACTCCGGCCTTTCTGTCCGTGGCCGGCGCCGCCTTGCTGGGGCTGGTGATGTGCTGGCTGCTGCGGCCGCTGGCCATGAAAGGGGCGCATGACTAGCCGGACGGGCGGGCTTTACTACGGTTACATTGTGGCGGCGGCTGGTTTCCTGACCATGTTCGCCATGTGGGGCACGTTCTATACCTTCGGCGTTTTCTTCAAACCGGTGCTGGAGGAGTTCGGCTGGAACCGGGCAATGACCTCCGGGGCTTACTCCCTGTCCACCGTGCTCCACGGCATGCTCGGAGTGGCCATGGGCCGGCTGACCGATAAGTTCGGCCCCCGGCTGGTGATGGTGGCCAGCGGCGTCTTCCTGGGGGCGGGCTACCTGCTGATGTCCCAGATCGGTACCCTGTGGCACTTTTACCTGTTCTATGGGGTACTGATAGGCATCGGCATGGGGGGAAGCTGGGTGCCGATCTTGACCACTGTGGCCAGGTGGTTCATCAACCGGCGGGGGATGATGGTGGGCATTGTCCTGACCGGCATCAGTCTCGGCGCGGTGATCATGCCGCCCCTGGCCGAGAGGCTCGTCGCCAGCTACGAATGGCGCGCTTCCTATGTCATCATGGGATCGGTCGCCCTGGTGCTGATCGTGGCGGCGGCGCTGTTCCTGCGGCGGGACCCGCGCGGCCGGCAGCAGAATGAAAGCGACGAAAGGATCGAGGCGAGAGACAGACTCCAGTCAAGCGGCCTCTCCTTTGTCCAGGCTATCCGTACCCGCCAGCTATGGATAATCTTCGCCATGGTCTTCTGTCTTGGTTTCTTCATCTTTGCCGCACTGGTGCATATCGTTCCCCACGCCACAGACCTGGGCATTTCAGCGGCCAGCGCCGCCAATATGCTGGCCATCGTCGGCGGCATCGGCCTGGTGACCAAGTTCTTCATCGGCAGCGCCGTGGACAGGTTTGGCACCAGGATATGCTATCTGGTCTCTTTTCTCGTGGCGACCTTCGCCTTTTTCTGGCTGCTCGAGGCCAGGGAGCTATGGGCGCTTTACCTCTTTGCCGTCCTTTTCGGCATGGTGTACTCGGGGGCGGAGGTGCTGGAGACGCCGTTGATCGCCGAGCTGTTCGGCCTCAGCTCGATGGGGGTTATACTGTCGATATCAGCCCTGGGCTTTACCGTCGGTGGCGCTGTCGGACCGCTGGTGGCCGGCCGCATTTTCGATATTACCGGCTCCTACGATATGGCTTTCGTGGCCAGCGGCATAGTGGGCATCATAGGTATAGCGCTTACCTTGCTGCTGCGACCCCTGTCCCGGGGAGAGCCGGTGGCAGCAAATGGATAGCACGTCCCGGCCCGGCGTGTTCTACGGCTATATTGTCGTTGCCGCCGCCTTTGCCGTCATGTTCGTCACCTGGGGGACGCAGTACACCTTCGGCATCTTCTTCAACCCCCTGCTCGATGAGTTCGGCTGGAACCGGGCGACCACCTCCGGGGCCTACTCCATCAGTTTCATCCTCCACGGCGCGCTGAGCATAGTTGCCGGGAAGCTGACCGACCGGTTCGGGCCGAGGCCGGTGGTCACATTGTCCGGCCTGATGCTCGGCCTGGGCTACCTGCTGATGTCCCAGATAAACGCCACCTGGCAGCTTTACCTCTTTTACAGCCTGCTGGTCGGCATCGGCATGAGCAGTTCCTCCGTGCCCCAGATGACCACGGTGGCCCGGTGGTTCGTCAAGCGCCGGGGCATGATGACCGGCATCGCCATTGCCGGCGCGGGCATAGGGGTGACGGTGATGCCCCTGTTGATGAAATGGTTCATCACCGCCTACGGCTGGCGGGAGGCCTACCTGCTCACCGGCGGCCTGGTGCTGCTGCTCATGGTCGGTGGCGCCCAGTTCCTCAGCCGTGACCCCCGACAGAAAGGCGTGCTGCCCTACGGGGTCGACCGGGTCAACGAAGCTGAGGTGATGGCCGGTCTCCGCGGCCTGCCCGTGAGCGACGCCCTGCGCAGCCGGCAGTTCTGGCTGCTTTTCGGGCTGTTCCTGTGCTTCGGCTTTGCCCTGGACATGATCATAGTGCACGTCGTTCCCCACATCATAGAGCTGGGATTTTCGGCCAGTTCAGCCGGCATCCTGTCCACCATCGGCGCTATGAGCGTGGTCGGGCGGATTACCATGGGACTGGTGGTTGACCGCATCGGCAGCCGGTCTTCGCTGTTGCTGAGCTTTGTCATTTTGAGCGCGGCGCTGTTCTGGCTGCTCGTCTCCGGCGAGGTGTGGATGCTCTTTCTTTTCGCCGGGGCTTTCGGCTTCGCCTATGGCGGGCTGATAGCGCTGACATCGACGGCGGTGGCCGAGCTGTTCGGCCTGGGCTCGCATGGCGCGATCGTGGGCATGGTGGTGCTCGGCGAGACGGCGGGCGAGTCACTGGGGCCGCTGGTGGCCGGCCGCATTTTCGATGTCGCCGGTAACTACTATCCCGCCTTTCTCATCTCCGGCGTTGCCGGGATTGTCGGGTTCCTGCTGGCCTTGATGCTCAGGCCATTGAGCAAGAAGGAGGATGTCCTGCCGGCAACAAAGCCTGTGATACGATAGCTTTCTTACTTTTGACATGATGTCCTGCTGATGTTAGACTTTTAGAAGGCCCTACTCGGCATGAACAGTGCAACGCTCGTAATCGGTAAGAGGGCTTCCCCCGCATTGAAGGAGGACGATGAAGGCGGTAATCCTGGTCGGCGGTGAAGGCACGAGGCTGCGCCCGCTGACCTGCAACATACCAAAGGCCATAGTCCCCGTTCTCAACCGGCCCTTCCTGGAGCACCAGCTTCTGTACCTGCGGCGGCACGGCGTCACCGATGTCATCCTGGCCATGGGCTATCTGCCTGACCCGGTGCGGGAATGCCTGGGCAATGGCAGCCAGTTGGGGGTGAAGCTGACCTATCTGGTCGAGTCTTCGCCGATGGGGACGGCGGGGGCAGTCAAGAACGCGGGGCAACTCCTGGACGGCCCGTTCCTGGTGCTTAACGGGGATATCATTACCGGTATAGACCTGTCGGCCATGATAGCACAGCACCGCGATTCCGGGGCGAGGGTCAGCATTGCCCTGACGCCGGTGGACAACCCGACCGTCTTCGGGGTGGTGGAGACGGACGGCCAGGGCCGGGTGCGGCGCTTCCTGGAGAAGCCAGGCTGGGACCAGGTGACCACCAACCTGATCAATGCCGGCATATACATGTTGGAGCCGGAAGTGCTGGGGATGGTACCGCCGTCAACACGGTCCATGTTCGAGCGTGATGTGTTCCCGGCCCTTGTCGAGGCCGGCGACCCTGTGTTTGCCTTTCCTTCCGACGCCTACTGGATCGATATCGGCACTCCGGAGAAGTACCTGCAGGCACACCGTGACCTGTTGCAGGGATGGGGCGGCGAAGTCCGGATGGACGGGAAGAGCCAGGTCCACCCCTCTGCCCGGATCGAGGGGCCGGCGCTGATCGGGGAGGGGTGCATCATCGGCAGGGACGTGCGGATAAAGGGGGCGGTCATCGGGCCGTGCTGCCGGGTCGGCGAGGGCGCCCGCCTGGAGGAGGCGGTGCTGTGGCGGGGGGTGCAGGTGGCCGAAGGTGCCTTGCTCAGCAATTGCGTGGCCGGCGATGCCGCCAGCATCGGCTGCGGCTGCCATGTCCCGCCGGGCTGCATCATCGGCGACGGCGTCAGAATAGAGCCGGAGAGCCGGCTGGAGCGGGGATACCGGCTCTGGCCCGACGGCTGGCAGGGCATTTAGACCCTCTGTCTAATACTTCAGCCAGCCTTTTCCCTGGAGCAGGCCGCGCACGTAGGCTATCTGGCCGCAGTGCTCCAGATTATCGGCCATTACGCTCACCAGTCGCACTCCCACCGTAGGCAGCGGCTGCCACCAGGGCTCATCCAGTTCCCGGTCAAGGTCAGCCGGCGCCAGCGAAGCGATATACTTCTTTGACCGTTCCAGCACGGCGCGGTGGTAGGCGATAAGGGTCTCAGCGCCAGGGGACTTGAAGGCAGCCATCTCCGCTGGGCCGTGTCCGAATCCGGTGTCCTCCGGGTCGGCGTGGCGGGCGAACCGGGCGTGCCATCCCTCTTTAATCCAGAGCTGCTCTTCGCTAATCAGATCGGCGATATGGTCGTCCTGGACACGGGTCAGGTGCCAGGCCAACCAGCCCATGCTATTGCAGTCAGGGCGCGGCTGATGACCCAGGTCTTCCACCGTCAGCCCGGCCAGGGCCTCCTCCAGCGCCTCCAGCACCCGCCCGTAGCTGTCTATCATCAACGCCTGCCATTCCATCTTACTTGCCTCCTTCGCCTGGCTTGACCTTCACGTCTCCACCTCGATCACTGTCTTTATGTCCTCCGGGTGCCTGGTAGTGAAGGCCCGCTCATAGTCCTCCAGCCGGAAGCGATGGCTGAACATGTCCTGCGGCATACCGCTGAAGCGGGCCGCTATCCTGTCCATGTCTCTCAGCGCCATCTCAAAGTGGCGGCGGTTAGAGTTGACACTGCCGACCACCACCTGGTTCTGTCTCACTATCCGGCGCAGTATCTGGGCGGCGTCAATCTGGATGCGAAGGTCACCGCGGGGAATTCCCGTCATTACGTAGATGCTGCTGCGGGCCATGTAGTTTATCAGCTCAAGGGCGGTAGCGGCGGCGCCGGAGGCCTCAAAAATTATATCTAAGTTGCCTACCTGGCAGCACCGTTCCATCAGTGCCTGCTGGGTCTTGACGCTGGCGTCCAGGTAAACGGCCCCTATGCTCTGGACGAGGCGGGCCTTGTTGCTATCTTCCGGCACTATATCGGCGGCGAAAGTATAGACGTCCGCTAGCCGGAACAGGGCAGTGGCCAGCAGTCCCAGGGGGCCGGCGCCCACCACCAGCGCCGTCTTGCATTCGCCCCAGTCCTGTGAGTCAAAGGCGTGCTCCGGATGGGGGCAATTCCAGGGGAAGCGCGACTGGATAATTCTTATCAGCTCTATCCCTTTTTCCACGATGCTGAGCGGCTCGGTGAGCACGGCCAGGTGGACCAGGTGTGGAGGCACTTTTATGACGTATTGCTCCTGCTCTACTGCGAACCGGGTGAGGAAGCCATCCAGCCTGTGAATACCCCGCTCGGTGTAGAGACCGGTCATGCACATATCGCTCTGATTGTGCAGGCAGGGCTGGCATTGCCCGCAGCCCCGGCGCACCGTCATGGTCACCGGGTCACCGGGGGCCACCGTTCTGACTTCATTGCCCACCGCCTCGACTATTCCCGCCATCTCATGGCCCATGACCATGACATCTCGCCCCTCGGCTATGTCCTGGATGCCGTAGCGCAGCATGTTGAAGTCGGTACCGTCGATGCCCACCTCCTTTATGCGGACCAGCACTTCGTCCGGGCGCTCTATTCTGGGCTCAGGCACGTCGAAGGCGTGGACGCCCGGCTTGTCTCTCACCACACCGACTGCCAGCATGGCTTTACCTCCAAATTACCCCAAAATGGATGCCATAAACTGTCACCCTGAGCCCTTCGCTTTGCTCAGGATAAACGCAGCGAAGGGTCTCGGGGAGGAGAGGTATCTGTCTTCCGCCTCCCCCCGAGATTCTTCAGTCGCTACGCTCCTTCAGAATGACATTTTCGTCCTTCGCGGTGCTGGCTGACAGGCCAGAATGGGAAATTACTCCGGTCTTCTTATGGCGTGGCCGCCGAACTGCCGGCGCAGGGCTGCCAGCAGCCTGCCGGAAAAGGGTTGCTCCTGGCGCGACCGGAACCGGGCCTGGAGGGCCAGGGAGATGACGGGCAGGGGCACGGCCAGCTCGATGGCCTCCTGCACTGTCCAGCGCCCTTCCCCGGAGTCCTCGACATAGGCCTTGACCTGCTCCAGCCCGGGGTCTTCCTGCAGGGCGGCCGCGGCCAGGTCGAGCAGCCAGGAGCGGATGACGCTGCCGTGCCGCCATATCCGGGCGATGTCTGCCAGGTCAAGCTGGAACTCGGGCTTGGCCTGCATCAGATCGAAGCCCTCGGCATAGGCCTGCATCAGCCCGTACTCGATGCCATTATGCACCATCTTGACAAAGTGGCCGGCCCCGCTCGGCCCGACGTGTCCGTAGCCCTGCCCCGGGGACGGGGCCAGCGTCTGGAATACCGGTTCCAGGCGGCGGTAAGCATCGGCGTCGCCCCCCACCGTCAGGCAGTAGCCTCCGGCCAGGCCCCATATGCCGCCGGAGGTGCCCACGTCCAGGAAAGAGACGCCTTTCCCGGCCAGTAATGCCGCCCGGCGCTGGCTGTCCCGGTAGTAGGAGTTGCCGCCATCGACGAGGATGTCCCCCCCGGCGAGGCGGTCAGCCAGGGTGGTTACGGCGTCCTCGGTGGGCTTGCCGGCGGGCACCATGAGCCAGACGGCGCGGGGTGGGGATAGCCTGACGACCAGGTCAGCCACAGAGCCAGCCCCCGTCGCCCCCAGCTCCGCAGCGGCAGCTACCTGTTCACTGGAAACATCGTAGGCTACCACGTGGTGGCCGCCTTCTATCAGCCGGCGCGCCATATTGCCGCCCATGCGTCCCAGCCCGATAAGGCCAAGCTCCATAGCTACCCCCTTCCCGGAAGGTGAGACCGTTTGACTACCTCTTTTCGATGGCTGCTATCTTCTCCAGGCGGCGGCGGTGGCGCTCTTCCCCGCTGAAGCGGGCGTTGAGGAAGGCGGTCGCCAGCTCCCAGGCCAGCTCCGGGCCGATGACCTTCGCCCCCAGGCAGAGGATATTCATGTCGTCGTGCTCAACGCCCTGGTGGGCGGAGTAGGTATCATGGCACAGGGCCGCCCTGATGCCGGGCATCTTGCTGGCGGCGATGCTGGCGCCCACCCCGCTGCCGCAGACCAGGATACCCCGCTCCACCCGGCCCGAGGCCACCGCCTCGCCCACCACGCAGGCGAAGTCCGGGTAGTCATCGCCGGGATCGAACTGGTGAGCGCCCAGGTCGATGACCTCATAAACATCATTGAGCCGTCCCGCCAGGTCATTCTTGAGCGATAGCCCGGCATGGTCTGCCCCCAGGGCGATGCGCGTTCTCATACATCGTTCCTCCGCACCAGTCTTGCCGCCTCTTCGGCCATCCGGGCGGCGGTAAGCCCCAGCTTCTCATATATCACCGGCCCTGGGGACGAAGCGCCGAAGCGGGACAACCCGATTATGACACCTTCCTGGCCCACGTACCTCTCCCAGCCCAGAGGACTGGCCGCCTCGATGGAGACCCGCGCCTTTATCTCCGCGGGCAGGACCTCCCGGCGGTACTGCTCCGGCTGGGCATCGAACAGCTCCCAGGAAGGCAGCGAGACCACCTGTGCCGCGATGCCCTGCTGCTCCAGGAGCCGCCCCGCCTCAAGGGCGATATGCACCTCTGAGCCGGTGCCGATGAGGATGACCTGTGGTGTCGCCGTTTCCCGGAGCACGTAGCCGCCCCGTTTGAGGCCATCAGCCGGGGCCAGCACGGCGCGGTCAAGCACGGGCAGGTTCTGCCGGGAGAGGAGCAGGGCGGTGGGGCCTCGGCGCTGCATGGCCACCCTCCAGGCCTCGACTGTCTCGGCGGCGTCGGCGGGCCGGATAGTGACCAGGTCCGGCACTGCCCTCAGCCCGGCGATGTGCTCGATGGGCTGGTGGGTCGGCCCGTCCTCGCCCAGGCCGATGGAATCGTGGGTGAAGATGTAGATGACCCGCAGCTTCATCAGGGCGGCCAGGCGCACCGGCGGGCGCATGTAGTCATAAAATATCAGGAAGGTGGCGGTGTAGGGTATAGTGCCGCCGTGCAGGGACATGCCGCTGGCGATGGCCCCCATCGCGTGCTCCCTGACGCCGAAGTGCATGTTGCGCCCGCAGTATTCCTCGAATCCATAGTGGCCGTGGTCTTTGAGGGTGGTCTTGGTGGAGGGGGCCAGGTCCGCCGACCCGCCGGTAAAGTAGTGGACGCTCCGGGCGATGGCGTTCATAACCTTCCCGGAGGCCTCCCGCGTGGCGATGGGCTTGTCCTGCCCGGCGAACATCCCGGCCATTTCCCTGTCCCAGTCCGGCGGCAGCTCCCCGCTGAGGGCCTGCTTCAGCTTCCTGGATTCCTCGGGGAATGCCTTGCTGTAGGCCCGCATCCGGTCTTCCCAGTCCTGCTGGCAGCGCCGGCCCCGCTCCAGGCTTTGGCGGAAGTGGGCCAGCGCCTCCGGCGGGACAGTGAAAGGCTCCTGGTAGGGCCAGCCCAGGGCCTGCTTGGTCAGGCGCGCCTCCTCTTCGCCAAGCGGCTCGCCGTGGGCCGAAGCCGTGCCCGCTTTGTGGGGGCTGCCGTAGCCGATGGTGGTGCGGCAGATGATGAGGCTGGGGCGCGGCTCGCTCCGGGCCTCCCTCAGCGCCCAGTCAACATCATCGATGTCCATGCCGTTTATCGGGCCGATAACGTGCCACCCGTAGGCCTGGAAGCGCTGGGGGACGTTTTCAGCGAAGGCGATATCGGTATTGCCTTCGATAGAGATATCGTTGTCGTCGTAGAGGTAGATGAGCTTGCCCAGGCGAAGCGTTCCGGCCAGTGAAGCCGCCTCAGCGGAAACGCCCTCCTGGAGGTCGCCATCGGAGACCAGGGCATAGGTGTAGTGGTTGATAATCTCGTGGCCGGGGCGGTTATAGGTATCGGCCAGCCAGCTTTCGGCGATGGCCATGCCCACCCCGTTGGCGAAGCCCTGGCCCAGCGGCCCGGTGGTGGTCTCCACGCCGGGGGCCAGGCCATATTCAGGGTGTCCCGGGGTGCGGCTGCCCCACTGCCGGAAGCGTTTGAGCTCTTCCAGGGGGAGGTCGTAGCCGGTGAGGTGGAGAAGGGCGTAAAGCATGGCCGAGGCGTGCCCCGCCGAGAGTATGAAACGGTCCCGGTCGGGCCAGGCGGGGCCGGCGGGATTGTGCTTGAGGTACCTGTCCCAGAGCACGTAAGCCATTGTCGCCGCCCCCAGCGGGGTGCCGGGGTGGCCGGAGCGGGCCTTTTCCACGGCATCCACTGCCAGAAAGCGGATGGTGTTGATGCAGAGCTGGTCCAGCGTCGTTGTCATGGCTCTCACCTGCAGGGAATCATCGCAATAGAGCATCCCGGACGCCTATTCTCACTGTAGTTCCTCAGCGCCTTGTTGTCAATAGTTTCTGCCGTGGCGGAAAGGCTGGCAAGAAGACCGGCACCTCCTGTATGGAGCAACTCTTCCAGTACTAGCACCCGCCCCAATCCGGTCTATATCAAGAACATTTCAGCAAATGTTTCTATCAAGTTGATTATTTTGAACAATGAGTGGTCTATCCTGCTTAAGCTAGGCAAAACTCTTGTCTTTTGTTTAGAAACACTTGACAAGAGCAATGTGCTTCGCGTAATCTAGGCTAAGGTAAATGAAGCCCGCCAGAGCGCCGGCATGATGACCTGGCAGCGGTGACTGTAAGGCTTTTGTTAATGGTCGGCGGACAAACAGAAGGCAATAATAAAATTTAGGAGGCACAATGAGAAGGAGTAGGTACCTGGTTTTTGCTATCCTGGGAGCCATAGCGCTCCTGCTCGGCGCATGCGGCGAACCTGCCCCCACTCCCACGCCCACGCCCGCGCCCGCTCCGGCACCAACACCGGCACCCGCACCGGCCCCGGCGCCTAAGCCGGCGCCTGCACCTGCACCAGCGCCAGCGCCAGCGCCCAAGCCTGCACCCGCACCCGCGCCGACGATCAGCGCCGCCGATTTCTTTAAGAGCAACACGGTTACCCTGGTAGTGGCATCAACGGCGGGAGGCAGCACTGACTATGCCGGGCGACTCTTTGCCGCCTATTGGAATGAGGTGACCGGCGGCGTCATGGTGGTCAAGAACGTTCCCGGGGGCGGCGGCCTTTCCGGGATGAACCAGGTCTACAAGTCCAAACCGGATGGCCTTACCATTGGTGAAGCGCTGTTCGGCCCGCATATTTTCCAGAGGGCTATGCTCAAAGACCCCGGCGTCCAGTATGATATCACCAAGTTCAACTGGCTCGGCGCCTTCGCCGATGAGCCCTACCTCTTCCAGGTATCTACCAAGCTCCCGGTAAAGACCGTCGCCGACCTCCAGGCGATGAACGGGTTCAAGTTCGGCGCGATGGCGCCGGCAGCGGCGGCAGCCTTTGCTGATGCGCTCATAATTGATTATCTTGGCCTCAAAGACCCCAAGATCATACCGGCCTGCGCAACGCTGATCTGAACCTGGCCATGGGCAAGGGGGAGGTAGACGGGGCCGCCTGGAACGGCAGCGGGGTCGGTGAAAGAGTGGGACTGGGCTTTGGCAAAGAACCGCTTTTTGTGATGGCCCCGCAGAGGACGGAGTGGTTCCCTGATGCACCGGCCATAACGGAAGTGGCGAAGCTCTCCGAGGAACAGAACCAGCTCCTTATGACCTTGAAAAGCATCGGGGTCGAAAAAGCAATAGTGGCCCCGCCGGGAATGCCTGAGGACAGGCTGCGCTTTATGCGCGAGTCTTTTGACAAGATAATGGCACTGGACGGCTTTAAGGCGCAGGCCAAAATGATGTGGCCGGTCTTGACCGCCCCTGTTAACGGTGAGAGTTGGACCAAATATGTGGCAGAGGCGGCGCTGCTGCCCCCAGACAACCTTGCCAAGATGCTGGCGATGGTGGAAAAGTATCTGGCTGTAAAATAGGCAGGGGGAATGTTGAAGCGAGGCCTCCAGAGAGGTATATAGAGCGCGGGAATCGGAACTATGGATGTTTCTGAAAAGTCCCGTCTGGCGGTAACTTTGTTCGCCTTTTTCCTGGGGGCGCTGGGGGTACACCGGTTCTACCTGGGGAAAATAGGCACCGGGATCCTTATGCTGTTGACCGCTGGCGGCCTGGGGATATGGGCGCTGATCGATTTCATAATGGCCGTTGCGGGTGTCATGAGAGACAAGGAGGGACGTCCTATCAAGAAATGGTAAAGAACTGAGGGGAGGCAGTCCCCGGTGATTTACTCCATTTTCAGTCAAAATCAACAAGGGGGAGCTGATATCAGCTCCCCCCTCATTACTGAGCATCTCATAATAGTCCCGATCAAACGCAAAGCATGTCTTACCGGCGAAAGCTGGAATTGAGAGGGATTTAGCGCATCCTTTGAAACCGGGTTTCCGAGTAAGAGAACCCAGTCAATTAAGAGACTGTTACGTAATATTTTCTATGGTCGGGGTGGACGGATTTGAACCGTCGACCACCTGAACCCCATTCAGGTGCGCTACCAGGCTGCGCTACACCCCGCCTGCTTGAACATAGTATCATAATTCGCCCTCTTGTAGCAACATGACCTTGTTGTTCTCCAGCGAATATGTCACCCTCTATCCAGGTGGACTCTAAATTTGCCTCGCCAAGGGTGGTCAGGAGCTGGCTTGGCATAGCGCCTGGGGGGTCTTCATGAGCATCTCATTGGCCTGAGGATGCTAAATGGTATCTTGACGCTGCCTACCGGGCAGGCTGGGAAGAGCAGATCAAGCGGAATCCGGCGCTTGCCACCAAGGCGAAGGAGTTATTAGAAAAGGAGTAACCCCGTTACCGGGCTGCTTCTTTAGGTGGTTCGTGCCTAAAGATACCGGACTTTTGAAACAGCAGCGAGGATTCTCGCCTTGACAGCAGGTCACTTCGGATAGTACGATTCCAGTATTCTGCCGGGTTGGAGAGCGCTTTGAGCACTGTCATTGACTCTGCCAATGTAATGGAAACCGACGTCCTGGTGGTGGGTGGGGGCATCGCCGCCTGCATGGCCGCAATAGCCGCCGGGAGCCGGGGTGCTGATACTGTCCTCGTGGACAAGGCGCACACCGGCCGCAGTGGTAATTCGCCGCTGATGTCAGGGGTGCTCACCGTCTTCGACCCTGAGCAGGACAACTATGATGACTGGCTGCGGCGCTGCGTCCACGAAGGCGAGTACATGAACGAGCAGGATGTCTTGGCGCAGGTGATAACGGAGATACCGCGCGTGGTGCGCCAGTTGCAAGACTGGGGCGTGGTGTTCATGAAGCAGGGTGATCGGCTCCATCGCTTCCGCAGCATCGGCGGCCAGATGAACGCCAAGCTGGCCAACGGCGGGCTCCAGTTGATGGATGTGGTCAGGGGGGAGGCCGTCAAGAAGGCCTGGCCGGTGCAGCGGGTCATGATGGTAGACCTGCTCACCTCGGACGGGCGGCTGCCCACGGGGGGCAGGGTGGTGGGTGCCATCGGCTTCAGCCTGAAGACTGGGAAACTGCACGTTTTCAAGGCTAAGGCCACCGTGCTGGCCACCGGCGGAGTAGCGCTGCGTCGCTATTCGCCGTTCCTGCACAGCGCCGACGGCATAATGGCCGCCTTCAGGGCAGGCTGCCAGCTCAAGAACCTGGAACTGACCGAGGCCAACTACGCCCCGGCCAACTTCAACGTGGCCGCCGGCGCGAACCTGCTTCTGGGACAGGGGGGCTATCTGCTCAACCGGTTAGGCGAGAGATTCATGGCCAGGTATGAGCCGGAGCACATGGAGAGGTCGCCGAGAAGCGTGACGGCGGTGGCCATCGCCCGCGAGTGCCGGGAAGGCCGAGGGCCTGTATTCCTGGATGTAAGGCACCTGGACGTAGAGGCTCACCAGGCTATAAGGAGGGGCATGCCCATCTATGTCAGGTCGCTGGAGCGCGCCGGCCTGGACCTGACCAGGGACCTGATCGAGTACAAGAACCGGGTATCCCCGTGCCTGGGGGCGGGGGGCATCCGGGTCGACCTCCGCCGGGCTGCTTCCATAGAGGGCCTGTACGCCGCCGGCTCCAGCGCTGACCATGCCGAGGGCGGCTCCGAGAGCGGCATCAGCAGCGGAATGGAATCGGCGGTGGCCGGGGCTATAGCCGGTCAGTCGGCGGCAGAATATGCTGTGAAGGCAGACAGGCCGGAGGTGAGGGCGGAGCAGGTCGAGATGCTGGCCCGGCGGATATCAGGGCCGATGGGCGAGGGCGGAGTGGACTTCCACGAAATCAGCCAGGAGATCGCCGCCATCTGGGAGCCGATGGAGGTGGTCCGGAGCGCTGCCGCCCTGGCGGAATCCATCGAGAGGATAGAACAGATAAAGGCGGAGAAAATGCCCCGGCTCAGGGCTGGAAGCTGGCATGACCTCGCCGGGGTGCTGGGGGCCGTCAACAAGCTGGCCTTCCTGGAACTGATGTGCCGGACCGCCCTGGTGCGGACGGAAAGCCGCGGCGGGCACTTTCGCCTTGATCACCCGGAGCGCAGGCGGGAATGGCTGAAATGGGTCATCTGCCAGCAGCGGGGAGATGACCTTGCTCTGTGGACCGAGCCTGTCCCCTTTGACCGGTATCCCCTCAAGCCGCCCGGGGAGGGACTATGACCGTCGAAAAGGTGTACGAGGAGCGCTGCATCGGCTGCGGCGTCTGCGTCCAGTCCTGTATGTGCGATGTCCTGGCGATGAAGGGGGGCAAGGCCGAAATCGTCCACCCGCAGGACTGCATGACCTGTTTCCTCTGCGAGATAGACTGTCCCCGTAGCGCTATCCTGGTGATGCCGCCCTGAGAAACCGGATAGTGAGCGGGCGGCCCCTTACCACTGCCTCAGCTCGATGGAAAGCCCGTCGGGGTCTTCTATCTCGGCGCGCCGCGAAGCGCCCAGGTTCACCGGCTCCCTGGATATTCTCACGCCCCTGGACTTGAGGTATTCTATCGCCCTGTCCATATTCTCCACTTCCAGGGCGATCCGCTTGTAGCCCACCTGCCATTCCTGGCCGGACGCCGGGGACTTCTCACTGACCGACATCATCTCGATAACGCTGTCCCCCAGTGCGATGTAGGCTATTTCCATCAGGGGTGGCCGGTCTATCCGCTTTCGCTCTTTGACCTTGAAGCCGAGGACATTGGTATAAAAGTCCATGGCCCGGTCAAAGTCCACGGGGATGATCTCGATGTGATCTATGCGCTTGAACATGATGTCCTCCTTTACAGTCGATGTTAAGCTGACGTGAGACTAGCTGACGGTGATCCGGCCTTTCGGCTCGGCGACCACTTCACCGATGTCATCTGCGTCTATGCCCTCTTCCCTGAGCCGCCTGAGCAGCAAAGACGCCTTTGGCGCGGGGACAGCCATGAACAGACCGCCCGAGGTCTGCGGGTCATAGAGGACGTCCGACAGCCAGGCGGGCACGCCCGGGTCTATATCGACCATGCCCTGGCGGAAGTCACGGTTGCGCTGAAGTCCCCCCGGCGCCAGGCCTGCTTCGGCAAGCCCCTCTGTACCGGGGAAGACCGGCACCGCCTTTGCCTGGATGACCAGGCCGACACCAGTGTCCTCAACCATGGCACTGGCATGGCCCAGCAGCCCGAACCCGGTGATATCGGTGCAGGCGTTGACCCCCACCTCCTGCATCACCTCCGAGGCGCTGCGGTTGAGCGTGGTCATAGACCTGGTGGCCGCGGCAACGGTATCCGGCGGGGCTACCTTTCTCTTGAGGGCGGTGCTGATTATCCCGGTGCCCAGGGGCTTGGTCAATATCAGCCGGTCTCCCGGCCTGGCGCCGTGGTTGTGCACCACTTTCTCCGGGTGGATGAGGCCGGTAACAGACAGACCGTACTTCAACTCCGGGTCTTCGATGCTGTGGCCGCCTATAAGCACCACCCCGGCCTCGCGCATCTTGTCCAGGCCGCCCTGCAGGATATCCCGGAGCACCGATATCTCCAGGGACTTCACCGGAAAGCAGACGATGTTCATGGCAGTAAGCGGCCTCCCCCCCATGGCATAGACATCGCTCAATGCATTCACCGTGGCGATCTGCCCGAAGACAAAGGGGTCATCAACGATGGGGGTGAAGAAGTCCACCGTCTGGATAATGGCCATGCCTTCATTAAGCCGGTAAACGCCGGCATCCTCGGCCCGCTCCATCCCGGCAAGAAGGTCAGGATGGCGGACCAGGGGGAGGCCGGATAACGCGTCGTGCAGGTCTCCCGGACCCAGCTTACACGCTCAGCCAGCGCCGTGGGCAATTTCGGTGAGGGGCGGCCTCGCCTTGCCATCCATCTTGCTTTCCTCCATATTCTGCCGGGGTGCGTCCGGGCGCGCCGGCGGCCTAGCTGTTACCAGTGGCCAGCTCCCACTAGCGCCAAGTTATCGAGTACATAATAGCATACTGGAGGGGCTATCAAAAATATCTTTAATGCCTCCGCTTGGGCGAGGGTGCAGGCATGTAACAAAGACCGTCCAGACCATGTTCTTAATCCTAGAAAGCTTTAAGCCCGCCTACGTGGGGGGTGGCTGGGTCAAGGGGCAGCCTTGAGACCCTGAAAACCCTTCAGGAGTCGCCGCCGGGGCAGCTTTCTACCGGCAAGCACGGCTCCCTGTTTGGCAATAAACGGGGCAACTTTTTACCTTGCGGTCGGGGAGGGAAGGCGGGGTTGGGCGCTGGAGCTTCTCTCACAACCTTCCATCTGGCCAGGCAAAGTGTAACGACTGGAGGATAGCGATGTGCGGAATAGTGGGCTATATCAGCAGAGACGCTGATAAACGGTCTATTGACATCGGGATAGAGGCCCTGAAGCGGTTGGAGTACCGGGGTTACGACTCCGCCGGGCTAGCTTTATTTGAACCATCAGGGAGAATACTCTGCCAGCGGGCTGTAGGCCGGATTTCCAGCCTGGAAAAAAAGATAAACGGGAACGGGTTTCTCACCGGAGACCCGATCATCCTGCATACCCGCTGGGCTACTCACGGAAACGTATGCGAGGCCAACGCCCACCCACACAGCGATTGCACCGGAAATATATTCGTGGTGCACAACGGCATTATCGAGAACTACCTGGCATTGAAAGAGCAACTGGCGGGAGAGGGGCATCTTTTCAGCTCGGGGACCGACAGTGAAGTGATCGCCCATCTGATCGAAAAGTTCTTTGAAGGCAACCTGGAAGAGGCGGTGAGGAAGTCCCTGGGCTGCCTGGCGGGCACTTACGGCCTGGCCGTCATCTCCAGCGATGACCCGGGCAAGATAGTGGCCGCTCGTCTCTCCAGTCCCCTTCTCATCGGCCTCGCCGAAGACCACTTCCTCCTGGCTTCGGACGCATCCGCGGTCATCTCACACACCCGGAAAGTGGTCTACCTGGATGATGGCGAGATAGCGGTCATCAACCGCGATAATTTTACTATCATCCGGGAAAAGAAGGTCGAAGAGATCGAATGGCCGGAGGAGCAGTACCAGAAAGATGATTTCCCCCATTACATGCTGAAGGAGATCGTGGAACAGCCTCTTAGCATCGAGCAGACCCTCATGGGCAGGCTGATCCCGGAGGAAGGCAAGGCCAAACTGGGCGGCCTGGACTCGGTAGAAAGAAGACTGAGGGAAGTCGACAAGGTTTATATCGCCGGATGCGGCACTGCCCGGCACGCCGGCCTGCTGGGTGAGTACCTGTTCGAGGAGTATGCCGGGATACGCACCCGGTGCGAAGCCGCCTCCGAGTTCAGGTACCGCAAGACCCTGCTCGATGATAAGACAGCGCTGCTGGCGATATCGCAGTCCGGGGAGACCGCCGATACGCTGGCCGCCATCAGGGATGCCAGGGCGAGGGGCGTGGTGACGCTGGGTATCACAAATGTCGTTGGTTCCACCCAGGCGAGGGAGACCGATGCCGGGGTTTACACCCGCTGCGGGCCGGAGATCGGCGTAGCTTCGACCAAGGCCTTTACCTCCCAGGTGACTGCCCTGGTGCTGTTTACCCTGTTCCTGGGCAGGCAGCGCCAACTGACCGTCACCACCGGCCAGCGCATTGTAAGCGAGTTGCTTCGCCTCCCCAGCCTGGTCACGCGGACACTGCAATGTGAAATGCAGATGAGATTGCTCGCTGAGAAATACCAGGACTTCGATAACTTTCTGTACCTGGGCCGGAAGTACAGTTACCCTATCGCCCGTGAAGGCGCCCACAAGATCAAGGAAACGGCTTATGTACACGCTGAAGGCTGCCGCGGCGGCGAGCCGAAACACTGCGAGCTGGCCTTGATATCAGAGAACTTCCCTTCGATATGCATTGCCCCCGGTGATAGCGTCTACGAAAAGATGGTGTCAAACATCGAAGAGATAAAGGCCAGGCGCGGGCCGGTTATCGCCATCACCACCGAAGGCAACCACGAGCTGGAGGGCCTGGCTGACGACGTGGTTTACATCCCGGAAACGATAGAGCCTCTGACTCCCATCCTGACTATAATCCCGCTCCAGTTGTTCGCTTACCATTTTGCGGTGCTGCGCGGCTGCGACATCGATAAACCGCGGAACCTGGCGAAGTCGGTCACTGTGGAATAAACGAGAGGAGTACAAATTGGTTACAAAGATCAAGACAGCCACGGTCTGTGTAGTCGGCGCCGGTTACGTGGGGCTGCCCCTGTCCAGGAGACTCAGCCGGAGCTACCAGGTCATCAGCTTTGATATCGATGATAAAAAGATAAGACGCCTGTCCGAGCAGAACGGAAATCCAAACCATATTTTCACCACTGATTCCAGTCTCATCGCCGGGGCTGATTTCATCCTCGTCTGTGTCCCCACGCCCCTCACCAGGAACAAGCAGCCGGACATGTCTTATATCAAGCAGGCCGCGGCCACTGTGGGACAGCATATGAAAAAGGGCGTCATCGTGGTAGTTGAATCCTCGGTCTATCCCGGCGTCACCGAAGAGTTGGTCGGGCCTATCCTTGAGCAGATGTCGGGATACAAATGCGGCCAGGAGTTCAAGCTGGCCTATTCCCCGGAGCGGTTGAGCCCGGGCGATTCCGAGTACAGCGTTGATAAAGTGGTAAAGGTGGTATCCGCTTGCGATGACGAGACCCTGGACGAGGTGGTGGACCTGTACCGCCAGGTCACCCCGAACGTCTTCCGTGCCAGGAACATCAGGACGGCGGAGGCGGCCAAGCTGGTGGAGAACACCCAGCGTGACCTGAATATCGCCCTCATCAACGAGCTTTCCATACTGTTCCAGAAGATGGACATAAGCACCCAGGATGTGCTTGATGCGGCAGCCACAAAGTGGAATTTCCAGAGACTGTCCCCGGGGATGGTAGGCGGCTACTGCATTCCGGTAGTGCCTTACTTCCTGGTGAGCAAAGCGGAAGAGCATGGTTTCCATCCGCAGGTCATTCTGGCCGGTCGCGCCGTAAACGACCATATGCCCAAACACATCGCTGAAATGGCAGTAAAGGCCATAAATAGCGCCGGAAAAGCGATCAAAGGTTCAAAGGTGCTTATCATGGGATGCACCTACAAAGAAAATGTGGCTGATACCAGGGAGTCCCCGGCCAGAGAGATGATCAGCGAGCTCCGGGAGTACGGCGTGGAGCTTTACGGCCACGACCCGCTGGTTGAAAACGGGGAACTGGACTTTGGCATCAGGTTTATCCGGGACCTGGCCAGCGCCCCCAAAGTGGACTGCATCATTCTGACAGTGCTCCATGACGCTTTCAGGGAGCTGTCCCTGGAAAGATTTTTGAAGATGCTTAACCCTGGGCCTGCTATTATCGACGTCCGCGGGTACTTCGATACGCCGGAAATGCGCAGTTCAGGGATAATCTATAAAACTCTGTGACGGAGGGCATCCGGTGTTGCGCCGGCTAACTGAAGTGAGTCCAAATTGTGATGGGGGTCTGAGGGGGCGAAGTCCCATCAGGAAATATCTTCCTCTTCCCCGCCCAGGAAGAGGCCAGGAAATGGGAACCTGTGCGTGAATCACGCCACGTCCCATTGGGGAGGACCGCTCTGGATACCAGCCGGAGTTTACCCCGTACTTGATACGGGGCTGGTATGACAAGGTGTGGTAGTTCAGGGAAAATCAGGTTCAACACCAAGCGGTGCTGTCCGGATTTGAGTGGAACCTCAAAGCCTAATTTGCTCCGAAAATACCGACGAAAATGTCATTCTGAAGAAGCGACCCACCTCCGCCGAGGCTTTGGTGGACAAGCGCGACTGAAGAATCTGGAGTGGGGATATGCCCCACCCACCCAGATTCTTCGCTACGATCAGAATGACAGTAGTACATATCTATTTCATGCATCATGGTGCCCCCTTGCCAGGGGGCACGAGGGATTGGACAAGAGTGCCGGGAGAACGCCTTTTGAGCATAAGACACGTTGCCACAGCCGTCACCGTGCTGGTGATAATAGCGGGCTTCGCCATGATAAGCCCCCTGTTCATCCGGCCAGAGACCAAACCGAAGGTGATGCTCAGTTTCAGCATCGCAAATGCTGAAGATATCGCCGGATGGAGCCAGGACCTTGCCACCCTTCTGGGCCGTCACCGCATAGGGGCAAGCGTCTTCATAATGGGGCAGGTGGCGGAGCAGCACCCCCAGATTGTCTCTTCCTTCACCGGCAAAGTCGATATTGGCAGCCATACCTATAGCAACCCTGACCTGGCCGGCATCTCTGATTATTCGGCCAAACTCCGGGAAGTCAGCGAGGGCAAGAAGGCGGTTGACAGCGCCGGGAATCTGAATACGATGCTGTTCCAGTCCCGCCTGGGCGCTGCTGACGATGATATCTATTCGCTGCTCAGCCGGTCCGGCATACTGGCCGATTTCTCTTACACCAACCAGTATAACGTTTACCAGGACGGCCAATTCATAAGATATGAGGCCAGGACCTATCTTGCCCGTGATTTTTCGCCGCGCCTGTCACCGTTACCCGAGACTACCAGGCCGGTAATATTCTATTTTGACGACAGTTATCCGATAGCTGAGATCGATGCTTTCATTTCGGGGCTTAAGGGGCACGGCGTCCAATTCGTGAACGCTTCTGAGCTTGCCGGTATCGCTCTGACCACCAGGGAAGGTAGATTTATAAATGGTAAGCTCGCCTCATATTGAGCAGGGAGAACTGGAAGCCGGCATATCCACTGTCAGGGAAGGTAGATTTATAAATGGTAAGCTCGCCTTATACTGAGCAAGGAGAACTGGAAGCCGGCATATCCACTGTCGAACTGCCCCGGATAGACTGGCTTGAAGAGGCGGAAATACCGGCCTCAGAAGCGTCTCAATCCGGGGCTGGGCCGGATGGCCGGGATGACCTGTTCAGCCATTCCAGGCAGCGCATATCCAGGCATGGCAGGATACTGGTGAGCAGGAGGGCCTGGGCGTTCCGGGGGCTTACAGTCCTAGGCATACTGGCTTTCATGATCTTCAATGTGAGGGTAGCCCTTTCCGTTGGAGACCCGCTCATCGTTTACTCTACGGTAATGCCGTTCCACGCCCTGGCCGTCCTCATCATCGGCTGGGTGTTCTTCAAGAACAGGGCTACCGGAGCGACTCCGGACCAGCTAGTTTCCGTCATCATCCCCGTCTTCAACCAGGAACAGATGATAGAGAAGGTGATCGACGCTATATTCCGGTCATCATATCCAAACCTGGAGGTGGTCGCCGTCAATGATGGCAGCAAAGACAACACCGCCGCCGTGCTCGATGCCCTAACCATAAAGAATCCGGCCTTGAAGGTGTTGCACCAGCCCAACGGGGGCAAGCGGACAGCGGTTGCCACCGGCTTCTACGCGGCCAGCGGCGACGTTGTCGTATTAATTGACTCGGACAGCATCGTGGACAAGTACGCCATCGAGGAGTTCATGAAGGTCTTCGCTGCGAACCCCAGGGTGGGAGGCGTCGTTGGCAACGGCAAGGTGCTGAACGCCGGCAAGAACCTGCTCACCCGCTGCCAGGACGTCTGGTATGATTACTCCTTCAACATCCGCAAGACCACCGAAAGCTTTTTTGGAACGGTGCTTTGCCTTTCCGGGTGCCTGGCTGCTTACCGGCGGGAGACGATATCACGGTTTGTCTCTTTCTGGGCGAAGGACAAGGCCCAGTACGGAGACGACCGGAACCTGACCAGCTACGCCATAGCCACCCCCTGGGCCAAGGGCCAACTGGCGCCGCTGGAGAGGCGGCTCTTGAAGGCCATGTCCAGCTATGACGACGCCGAAGACCGGGGGCTGACCTCACAGGCCATCATCGAGTGGGAGACGGTGTACGTGCCGATGGCGATAGTCTATACCGAGGTCCCTGAAAAGTGGCGGCAATATCTCAGGCAGCAGATACGCTGGCGCAAGGGCTTCCTGCGCTCCACCTTTTTTATCAGCGCCTTCTTCTGGCGCAAGAACCCGTTGATGGCGGCGCTCTTTTACATCGAGTTCATGTCCACCTTCATCGCGCCGGCGATAACCTTTTCTATCTTCGTTTATGGGCCGCTGGTGCTGGACTCGTACCTGTACCCGCTCCTGTATGTAGGCGGGCAATTGCTCATCGGGCTGGCCGCGGGCCTGGACTACAGGTTCAGGGACCCGACTGCCCGGTACTGGAAATACAAGCCGGTGATGAACATGATCTCGGCGTTCGTGCTCCCCTGGGTGCTGTTCCCGGCGGTTTGGGGACTGAAGAAGAACACCTGGCTTACCAGGTAGGGGCAGGGGGCCGGGTGGCGCCCCCGCCCCACACTATGGCTATCCCGCCTTTGCGCAGGAAGATACGCCCTGCTCCATGGTCTGGGCGCACTGGGCAACGTGCTCACCACCCATGTTGACGGCGCATTTGGCCACCTGCGAGGCCGAGGCATCCGGCGCCGCCAGGGCAGGGATTGACAGGGTGAGCGCAGCCACGCTCGCGAAGGCCAAGACCAGTATTTTTTTCATCCTTTTCCCCTATCTCCAGCAACTTATTCTTGTCCGGGTGCGAACCGGGGCTAAGCCTCCCCGTTCAGTATCTTTTGTTTGAGAGCCTCCCACTGGCTCGGGGTCAGGGTGCAGACGTTGTTCTCCTCGCCAATCTCGACACGGTCGTCCGCTATCTTGACCACCGGGCAGTGTCCTGAGCCACACAACTCAACGATCTTCATGGTTACACCTCCTGCATTGTTGTCCGTCCAAAAACCCGTCGACCTCGGGCTGGATTTATACTATATGCCCCCTTAGGGTATCTACAAGGTCTACTATAGCCCCCGCTGGCGGGCGATGTCAAGGCCTGTCCTGCCGGCATTACGAGGTGAGAAGTTAAGAATCAGATTAGAAATGCTAATTTGTCATGCGCCTGCGGCGCACTCGCGAACTATGAAAACAATCTATTCTGTCATTCCAGTCCTTCGGTTTCACTCAGGATAAACCCTTCGGTTTCACTCAGGATAAACTCCGGCTGGAATCCAGGCGGGGAAACGGGAGGCTGGATTCTGACTTTCGTCGGAATGGAAACAATTGCTGGCTGGACGCCTTGTTTGACCTCACCGTTGTGAACCTTTTAGTCCGTACTATTATGAGATTATTAGTAAAGCAGCAAAATGCCCCAGATTCAGTAATTCGTTCAGGACTTCTTCAGATCGTGACGCTAACGGACTATCAAGGCATCGTAATTTTCCTTCCCTTTCCTACCAGAAAATTGCGTAACATTACGGATAGTCTACGGCGGTTCGGCGGGCTAAAATCTGGTAAGATAGGATGTATTCTTTTTGAGGAGGTCGGGCATGACAGAGATACTGAGCCGGGAGCATAAAAAAGAGGTGCTCAGGGACATCATCCTCAAGCTGCACGAGGGATTGCCGGCGACAGAGGCGAGAGACCGGTTCGAGCGGGAGGTGGGCAACATAACCTCTTCCGAGATCGCCGAGCTTGAGCAGTCCCTCATCAATGAAGGCCTTTCCCCGGACGAGATAAAGAAGTTCTGTAACGTCCATGCCCTTATCTTCCAGTCCGCCCTGGAAAAGGCGGCGGTCAAGGAGACCTCGCCGGCGCACCCGGTATACCTGTTCAAGCTGGAAAACCGGGGCATCGAGAAGCTGGCCGGGGAACTAAAGCAGGCCATCGCCAGGAAGGATGATCTGGACTTTGCCGGCTTCAAGTCCCGGCTCAAAGAGGTGTTGCTCAAGCTCAGGGGGATCGAGACCCATTACGAGCGCAAGGAGCAGCTCCTGTTCCCGTTCCTGGAGCGGAAAGAGTTCATGGGACCGTCAAAGGTGATGTGGGGCAAGGACAATGAGATCAGGGGACTGCTCAAAGCGGCGCTGAGCGGGCTGGACGGCCTCCAGTCCCCGGAGCAACTGCCGGACTACCTGGAAAAGACGCTGGAACCGTTCATCAGCGAGGCGCTGGGCATGATATTCAAAGAGGAGAACATCCTCTTCCCCACTTCGCTGGAGAAACTTGACCCCGGCGACTGGGTGGACATCCTCCGGGAAAGCGATGACATCGGCTACGTATTCATCGAGAAACCGGCGGAGACCGCCGAGCTGGTCAGGCACCTGGAGGCATCCCTCCTCGAAGAACCTTCGATCACCGACGGCAGCATCGACCTGCCCACCGGCTCACTGAAGCTGGCCGAGCTTATGCCCCTGCTGGACGCGCTGCCGGTGGACATCACCTTCGTGGACAGGGATGACACCGTGCGGTACTTCTCCAACAGCAGCGAGCGCATCTTCCTCCGCACCAGGGCGGTACTGGGCAGGAAGGTGCAGAACTGCCATCCGCCGCAGAGCGTGGACGTGGTCGAGAAGATACTGACGTCCTTCAAAGAGGGGAGTCAAAACTCCTATGATTTCTGGATCAACTTCCAGGGCAAGCTGGTCTACATCCGCTACTTCGCCGTGCGCGACCGGGCCGGGAAATACCTGGGGACGCTCGAGGTGACCCAGGACATCACCGGCATCAAGCAACTGGAGGGGGAGAGACGGTTGCTTGATGAGAAGGACTGAAGAAGGGGCCCCATGAAAGCAGCTACGGAATACCTCTGGTTCAACACGACCCGGCAGCGGGAGTTTATCAACATCACTGACAAGGTCCAGCAGGTGGTGGCGCAGAGCGGCATACAGGAAGGCTTTGTCCTCGTCTCGGCCATGCATATCACCGCTGGCGTCTATGTGAACGACGCCGAGTCCGGCCTCATCGCCGATATCGAAGAGTGGCTGGAGAAGCTGGCCCCTTACCGCCCTGACTACCGGCACCACACCACCGGTGAGACGAACGGGGACGCCCATTTGAAGAGCCTCCTGGTCCATCACCAGGTGATCGTGCCCGTCACTGACGGCAAGCTTGACCTCGGCCCCTGGCAGCAGGTGTATTACGCCGAGTTCGATGGGCGGCGCCGGAAGCGGGTCATCCTGAAGGTGCTGGGGGAATAGCCGCGCGGGCTACACCTTGCCGCCCTCGTCCATTATCTCCCTGGCCACCTGGTCGAACTCCCCCCGCTCGCCCAGTTCGGCCTGGCGCTGGTACTTGTCCGGCCAGACGCCGAGGGAGTAGCCATGCCAGGGTTCCCTGGGCTTGAGCGGCGGAAAACCAAGCTCCTCCCATATCTTCCGGGCATTTTCCATGTAGTGGCGCTTGGGCAGGGATACCGGCGTGTAGTCCCACTTCCTGGTGGCATCCATCAATATGGCCGAGGCCCCCTGGGGCGACACCCGCGAGGTGGGGTACCATCTCTCTTTCATGTCCTCGATGTCATAAGGGCCGACAGACTGGTCCAGGCTGGAGTAGCGTCCCTGGATTATCCTGGTATCGCGGTGGGGCTGGTAGCGGAAGCTCATCGCCCAGAACACCGATTCCAGGTCCCAGGGGTCAATGTCCTCGTCCACGGCGATGACCATCTTGGGCCAGTCGGTAGAGGCGCTCAACGAGGCGAGCAAGGCATGCCACACCACCGGGTTCTCCGTTCTGACCCCGCCCACGTCCTGCATCCTGACCACGCACAGCCTCCAGGCCCCGGCGCAGTGGTGAAAGGCCACGTCCTTGACCTGGGCGATGCCGCAGGCGTCCTTGAGCAGGCTGGTCAGCCGCCCTTCGGCACCGATGCCCCTGATGGTGCTGGACTCGCTGGGGGGCATCTGGCTGATGATGTCGTGCCAGATGGGGTTCTTGCGGTGGGTGATGCAGGTGACGTTGAAGGCGAACACCCGCTCGTTGATGATGATGTAGCCGGTGTGCTCGCCGCAGGCGGGGTCTGGCTCCATGTAGTCGGTGGGTATCTCGCCTTCGATAACTATTTCGGAGGTCGCCGGGACTTCCATGTCCACCGTCTGGCACTTGACCACGTCGATCGGCTCACCGGCCAGGCCGCCAGCAACGTGCAGTTCATCCATGCCGTAGGGCACCGAGGTCACGCCCACCAGGCTGATTGCGGGGACAGCACCGACCACGGCGGCGGCCTGAAGGGGGACGCCCCGCTGCCGGCACTTGTTCCAGTGTGCCTTGAAGTGGCCCCGCCAGTTGCGGGCGGAGGCGCGGAGGGGGCCGAGGGAGTAGCCGTTGTACACCCCGATGTTGGTGACGCCGGTGTCCGGGTCCCTGGTGAACCAGGAGGTGGCCGTCCAGCGCGGCAGCGGCTCCCAGCCATTAGTGGAGATAGGAATGGCAAATTCGTTGATCCCGCCGTGCTCGGCCAGGTTCTGGCCGATGTGTATCTCTTCTTGTACCGGGCCGGAGGGGACCAGGCGCGGGGGGTGGGGGTGCTGGTAGGCCTCCCGCCAGTGCTGGTGTATCGTCTCCGGCGTGGCCTTCATGCCGAAGGCGTACATTTCTCTTGACGGCGATATAATGGAGGTAGCCACCCGGCAGTTGTAGGAATTGCCTTTTACATCAGTAAGGTTTTCAAAAAGGAAGCCGGCCCATTGAGACTCGTCCAGTCCCCGGAACTGCCATCGTGCCAGTGGGTGAAGCTCGGTATCCTTGTTTATCTGGCGGCTCACCCTTCTGAGCTTGCCCTTCTCCTCCAACGCCGCCAGGTACTCCCTCAGGTCTTTGAAGTATGACAAGTCCTCACCTCCGATTTTATTTCAAGGCTGCGCCTGCTTCCGGCCCATGGCGAAAACATGGCTTGCCGGCAACTGTCCTGCGGGTACGCTTTTGCCCTCGTGGCCTGTCAGCTTGCCAGCCGGGATTGATGATTATTTTGGCGCTTACGCTTTTGTCAGAGGCTGTCCGATAATGAACAGGGTTGTCATGCTGGAGCGAAGCGAAGCATCTCAGGGGGGTAACGGGGGTTGCCCACCCTTCCCCATTCGCTCCGCTCCTTCCAGCATGACAGTTGTCGGAAATGTCTTACTTTGCGGTCACGACGCGGCGGAGGACCTCTTTCTTCTCCGGGCTCATCTTGACTATCTCCTCCATTCTCTTCTGCACTTCCTCGCCGGAGATATAGGCGGGTTCAAGCATGCTCTGCTCCATGGTGGCGATGAGGGCCTTCTCGGCCATCATCTTGGTGCCGGCCTCCCGCAAGAATTGTACACGGTCGGCAGGGGTGCCTGGCGGGGCGACTATATCGCGGTAGACCGCCTGGAGGCTGCGTACCGTCTCGATCCACTCCTTGATGTCGGGAGGGGCGTCAGCCGGCAGCACTTCGTATATGGTGGGCGTGTCAGGAAACTCCTTCATCCTCTTCTCGGTAACTGTGAACAAAGGCCGGAGCAGGCCCTCCTTCACCGGCTGTACCAGGGTGAGCGCCGGCAAGACGGTGGCATTGACCTCGCCCCTGACCACCGACAGGGTAGCATCGGGACTGCCGGCAAAACCGGCGACTACCTTGACATTCATGCCCAACGGTTTCAGGACAAGCTCGGCTACCTGGCCCGACGAACTGCTCAGGGACTGGGCGGCGATAGTGAGCTGGCTGGCCTGGCGCAGGTCTTGAATTGTTCTATAGGGCAGTTTGCTGTTGACCACCATTACTGTCTCGGCGGATGATACATTAACTATCCACTGGAACTTGGAGACATCGAACTTGATGCCCTGCTCGCCGCCAAGCTGGGCAATGACCATGAGATGGCTCACCGTCTGTGCCAGGGTCAGACCATCCGGCTTTGCCGTGGTGTACAACCAGTCCGGCCCGAGCAGCGTGCCGCCACCGGGCTTGTTGATGAGATTGAGCTTGGCTCCAGTGTGCATCTCAAACCAGGGCGCAATGAGGCGCGCCGTGGTATCGGTGCCGCCCCCGGGGGTGGACGGTATTACGTAGTCAATGACCTTCCCCTTGTAGAACTCGGCGGCGCTGACCGGCGTTGGGGCTGGTGCGGGAGCGGGCGCAGGTGCCGGCGCGGGAGCAGGAGCGGGCGCAGGAGCGGGAGCCTCTTTGGCGCAGCCGCCCAGGACGAGGGCAACCAGGACCAGCATGGAGACCACCGGAATAAAGAACCTCTTCATTTTTCGCCATCCTTTCTTTATTTCTCTGGATGCAGCCGGGCTGTCAATGTTCACATCTTGCACCTCCTCCTGGGACTGCTACTCAAAGAATATCCCCCGGTACAAAGTGGCCTTTAGCAGTATGCCGAAAACGCCATAAAGCAGCCCGAAAATGACCGCAGCCATAGATATAGCCAGGAGCCAGCCCCAGCGGTGGCTCTTGACGTAAGCCAGCACGAAAAGGGGAAAGGTAATGAGCATTCCGAAAAGGTAGGTCCCCAGCATCAGCCCGGTCAGCCACAGCGCTACTATTGCATAGCTGCGCCCGCTTATTGCCCGGTCTTCCACGACCACGTCCTCATCAACCAGGACGGGCCGGGATTTTTGCCGTACCTCCCTGACCATCTGGAAAAGCGCCAGGGCGATCACCACCCCGCCCACCAGCCACGGCCCGAACTGAGCTCGTTGCGGGTAATCCCTGGCGGCCACCACCTCCGCAGCCGCCAGCCCCAGGAAGATCAGCACCATGATAAGCCGGCCTATCATATGCGCCTCAACTTATATACGGCGCTCTTCATAGCTCCCCCAAAGAGCACCAGAACCAGGATAACCATAAGCACTATCGGGATGGGCCGCGTCAGGAAGGAAAAGCCCAGCGCGGTATAGGCCAGGAAGCCGTTTACCTCCACAATATTGCCCAGGATGAACCCCAATATCAGTGCCACCCGGTTATAGTCATATTTCATCATAAAGAAGCCCAGCACGCCAAAGGCCATGGTGGAAAGCATGGCAATGTAGGAGTTCTGTGAGGCATAGGCGCCCCAGAGCACTATCACCAGGATAGGCGCTACCAGGATGGTGGACGGGATCAGGCATATCCGGGCGATGTACTTGATGACAGGCAGCAGGAATATCACCGCCAGGATATTGGATAGTATCAACGTGGTTACCAGTGTGAAGGACAGGTCCAGGTGCTCTCGAAGCATGGACGGCCCGGGGATAATGCCCACCGCCAGGAAGGCGCTGAGCAGAACCACCATGCCGCCGCTTCCCGGTATGCCGAATGCCAGGGTAGGCACCAGTGCGCCGCCTTCCTTGCTGTTGTTGGCGCTTTCCGGGGCGATGACGCCCTCCACTGTGCCCTTGCCAAAATTCTCGGGATGTTTGGAGCTTTGCTTGGCATGTCCATAGGCCAAGAATGTAGCCGCCGGCCCGCCGACAGCAGGGACAATGCCTATCGCCGTGCCGATGGCCGAGGTGCGTAAGAAGAGTTTCCAGTGCCGGAAGACGTCCATCACGCCCTGTTTCACCCCGGCCCAGTTGGTATTGACGCCGGTGCTGGCTATGGCCTTCTTCTTCAAGGCCAACTCGATGACCTCGGGCAAGGCGAAGATGCCCATGAGAAACGGTATCAGGCCGATGCCATCGTAAAGCGCCAGGGTGCCAAAGGTGAACCGGGGCAGTGCGGTCATGCCCTGGTATCCGACGAAAGATAGCAGTATGCCGGCGCCCCCTGAGATCAGCCCTTTGATCATAGAGCCGCCGGACAGGGTGGAGATGAAGGCCAGCCCGACCACGGCGATGAGAAAGGTCTCACCGAGGCCAAAGGCCAGCACCAGCACCAGGGCTATCGGTATAAAGCCAATGAGAACTATCCCGCCGAGGATGCCGCCGAGCATCGAGCTGTTCAGGGCGGCTCCGATAGCCCGGGCCGCTTCACCCTTCTTGGCCATGGGATAGCCATCGAGCAGGGTGGCTGCGTTCAGCGCCGTCCCCGGGACACCGAGCACGATGGACGTTATCGAGCCGCCGGTCACAGACACCGCATGTATCGCCAGCAGCACGCTGAGAATCAGGGTGGGGTCCATGCTGAAGGCGAAGATCAACAGCACCGCCATCAGGGGAAAGGCGCCGATGCCGGGCAGGACGCCGAAGATGAGACCGCCCAGCGTGCCGAGCACTATGCCCAGCATCACCACCGGCGAGAAGGTATCCAGCACACCCTTGAGCGCCAGGGCCAGATCGGGCATATCTATCTCGCTCCCGCTACTTTCACGATAATGAGACCAATATATTATGAATCGATATCTCCTGTCAATGGCTGAAAGGAGGGCGCTCTTGGCTAAATCAGGTTTGAGGTCTGCGCCAGAATCTGTCGCATTTCTTTATGAAGCACCAAACAAAGTATAAAAAATGTCATGCTGGAGGAGTCCCGATTCTATCGGGACGACTGAAGAATCTCAGAGCTTGCCCTGAGCGAAGCGAATGACTCCGGGGTGACAATATGAAATCTTTTTTCGAAGTAGTGACACAAGACCTTTGCCATACCAGCGAAGGCCGGTATCCAGAAAGGCAAGCAGTAGATTCCTGCCTGCCGTCCCCCTCATCTATGCCTTGACAAGTTCAGCCCGCCGTGATAACCTAAAGCAAATTTGGGGCTACAGCTGGCCATAATACATCCGGTACGCGTTAGGAGCGATGATGAGCACAGTTTCTACCGGCATTTCCAATGACCTCAGGGAGCACATTGACCGGGCCAAGCAGCTCGGCGAATGCAAGCTAGTGGAAGGCGCTGACTGGGACCTTGAGATAGGCGCCATCACCGAGCTACAGCTATCCGCGCCCGACCAGCCCATGCTGCTCTTCGATAATATCAAGGGCTATCCCCGGGGGTACCGTATCGCCAGCAACTTCCTCAACTCGGCAAAGCTGGTGGCCCTGGGCTTCGGGCTGCCCCTTGAATCGCGCGGGCTGGCCCAGGTACAGGCCTGGCGGGACAAGATAAAGAAGCCTTTCAAGCTGATACCGCCGGTAGAAGTCGCCGGCGGGCCGGTGCTGGAAAACGTGCTCACCGGCAAGGATGTTGACCTTTACAAATTCCCCTCGCCCAAGTGGCACGAGCTTGACGGCGGCCGCTATCTCGGCACCGGGGATATGGTCATCACCAGGGACCCGGACACCGGCTGGATAAACGCGGGCACCTACCGCGTCCAGGTCCACGACCGGAATATCGCCACCATCTTCATGTGCGCCGGCCGGCACGGCAACCTGACCCGGCAGAAATACTGGGACAAAGGCCAGCCCTGCCCGGTGGCCGTGGTCTGCGGCGGCGACCCTCTGCTCTGGAGCATGGCCCGCAGCGGCCTGCCCTGGGGCGTCAGCGAGTATGACTATGCCGGCTGGCTCAGGGACGAGCCGGTGGAGGTGCTAAAAGGGCCGGTGACCGGCCTGCCCGTACCTGCCGGGGCGGAGATAGTCCTGGAGGGCGAGATAGTGCCGCCCGGCGGCGAGACCAGGATCGAAGGCCCCTTCGGGGAATGGCCCGGCTACTACTGCACCGGCTCCCGCGAAGAGCCGGTCTTCCGGGTCAAGTCCATCCTGCACCGGGACAACCCCATCGTCCTGGGGGCGCCCCCGCAGATCGGCCCTTACGATTACTATTACGGCTACCAGGTGATGCGGGCGGCCCAGGCCTGGAACGCCCTTGAGGAGAATGTCCCCGAAGTCAAGGGCGTCTGGCTGCCGCCCGAGGCCAGGGGGCCGCTCATGGTCATCGCCTCAATCAAGCAGAAATATGCCGGGCATGCCAAGCACGCCGCCCTGTTCCTTTCCGGGTATTACCAGACGGCCTGGCTCAGCCGGTTCATCATCGTTGTTGATGATGACATTGACCCCACCAACATGACCGAGGTAATCTGGGCGCTGACCACCCGCTGTGACCCGGCCACCTCCATAGACATTCTCCGGGGCTGCTGGTCGAACGACACTGACCCCATGCTCTCGCCGGAGGCCAGGCGCAGCGGAGATTGGACCAACTCCAAAGGTATAATCATCGCCTGCAAGCCATTCTCCTGGAGAGAGGACTTTCCCCCGTCCTGCAAGGCCAGCCCGGAGCTATTGGAGAAGACCAGGCAGAAATGGGGCAAGCTCCTGTTCGACAGAAAGTGACCCTGCGACTCCGGGAGACACACACCGCACGGCTTGACAAACGCCGGCGAAACTGATTATTATGTTGATTAACTCGGTCACACGGTAAGCGGTCTTTGCCATTTCAACTGTTGATGCACGATAGAGAAGCAAAATCATGAAGGAGGGACAGATGAAGGACAAAAGGATGCTGAAATTGGCCGTCGCCGGTATGGTGCTGGTCCTGGCCGCCTTGCCGGTATTGGCGGCCTGCGGTCAGCAGGCACCGGCACCGGCACCCGCTCCGGCTCCAGCACCGGCGCCTAAACCAGCACCCGCGCCCGCTCCGGCGCCCGCACCGGCGCCTAAACCCGCCCCGGCGCCCGCACCCGCGCCCAAGCCAGCAGGCAAAGTCTCTTTGCTCTCGGCGGCGGGGCCGCCCGCCTGGAGTACATATGTCGTCTCCGCAGGCGTTTCCGATATCATCAACCGCTGGTCGGACAGGATAAACGTGACCGTCAGGTCGTACGGCGGTCCGGCCCCGATAGCCCGGGCGATTGCAACCAAGGAGGCAGATGTCTCGCTGGGAGCTTTCATCGCCACCTGGTATAAGGCCTACGAGGCTTTCGACATCTTCGCCCAGGACAAACCAGCCAGCAACCTGCGCACCGGCCTTATCACCATGAAAATGACCGGTTCGTTCTGGTACGTGCTGGATAGCTCCCCCGTCAAGACCGTGGCCGACCTCAAAGGCAAACGCCTCCCCAAGTACGCCGTCCAGTCCATGCTCTGGGAGGTAGCCGCGCTGAAGGCCTACGGCCTTGACCCGGACAAGGATGTCATCTGGGTGCCCACCGAGAGCGACGCTACGGCACACGAGCTGATAAAGCTGGGCAGAATAGACGCGGCCACCGGCCCCCTCGAGGCGCCGTTCGCCATCGAGCTGGCCGCCCAGAAAGGCAAGGTCCGCCCGCTGCCCCTGGCCCCTGACAAGTACGCCGCCATGTCCGCCGCAGACCCGAGGACCTTTGCCGGGACCGCTTCCGCTTTTCTCCAGCCGGGCTACCGCGATCATCTCGCCATCCGCGAGCCAATTCCTACTATCTTCGCGCTCAACGGGATAATGACCCATGACCAGGTCCCCGATGACGTGGTCTACAATTACGTGAACGGCTGGCTGTACAACCAGGACGCCATCAAGAGAGTCCACTCTACCGTGAACGACTTCGGTCCCGATGTAATTTCCACCCTGTCTCCCATCCCTTATCATGCCGGGGCGATAAGGGCGCTCAAGGAAGCGGGACTATGGACCAGCACCATGCAGGCCGAGCATGACAGGGCCCTGGCCAAGATTGGCGCCTCTAAATAGGCACGGACTGTTAACAGGCGGGTAAGAAACTACCAGTTGGATAACAACGGGATAGATATAAAGGCCTCGGAGGGGGTCAGCGGGTTCAGGCGGTTCAGCGGGCCAGCGGCCATACTGGTCAAGTTCATCGGCGCTGGCGGCTGCCTCTTTGCCCTGCTGGAAGTCTCCGGGGTCTTTTTCTACTTCAATACCTTCTTCCTGCCCAATCAGTACAATGCCATCATCCTGGCCATAGTACTGACGCTCACATTCCTGCTGGTCCCGGCCACCAAGAAGACGCCGCGAAACAAAGTCCCCTGGTACGATTTCCTGCTTATCCTGGCCGGCCTGGCCGCGTGCGTTTATACCATCATTAACGCCTGGGAGATTCTGTACTTCGGCAGGGCGACGGTGACCCCCTTTGAAGCAGTCCTGGCCGCCCTTCTCGTGATAACGATCATGGAGGCGGTGAGGCGCAGCTTCGGCTGGCCGATGGTCATCATCGCCCTGCTCTTTATCCTCTATGTCAAGTTCGGCTACCTGGTGCCGGGACCGCTGAGCGTGCACTACTTCACCTGGTCGATGATAGCCCGGGACCTCTACCTGTCCTCGGAGGGCATCTTTGGCACTCTGACCAGCATCGCCACCAGGGTCATCCTGGTGTTCATCGCCTTCGGCGTATTCTTCGTCGCCGTAGGCGGCGGCAAGTTCTTCCTGAACCTGGCCCTGGGCGTTACCGGCACCATGAGAGGCGGGCCTGCCAAAGCGGCGGTGGTCGGCAGCGCCCTGTTCGGCACTATCTCGGGAAGCCCTACCGCTAACGTAGCCGTGACCGGCTCGGTGACCATCCCCCTCATGAAGTCCATCGGCTACAAATCTTATTACGCCGGGGCCATAGAGTCCATCGCCTCCACCGGCGGCATGATCGCCCCTCCCATAATGGGCGGGGTGGCCTTCATCATGGCACAGCTATTGAACGAGCCGTATTCATACGTAGCCACTATTTCCTTCCTGCCGGCTTTTCTCTATTTCCTCAGCTTGTTCCTCCAGGTGCACCTGCATGCCGTCAAAGTGGGACTGCGCGGCCTGCCCCGCAAAGACCTGCCCTCGCCTGTAGCCGCTCTCAAAGAGGGCTGGGAACTGGCTATCCCCTTCATCTTTCTGGTAGTGCTCCTCTTTGTGATGAAGTACCCGGCGGAAATGGCGGCAGTCTATACCGTCGGCGCGCTGGTGGCGATCAGCCTGCTCCGGAAAAGTCACCGCATGAACCTCAGGCGTTTCATTGACAGCCTGGATGGCGGCATGCAGCAGACACTTTCTGTTACTACCATCATTGCCCTGGCCGCGGTCATCCTGGCGGCGCTGGTAATAACCGGCGTGGGACTCAAGATATCTTCGGCACTGGTAACCATTTCGGCGGGCAGCATGCTCTTGTTGATACTGCTGGCGGGGCTGGCCACCTATATCCTGGGTATGGGCATATCCCTCATGGCTGCATTCGTCCTGGTAGCGGCGATAGTAGGCCCGGCGCTGCAGAACCTGGGGCTGCCAATAATAGTATCCTACTTCTTCATCATGTACATGGTCACGGCTACGGTCTTCACTCCGCCCTACTGTACGGCGGCATACGTCGCCGGGGCGATCGCTAACGCCCATCCCTTCCGGGTCGGCTTCCAGGCCATGCGTCTGGGCGTGGTCACCTTCCTGGTACCCTTTATCATCGTCTACAACCCGGCCCTCATCCTGCAAGGCTCTCCGGGGGACATCGCCCTGGCTGCCACGACGGCTATTATAGGCATCTTCGGCTTATCAGTGGGACTGGAAGGATACCTGTTCACTGCCACGAATTGGCTGCAACGCATATTGTTCATCGTGGGTGGTATCGTCATGGTCGTGCCCGGCCTGACCACTGACATTATCGGCGCTGTCATCCTGGTCTCGCTGGTAATCTGGCAGCGGCAAAGTTCCAAGCTATCCAGCCCGGTACTGGCTTAGCTTGCTCTTTGCTGACCGGGCGCATATCTACCCTGAGCCTTGACATTCCACCCAGTCCCATTGTATGTTAGGGGGAAAACAACCCCCGGTTGCGCCTGAACGTGCATAATATCTTGCCAAGCCGAGCTTCTTGGCCAACAGAGGAGGTAAAGAAAGTGCTTCGCTTCGAAGTCTTGCACCCCCACGATTTAGCTGACGCCTTCGACATGCTGACCCAGCACGAAGGAGAGGCTAAGATCATTGCCGGCGGCCAGGGCCTTATGCCTGTATTGAAGCACCGCCAGCTTACCCCGCGCCAGCTTGTCAACATCAGGAACCTTTCCGACCTGGACTATATTGTTGACGGCAAAGACGGGCTGAGAATAGGGGCATTGACCACTCACCAGGCCGTCGAGAACTCTGCCATCATCAAGAAGCGCTGGCCGGTCCTGGCCGAAATGGAAGCCAGGCTGGGCGACATCCAGACCAGGAACTGGGGCACGCTGGTGGGCAATGTCTGCCAGGCCAGCCCCACCGGAGACCCTGCGCCGGTGCTGTTAGCCCTGGGAGCCTGCCTGAAGGTGGCCAGCAACCGGGGGGAAAGGCTGATAGCGCTGGATGATTTCTTTCTGGACTACCAGAAAACGGCCCTCAAGGGCGTTGAGATAGCCCTGGAGATACAGGTGCCCAAACAGCCGGCCCGCAGCGGCGCCGCCTACCACAAGGAGTCCTACCGCTGGACCGATTCTCCCATCGCCTCGGTGGCCGCTGCGGTCACCCTGGATGAGCGAGACCGGGTGAAGGGCGCCCGTATCTTTATGCAGGCTGTGTGTCCCGCCCCCATCAGGGCCAGGCAGGCCGAGGACTTGCTGGCGGGACAGCAGGTGAACAACGGGTTGCTGGACCAGGTGGCCCAGGCCACCGCGGGCGTGGCTTGCCCCATCTCGGACGTCTACGGGACGGCCGAGTACAAGATGGAAATGGTCAAGGTGATCACCAGGCAGGTGGTCAGCCAGGCAATAAAACAGGCCCAGGCGGCGTAATCCCAGGAGGAGCTTGAAGTGAAGCAACTACTGCAGCTAAAAGTGAATGGCGAAGAATACGAGGTCTTTGCCGAGCCGTGGAAGACCCTGGTGGAGGTGCTCCGGGAGGAGTTGGGAATTACCGCAGCTAAAGAAAGCTGCAACACCGGCAATTGCGGGGCGTGTACCGTGCTCCTTGACGGCAAGGCGGTCAAGGGATGCCTGGTCCTGGCCAGCCAGGCAAGGGGACATGACGTGATGACCCTCGAAGGACTGAGCAACGGCGATGGCTTGCACCCCATCCAGCAGGCGTTTATCGACCATTTTGCCGTCCAGTGCGGCTTCTGCACCTCCGGGATGATCCTCTCGGCCAAGGCGCTGCTGGACGAAAACAAGGACCCAACTGAAGATGATGTGAGAAAAGCGATTGCAGGGAATCTGTGCCGCTGCACCGGTTACAAGAAAATAGTCGAGGCTATTCTGGTGGCGGCAGAAGCTATGAAGCAGGAGGCCTGAGGCAATGACGCAGACTTCAGTAGTATTGACCGAACTACCGGCGCAGCTTGAAGTTGTCGGCAAGGGAGTGCCCAGGGTAGACGCCCTGGACAAGGTGACCGGAAAAGCCAAGTACACCGGCGATTTCCGGGAGCAGGGGATGCTCTTTGCCAAGCTGGTGCGCAGCCCGCACCCCCATGCCAACATCAAGAACATTGATGTCTCTGCGGCGCTGGCCTACCCCGGCGTCAAGGGAATAGTCCTGCCCGAGGACGCCCCCGACCGGCGGATGGGCTACTTCGCCACCTGTGACCGCCAGGTGCTGCCCAAAGACGGGCGGGTGAGATACGTGGGCGAGCCGATTGCCGTTGTGGTAGCCACCACCTCCGAGATAGCTGAAGAAGCTGTGGCCCTGGTCAGGGTGGACTACGAGGCGCTGCCGGCCATATTTGACGCGGAAGAAGCCATGTCTCCGGACTGTCCCGTGGCCATTCACCCCATGAAACACACTTACTCCAAGGGGTCGGCGGGGGGCGCCGTTCAGGCCGTGCCGGAGATACCCAACGCCGCCTCCCGCTTCAAGATACGCAAGGGGGATGTGGAGAAGGGCTTCAAGGAAGCCGACGTCATCGTGGAAAACAGGTTCACCGTGGCCCGGGTGGGGCACGGCCGCATGGAAAAATACATAGCCGATGCCTGGATGGAGGCCGATGGCACCCTGGTGGTGAGACGGGCCAAGAAAGGCATCTGGCGTGACAAGGACTGGCTCTGCCAGCTCTTCGGCCTGCCCGCATCGAAGGTCAGGGTCATGGAGTCCTACATCGGCGGCGATTTCGGGGGCAAGGGCTGGGTGGCCTTCGAAGGGCTGGTGGCCCTGGCGGCCATGAAGCTGAAGAGGCTGGTCCGGCTGGAGTCTACCAGGGAGGAGGACTTCCACGACGGCACCATGGCCCCGGGCGCTGTCATGTACATCAAGGATGGCCTGAAGAAGGACGGCACCATCGTGGCCAGGGAGACAACGATGATACTGGAGGGCGGCGGCTACACCGGCGGCGGCAGCGGCCAGTCCGCCCTGTGCATCCACAACGGCATCCTCGCCTGCTACAACATACCCAACTGGAAGTCTGACGGCTACGTTGCTTATACCAACAACCCGCCCACCGGCACCCTGCGCGGCGTTGACGCCCCGCGCGGTAGCTGGGCTGCGGAGAGCCAGATGGACTGCGATGCCCACGCCCTGGGCATGGACCCGCTGGAGTTCAGGCTCAAGAACGTGGCCCGCGAAGGCGATACCTGCGCCCTGGGACAGGTGTTGCAGCACATCAGCCCCAGGGAGGCCATCGAGAAAGCGGCTGAGCTTATCCAATGGGGCGCCAAATCTGAAGGAGACGGCGACTGGAAGCGGGGCAAGGGACTGGGCCTGGCCAACTACGGCGTCGCCCCGATGGCCCCTTCTGACGTGCTGGTCAAGGTCATCCGCGACGGCACCATCGAGGTGCGGCACGGCACGGACGAGGTGGGACAGGGGCTTAATACCGTGGTAGCCCAGCTCGCCGCCGAAGAGTTCAAGATAAAAACCGACCGTGTGAAGGTGATATTCGGCGATACCCTGACCGCCCCCTGGGACTATTCGTCGTCAGCCTCCCGATGTACCTGGTTCACCGGCAATGCCACCGTGGCTGCCGCCAGGGACGCCAAGCAGCAGCTTTTCATGCTGGCGGGCAAGCGGATGGGGGTCGCCGCCGAGGAGCTTGACACCCGTGACGGCCGCGTCTTTTGCAAGACCGCCCCGGAGAAATCGATCCCGTTCAGCGACCTCTTCCAGTATGAGTCTGCCATCGGGCACGGCGAGATACTGGGCAAGGGCTATTATCGCTACCAGCGCCAGCCCTTCGACCCTGAGACCGGGCAATGCGCCAACTACTATCCCACCTATCCCTACCTGGCCTACGGCGTCGAGGCTGCGGTAAACACCAGGACCGGCGAGGTGCGGGTGCTTAAAGTGAGCGCGGGAGTTGACGTGGGCCAGCCCATAAACATCAAGATGATTGAGGGTCAGATCGAGGGTGGCATCGTCATGGCCATCGGCCAGAGTTTGCTGGAAGAGGTGATGCTCAAGAACGGGGTGCATGTAAACGCCAATTTCGGCACCTACCGGATGCCCACGGTGATGGAGTCCCCCTACGCCGCGAACATCAAGGTGGAATCGGTGGGCAAGCCCGACCCCACCGGTCTTCATGGAGGCAAGCCCCTGGGCGAGATGGTGCTGATACCGTTCTTCGCCGCCCTGGGCAACGCCATTTACGATGCCACCGGCGTGAGGATGACCCATTCCCCCATGACCAGGGAGAGCGTCTTCTGGGGACTCCGGCAACATGCTAACGCTCACTGAAATCGCGGTTTAATTAGCCCTGCTTCGCGGTGGTCTCCAGGAGGATTTCTTAATCTAAAGAGAGAATAATCCTCCCTCTAAGGAGAATCTTTGAAGCTGGATTTCCCGCCTGCTGCGCGGGGAGTGCCAGTGGGCTAAGCCTAAAGGCTGGAAATCCAGCTATTGAGCGATGTAACACAACAAAAATGGGAAGCATCTTATATTGAAAGTTTATCTCGCTGATCTGGTCCATGGGGTACCGGCAAACTATGTTGTGCCCCTGAATATTGCTTACGTAGCGGCATACAGCAAAGCCACCTTCAAGGATGACCTCGATGTCTCTTTATTCAAGAGTCCTGACGAACTGCTAACTACAATTGGCAGAGAGCAGCCGGATGTTCTGGGTCTTTCAAATTACAGTTGGAACTATGACCTGAACCATCAAATTGGGAAATATATTAAAGACCACTTCCCTTCAACAGTCATTATAGGAGGGGGGCCTGGTATCCGCACCGACAAGCCTGGCATCAAGGCCTTCCTTGAAAGAAACAGGCATCTGGATGCCTATGCAATGTTCGAGGGAGAAGAGCCTTTTGTCAATTTTCTCACCACAATCTTCGAACAGGAAAAAGGGCACGACTGGCGCAAGCAGGGAAAAGAAATTAAAGGGTGCGCCTACCTGGACCCGGACCAACAAATAGCTTACGCCCCCTGCGAGCCGATTTCCAATCTGGAGAGGATACCCTCACCTTATCTTGAGGGCTACTTAGACAGTTTTCTGAAGCAAGGTTTCATCCCGTTACTTGAGACGAACAGGGGCTGTCCCTTTAAGTGCACGTTCTGCACCTGGGGCATATCCGCTCACAAGAAGGTGAGAAAGTTCCCTCTGGAGAGGGTGCTGGATGAGATCGATTACATCAGTACAAACTACCCCGGTCTGCCGTCCTGGAATTTTGCCGACGCCAATTTTGGCCTGTTCGAACGGGATATCCTGATCGCAAAGAAGCTTGGGGAAATCAGAAAAGCCAATCCTTCACTGCGAAGAGTCGTTGTTGAAACTGGCCAGACCAATGCGGCAAGGAGCTTAAAGATATTCAGGCACCTTGGCAGCCTGGAAAGCCTGAAGATTGCCGTGCAAAGTTTTACCCCGGCTGTTCTACAAAATGTGAGCCGGACCCACAATATCGGCGCGCAAGATGTGTCAGAACTAATAAGAGAAGTAAAGGCTCTGGGGGTGAATGCAACCACTGATATTCTTTACGGCCTGCCCGGGGAGACCAAACAGAGTCACCTGGAGACGCTAAGGGAAGCTTTTGCGCTCGGCTTCGATCGTATTTATGTTGCAAACATCCGGCTGCTGCCAGGCTCGGAACTGGAAACTGACGAATCAAGGCAGAAACATCATATCCATACCAAGTACCGCCTGATACAGGGCGCTTACGGCGAGTACCAGGGAATCAGGAGCCTGGAAGCTGAGGAGAGCATCCGAGCGACTTCCACCATGACCGAAGATGACATGATCTATTTAAGATCGGTCCACTGGCTGACCTGGTTTGGGTGGAACAGCGGGTTCTTGGGGCCACTCCTGAAGTATTTACGAGCCAGCGGAGTCAATCCGCTAGACATGATTATCGGGATAGTTGAAGCGGATAAGAAACGTTTTCCCCCGGTAGACGCCCTGTTCGACCGTTTCGAGAAGGAGACCAAACAAGAGTGGTTTGACAGCTACGAGGACTTGAGGAGCTATTACCTGGATGATCAAAGGTTCCACCTTCTTCTAAAGGGCGGGTTTTCCAAAATGAACCTGAAGTATACGGCAGAGCTGATATTAGATCGCCATGCTAACTCCGGGTTTATCGATTTCATAAGAGAAGTCGCCCTGGAGAAGTTATCCAGGCCGGTTCCCCCGGACATTTTCGAGGTAATGAAGGAAAGCCTTATCGATGTCGATGAGGTTGACCGGAGCACAAGAGTCCAGGAGAAGTCATTGACTGTCAGAGGAGAACTTTTGCCTTTTATAGTCCCGGAGAGCACGCTTCACCGGGTTTATCTTGAAGGAGAACCTGTCAGGATATTTTTCTCCAAGGAAGACGACCATATCAAAGCGCTCAAGAACCTGTTTGTCAAGTTTGACTTTAATCAGGAAAAGCGGTTAGCCTTAGAAAATATCCTGGAATACTTCATCGATGGATTCACTTACGATATATCGGTGGATACACAAACAAAAATAGAGGGGGAGAAGCGACATGCCATTCGATGACCTCAGGGAGTACATCGCCCGGCTGGAGGAAGAGGGAGAGGCTGTTCGCATCGAGGACGAGGTCAACTGGAACCTCGAAGTGGGGGCGATACTTCGCCGCGCCCATGAGCAGCGCCTGCCCGCCCCTTTCTTCCAGAAGATCAAGGACTACCCGGCCGGTTACCGCATGTTCGGCGCCGCCCTTTCCACCTACCGCCGCCAGGCGATCGCCTTTGACCTGCCCGCTGATATCAGCGCCCCCGACCTCCAGGAGGAGTACCTCCGCAGAAAGCGCCAGCCGGTAAAACCGGTGCTGGTCAAAGGCGGCCCCTGCAAGGAGAACATCCACACCGGTTCCGAGGTTGACCTGCTGGAGTTCCCGGTGCCCTTGCTCCATGACGGGGATGGCGGCCGCTTCATCGGCACGGCCCACCTGACCATATCGCGGGACAAGGATACCGGCTGGATTAACTGGGGCATGTACCGCCACATGCTGCACGACCGGAACACGGTGGGCATAGTGGCTGGCCCCTGGACCCATTTCGGCATGGTGCACCAGCAGAAACACGAGCTAAAGAACAAGCCTATGGAGGTGGCCATCGCCATCGGCGTGGACCCGGCATCCTCCTTTTGCGCCGCCGCCGCCATCCCCCGCGGCGTCTCCGAGCCGGACGTGGCCGGGGGGTTGCGGGGCAAGCCGGTAGAGATGGTCAAATGCGAGACGGTGGACCTGGAAGTGCCGGCCACCTCTGAAATAGTCATCGAGGGTGAAATCCTGCCCTACGAGCTTAAGGAAGAAGGGCCGATGGGCGAGTTCACCGGCTACATGGTGGCCCACCGCAGGCCCAAGCCGGTGATACACGTAAAAGCGGTGACCCACCGGGACAACCCCATCATGTCCCTGAATTGCGTGGGTATCCCGGCAGACGACAACGTGGTGGCCTCGATGAGCCGCGGCGCCGAATGCCTGGAGGAGCTAAGGGCGCGGGGCCTGCCCGTCACCGGCTGCGCCGTATGGATCGATACATCCAACTTCGTCATAGTGGTGGCGGTCAAATCGCCCTTCCCCAGGGTAGCTGATGACATCGCCCATATCATCTGGGGTTCGCGGGCCGGCCACAGCACTCCCTATATCATCGTGGTTGACGACGATGTTGACCCGTTCAACATGACCCAGGTGATGCACGCCCTGGTGACCAAGTGCCACCCCGGCCGGGGCATAGTCAAGGTGGAGAACACGCCGGTGATCCCTTTCGCCCCCTTCCTCAGCCCCCAGGAGCGAGATATACAGGTAGGGGCCAAGGTCTACTTCGACTGCACCTGGCCGGTGGAGGCGGACCCCAAAACCCTGCCCAAGCGCGTCTCCTTCGCCGAGACCTACCCGCCGGAGGTACAGGAAAAGGCGCTGGCCTTGTGGCGCAAGTACGGACATTAAGCGGGGGGACGGGACTGGAAAAAGGATATGACTAGGCAAGAAGCTCCAATAAATTATGCTATCTTGAAATGGGCAAGAAAGCAGACTGATTTTACTCCTGAACAAGCCGCAGCCCGTGCACGTATTAGGGGACTTGAGCGCAGGGGCTTAACGTCTGAAGAGCGCTTAGTCAAATGGGAGAGTGGTGAAGAGAAACCAACGCTGAGCGAATTGGAGCTAATCGCCAAAGCCTATCGGAGACCGCTACTCACGTTTTTCTTGTCTGAGCCTCCTCGCGCAGAAACACGCCTGCAAGATTTCCGCACAATTGGTGACCGGCCAGTGGCCAAGAGTTCTCCAGAATTTGCCGCTTTCAGAAGGCAAACGGAGGCTTTACAAAAAACATTACGTGAATTAGTCGAAGAAGAAGGAGGCAAACCTCTCCAATTTATCGGTAGCTGTGATACTAGAGTAGCTCCTGCCACAATTGCTCAAGCAATCCGAAGTAAGTTCGGATTTTCGCTAGGAGACCAGCAACAGGTTCAAAATAGTGATGAATTGTTTAATACTCTCCGCGCTAAGGCAGGCGAGGCGGGTATTTTTGTATTACGTAAAGCGGACCTCGGCAGCGTTCATTCCAGGATTTCAATAGAAGAATTTAGAGGTCTTGTAATAAGTGACCCCTTTGCTCCTCTCATTGTAGTAAACTCTAATGATGCCCGACCTGCATTACTTTTCACCCTTGTGCATGAGTTAGCCCACCTCTGGTTAGGAGAATCTGGTATCTCCAGTTTCGATGCATTGGGACTTGTCCCATCCACTTACCAGAAAAGGGAAATTTTCTGTAACGAAGTGGCAGCTGAATTCTTAGTTCCCAAGATTATTTTGGTAGATGAGTGGCGAAGAGTGGTGAGTGAAGATTTGGAATTCGCAATTCAATCTCTCGCCGACAAGTTCAAGGTCAGCCGCGTTGTCATCGCCCGTCGGCTCTTAGACTTTCAGAAAATTACGCGTGAAACTTATTGGGAATTATATAACCAGTGGAGAGATGAATGGGGCGTGGTACGAAACCACCAGAAAGAGCGGGAAGGTGGGCCTGGATATTTTGTTATCACAAAAAGCAAATGGGGAAGCAAACTACTGAATACGGTAATCGGAGCAGCTTATGACGGTCGACTATCTCTCGGGGATGCATCTAAGTTACTTGGGATAAAAGTCAACTATTTCAACAAGTTTTACGAGGGCTAGAATACCGGATGTATCTCTTTGACGCCAATTCGTTAATCATGGCTAACAGACACGATTTTCCCATTGATACAGACCCGGGCACATTTTGGAGCTTTCTGGAAGATATGGGAACTCGAGGGCAAATCCGTGTTCCCGAAACTGTTTTCGACGAAATTGAACGTGGCGATGACAGTCTAAATGATTGGCTTTCCTCAAGGCGGGACATATTCCTCGTTTCAACAGTTGATGCTTTACCATATTTGCATAGTGTGCTTGATGCATATGGGAAAATGACAGATGTTGAGTTAGAAGAATTAGATGGGAAGGCTGACCCTTATCTGGTTGCACACGCTCTAGTCCTTGGAGCAACAGTTGTGACCAATGAGACAAGTCGTCCAAGAGTAATCAAGCCTGCTAATAAGAAAATACCTGACATATGTTCTTATCTGAGTGTTGCTTGCATCACATATCCTCGCTTTCTCTGGGAAATGAAGCCCTAAAAGGCCTCGGTAGTTAGTTTACGGGTGTTTGTTCAGATTCGTATCTTCCGCTTGTACGACAGAGGCTTGCCCCGCCTCTTTGTTCTTGGCGTCGTTCTCCCCATTTGAAAAAACCCCCGCCGATGCAGTATAAATATACAGGTATCCCCGCTCATACAGAAAGGACATCGTTTGGCCAGGAAGAAACGACAGGAGAAGCCCGCTCGCAAGCCCACCCGGCGCGAGCTTTCCCGGTGGCAGCAGCAACAGCGCCGTCAGCGCATTGTCCGGATTGCCGGCATCGCGGTCATAGCGGTAGTAGTGATTCTCGCCCTGACCGGGTGGTACCTGAACAGCTACAGGCCTTTCCACCAGACCGCCCTCAAAGTAAACGACGTCAAATTCAGCATGGGTTACTACGCGGACATGCTCAGGGCGGTCAGCCAGGGACAGCCTCCGGAGAACCTGCGCTTCATGGCCGACGCCGTGGTCAGGGATATACAGCGCACCGAGTTGATCCGGCAGGGGGCTGCCGGCCTGGGCGTAACCGTCAGCGACAAGGAGATCAGGGACAGGCTCAAGGAGTCCAACCTGCCCGTCAATGACGTTTACATGGACGCCGTCCGAGGCCAGCTATTGCTGAGCAAGCTCCAGGAGGACTACTTTGCCCGGCAGGTGCCCGCCTCGGCCCCACAGGCCCGGGTAATGGCCATGCTCCTGGAGAGCGAAGACCAGGCGCGGGAGGCGATGGCCATGCTGGAATCCGGGGAGGACTTCTCCGCCTTGGCCGCCAGGCTCTCGCTGGACCCGCTCACCCGGACGCAAAGGGGACAGCTTGGCTGGAAACCGAAGGACCTGCTGACTGACCTGCTCGGCAGCGATATCCCCGCCGGACATGCCTTCGCTGCGGAGGTGGGAACGCTCAGCCAGCCCCTCTGGGACGGCGAGGCCAGCAAGGCGGTGGGCTACTGGCTGCTCCGGGTTGTGGAGAGAAAAGACGACCAGTCTCATCTCCAGGCCCTGCTCCTGGGCAGCCGGGAAGACGCCCTGAGGGCCAGGGAACGGCTGGTCTCCGGCGAGGACTTCGCCACGTTGGCCCGTAACCTGTCCCATCTCGATGGCGCTGACAAGAACGGCGGCGACCTGGGTTTCCAGACCAGGGAAACGCTCAACCCGGTCATGGCCCAGTACGCCTTCGCCGACAACGTGACCGGGGAACTGAGCCAGCCCCTCCAGGACATCACCATCACCACCAGCGGCGGCTACTGGCTCATAAACGTGCTGGAACGCGCCGACGATAGGCCGCTGGAGGAAGAAGATCTGGCCATGCTCCGGACCAGGGCGCTTGAGGACTGGGCCACCTCGCTCCTGACCGACCCGGCCAACAGGCTGGATGACTATCTTGATGATGACAGGAAGGCGTGGGCCATGGCCCAGGTGCGCCGTAGATAGGAGATATTCTTGACAAGGGAAAGCGTCGGGGTTGGCCTGATGGGCCTGGGCACAGTCGCCGGACAGGTGGCGAGGGTGCTGCTGGACAGGTCTAAAATGCTGGCCGAGCGCGCCGGCTGCCCCATCGAGCTGCGCAAAATAAAAATAATACCGGCGGACCTGGAAAGGCCTCTGGCGCGGGAGTTGCCCGCCGGTCTGCTCACCACCAGCGAGGACGAGTTCTTCGCCGAGGCTGGCATTGACATCGTGGTCGAGGCTATCGGCGGTGAATACCCTGCCCTGGAGTACCACCGCAGGGCCATGTCCGGCGGGCGGCACGTGGTCACCTCCAACAAAGAGGTCGTCGCCAAGAACTGGGCAGAACTGATGGCCCTGGCGCAGCAGCATAATGTGCAGCTCCGCTACGAAGCCAGCGTCGGCGGCGGCATCCCCCTCATCGCCCCCTTCCAGGACGACCTGGCCGCCAACGAGATACGCACCATCTACGCCATAATCAACGGCACCACCAACTTCATCCTGACCAAGATGACCAGGGAGGGGACCGACTTCGCCGCGGCCCTCAAGCAGGCCCAGAAGCTGGGCTACGCCGAGGCCAACCCCGCCAACGACATCGAAGGCATTGACTCTACCTACAAGCTGGCCATCCTGGCCTCGCTCGCCTTCCAGACCCACGTCCGGCCCGACGATATTCACCACGAAGGCATATCACGCCTTGCCAGCCGCGACTTCCGCTATGCCCGCGAGCTTGGCCTGGCCATCAAGCTGCTGGCCATAGGCAAACAGGCGGGGAAGGCTATCGAGGCGCGCGTCCATCCCGTCCTCATCCCGGAGGACACCTTCCTGGCCAAGGTCGACGGCGTTTACAACGCGGTGATGGTCGAGGGCGACCTGGTGGGGAAAGTGCTCTTCTTCGGCGAAGGGGCCGGCGCCCTGCCCACCAGCAGCGCCGTGGTGGCTGACATTGTGGCCCTGGCCCGTGACACGGCTCTGGGAGTCACCGGCTGGCCCCGGCCCAGGCTGGACGCGGACAAAAAGGTCAGGCCCATGTCCGAGATAGAGACCCGCTACTACCTGAGGATGACGGTGGCCGACCGCCCCGGCGTGCTGGCCAGGATAGCCACCGCCTTCGGCGACCACCACATCAGCATCTCCTCGGTGATTCAGCAGGAGACCGACCGCACCGCCGGGACCGCTGAGATAGTAATCATGACCCACCCGGCACAGGAGAAGGCGGTACAGGCAGCGCTGGATGAGCTTGCCCGGCTTGACGAGGTGGGGGAGATCAGCAACTTCATCAGGGTCGAGGATGTATGACCATACCGGAAGGTCCTGGCATTTCTAGTAATTTTTCATTCTGGCTTGTCAGCCAGCACCACGAAGTATAAAATGTCATTCTGAAGGAGCGTCGCGACTGAAGAATCTCGGGGGTGGGTGGAAGACGAATACCTCCCTTCCCCGAGACCCTTCGCTGCCCCTTCGCTTCGCTCACTTCGTGGTGACTCAGTTCACTCTGACGTATCGGAACGAGTGGAACCAGGGCTGCGGCTCAGGGTGACAATATGAAATCTATTTTCGGGGCAATTCCCGTCAGAGGATTCAATCCTGAAGGACTGATATGAAACCTGGAGTTCTGGTCAAGTACAGGGATTCCCTGCCTATAGCCCCCGGGACCCCCACCTTTACCCTGGGTGAGGGGGATACTCCGCTGGTCAGGTGCGACCGGCTGGCTGCGAAAGTGGGCTGCGGCGAGCTTTACCTCAAGCTGGAGGGTTGCAACCCCACCGGCTCATTCAAAGACCGGGGCATGGTCGTTGCCGTGGCCAAGGCCGTAGAGGCGGGCAGCCAGGGCATCATGTGCGCCTCGACAGGCAACACCAGCGCCTCCGCCGCCGCCTATGCCGCCTACTGCGGCCTCACCGCCATCATCATCGTGCCCGGGGGCAGGATAACACCGGGAAAGCTGGCCCAGGCCGTCATCTACGGCGCCAGGGTGGTGGCCATTGACGGCAACTTCGACCAGGCGCTGAAGATAGTCAAGGCGCTCACCCAGTCGCACCCGGTCACCCTGGTCAACTCGTTGAACCCCCACCGCATCGAGGGACAGAAGACGGCCGCCTTTGAGATCATCGATGCCCTGGGCGATGCCCCGGACTACCTCTTTATACCGGTGGGCAACGCCGGCAACATCACTGCCTACTGGAAGGGCTTCACCGAATACTATCAGCAGGGCCGCTCCCGGGGCAGGCCGCGGATGATGGGCTTCCAGGCGGAAGGGGCCGCCCCCATAGTGCGCGGCCACCCGGTAAAAGAGCCGGAGACGGTGGCTTCAGCGATACGGATAGGCAACCCGGCTAGCTGGCAATCGGCCACCGCCGCCCGCGACGAGTCAGGCGGCATTATCGACATGGTCAGCGATGACGAGATACTCTCGGCGCAGAAGCTGATGGCCAGGGAATCCGGCATCTTCGGCGAGCCGGCCTCGGCCACCCCCCTCGCCGGGCTTATCAAGCTCTCTGGGCAGGGGATGGACTTCTCCGCCAAGAAAGTGGTGTGCGTGATAACCGGCAACGGGCTGAAGGACACCGATATCGCCCTTAAAGACGCCCCGCCCTTCCTGGAACTCCCCGCCGACGTTGAAGCGGTGGAGCGCGCCCTGGGCTGGAAATAACAAGAGGAGGAAGTACACGCATGGCTGGAACACCGGACCCCTCATGTCACTCGGACAACGCAGCTCACTCAGGTCACTCAGGTCATTCGGGCCACTCAGGTCACGGCCCCAGGGGCAAGTTCTATCATCAGTACCCCAAGATGCCCGTGGTAATCACCGCCCAGCACGAAGGCCGGAAGAACGCCATGGTGGTAGCCCGGCACACGGTGGTCTCGTCTGACCCGGCCACTTACGGCATCTCCATCTCCTCGACCGATTCCTTCACCTACCAGATGATCCTCAAGAGCCGGGAGTTCGGGGTGAATTTCCTCCCATTCGAACAGGCGGCGCTGGTGGACGCCCTGGGCAGCAGCAAGGGGCGGGACGTGGACAAGTTCCAGAAGTTCAACCTGGCAGTAAAACAGCCGGAGCAGACCTCCGTCCCCATCCTGGACGTGGCCTATGCCGCCTACGAGTGCAAGCTGCTCAGCGAGACCGAGTACGGGCGCTCCCGCTGGCTGCTGGGGGAGATCGTGGCCATGCACGCCCTGCCCGGCATCCGGGCGGAGGAGGGCGTCCTGGACATGGGACAGGTCAACCCCTTGCTCTACCTGGGGGAGCAGCGCTACCTGGCCCCGGACAAGGATACGCTTAAGTACGTGCCGCGCTAGCACCGGCAACACTTAAACATCGTTTGAGAGAGCCAACAAAACTGTCATTGCGAGCGTAGCGAAGCAATCCGTTTCCGGGACAGCGGATTGCTTCGAGCTTCGCTCTCGCAATGACAAAATGAAGATATCTGTCAGTCCATCGGGGCGATGTAGCCTCCCGCTTGGGCAGATGGTCTCGCAGTGACAGGATATGGCACGGTAAAAAACAGCTATTGCGTGTAAAGGCCCGGAATTCCCCCTCGTTTCCTCCTGAATAAATACTCGCCATTGACAAGCTGCCGTTATTAACGCTAAAGTCGTTAATGATAAGGAGAGCGCGTGGCAATGTGTTCTTTCGCACCGGCAGGCTGTATTCCCCGGCAAGTAGACCCTGCCTTCGCTGGGGTGACAGTTCCGGCGTGCCCGCGCCCCGCGATATCCCTGGCTTGCTGGACCGACACATCCTGACACTACCGGGAAAAGACACATTCGCGGAAGGAAGGGGTAGACTATCCCGGGCCGCCGGCGGGGAAAAGAAATCAGGAACAGGAGGCTGGACATGGGAAAAGGAAGCGGGATATTCTGGTTCATCGGCTGGCTTTTCACCATAGGCTTCGCCGACCTGGTGTGGTGGAAGATAATCCTGGGCATAATTATCTGGCCTTACTTCTTGGGCGTGGCGGCGGGGTAGACGAAGTTTGACCTTACTTTTTGTCCTGTTTCTTACGTAACATAGGAGCGAAAATGAAAGGAGGTCCAAATGAAACGGATATTATTGTCCTTTCTGGGTATTGGGCTTTTCCTTACCGGCTGCCAATCGCCAACTACAGTCGTCCCAACTCCTCTACCCGAGCCAGAAATTCCTGCACACTATACCACCTATACAGATGAGGCGCAGCTTTTCAGTATCTCTTACCCGCCAGATTGGGAGACAGCTCTATCCTTTATCCCGGATGTCAAGAAAAATCTCGAGGAGGTACTTAATAGCATTCAATCTGGTACTGCACTTGAGAAAGTCAGCATAGTTTTTCTTGCTGGACTAAAGTCCACGTCAGGATTCACGCCTAATGTAAACATCGTAGTTGAGCCTATGCCCGCCGGAGTGAAGACACATGACAAAATGGTCGAGGCAGAACTCAAGGGAGTGCAGCAATTCGTCCAAGATTATCTCATTTTGACTCAGCTAAAAACAACCGTGGGTGGCAAGGAAGCTACGATCATAGATGCAGAAGGAACTTTCCCCGGACAACAAGGCAAACAGCGTATCTTGCAAATGTTTACACTCGTTGATAAAACTGTTTGGGTAGTAACTGGTACTCCGCCCAGTGGAGATTTTGACAGATGGGCCGAAGACCTCCACGCTGTGGCCAGAAGCCTTCGTATCTTTAAGTAGAAAATGCAAATTAATTTATCCGTTACAGATAAGTCATGAAAATAACTCTAAGAGGGAGGTCTCTCATGGGCACAAAAGGCAGAAAGAACGTGAAGAAACCCAAGCAGGAGAAGGACAAGAAGCAGGAAGAGAAGAAGAAATAGCAGTATAATCCGCAGGAGAGCAAATGAAAGCGGGGAACCTGTGCTCTTAGCTTCCCTTCTTACCACTTGTCTCCCGACAAGAAAGGACTGTCCATACCGACGAAAGTCGGTATCCAGAAGATGCTGGATTCCAGCCCTCGGGCTAAACTCGGGCCTCGGCCTGAAGGCTGAAGCCCGCCTGGAATGACATTAGAGGTTTTGCGCGCCTACTTTTTACCATTATCTCGAGCAGGGAAATCCAGTCAATTATGAGACTGTGGCAGGAAAGAGTTGAAGCCAGCCTGTACCGATGGTAGACTTCTCCAGGGTGGAGCATGAAAGAGATACTTTTATCCATTCATATTGAACCCTTGCCAGAGGGCGGATTCCTGGCCACCAGCGAGGAGCTACCCGGCCTGGTCGCCCAGGGACGCACGGCCGCCGAGGCTTTAGAAATTGCCCAGGATGTAGCTCGCAAACTTATCGAGTCCTATCGCGAGCATGGCGATGAGCTACCGCCGGTGTTGCGGACTGCTGCTCCGGCGAGTGGCAATGTTCGCATTCCGATAAGCATATCCTGATGGGAAGGTTGTCCGGATTCAGCGCTGATGAGGTCATCAGGAAGTTGAGGCGGGCTGGTTTCGTTTTTGACCGCCAGGCGAAAGGCAGCCACGAAATCTGGTGGAACCCGAAGACCCGCGCCCGTACTACTATACCCCACCATCCCGGCGACCTTCCTGAAGGAACGGTGCATGCCATCCTGCGCCAGGGCAGGTTGAGCGTGGATGAGTTTCTGGGGCTTTGAGCAGGAGAAGGCCCAGAAGCAGGAAGAGAAGAAGAAATAGGGCAGGACAAATTCCAAATACTAAGAGGGTGATGAAAAATTACGAAGGATGTTTCGTCTCCCTTTCGTAAAGGGAGATAAGAGAGGGATTTTGAGACTATAAAATCCCCCTTAATCCCCCTTTTCCAAAGGGGGAGACTCTTCGAAGTATTTTTCAGCATCCCTGTTAGAATTTCCACGGGGGGTGTCATGGAAGAGAGGGTCGGCGAAGTTATCGAGGCCAGCACCGTGGCCTTTACCGCGCAGTGTTACGAGCTTTACTGCCTGCCGCCGCTGGGCAGCTTGGTCAGCACCAGGCAGGGCGAGGTGGAGCTATACGGCATCGTCCATCATGCCGCCACCGGCAGCCTTGAGCCGGGACGCCGGCCCATCGCCCGGGGCAGGGACGAGGCCAGCGAGGAGGACATCTACCGCTCCAGCCCCCAGCTTTTGAAGCTGCTCCAGAGCGAGTTCTGCGCCCTGGTGGTCGGCCACAGGGAAGGCGGAGAGATGCGCCACTACCTGCCCCCCCAGCCGGCGCGGATACACGGCTTTGTCTACCTCTGCGGGCCGGAAGAGGTCAGGGAGTTCAGCCAGTCCTTCGGCTTTCTCAACCTGCTGCTCAACGCACACCTCCAGACGCCCCCGGATGAACTGGTGGCCGCCTCGCTGCGCCGGATGGGGCTGGCCCGGGAAGACCGCCATGATTTCCTGGTGCGGGCGGGACGGGAGCTGGCCCTGCTTATCGGCGATTTCAACCAGTTGAAGTCCATCCTGGGGAGGCTGAGATGACGCAGAAGCTGGGCACGGTGGTATCGGGGTCGGTGGACGGCGGGGTGGACGTCAGGCTGGACGCCCCGGTATCGGTAGAGGACATGGCAGTGGGCCGTTATGTCACCATCGAAGGTCAGAAACAGCGTTTCTTCGGCATGATAACCGACGTCGGCCTGGCCGTAACCGACCAGCAGGTATCCCAGTCCCCACCCGACCTCTCCGACCCCTTCATCGCCGAGGTGTTGGCCGGCACCAGCACTTACGGCACGCTCCATGTCCTGCCCATGCTCACCATCGGCGGCGATGCCGGCCTGTTGGAAGGCCCTCAGCCGGTGAAGACCATCCCCAGCCATTTCTCCCTGGTGAACCTGGCCTCGGACGAGGACATGGAGATGGTCTTCGGCAAGGAGGACAAGGAGAGGTACTGGATAGGCAACCCCCTGGACATGGAGACCCGGCTCTGCCTCAACCTGGAGGAGTTCGTCAAGCGCTCCAACGGCATCTTCGGCAAGAGCGGCACGGGCAAGACCTTCCTCACCAGGATACTGCTCATCGGCATGCTCCAGAAGAGCAAAGCGGTGAACCTCATCTTCGACATGCACAACGAGTACGGCTGGGAGGGCAGCAGCGAGGGCAGCACCCACAAGGTAAAGGCGCTGAAACAGCTTTTCCCGTCAAAGGTAGCCGTTTTCACCCTCGACGAGGAGAACTCGCGGCGGCGCGGCGTCAGCACCGACTTCGTGGTCAGGATAGGCTTTGACGAGATCGAGCCGGAAGACATGGTGCTGCTGCGACAGACGCTCAATCTCACCGATCAGGCCATCGGCGCTATTTACCAGATGCGCCGCCGCTTCGGCAAGGGCTGGATCGAGAGCACCCTGGAGATGCGGGACACCGAAGAGACCAGGCAGTTGCTCCGCGACCTGAGCATACATGAGAGCACCTTCGACAACCTGCGCCGCGGCCTGGAGAAGGTCAGGCGGCTGCCCTTTATCGAGCCTCACGTCGCCACTGACGCCGTGAAGAGCGTCCTGGACTACCTGGGCCGGGGAATGAACGTGGTGCTGGAGTTCGGCAGGCACCGCGACATCACCGCCTATATCCTGGTGGCCAATATGCTGGCCCGGCGCATCTATGCCCGCTACCAGGAAAGGATGGAGCAGGCTATGGCCGAGGACACCACCAGGCCCACGCCCCTGGTCATCACCATTGAAGAGGCCCACAAGTTCCTGAACACCGAGGTTGCCACCCAGACCATCTTCGGCACCATCGCCCGCGAGATGCGCAAATACAACGTCACCCTGCTTGTCATCGACCAGCGACCCAGCGGCATCGACGCCGAGGTGATGTCCCAGCTAGGCACCAAGATAACCTGCCTGCTCGATAACGAGAAGGACGTTGACAGCGTGCTGGCGGGTATCTCCGGCAAGAGCGAGCTTAAGACCGTCCTGTCCCGCCTGGCGGCCAAGCAGCAGGCGCTCATCTTCGGCCATGCCGTGCCCATGCCCGTATCCTTCCAGCCCAGGGAGTATGGCACCGCCGAGTCCTACCGCCATTTTGCGCCCGCTGACGCCGGACAAGTCGATATTGAGGAGCTATGGGGATGAAGGGCAAGAAGCTTGTCGGGCTGGCGCTGGGCAGCGGCGCTGCTCGCGGGCTGGCGCACATAGGGGTGCTGGCGGCCCTGGAGCAGGAAGGCATCCCTGTAGATGTAGTCGCCGGCACCAGCGCCGGGGCCATCTTTGGCGCTGTCTATGCCCACAGCCGGGACGCCGCCCGCATGAAGGCGCAGGCGCTGGAGTTGAGCAGTATGAAGCTGGCACCGATGGTAGACCCATCCCTGTCCAGAGGCGGCCTCATCAGGGGCAAGAAGATCACCAACATGCTGGCGGCATACCTGGGCCGTGATGTGCAGTTCAGCGATCTGAAGGTGCCCTTCGCCTGCGTGGCAACTGACCTGGACTCCGGCGCCGAGGTGGTACTTGATAGCGGCCCGGTGCTGGACGCGGTCAGGGCCAGCTTCTCGGTGCCGGCGGTGTTCAGCGTGGTCAAATGGCAAGGCAGGTACCTGGTAGACGGCGGCCTGGTGAACCCGGTGCCGGTAAGCGTGGCCAGGCGGCTGGGAGCCGATGTGGTTATCGCTGTGAACGTGATACCGGAGGTGTCCCAGCGGCTGGGCAAGGCGCGGGACGGCGGCGCCAGGCAACCCAATATCGTCCACGTCATCATGCAATCGCTGTACATCGGCACTTACTGCCGGGTGAGGTCCTGCATGGAGGGGGCTGATATCATCATCGAGCCGGAAGTGGGCCACATCGGCCCCGGCGATTTCCACCAGGCGAAGGAGCTGATCGAGCGCGGCGAAGCAGCGGCCCGCGCCGCCCTGCCACAAATAAATCAGCTTCTGGCGGGGTGAATCCGTTTCTTCTTTGCTTTTATTTTCGCCGACCTTCACCTGGACGGGTCGACCTCCAATCCCCAAAGCTCTTGACAAATTGGTAGTTATATCGTACTATCGTAACTAATAAAGAATACTATCAAAATGGATAGGCATCTTTCAATGGATTATTGGCAAAGTTGCATCCGGAAGAGATAGTTTGAGGAGAACAAGCGATAAATGAAAACCGTGACTATGATCATACTGGGCATTCTCATATTGGGACTGACCTTGCTGGCTGCTTGCGGACAGGAAACGCCGGCACCAGCACCAGCACCAGCACCGGCACCGGCACCGGCACCAGCGAATGTGGCCTTAGGGGGAAAGCTTTACGATAACTGGATGAAGACGGCCCAGGTGGCAACTCCTGCGGGCAATGCACCCCTTTGGGCTGCCCAGACCACCAACACGCGGACCGGCAGCGATACCTGGCGATGCAAAGAGTGCCATGGCTGGGATTACAAAGGCAAAGATGGCGCCTATGGCAAAGGTTCACATGCAACCGGCTTCCCTGGCGTCTATGGCGCGGCTACGACCAAGAGCGTGGCTGATATCACGGCCATACTCAAAGGCTCAGTCAATCCTCAGCACAACTTCTCCACATATCTTAAAGACGAACAAATCTTCGCCCTAGCTGCATTCCTTAAGGCGGGAGCGACGATAGACGAGACGCAGTATATTGATTACTCCGCCAAGAAACCCAAATCAGCCGACTCTGCCAAAGGCAAACAGCTTTACGACAGCACATGTGCCGCCTGCCACGGGCCAGATGGCAAGATGCTCAACTTCGGCAGCCAGACAGAGCCGGAGTTTGTAGGGACTATAGCCGTTGATAATCCCTGGGAGTTCATCCACAAGGCCCGCTTCGGTCAGCCGGGAGCTGCCATGCCCGCTGGCGTCGAGCTGCAATGGAGCATCCAGGATGTGGTGGACCTCCTCGCGCACGCCCAGACCTTGCCTGCGAAGTGAGACGAAAAGAAGGCCGGGGTAGCGCCAGCTTAACGGACATCCTTTAGCGCTTCCTGCACAGCTGCACCGTATTGATTCGGCCGGCCCCGCCGCTTGCTTGCCCTGGGCTTATCCAGGCCTCTTAAGAGCCTGATCGCCGCCTTGCGATGCAACTCAGTGACCTTGGTGAATTCATCCAGTATCATACTCTTCTCTTTTTTATTTGCCCGGCAATACCGGCCTCGTATCGCCTGGGCGTATTCCATTATGCCGCGTCTTGTCACCTTTACCTCCTTTCGGTAACACTATTATTGACGCAACTACCCCTCCTTGGGTAACACTTATTATGAGTCAATGCG
>JACPQC010000036.1 GCA_016190695.1 Chloroflexota bacterium
GCCCCACAGCGTCGTCGGCACGTTGAACTGCAGCGTGAAGCTGCCATTGACGTCGGCGGTGGTCGGCGGGATCGCCAGGTTCTCACCGGCAAAGCGCAGCGCCGTCACGTTGGCCCCGGCAGGGAAGTTGGTGGCTGTAATTGTCACCTTGCTCCCCGCCGGTCCCACCATCGGGTTGAGCACTATCTCAGGAAACCAGATATTGTTCTGGTTCATCCAGTCCGTATCAGTCCCACCACCCACCTGGAAATCAACGCGCGTCCACCCCTCCCAGTTACCGTCAACACCCTTGATATCAACACCGTACCAACCCGGCGGTATCCTGTTCGGCGTCAGCGTCAGCGTGGATGTCGCCGAGCCACCCGGCGTCACATTGAGACTGGTCTTGGAGAAGCTGTAGTCCATCCCCCAGGGCAGGTTCTCTATGCTCAGGTTGACCGTCAGCCCCTTGCTCAGCGATTTCACCCTTATCGTGGTAGAGGAGCTACTGCCCGGCGGTATCGGCGGCAGCCAGTCCGGCTCGGCCTTTATGGTGAAGGACATGTCCGCCGATGTCACCTCGAAGTCCTTCCAGATAAACACCGGTGGATTGAAACCTTTTTGAGCCTCGACCTCTACGCCATACCATCCCGGCCAGGTCGTCGCCCCCCACAGCGTGGCAGGCACGTTGAACACCAGGGTAAAGTCGCCATTTTCGTCTGCGGTTGTCGACGGTATTGAAAGCTCCAAGCCGGCAAAGCGCAGGTGCGTCACCGTTGCCCCGGCGGGGAAATCGGTGGCTGATATCGTCACCGAGGTGCCCGGCGGTCCAGCGGTCGGGTTCAGGGTAATCTCCGGGAACCAGATATTGTACTGGTCCATCCAGTCCTTGTCGGTGAAACTACCGCCAATATCGAACTCAATATGGGCAAAGCCGGTATTGCCATCGGCGTCCTCACCCCTGATATCCGCGCCGTAGTGGCCTGGCGGGATGTTGGTCGGCGTCAGGGTCAAAATAGCAGTTTCAACGCCGCCGGCGGGCACGTTCACACTCGTTGGAGAGAAGGAATAGTTCAGTCCGTAAGGCAGGTAGTCCATGCTCAGATTGACCGATACTGCCGAGCCGCCTATGGCCTGCACCTGTACCATGGTGATGCCATTGCCTCCTGGCGGTATCGGCGGCAGCCAGTTGGGCACAGCCGAGATGATGAATTTATCGCCAGCGCCAACGACGGTAAACCAGGCGCTGGCATATACACCGTTGATGTTGACTTCCACCATGTACGTGCCCGGCAAAGTAGGCCAACCAAAAAGCTGGCTGGGAACGGTGAAAGTAGCGCTGAAAGAGCCGGTTGACGATGTCGTGATCGGCTGGCTCAACATCACAGTCTGTCCCGCCACCATCACCTGGTTGAACTGGACCGATGCCGGGAAGCCTATGCCATTGACGATGATCTTATCGCCGACCTTGCCCATATTGGGCACCAGGCTCAGGGTGGCCATTCCATAGCCCTCCGGCGCCATCACCTGCAGGTCGACGACCTCCACAACCGCCGGCTTGCCTGCCTCCCTGGCTTTAACGAAAATGCTGTACATCCCGGGCGGGGTGTTCAGACCGGCAGTCAGCTTGAGACTGACCTGGGAAGCAGCGGCGGCGCTGATGTTGACCGTAGCCGGGGTATTGTTAGCCAGGCTGCCCAGCTTATAGGTAAGCCAGGGAGGCCCTTCCACCGTTACATTTACCGAGACCGATGTCCCATCCACCGAGGACAGGTTGACCATGACCGTGGTATCGTTCTGCCCCGCCTCGGCGACCACGCTGGTCCATTTGGGGTTGACCGACATGTTGAACTTCTGGTCGCCGCCCATCACGTTGAAATCGGCATAGGCATATTGATAGGTGTCCCAGACAGAGGCCTCCAGGCTATAGCGGCCGCCGGGTATGTTGGGCACGGTGAACTGGCCGCTGAAAGTACCTTGCGGCGATACTATTATCGTAGACGGCTGGGTGATTACCGCATTACCGCCCAGCGTAAGATTCAGGACATAGCCTTCCGAGCCAAAGAAATTGTTACCGTTGACCGTTATCAGGTCTCCGGGACGGCCGAAGTTCAGCGTCATGCTGATGCTCGGCCCCCAGCCGGTGGGCGGCATAACGTCCACCATCAGGGCGCTGCTGCTATATCTGGGGGGGTTCTGGGAGGTGACATCAATATTGATGTAATAGAAATCGGGCATCGCCCAATCGGGCACGGTGACCCGCAGGGTGACGCTCACCTGCCCGTCCGCCGGCACGTTCACCGCCGCCGAAGGGTCGAAGCTGTGGCCGAAAGTGGTGCCACCGTAGCTGATGACACTTATGGAAACATTGCCGGAGAAGCCGTCATAAGACTCGATGGTGATGGTCACATTGGCGCTCTCTCCGGGGGCCAGGGAGATATAGTCTGGAGACAGGCTGACGTCGAAATATCCGCCGGCACTCGCCGCCGGGGCCACGTTGAACGGGTTGCTCTGGCCGGTGGCCGTGTTTGGCGCGGTAGCGATAATGACGTTGCCCTGGAAGGGCTGAAACACGGTGACGTTGCCTGTCCAGACGCCACCAACAAAGTTGGGGCCTGTCCCCTGCGGCAAGATAGTGCCGGTACTGTCGCCCAGGACAACCCCACTTTGAACGCCCGAAAAGCCCGTAGCTATCGCGCCACTCTGCAGCCTGCCAGTGATGGTTATCTGGAAGGGGACACCCGAAATCTGATTACCGATATTATCAATAGTGAAGTGGTGCAGACCTCCCGGCAACAGCGAGATGTTGCGCACTTTGTTGCCGTCCACCACGAAATTGTCCAGGGCGAAAAGTTCATAACCAAACTTTATCGTTCTTAGCCGGTACGTCCCCTGCGGTACTACCGTGCTATAGTTACCATCTTCGCCGGTAAACCCGCTATAGATGACATTATCAGACACGTTTATGAGACGCACTTCCACCCCGGCCACAGGCAGACCGGTAGCATTATCCGTAACCTTGCCCGATACGACAAGACCAGTCCCGGCCACGTTGAATGGATTGCTCTTGCCGGTGGCGCCGTTGGAGGCCGTGGCCTCGATGACGTTGCCCTGGTAAGGCTGGTATATAGTCACATTCCCCAACCATGTGCCGCTGGTGAAGTTGTCCGTCTGCTGCGGCTGTATGGTGGTAGTATTGTCAGTGAGGGTGGCTGTGCCCTCAAAAGACGGATCAACATTCCCCTGGCTATCGCGGGCGGTGAGGAATATCTCAAAAGGCTGTCCGGCGGTCTGGTTGCCGATAAGGTCAATGTCCAGGCGGGGAATCGGCGCCTCTGCTGCCGGGTCGAGAAGGACGACGACCGTTGTGTGCGATGATACCTGCAGGTCCTGGCTGAAGGGAAGGAAACCCGGTTTTTCCACCCTGAGCTTGTAATCGCCCGGCGGCACCAGGATGGAATACTGGCCATCCCCGCCCGTCTGCGGCCCGCCGTAGCTCTGGCCACCCGGCTGGGATTCCAGCCAGACGCTGGCCCCGGCGATGGGCAATTCGGTGACGTTATCAGAGACCGTACCGGATACGTTCCATCCTACATTGAACGGATTGCTCTTGCCGACAGCGCCGTTAGAGGCCGTGGCCACGATGACATTGCCCTGGTAAGGCTGGTTTATGGTGACACTGCCCGTCCAGACGCCATTGGTGAAGTTGTCCGTCTGCTGCGGCTGGATGGTGGTGGTATTATCAGTAAGGGTGGCTGTGCCCTCAAAAGTCTCGTCAATGTTGCCCTGTTCATCGCGAACATCGATAGTCAGTATGAAGCCCAGCGCCACCTGGACATCGCCGATTTGACTGAATCCCACCACCGGTTCACCGAGCACGATAAAAGGACCGCTCTGCCCGGTAACGCCGGTAGCGCCGCCGCCGCCGGAGGTAAAGATGATATTGCTCAGCGCCGGCTGGAATATGGTTACGTTGCCTGTCCACTGCCCATCAGTGAAGTTGTCCGTCTGCTGAGGTTGTATGGTGCTGGTATTATCAGAAAGGGTGTTGGAAGCTTCGTAGGTTAAGACCCGCTGCCCCCGGTCGTCCCTGGCGGTGATGGTCAGGGGGAAGGGTTGACCGGCTATTACGGTCCCGCCCCAGGGGACGACATCGAAGTGGTGGACGGCGGGAGGCTCCCCGTCATATACCGTCAGCCCCAGAGCCTGCCACAGGGCCGGGATCTCCTGGGCATCGAACCGGGCAAGGGTGCCTTCGACCAGGGATATCTCGGTGCTGCCGCCGGAGGGCCCTATTGCGGTAAATGACAGCACGGCCAGGTAGCCAGCGCCGTTTACCCCAGGCGTGCCATCGATATTATTAATGATAGTGAAGTTGCCGGAGCCAATGGGATTCTCGTTCCACAGGCTCACAGGAACAGCGGTGACATTGCCGCTGACGTTGTCGGTGAGCTGACCATCAGTCACATCGAGAAGTTGAAAGACATCGGGGTTGAAGACCACGCGGTAATCGGCAGCATCAAAGCCGACTACATTATTTATGGCCACCAGGGCGGTGAAATTATCACCCAGGGCTACCGAGTCCGGCCCCTGGATGCTTACGGTTACTCCCGGCCCTCCGCCCTCCTCCGCCAGCGCCGGCGCGCCCAGGGGCGCCACCAGTCCCACCACCATTGCCAGGATCACGAAAACATTAACCAGCCTGGAGAAAGGTCTTTTCATGGTCATGCCCCCCGTGACCCGATGGCCACAATCCTAGATTTTTCCATCAGTAGCTTTCCTCACCACCTACCCCCCTGCACTCCAAATGGCATCACACGTGCCAATAAGGCACTTGATACACCCCATTATAGCAGCTACAAAGCATTTGTCAAGCCAACTGGCAACATATTGCCCAAAATGTCCTTTTGGTCACATTTCAACCTTGTCCGGCGATAGTTATGCGTTCTATATATCACTAACTCAATATTTTGTCAAGTACTTTAGTCGCTAAATTATGCTTTTGTTAATGACTGAGCGCCCCGGTCTGTGGACACTGACCCGGGCAAAACAAAAAGGGCCATGTCAAACAGACACAGCCCCTCTTACTACCCTAGTTCCTTCGATTTGCCGGCCATAGCAGAGTGACCCTCATGTCCCCTTCCCGTTTTACGGCCTCCACCCAGCCCACAACACACCCTTACCGCACCACTTCTCCTCCCCTCGATAAACCTCTTTACAGTGTACACCATTTCCGGGCGTTGTCAAGAGAGACCGCAAGCTATCCAAAAAATATTACGTAAACTCTTTGTGAGACCCCATCTTGCCGCGGGTCAACCGGGAACCCTGGCGTACTTGCAGGGCAAAGACGCCCCGTTGACACACATGCGCCTCCGGACTATAATCCGCTTCAGGACAACAGGACAGGCATATTCGAGCAAGGAGGCGCGCCATGTTAGATGACCTCAGGCAGTTCATCGCCGCCCTAGAGACTAGAGGGGAGCTTGCCCGCATCAAGACCGGGGTGGACTGGGACGAGGAGCTAGGCGCTGTCGCCGAAGAGTCCATTATCAGGGAACAGCCGGCGCTCCTGTTCGAAAACGTGAAAGGCTATGACCATTCTCATGGCCAGAAAGTACTGGTCAATACCAATGTCACCTCTTTCCGCAGGGTGCTCCTGGCCGCCGGTCTGCCCGAAGACCTCCACCCGATGGCAGCCATCCAGGCGACCAGGCAGAGAGTCCGCCACCCGTTGAAGCCGGCCCCGGTGTCCTCCGGCCCCTGCCAGGAAGTGATCGAGACCGGCGACCGGGTGAACGTCCTGGAGTTCCCCGTCCCCAAATGGCACCCCGCCGACGGCGGCCGGTACATCCTGACCTGGGGGGCGCTGATAACCAGGGACCCGGAGACCGGCCAGACCAACGCCGGTTTATACCGGGGCATGGTGCATGATCGCAACCGGGTCGGCCTGATGATAGCCACCGGCGCTGACGCCTGGAAACACGCCAGGAAATACGAGGCGGCCGGCCGCAAGAGCATGCCCGCGGCCATCGTTATCGGCCCGGAGCCGGTCACGCCGATGGTCGCCTGCGTATCTTTCCCCGGCGGCGTCAGCGAGTATGACATTGTCGGCGCCATCCGGGGCGAGCCTCTCCCCGTGGTCAGGTGCCAGACCAGTGACCTGGAGGTGCCCGCCAGCAGCGAGATAGTCCTGGAGGGAGAGTTGCTACTTGACCCGGCGGCCTTCCTGCCCGAAGGCCCCTTCGGCGAATACCCCGGGTACTACTCCACGCTGAAGCCCAGGCCCAGGCCGGTGTTCCAGGTCAACTGCGTCACCCACCGGCACGACCCCATATTCCAGGGGTACATGGAGGGCATGAACAGCATCTTTCCACGGAACAAGACCTGGTCTTTCCTGGAGGTCATCCCCATCTGGAACGCGCTTGAGGCCCACGGCGTACCCGGCATCACCGGCGTCTACGGCGGAGACGCTCATCCCACCAGCCACCACATCCTGTTCGTCAGCATCGACAAGATGTACTACGGCCACGAGAGGGAGGTCGCCGGAGCGCTCTGGTCCATGCCCGGCGCCTTTCAGTTCGCCAAGTACGTGGTGGTGGTGGACTCGGACGTGGATATCACCGACATCTCCCAGGTCATGGCGGCCATCGCCACCAGGGTGCGCACCCCTGAAGACATCGTTGTCTTTCCCGGCTGGAAAGGCGGGCACCTGGACCCCTCGGTGTCGCCGGAGGCGAGGGAGGCCACCGGAGGGACGGGTCGGTGGGACCGGGTGCTCATCGATGCTACCTGGCCATCGGAGTGGAAACCGAGGCCGGAATGGGGAGGGCTGGCCCACCCGCCCGCCTGCCAGTCCAGCCCCGAGATGCGCCGCCTGGTCCGCCAGAAATGGAAGGAGTACGGTCTCCCGGGTTGATGCCTCCTGGTTCAGAGGCAAGCTACATTATATGTGCATATCACTCTTGTCCAAAATAGGTTTTTCGATCAGGTTTAATTTAGACAGCATCGTTTAGCGGCAGACCTTGTTTTTCAAACTTACATTACATATTGTCATACCAGCGAAGGCTAGTATCCAGAGCAGGATATTGAGACATCAAGCAAACATATTCCAGGCACAACGCCCCATCCCTTTATCCCTTCCCCAGAGGGGAAGGGAAGAGATTTTTTGAAGGGGCTTCGCCCCTTCTA
>JACPQC010000034.1 GCA_016190695.1 Chloroflexota bacterium
GACAATGCCCGCTGGAACTGAATAGTCGATAATACTCCGGCCCGTGGTGTGGAGCACCGGAGCCAGCAAATCATCGGCGTTAGGTCAGCAAGGGTTCGCTGTTCCGCCAGCCGCAGATGCGATGTTTATGGGACGGGCTCTGTCAAGGTTGTATTTCTTATAAAGTGCACAGGTCATGCAAATACAGCCTTTCTCCTCGTCTATGCACTTGCTTTTATCAAACGCACAATACATTGCTTCCATGTGCTCCTTCTTACCGATGTCACTCATCATGTCAACCATTAGCCCCGGCATATTCTTCATTTTGCACATGAACGTATAGGTTGGGCATTTCATGCACTGGCACAGTTTCAAATTCTCCTTTGTTTTAGCTACCTTTGTTGTCGCTACCTGGCTCATTGTAATCCTCCTTCTTTCATATAATGGACCATATTTTGGAGCTAATAATAGCCCATAGCACATATTTTAGCCTTGCCAGCCGTGTTGCTACCTTAAGGGGCTTGTCATGATATAATCATTGTCTCGCTTGCCTCCGTGACAACCATAACACATATCCACTTTGCCGCTGACGTCTATTTTGCCGTCAGGGGCGTACTTCAGCCAGAACCAATCATTATGTTCGGGGTCATAACCCTTGACCTTGTACATCACGGTAATCGCGGCCAAGGTCTTATCCGGCATGTAGTTCTCTTTCACGACGATACTGCCATTCGGAATGCTGCCCTCTTTGCCATCGATAGCCGAAAACGCATTGTCAGTCACGTAAGTGGTGAGAAGAGCACCGTGAGGCTCGGTGCCGGGATAAAGCGCCTGCTTGCCGGGCCACATCTTCCATTTGTGATAGTCATTCTGCTGTGTAATGTAGTTGTACAAAGAAGTGCCATCGGTTGCCGGTGTTGGCGCGGCTGCCTTACAGCCCACTACTACCAGTGGAAGTACCAGGATAGCCATAAGCATTAAACCCTTGATACGTCCGACCTTTTTCATTTTTCCTCCTTTTTCTCGTCTTTTCCCGCGCATTTAAGTGAAGTAGACACAAAAATACCCAATATACTTATAATATCTGGGCTTTTTAGGGGTTTGCATATCCGTAACTCTACGTAATTTGTTAGCAAAAGGGCACCTAATTGCGAGATTCCAGGAGAATAGGTGTGAAAGATACTTTTTTGCTTCTTCACCACCCGGGTGTCAAATGCCAAATCCTCAGCCGCCGGCCGGTCGTTCATTTCTTCGGGCCTGGTGCGAGTAGCTCGCCGCTACCGATGGTATCCCGCACCCCGCATCGGCGGCAGAAGGCTTGAGCCAGCCCAGCTTAATAAGAAGACGCTTCACCAGATAGATTATGAGACACATCTTGTCCCCTCCTAGATAACAATGACCTGGTATCCTTGTCCCACGAAGCGAGCGATATCCGGGTGCCCGTTTGACTCGCTTAGAAGAGACAGCCCCTGGTCCGCTGCCTTCGCCTTGTCTCCGTAATGACCCACGCAAAAATCACACACGCCAGCAATGGCTCCGGAGTTACGGACTTCTTCGTAAAGCTTATGGGTACGGTTCTCCGGTTTAGACCACTCTTCGATCCAGCCCGACCCTGCGCCGTCGAAAACAAACTGGACATCAACGTTAGCCGCCTTCAGGTCGCGAGCATAGAGTAAAGCATGAAACGCCGCAGTCCGGTGCAAGTCCTCTACTCCGGACAAAAGAAATATTGCCACTTTGGTCATTCTCAACCTCCGTATTTTTGTTCCACGAGCATTTGTTGAACTATTTTCAGTCTACCTGGCTTCCAATGGGCTTTTCTGTAATCTGGACTACAAACAACTGAACCAACTGTGACATAATATACATATGAGATATTGGTCCAGGGGAAGGGAATTTCGTGGCAGAGGCTCTGAATGTGTACGTGAGCAGGCATTGCTTTGGTACTGCCGAGGCAACGAGGCTGGCTGGCGAGGTGAGCCAAAAACTGCCGCGCCTGCAGGTGAAGGTAATTATGCTTGACGAGATGCCGATGATTAATACTATGAGCGTTCCCCCTACGCCATCTTATTTTCTGGATGACCGCTTGCTTTTCCTGGGGAATCCGCGAATAGAAGAACTGTTGTCCAAGATATCTTCCGCCCGCCAGGGTAAGGGGAAACAACCATGAATGAGCGTAACTCGTCACTTCACGGTTCCCCACCGGAGGAAGATATGTCGCTCAAGTTTCATTTGCTCTCCGGCGTAGACATTTTTCGCGACCTAAGCCGGGAAGAACTACACGGGATTGAGGAAATGGTACACATGGTCACCTGCAAGAAGGGGCATGTCTTTTATCGTCCAGAAGAGCAGGTCGAAGTTCTGTTCCTCTTGAAAAAGGGTAAGGTGCACATTTACTCGCTTACGCCCGAGGGCAAGCGCCTGATCGTTGAGATTGTGACGCCGGGAACATTCTTCGGGGACATGCCTTTAATTGCCCAGAGCATGCACCAGGCTTTTGCCGAGGCGGCCGAGGACTCGCTTATCTGCGTACTGAGCCGGGGAGATTTTGAGAGGCTTCTGTTGCAGAAACCTCAGGTGGCTTTAAGATTGATAAACAGTCTCAGCCAACGGCTTGAGGAGACGAGAGCCAAGCTGGAAGAAGCCACTTTGCGGAATGCTACAGCCAGGGTAGGCCGCGCTATCCTGCGACTGTCGCAGGGAGCATCAGAGCTATCCGGGCTTACCCACCAGGAGTTGGCCGATGCCACCGGCCTCTACCGAGAGACGGTCACCAACATACTTGGTCATCTTCAGGAGCAAGGGTTCGTGGAACTGGGGACAAAGAAGATAGTCATCCTGGACAGGAATGGGCTACAGGAAGTAGTAGAAACATAGTGTTAGCAGAGACGAAAAGACCTGCGAGGGAGGTACACGCTTATGGTATTCGATGTGCTTAAATACCGGGCAGCCAACAAAGCATGGCAGGAGAAATATGATGCCCTGGCGCCGAAAGCCGGAGACATTGCCCCTGATTTCGAACTCTGTGATGTCAAGGGACAGAACCCAATTCGATTGTCCGCCTTCCAGGGACAAAAACCAGTGGCGCTGGTTTTCGGTAGCTATACGTGACCCCCTTTTGTGAAGGGGACCGTGAGTCTCCATGACCTCTACCACCAATACCGTGACCGGGTGCAGTTCCTGATGGTCTACATTCGGGAAGCTCATCCCGTGGACGGGTGGTGGCTCGGTGGTGGCATCACCGGAGTGGTGACAAAAGCAATTGGGTTCACCGCGGCGACCGATGTCTATGACCCGAAAACAACCGAGGAGCGTCAGGCGGTCGCCGGGCGTTGTCAATCAGAGCTAAAATACGAGATTCCTATCTGCGTCGATACCATTGACAATGTCGTCAATACCGCCTATGCAGCCCACCCCACCCGTTTGTACCTGATTGGAAAGGATGGCCGTGTGGTCTACGCCGGTAGGTTGGGACCGTTTGGCTTCAAACCGGACGAACTCGGCGAAGCCATCGAAAAGTACTTGGCGGCAGGACAGAGCAAGGAGTGAGTAATTGGGTAAAAGAGCGTTAGCTATATCGTTGTTGTTGCTGGTGGTATTGGCCATGATCCTGGCATCATGTGCTACCAGCAGCAAGGTTACAGTCCAGCCTTTGAGCAACGTCCCGCAGGGTGTTGACGGCCCGCACGTGCGGGACATAGGGGCGAACTCGGTAAGAATAGTCTTCACCAGCGGGGTGCCCGTGGTCTGCAATGTCGCCTACGGAAAAGATGATAGCTACGGGAATCTGGCGGTCATGCCCATGGCCGGCGTAGTTACTCAACACGAGTTGAATCTCACGGGCCTTGAGCCTGAGACTACATATCACTTCAAGACCACGGTGACTGACCTGTCCGGTAACTTGTACCAGTCTGATGATAGGACTTTTACGACCGCCAAAGGGGAAGTCACAGCAAAACCGGCGGGGCGTAATGTAGCCGCCGCATCGGAGAGAGCCAGGGTAGTCGGTGTCAGCAGTAACTGGGGTGGCGGAGACCTGGACAGCTCTTTTGGGGGCAACAGGGCCATTGACGGTAACCGCGGTACAGAATGGTCATCCAACGGTGATGGGAATAGCGCTTGGATTGAAATTGAGCTGAGTCAGAGTTTTGACCTGACGGCACTAGGCTTCTGGACTCGCACTATGGGCAGTAGCGCGCAGGTCTCCAGTTTTAGCGTGGTGACAGACAGCGGTCAACGACTGGGGCCATTTGATGTTCCTGACGCCTCAGCAATACACTATTTCGATGTAAAAGTGAAAGCCAGGCGCCTGAGGTTTGAAGTAGAGACCAGCTCGGGAGGCAATACGGGCTCTGTCGAAATCGAGGCATATGCGGTGCAGTAATAGTTGCGGACGGCTTTTACATTCGAGACACGATAGATGTCTTTTGTAACGATATAGCTGCGCGAAGGGAGGTTAACAATATGGTTCGTTTAGAAAAGCTCGATGCGGACGAGAGAAGAGTTCTTGAAAACGCAAACTGCCCGACATTTCAGGATCAGCCCTGGGTGAAAGGTCCGCCGCTGAAGGAAAGGCGTGTCGCCATTATCTCCACGGCCGGGTTGCACCAGCGAGATGACCGTCCTTTTACACGGGAGCCTGGAGACTTCTACCGCATTATCCCTGGGGATATCAAAGCAGACAATCTGATAATGAGCCATGTCTCGGTAAATTTCGATAGGGCCGGTTTTTACCAGGACTGGAATGTGGTCTTCCCGATTGACTGCTTACGGGAGTTAGCTGGGGAAGGGGCTATCGGCAGCGTTGCCGGCTTTCATTATTCCTTCATGGGCGCCGACGACCCCGTGAGGTGGGAACAACCAGCGCGCTATCTTGCTGGGCTTCTGAAGCAAGATAATGTGAATGCAGTGCTGCTGGTGCCGGTCTGACCTCTCTGCACGCGCGCCGTAGGCGTGCTGGCTCATTTCCTGGAAGAGGAGGGGCTGCCGACCACTCAAATCAGCCTGATTCGTCTTCACACTGAGAAGATAAAACCGCCAAGAGCTCTCTGGGTTCCCTTTGAACTCGGCCGCCCGCTTGGCTTGCCAAACAATCCAGCTTTCCAAAAGCGAGTTTTAGTCGCCGCTTTGAAGCTACTCGAAGCATCTGAAGGTCCCGTACCGGCGGACTTCCCCGAAGACGCTCCGTCTGCCGAGGGTGAACCGGCAATACTTGCTTGCCCTTATGTTCCACCATCTGAAGGTATGGACAGGGCCAGTGACACAGACCGGCTCTGCCAGGTTTTCAAAGCTGAAATGAAGTCAATGAGGCCATGGTATGACCGGGCTGTGAAAGGGCGCGGGCGTACTATGGTGGGCGTGAGCAAACTTACTGTTGAAGCTATCGCGGAGTTTTTATGCTCTTTCGTGGAAGGTGGCACACCTCCGAATCCGCGTCAGGATGTATCGCTGTCTTTCGAGCTCAGATACGCAGCTGATGACCTAAAAGCCTACTATTACGAAGCCATCACGGCACAGCCGGGCGCCGACGGCATGACGACTGAAGCTCTGGACAAATGGTTCTGGGGAGATACGGTCGCTGGCAAGTTGCTGCGAGCAGTGAGAGAGGCATGCCTGAAAAGTGAAGATGAGGCACTCCGAAATGCCGGGGGCCGCCAGATAGTACCGGCAAGAACGCTACGCTAAAAACGAATCCGTATGGTTGCTTTTCAACTTGGTCCATTTACAATAGCCTATTACGGAATCATGATAACTTCCGGGGTTATTGCCGCAACCGTCGTGTCTTATCTTGAGACCAAGAGAAGGCACTACGACACTCGTCATGTTTACAACCTTTTACTTGTTGTCCTGCCCTTGGGAGCCATCGGCGCCCGCCTCTACCACGTGATCGACCAGTGGTCTTTTTACAGCCAGCATCCGGCCATGATTTTTGGGGGAGCCGGGTTGGGTATCTTTGGCGCTATTGCCGGAGGCGCTAGCGGGCTGATTGTTTACACTAAATGGCAGAAGTTGAGCACTCTCCAGTGGCTCGATATTGTGGCTCCGGGTGTGATTCTGGCGCAGGCCATCGGCAGGTGGGGAAATTACTTCAACCAGGAGCTTTACGGCTACCCAACCAATCTTCCCTGGGGCATCTATATCGACCCGGCACACAGACTGTCCGGGTATGAAGGTTACTCCTATTTTCACCCTCTTTTCTTCTACGAGTTTTTGTGGAATTTGCTCGGTTTCGTTATGTTGCTCTTCACGGGACGGAAATGGCAGAAGCGCTTGCTAAACGGCGACATTTTCCTATTGTACATTATCTGGTACAGCGTGGGGCGCTTCTATCTTGAAGGACTCAAGCTTGATGTATGGACAGTCGGTGGTATCCCAATGGCACGCTGGATAGCGGGGATAGCGTTCATCGCTTCCACTACTATAATGGTCTACCTGCACCGCTGGAAGCTTCGTCTAAGTAGCACAATGCAACCTGAGGACAAAGCCTGAATCCTAGCTGTGACCATGGCCGGCTATCGTATGTCCTACCCGGATGATGGCATTCTGAATATCCTGCTCTACCGTGCCTCCGTCGCGGAATGTCACCTCCACGAGCTTTTCGGCAAGGTTCACTTTCACGTTTTGCACACGGCTCAGCTTTCTCAACGCGTTTTCTATCGTTTCCGCGCAGCCTTCGCAATGGATGCTGGGGACTTCAAGGGTGAGCACATGCTCCTCCCGTGCCTTCTGGAAGTGGGGAAGATGGATAATCCGGCCGCCGAAGGAGTTCAGCAGCACCGTGGTCACACTGGCGGCCATGGCAATCATCGCCCATACCGGGTGGACCAGCCCCGTGACTGCCGCCGGAACGCCGATGCCATTGAAAGTGAATGCCAGGGAGACATTCTGCACCGTTTTGGTATAGCTGTTCGTACCGATGCGGTAGGCTTCCATGACGCCCGCCAAGTTTTGCCCGATGAGGATGACATCCGCCGATTCGATGGCGATATCGGTGCCGGTGCCGACGGCAATGCCGACATCCGCCTGCATCAGGGCCGGGGCGTCGTTGATGCCATCGCCTACCATTGCCACGCGGTAGCCCTGCCTTTGGAGCTTGCGCACCTCTTCAGCCTTATCGCCGGGGAGCACCTCCGCCAGCACCTTTTCTATACCTACCAGCCCGGCGACTGCCCGGGCCGTCCGCCAGTTATCGCCGGTAATCATGACAGGCTCAAGCCCGGCCTTTCTCATGCTCTCCACCGCCTCCCGCGTGTCTTCCTTGATGGTATCGCTGATGGCAATGACTCCCGCCGGCCTGCCATCGATGGCCGCCAGGACCACGGTTTTTCCTTCCTCCTCAAGTCTGGCCCTGTCCTTGTCCAAAGCGGACACGTCAATGCCCTGCTCCGCCAGGAAGCGGCCGGTGCCGACTACTACCCTTTTGCTATCAACGCTGGCAGAAACGCCTTTGCCGGGATAAGTCTGAAAGTCGGTTGCTTTCCCCGGCACCCCGCCCCTGGCAGTGACATAGTCTACAATTGCTCGTGCCAGCGCATGCTCGGAGAGTGTTTCGGTGGAGGCAACCAGCCCCAAGAATTCGCTCCGGTCAATCCCATCCATCAGCCCAATGTCGGATACGGAAGGCTCGCCCTGGGTGATTGTTCCGGTCTTGTCCAGAACTATCCTGCGCACATCTTTGAAGACCTGGAAGGCTTCGCCGGAGCGCATCAGGATACCTTTCTCAGCGGCGATGCCGCCGCCCCGTATCATCGCTAGCGGTGAAGCCATGCCGAGGGCGCAGGGGTAGCCCATCACCAGGGCAGCCAGCGCGGCGAAGACGGCTCGATTAAAATCAGGGCTGCCGGTAATTATCCATGCCCCGAGCGTCCAGATGAGGAAGGCGATACCGGCGGCGATGAGCACGCCGGGCACAAAATACTTCAGCACCCGGTCGACAAGAATGAGGATACCGGGCTTGAGGGCGCGGGCTTCCTGGATGCTCTGGGCTACCTTTTGCAGGAAGCTCTCATCGCCCACTCGGGTTACCCTTATCACTAGAGCTCCCGTCTGGTTGACCGAGCCGCCGATGACCTCATCGCCCTTCACCTTCTCAACCGGCATCGGCTCGCCGGTCACCAGCCTCTGGTCGATGCTGCTATAGCCGTCCTCGATGATGCCATCCACCGGGATGGACTCGCCCGGGCGCACACGCACCAGGTCTCCCTGCTTCACCTGACCAGTAGGGACATCCTCTTCCCGGCCATCGCGGATGACGCGGGCCGTCGCCGGCTGCAGCGCCATGAGCCGCTTTATTGCCTGGGAGCTGCGGGTGCGCGCCAGGAGCGAGATATAACCTGAGAGCAGGTGGTATGCCGTGACAAAGGTGGCCACACCAAAGAAATCGGGAATGGGAAATTCCTTTACGAAGAATCCGATGAAGCCGCCGGTAAGTCCGGCGAAGGCGGCGAACTCCAGCAGGACGTGCTGGTTAAGAATACCCCTCTTGAGTGATGACCAGGCCATCCTCTTGATGTGCCAGGCTGGTCCGAACATGGTCGCCAGCGCCAGTGCCAGCATGGGCCAGCGGAACCAGGGCTGCATAACGCCGAGCCACATCAGAACCATGAAAATCACTACAATGCCAGCGGCGCCCGCACCCACCAGGAATTTCCTCCTGGCAACGCCAAGCTCGGCCTCTTCTTCCTCGAACGACCTCACCTTCTCCGGGTCACGCCAGGTATAACCCATGGCCACCAGGGTATCTTTAATCTGCTGGGGAGTAGCCCGTGCCGGATCATACCAGACCAGCGCCTCTTCGTGGGCGAGGCTGATGCTGGCCTCCTGCACGCCATCCAGACCCAGAAAAGCCTTCCGCAGTGTCTCAATGCAGAAGGAGCACTGCATGCCTCCGATCTTGACCTGGAGCTTTTTTAGGTTGTCAGCAGACATAGTTGTGTTCATATTTCGTACCCTTATCACACGTCCTTACCTCTGTCCGCCGGGCCAGGTCAGCACCGGCATGTTTACTACCGCTCCCCGTGGCTGCACTGACAGTTCTCCCCTGGACACGGTCTCGTTTATCTCGTCTATCGATCGTAGCTCACTGGGAGCTGCCCCTTCTTTCCAGCTAGTGAGCCTGACGGAGCGCAGGGGGCTGTACCCTTCATCGCCTGGCACCGAGTCGAAAATGTCCGCCTGGAATCCAAATGGACCATCACCCTTGATGCCGTTGGTGAAGACATAAACGTTGGTCAGCACGGACTCAGGAACCTGGGCTAGGGCGGGAACGAATAACACCTTTGGCCCCATCATCTTGGTCAGCATATCGGCGACCTGGGCGTCTGAAGCTTCGGTGTGGATGAAGTAGATTACCTCTCCTTTGTAAAAACCGCGTACAGGTGGGACAAGGTCGTCCGAACTTACCGGCGCCGGTTGCATTTCTTCAGGCATGGCAGGAGCACAGGCGCTGAAAGTGAACAACAAGGCCACTCCAAACATAATTGAGAGGGCAATTACCTTTACTTTCATCTTCCTTCACCTCCGCTTCACTCCAAGTCACCACCCCTCTACTTCTTAGTTTAGACCTTCCAGTCGAGGTTAAGGTCAATGGCTATCATCCCAGTTATTCTTTATGCCAGTCTCACGGGCTTTCGCCACTTGAGAAACTGCGCAGCCACTGCCGTAGATAGTCCTCACCCGCAGGTGCAGCGACCATGCCAGCAAGCCCAGAGAGGCGATGCCGATGTAAATCTGCAGCGGAGCGAAGAAAGTGAGCGCCCCGGAAGCGCCAAGAAGCAGCAAGACAAGTTTGTTGCACACCGGGCAACCGACTGCCAGAAAGGAAAGGAGCCCTCCGGATGCGGCTCTGCCGCCAGCGACATTTCTCGCCGGGAGGGTAAACGTTCCGGCAACGAAACCCGCCAGAACTCCGGTCAGCGCCCAGATGATGTAATCCTGCGTTCGAGTTGGCGTCATGCGCAGGAAAAACGGATTATCGATGATCGCGCTGGTTACGCCGATCACTACCCAAGTGACGGCGGCGCCGGCGGCGGCGGCGACCATCCAGCCACGCAGGCCAAAAAGCTGGAAAACGGACCCCCATCTCGTCAGCAAGGTTTTCATTCCTCACTATCCTCCCCAATTCAACATCAGCGCAGGCCAAACGCCCCGCCTATTCCACGCAACAGCTCATCTTGCTGATATCCCTGGTGAATGACTGCGCCACGCGCTTGATGCCTTCGCTGAAGGAGGGAAAGACGTGAACCGTGTCGATGATGTCATCGATAGTCAGGCTGTGCTTTACAGCAAGGGTCGCCTCGTGAATCAAGTCCGCCGCGCCCGGCGCCACGATGTGGACACCGAGTACCTTGAAGTTCCGGGGGTGGATAACCATCTTGAAAGCTCCCCTGGTCTCGTTCACGGCTGAGGCTCTCGGCACCATAGCCATATCGATGGTGCGGCAAAGGCAGGTATTGAAGCGGCGCATCTCCTCTTCCTCGGTAATGCCCACCGAAGCCACTTGCGGATTGGTGAAAACGGCCGACGGCACGTGGTCATAGTTGATGCTGCGCACAGGCACGGTGAAGGCGTTCTCGACAGCCAGCGCCCCTTCTTTGGCGGCAACCGGCTCCAGCGCCATTTTGCCGATGCAATCGCCCGCGGCAAAGACATCAGGGTTATCGGTTTGATAATACTGGTTGACCTCGATAAAACCATTTTTGTTTGCCTTGATGCCGGCTGCGCTCAAGTTGAGTTCCGATGTATTCGGCTGGATGCCGGCGGCAAGTAGGACCTCTTCCGTCTCTATTTCTTCCAGTCCGTCTCCCTTCCTGAAAGTCACTATTTTCCTGTTTTCTCGCTCGGACACTTTCTCAACACGAACGCCGGTGTGGATGGCAATGCCCTCATCTTCCAGGCATCGCTGCAGCTCGGCAGCAATGTCGGGTTCGTGCTTGGGCAGAATCTGCGACATGGCTTCGAGCACGGTGACTTGAATACCGAAATGAGCGAACATCTGAGCAAACTCCATGCCCAGTGGTCCACCACCGATAACAACCATGGACTTCGGCAGCGTGCGGAGTTTCAGGGCGGTTACATTACTCAGCCACTGCACTCTGTCCAATCCTGGTATGGGCAGCACCTTCGTGCTTGAGCCAGTGGCGATTAGGACCTTATCAGCTTCATAGATTTTACCACCCACTTCAACCCTGTTCCGGCCGGTAAATCGTGCCATCCCTTCGACCAGAGTGACATCTTCCAGGCTTTCCAGGACGTTAACGTAGTTCTGCTGACGGACGCGGGCTATCATCTGGTTCACCTCCCGCATGGCCGTTCCAAAAGCAACTTTAGACCGGGTTTGTAGAGCTTTGAACCTCGGCCTTTGAGAGTAAAAGAATTCGTCACCCACGGTAAGCAGATGCTTGCTCGGCATGCAGCCGACATTCATACAGGTGCCGCCGATGGGAAGTCCGCCGTTAATCATTAGTGCTGTTTTCCCTAGGTCTGAGGCTTTGGTGGCCGCGGCAAAAGCCGCCGAGCCGCCACCGATGATGATAAGGTCGTATTTCATCTGCCGGGTCCTCCCTGTTTCATTCAGTCGGTTCGAGAACCTTATCTCCGTTCTTCTCGATTGCCGCCTTGATAGCAGCGATACTGGTTACATCCGGGTCGTAGGTTATAACCACCCTCTGTATTCTCTCCTTATCGAACTTAACGTCAACCACCCCAGTCACCTTCCTGGCACTGGCCTCGACCCGAGACCAACAGCCTGTTCAGACTATTGTGGGTATCTCCAGCGTTAAATTGTCCAGACGGCCAGAGTACTGGGAGCTATCGAATTGAGTGGCGGTGCGTTGGCTACAAGCCAAAAAAGACGTGAGAATAGTGATAGCCAAAACTAGGCGTGCTTTCACTGTGGCTCTCCCGGTTCGGGTTCCTGGACCACGTCCACCCTTGTGCATGCCCATATTCGTTCAGCGTTCCTGGCTATCATCTGCTGGGAGACTTCCAACAATTGCCGCACCTGTCCATCAGCCAGCCGGTAATAGATATATTTGCCGTCACGTCTCGTATCCACGAAGCCGCACTGTTTTAGACAGGCCAAGTGGTTGGATACCCTGCCTTGGCTTGAGCCGACCACCTCGACCAGTTCCCCTACATTCTTTTCTCCATCGAGAAGAGCATCCAGGATTTTGAGTCGACTCAGCTCCCCAAGGGCCCGAAAAAATTTACTCCCCAGCGCCAGCTTCTCGATGTTTTGCTTCGTAACAGTCGCCACGTTTCAGACCTCTCTTGTATTCGTTTATAAGAATATAATAGGCCACCACCGGGCGTTTGTCAACGAGGTGTAGCTCCACGTCAGATCTCAGCTTATTCATGGAAACGGATTTGCATAAAATTTGAAGCTGTTCTCTCCCCGGAGGGGGAGCGATAAACGAGCTATTATGCAGGCAATAATCAAGGGTAGAAATGCTGATGTTCCGTGTCTTTAGCAACTTTTATTGCAAACAAAATGAGACTGCCGAAAAAGTCCAAAGACGTGATATGAGGCTAAATGCATGATAGAATACAGATAACAATCGCAAAGGAGGTGCTCATGCTCAAGCCAAAATCACCTCAAGAATCGTTCTTCGGCAGTTATCTGTATGACCGTATCGTCCCAGTCGACCACCTGCTTCGCCAGGTAAACCAGGTGGTCGATTTTTCTTTTGCAGGGCAGATACTTAAGGACAGGTATAATCCCAGTATCGGGAGGCCGGCGGAAGACCCGGAGTTCATGCTCAGGCTTTACCTGTTGCAGTACATCTACGGCGATTCCGATAGAAATGTGATTGAAAATGCCCGGCTGAATCTGGCCTACAAGTACTTTCTGGGTCTTGCAGTCGATGCTGAGATTCCGGATTACACCACCATATCTTATTTCCGGGCCCAAAGGTTAGGGGAAGAGAAATTCCGGGCGGTCTTAGACCAGATCGTCCGGCAATGCATCGATAAGGGACTGGTAAAGGGTAACCGGCAGATAATCGATTCGACGCCCATCAGGGCGAATATCACCGTAAGCAGCATTACCGGGTTGGTCAGGAAGTGCCGGGAGAATGTGTTGAAGACTATCGCCAAGCAGGATGCGAGGGTAGCGAAAAGGCTGGGACTGAAAGATCTTGAAAACGCCGAGTCGGTCAAGTTTGCTTCCACCCAAGAAGGGCTGCAGCAAGAAGTCGAAGCTGCTGGTGAATTACTTGATAGCGTTACCGCAGAGTTCAAAACCAAAAAGATCAGGCCGACCGAGGAACTTCAAAAAGACTTGGGATTACTGGAGAAGGCGGTTGCGGACAGAGAAGAGGGTGCCAAAGATAAGCTTCTCAGCCCGGTGGACCCTGATGCGAGACATGGGAAGAAGACAAGCACAACCTGGCCGGGTTACAGGGCACATATCATTATTGAGGAAGAGACAGGTATCATCACCGGAGTAGGAACCACCCCGGCCAATGCTACCGATGGCAGCCAGCTCAAGCCGATGCTCAAGGAGCAGGAAAAAGTCCATTCTCTTATACCGCAAGAACTCACCGCAGATAGAGCTTATGACTGGGGAGATAACCTGGAATCACTGGCTTTTAATAACACCTTTGCCAATATCGCTCTAACCAAGCAGGTAAACCCCCGAAGCGCCGGTAAAGGAAGTGATAATTACCGGGAAAGACATAGACCTGGGACTGTTGCCCATCACACATCATGCCGAGCTAAACTCCGGCAAATACATATCCATAGGCTGCATGGTCAGCAAACACCCTGACACCGGTATCCCTAACGTGGGGGTGTACCGCCACGAGGTCAAGGGCAAAGACAAGCTGGGCTGCATGGTAAACCCGGCCAATCACGGAGCCTACATCGCCCGGCGCAGCGCCGAACTGGGCAAGACCATGGAAGTAGCCATCTTTATCGGCCATCACCCGGCGGTGGTGCTCGGCGCTATGACCAGGGGCGACATCAACCTCAACGAGCTTGAGATAATGGGCGGCCTGCTCGGAGAGCCCCTGGAGGTGGTCAGAGGAGAGACAGTAGACCTGCCCGTACCGGCACATGCCGAAGTAGTTATCGAGGGGGTAATCGACCCGCGTAATATGGTCACCGACGGCCCGTTTGCCGAATACCTCGGCTACTACGGCGAGGGGAACAAGCCCTGCTATCTCATCGATGTGACCGCCATAACCATGCGCCGCGACGCCATCTACCATGACCTCGACCCGGCCCACCGCGAGCACGTCCTCTCCTGCGTGCTGGGACTGGAGTCCGGCGCTTACGATGCGGTGAAGCGGGTGGTGCCAACCGTGCAGGCGGTGCACATCTTTCCCAGCGCCAGCAGTTTCGTATTCGCCGGCGTCTGCATTCGGAAACGCGTTCCGGGAGAGGGCGTTCTCGCTGGCATGATGGCCATTGGCGACCCGGCCATAAAGGGGGCGCTGGTCGTCGATGAGGACATCGATATCTTCAACGAGCAGGAGGCGCTGTGGGCCGCCGGCACCAGGGTGGTGGCAGACCAGGACATCCACACCATGCCCCGCATACTGGGAGCGCATCTTGACCCCACCACCTACGATGAGACACGCCTGAAAAGAGGCCCAATGCTGACCAAAGTGGTGATCGATGCCACCAAACCTGTCGGCCTGCCCTTCTCAACACGGATCACTCCTCCCAAAGACCTGTGGGAGTCAATGAAGCTGGCTGACTACGTAAAGTAAAGAATAGCACTTCTAACCGGAGGTCAATACCATGCTCAATGAGCTTTCGATAGTGGGGAAGCGTCTGCCCCAGCCGGCGGCGGTGGCCAAGGCAACAGGCACCTGCAAGTACACCACCGATATTACCCTGCCGGGGATGCTGGTGGGGATGGTGCTGAGAAGTCCCAATCCGCACGCCAGAATATTAAAGATAGATACATCCAGGGCGGAGAGCTTGCCGGGCATCAAGGCCGTTATCACCCGCCGGGACGTGCCTGACAGTCAATACAACCGGAGCATGGTAGACCTGCTGTCTCCGGGCAAAAGGCCGCCCGATGACGAATACGTCCTGGCCGACAAGGCGCGGTTCGTTGGTGACGCCGTAGCCGCCGTGGCTGCCGTAGATGAGGCCGCCGCCGAGCGGGCGCTGGAGCTTATCAAGGTGGAGTATGAGGAACTGCCTGCCGTGTTCGACCCCCTCGAAGCCATGATGCCGGGCGCTCCACGGATACACGACTACGCTGAAAACAACGCCGCCCGCCATATCGTCTTCCCCTTCAAGACCGGGGACGTGGAACAGGGCTTTCGAGAAGCGGACCACGTGGTGGAGGCCACCTTCCACACCTCGAAACAGGCCCATTCCCCGATGGAGAGCGCGGCCTGTATCGCCAGTTTCGATGCTGCGGGCAGGCTTACGGTCTGGTCCACCCACCAGAAGCCATTCCCGGCCAGGACGAAGCTGGCCGGCATCTTCGATATGCCGGTGAACATGATCAGGTGGCTGACCCCTCCCGCCGGCGGGGGCTTTGGCAACGGGCTTACCTTCAGGGGAGAGCCTGTCTGCGTTGCCCTGGCGCGCAAGGCGCGACAACCGGTGAAGCTGTCCTACAGCCGCGAGGAGCAGTTCATGGCCACTGACACGCGGCAGGCTTTCGTGGAAAGAGTGAAGATGGGCGTCAGGAAGGACGGGACGATCACCGCCCTGCAGACGTACCTGGTCAGCAACTCGGGGGCTTATTGCTCCACCAACACCAGCACCACCGTGGTCAACATGGTCTTCTTCCTGGGCTTCTATCGCTGCCAGAACGTGTCTGGCGAGGCGGACGTGGTCTATACCAACATGCCTGTCACCGGCGGCTTCCGGGGCTATGGCAACAGTGAGGCAACCTGGGCGCTGGAGCAGCTAATAGATATGGCCGCCGAGAAGATAGGCATGGACCCGATGGAGTTCAGGCTGAGGAACGTGAGGAGGGCCGGAGATCCCAGCCCGGTACCGGCTTTGCCCATTGAAAGCTCCTGCCTGGACGAATGCATCCGCGTCGGCGGCGAGAAGGCTGGGTGGGGCAGGCGCGCGGCAGGCAGCCGGGGCGTTGTGAAGAAACGGGGCCTGGGCATGGCCATCGCCACCCATGTCAGCGGCGGCTATGGAATGTTGCTGGAGCGCTCACACGCCGCCATAAAGGTGCAGGATGACGGCTCGGCGCTGCTGGTAGTGAATATCAATGACATGGGCCAGGGCATCGAGACAGTCCTGCTCCAGATCGCCGCCGAAGAGCTGGGGCTGCGCTACCAGGATGTCCGCATCGTCAACGGCGACACCGATGCCGCCGGGTTCGACGTCGGCTGCGCCAGCAGTCGCTCAACTTATATTATGGGGACAGCGGTAATGAAGGCGGCGGCTGAGGCGAAAAGACAATTGCTGGAGTTGGCTGCCAGGACGCTTGAGGTCGAGCCAAACCAGTTGGAGGTCCGGGGAAGCCGCGTCTTCTTCAAGGCAAACTCTGACAAGGATATCAGCGTGGCCCGGCTTGTCAGGGAAAATGTCTACGGCTTCCAGCACCCCTATCATCCCATCGAGGCCAGGTGCGGCTGGGAGCCGGTGGGAAACCCTCTGCCCTATCAGGCCGCCTTTGCCGAAGTGGAGGTCGATTCGGAGAGCGGCCATGTCCGCGTGCTAAGAGTGGTGGTGGCGTATGACATCGGCCGGGCGATAAACCCGATGAACGTGGAGGGGCAATTGGAGGGGTCAATAGCCCAGGGCATGGGCTACACGCTTATGGAGGACTTCGTAGTGGACCGGGATACCGGAGAGCTGGAGACGGACAACTTCACCAGCTATAAGATCCCGGGCACCCTGGACATGCCGGATATCGAGACGGTGATCATCGAGCATCCCACTCCGTCAGGCCCCTTCGGCGCCAAGAGCGTGGGCGAGATAGGCTACAATGCCATCTGCCCGGCCATAAGCAACGCCATCTACAATGCCATTGGCGTGCGCATAACCGACCTGCCGGTAACGCCGGAGAAGATAAGGGCGGCGATGAAGGGGAAGTGAAGCTGCTGCCCCGCTATGTGAGCATCCCGTATTGCCAGTGCCTGGGAAAGCGATGACTCGCCTTTGGCGGAAAACCACTTCACGCCGACCGAGGCATCAAGTATTAATGCCTCTCACGCCAACCGAGCACCTCTTTGGTACCATCCCATCCACCGAACTCTTCTCTGAAGCGGTCCATGGTTGCCGCTGCCCGGTTGCGTTTCTCACGCCTCTGCTCTTCGTGCTTTTCATCCAGGTAATGCCTTACGGCGCGGGCAAGAAAGGCGCTGCGGCTGGCCCGGACTTCCATGGCGGCCCGGTCCAGTTCCTCCAGTATTTCCTGGGACAAGGAGATATTAATTTTAGGCATATCTATTATGCCTCCTCAATTTCTCTCCAGATATTATATTCTCAGGGAGGTAATACGCAATGACATCAAGGGCGATAATGCCGGGCCAGCACGAATACTATTCGACAAACTTCAGGCTGAGATAATCAGGCGAGCCTTTGGCCTTTTCATAGATCATCCTGGCTACCGCGATGTCCTCGATGGCGATGCCGGTGGAGTCAAAGACGGTAATCGTCTCTTCGCTTTCCCGGCCCGGTCTCTGGCCGGAGATGACCTCGGCCAGGGTGGCATGGATATCGTCAATGGTGAAAAGCCCCCCGGCGATAGGCACGTTGATCTCTCCGCTGGTGGTCGCCTGCCTGATATCATCAACCACTACCATCGCCTCTTTCAGCACCGGCGGTTCCAGTTCCTCCTTGCCTGCCGCGTCGGCGCCAATGGCGTTTATATGAGTTCCCGGGAGCACCCACTCCCTCCTGACCACCGGAGACCGCGCCGGAGTGACCGTGCACAGGATGTCCGAGGCGACCGCCTCCTCCAGTGAAGCCTCTTTGATGGGGTATTGGGGAAAGTGCTCGATAAGCTTGGTCACCGCCGCCTTTGCCGGGTCAAATACCCTGATGGCTTTGAGGTCGAACAGCTCCGCATGGGCCATTATCTGGGTATAGGCCTGACGACCGGCGCCGACAATGCCCAGCGTCTGAGCGCCTGGCCGCGCCAGGTATTTGGAGGCTATAGCCGCAGTAGCCCCGGTGCGGTATGCGGTCATCTCGGTGGCGTCCATTATGGAAAGGGGATATCCGGTCAATGGATCGTTCAGTATTATCGTGGCCATGACGGTGGGCAGTCCCAGTGACGGGTTCCGGGGATGCACATTGACCCATTTCACGCCCGCAGCCCCGGGTACGGAGGCGGGCATGGCCCGGAAGTCCCCCCGCTCCAGCGTCAGGTAGGACTTGGCCGGCATTTGCACTTCCTCCCGGCTACTCTCCCGGAAAGCCTCTTCGACTGCCCCGATAACCTCTGACATATCGAGCAGGCCTTTGATATTGCTGCCGCTGAGAAAAAGTGTGGGCATATCTTCTCCCTGTACCAGGTTTCCCCTCAGTTTATTGGCTTGTAGCCTCCACGTCAATAATCGATTACGGGACTAGCCCAGCTTGAGCACATCCATGAAGGCCTCTTTGGGCACTTCGACCCGGCCAATGGACTTCATCTTTTTCTTACCCTCTTTCTGCTTTTCCAGCAGCTTGCGCTTCCGGGTGATGTCTCCGCCATAGCATTTGGCCAGGACATCCTTCCTCTTGGCCGCTATATCCGCCCTGGCCACCACCCGGCTGCCCACCGCCGCCTGGATGGGCACCTTGAACAACTGGCGGGGGATGACTTCCTTCAGTTTGTCCACCATCGCCCTGCCCACTTCATGGGCTTTCTCCGGCGGGATGATGCGGCTGAAGGCATCCACCACGACATCGTTCACCAGCACGTCCAGCTTGACCAGCCTGGCCTCGCGGTAGCCGGTGAACTCGTGGTCCAGCGAGGCATAGCCCCGGCTGCGGCTCTTCAACTGGTCGTAGAAAGTGGTCAGCATGGAGCGCAGCGGCATCTCGTACTCCAATCTGACCCGCTGTCCCATTTCGCCGCCGGTGGTGGACTGGCCGAGGTACTCGGTATGTCGGTAGCTTCCTTCATATTCCTTGACCAGTTCCATAAGCGGCCCGATGAACTTCGAAGGCGTGATCACTGATATCTTTACCCAGGGCTCCTCGATGCTGGCTATTTCGCCCGGGGCGGGGAACTCGGAGGGATTTACGATGGTCTTCTGCTCCCCGCCGGTGGTGGTTATGGCAAAGCTGACCCCGGGCACGGTGACCACCAGGGACAGGCCGAACTCTCTCTCCAGCCGTTCGCAAACTATGTCCAGGTGGAGCAGTCCCAGGAAGCCGCAGCGAAAGCCATGCCCCAGGATGGGGCTGGACTCAGGCTCGGACGAAAGTGAGGCGTCGTTGAGGCTGAGCTTATCTATGGCCTCGCGCAACTGGTGGTAGTCATCGGCCTGCGTGGGATATATGCCGGCAAACACCATCGGCTTGGCAGGCTGATATCCGGCCAGGGGTTCTCCGGCGCCCTTGTGCGCCCAGGTCACGGTATCGCCGACCCGGCATTCCCTGACGTTCTTGAGGCCGGTAGCGATGTAGCCCACGTCTCCGGCGATAAGTTCGGCAACGGGGCACTGGTCCGGAGCGAAATAGCCGACCTCCAGTGCCTCCATCTCTATCTCCTGCCTCATCAGGCGGAGGCGGTCCCCCCTGACAATATGACCGTCTATCAGCCGGAGATAAGCGACCACACCCTTATAAGAGTCATAATGCGAATCGAAAATCAGCGCCCGGAGCGGCCGGCCCGGGTCTCCGGCAGGTGGTGGAATGCGCCGCACGATCTCCTTCAGCAGGTCCGGCACGCCCTGTCCCGTCTTGGCGCTTAACAGCAGCACATCTTCCCTGTCATATCCCAGCACGTTCTCTATCTCGTCCAGCACCTGGCCGGTCTCGCTGCTGGGCAGGTCGATCTTGTTGATGACGGGGATTATCTCCAGGTTATGCTCCATGGCGAAGTACACGTTTGCCAGGGTCTGCGCCTGGATGCCCTGGGTGGCGTCGATGACCAGCACTGCCCCATCGCAGGCGGCCAGGGTGCGGGACACCTCGTAAGAAAAGTCCACGTGCCCCGGCGTGTCAATCAGGTTCAGCTGGTAGGCCCCGCCGTCAGCGCCCCGGTAGTCCAGGCGTATGGCCTTGGCCTTTATGGTGATGCCGCGCTCGCGTTCCAGCTCCATGCTGTCGAGCACCTGGTTGCAGATATCCCCGCTGCGCATTGCGCCGGTCAACTCGATGAGGCGGTCGGCCAGCGTTGACTTGCCGTGGTCGATATGGGCGATGATGCAAAAATTCCTGATGTTTTTCCGGTCCAAAGGTCTATCCAATCCCTCATGCCCCCTTGCCAGGGGGCACCATGATGTATGAAAAGCGATTTTCGGAGCAATCTCCGTGAGTATCAGTGTGCGCCGGCAGGCTCCGGGAGGAAGCGCCAGAATACCTCGTTGCTCAGCAGCCTGCCCCGGCGGGTTAGCCTGATGCGGCCATCTCCGTATTCCAGGAGGCCGGCCCCCTCCATCTCGGCTATCTGCCGCCGGTAGCGCTGCCCGAAATCTATGCCCGGCATATCCTCCAGACTTATTCCCTCGCACAGCCGCAGGCCGAGGATGATCCTCTCGGCAATTTCCAGGTCCGGCCCTATATGCTCGTCCATCTCCAGCGCCGGCTCGTGACCGCCGGAATAAGCGGCCAGGTACGCATCCAGGCTGCCGGTATTGGCCAGGCGGCGGCCGTCCAGGAAGGAATGAGCGGCCACGCCCACCCCCAGGTAAGGCCGGCACAGCCAGTAGCCCAGGTTATGGCGGCATTCCCTCCCCGGCCTGGCCCAGTTCGATATCTCGTAGTGACGGTAGCCCTGCTCCGCCAGCATGTCCTCTGCCGCCTGGTACTGGTCTGCGCTCCGGTCAGGGTCAACGGCGGGCAGTTGTTGCTCCCGGACTGTGCGCCACATCGGCGTGTCCTCTTCCAGGGTGAGGGCGTACAGGGAAAGGTGCTCCGGTCCCATCTCTATAGCCCGGCGCAGCGTGTTCCGCCAGGCAGACAGGGTCTGGCCGGGCAGTCCATAAATGAGGTCCAGGTTGATGTTGTCGAACCCGGCATCCCGCGCCAGGCGCACCGCCTCCCTGGCCCCGGTCGCGGTGTGAATACGTCCCAGCAGGGCCAGTTCATGGTCGTCAAGGCTTTGCACCCCCAGGCTGAGCCGGTTTATCCCCATCGCTCTCAGGGCGGAGAGATAGGCGCGGTCTACCGTGCCCGGGTTGGCCTCGATGGTAATCTCAGCCTCTCCCGCCACCGCGAACGCCGTCCGCACTGTCGTCAGGATTCCGGCTATCTGTCCGGCGGAGAGCAGGCTGGGCGTCCCTCCCCCGAAGTAAATGCTGCTCACCCGCTGGCCGCCAGCGCGGCGCCTGAGTTCCTCCTCCAGCGCGGCGACATAGGCCGGAACATCTGTTTCACGGCCCTGGAAAGAGACAAAGGAGCAGTACTGGCACCTGCGGCGACAGAAGGGAATATGGAGATAAAGGGCTATATCATGCACAATTAGTATTATAGCAAATATGAGATGAAGGCGGGCGAAGCTGGCCGGTCCCCGCAGGCAATTACCACCGCCACCCCACGGCTACCCCGACCACGACCGCCGAGTACAGCACCGTCCGGCCAGCCCAGCAGAGCAAGATGAACTTCCAGAGAGGAAAGCGGAGCACCCCTGCCGCTATGCCCACCAGGTCAAAGAAGAGGGGCACCATTGACAGGACAAAAATGGTGGCGACTAGCCCCCGCCGGCCCACCCAGTTGACCAGGCGCTGTCCCATCTGCTGTTTGCCGATGATGGCCCGGCCGCTGTAGCCGGCCATGTAGCCCATGATCTCGCCCATTGCAGCGCCGGCGGCGCCAACCAGCCCCACGATGATCGGTCCGGCAATACCGGTGGAGGGATACAGCATCAGTCCTAAGCCGGTCAGAAGGGGCAATACGATGCCAGGCAGGAGGACACTGGCGTTCCCCAGCAGACTGATAAGGAAAGCGCCCAGGTAACGGTACCGGTGCAGTTCGCGGATAGTCTCTTCGTCCGGCCGGTAAAAGAAAATAAGCAGGGATATGACTATTATGACAGCCAGTGTCGCCAGAGGGATAATCTTCCGCCTGAGCCAGTCAACCACACCGGAGATATTACTGCTGTCAATGGTTTTGATCATCTGGCAGGTCACGCACTTTCCCCGCCCTTGTGCCATTGCCGGTCACAAATGAATCTGGTATACTTGCTATGTGCCCCCATCGTCTAGAGGCCTAGGACGCTGGCCTTTCAAGCCGGTAACAGCGATTCGAATTCGCTTGGGGGCGCCACCCATTCCTCAAAACTTGCCGCTTAACTTCTGAAAGGTCTCCGCCAGCGCCTGGGGCAGCACCTTGGTATCAGCCACCACCGGCATGAAGTTGCTGTCTCCCTGCCAGCGCGGCACGATGTGGGTATGGTAATGATCGTCAATGCCTGCGCCCGCTATCTTGCCCATGTTGGCGCCGATATTGAAACCGCCGGGCGTAAACGATTCCCTGAGGATGGCGATACCCCGGGCTACCAATGCAAAATGTTCCGCCCGCTCCTCATCGGTCAGCGAGTCCAGGCCGGCGACATGGCGATGGGGGACCACCATCAGGTGGCCGGGGTTATAGGGGAAACTGTTCATGATGACGAAGTTAAGCCTGCCGCGTTGCAATATGTAGTTCCTGACATCATCATGCTCCGCCGGCTTGTCACAGAGTATGCAGCCTTCCGGCCTCTCCATTTGAATGTACTGTATCCGCCAGGGCGCCCAGAGCATCTGCACACCTTCCCCCTTCCTTGTTGTCCACTCCCATTTTAGACGCCCGTCGCCTAAACGTCAATCAGGCTAACCATCGTGTCATCCCGGAGGCTTCTCCGAAGAACTGACCCCGGCACACTTTATTTTATGTCATCCTGAGGGAGCAACCCGTCCACCCGGGGCTTCTGCCGGCGAGAGCGATCGAAAGATACCGGGGAAGGGGAATACGCCGACAGGCCGCCCCGGGGGTGACAGAAGAAGTCTCATTTTCGAAGTCATCAAGGCAATTATGCCATTTAGCGAGCAAAGTCATAGCCGGCACGGGAAGAATGTGTTAGAAAAATAAGATAGTGAGAACTTTGTAAGAACCTTGTGAGAGAAAGGAGGTGAAACATGAAAACCATAATTCGTAACGTTCTTCAGGCGAGCCTGGCGGTTGTGTTGCTGGCCCTGCTTGCCTGGTCGCCCGTCTTTGCATCGAGACGTGCTGAGTTTGATATCACCGATGACCCCGGCCGCTGGTTTGAAAACGTGGCCGGCCCGGTTGGCGGCAGCGAGTCCCTGGCGGTGGTCACACCCGGCACCGAGATCGATTTTGACCACCGGTCGGAGACAGCCCACACCGTGACCGCCCTCATCTGGCCGACTGGCGCCAGGAACATGCCCTTCGATACCGGCATAACCAAAGGCAGCCACAGGGTGGTGCTGCGAACGCCCGGCCTGTACGTGTTCTTCTGCGAAATTCACCCGTTCATGTTTGCCGCAGTCATCGTTGATAACCCAAGGACCGAGGGGCTGGACCTGGGCGAAACTATCACCCTGATCAATGGGATAACGGTGCCGACATCGAGCGACCTGGCCACCCGCCTGCTGCGGTCTTTCTTTATCGCTACCAACACGGCCAACTGGCAGGACTACAGCTCCGAAGACGCCTGGCACGTCACCTATCCTGATGTGGATGTGCGCATAACCGGAGGGCTGGTAGTCAACCTGCGCGCAGTGCTGGAGGCGCGGTACGGCAACGACTTCATCCTTGAACGGCCGGTCAAACCGGAGACTCCGGGATTAGGCGAAGTATGGGTGAACACCCAGTTCGAGCTGACCGCGGGGAAGGATAAACCAGGCACGGCGACGGCAGTGGACGCGGCTACCTGGGAAGTGACCCGCAAGGTGGCCCTGCCCGACCGAGAGCTTAATAACCCTCACAACATGTGGACTGACCGCGACCAGGAGCTCATCTTCGTGACGGAGTGGTTCGACAGCCGGTTGACCGTGTTTGACCGGGAGACCGGGGAGTTTGTGGACAAGTTCTCTGTAGGCGAGTCCCCGGCGCACGTCATTACCCGGCCGGATACCGACGAACTATTTGTCAGCATTAACGGCGCCGACCGCGATGACTCGGTGATGCGCCTTGCCCCGCGGGCAGAGGGGGGCAAAGAGAGGATAGACATCGGCGAACAGGCCCCGCATGGTCACTGGATCACCAGCGACGGCAGCAGGCTGATCACGCCCAACGCCCTCAATGAGTCATCGAGCGTGGTCGACCTGGACACCGGCAAAATAAGGATAGTCCCGACCGGTTCTCATCCATTGGCCATCGGCGTCATGCCCGACGGCAGCAAGTACTACGTTTCCAACTTCCTGGACAGCACGCTGACCGTTGTTGACCTGGATACTTTCGATACCAGCGAGATAAACCTGCTGGCCAACTACGATCCGATAACCGGGCAGATCAACGGGCCGGTAGGCGGACTGCCCATCCAGACCCCGGTAAGTCCTGACGGCAAGTTCATGGTCACGGCGAACACGCTGACCGGCAACATCCTCGTGATCGATACATCTACTGACACCCCGGTCAAGATGCTGCCGGCAGACCCAGGCGCTCACGGTGTAAACTTCGGCGCCAAGCAGGGCGGCGGATACTACGCCTACGTGACCAACAAGTTCTCCAACCGGCTGATAGTGGTTGACTACGACCCGAATGGGGACGGCAATGCCGCCGACGCCAGGATCGCTGGCTCGATAGCCCTGGTGACATCCAGCAACACAGAGACCGACGATAACGTCACCGGCAACGCCGGAATGGGCGGACAGGGCGTGCTGGCAATCCCGCTCGTTTACCACGGCTGGGTGCAGAACCTGCCCGATTCCTGGGCCGATCAGCTAACCACCGGACAGCGCAACCCGCTTCCGTGAGGACAGACGGGCCTGAAGCATACAGGGCGGGCTTCGAAGCCCGCCCTGCGTTTTAGCTGAAGCGTGGCCAACCAGTAGCCATCACGCCGCGGGAAGACCGGCCTCTGCCAGGACGCCCGGCTGGGGCCGCGGCTGGGCGGCCACCCTGCTTTCCAGGGCCGCCTGGGCAGCCACAAGCTTGGCCACCGGGATGCGGAAGGGGCTGCAACTCAGGTAGTCCACGCCGGTACCATGAAGATAGCGCATTGACTTCGGCTCTCCGGCGTGCTCCCCGCAGACCCCTATCTCGATATCCTTTTTGTAGCGGCGCGCCCAGAAGATGGCCGTCTCCATAAGCCGCCCGACGCCCTTGATATCCAGCACTTCAAACGGGTTGTCCAGCAGTACACCCCTTTCAAGGTAAGTGGTCAGGAACTTGTTTTCGGCGTCTTCACGGCTGAAGGAATAGACCGCCTGGGTGAGGTCGTTGGTGCCAAAGGACAGGAAGTCCACTTCCCTGGCGATCCGCCCGGCCCGCATGCAGGCCCGCACCGTCTCCATCATCACTCCCACCTTCATGTGCGTGCCGTCCGTGCTCTTAAGGATACCCTTGACGGTGAGCGCTTCCTGGGCGGTGATGACCTGGGGTATCAGGACGGAGATATCGGCGGGGACCTCCACCCTGGCCCGGAGAATGGCCTCTATCTGCATCCGGTAAAGCTCTGGATCGGTGATGGCCAATCTCACGCCCCGGTGACCCAGCATCGGATTCACCTCTTCCAGCTCGGCTATCCGCTGCCTCACCTGGGTGTCGGCGACCTCCGCCAGGGGGGGCAGGAACTCGTGCAGGGGCAGGTCCAGCAACCTGATCACTATAGGCATGCCCTGCAGTTCCCGGAACAAGGCGATAAAGTCTCTGGCCTGGAGCTCGCGGAGGTTATCTATGGCGGCGGCGCGCCTGGCCGGGTTCTCCGCCAGTATGTATTCCCGGATGGAGGACAACCTCTCCGGCCCGCTGAACATGCGTTCGGTCCGGCACAGGCCGATGCCCTCGGCGCCGAAAAGCCTGGCCTGGTTTATCATTTCAGGCGTGTCGGCATTGGCCCTGACCCCCAGACGCTTGAAGCCGTCAGCCCAGGAAAGCAATTCCCTTACCTCATCGCTCAGGCTGACCTCTTCCACCGGCAAAAGGCCCACGTACACATTGCCCGTGGTGCCATCGATGGTTATCTCGTCCGCTTCCCTGACTATCTTGTTGTTCACACTGAACTGTTTGGCGCTGACGTCAACAGAAATAGCCTCAGCACCGGCAACGCAGGGTTTGCCCATCGCCCGGGTGACTATTGCGGCGTGGGAGGTCATGCCGCCACGCTGGGTCAAGACCCCTGCTGCCGCGGCTATGCCCATGATGTCATCGGGGCTGGTCTCCGGTCTCACCAGGATGACCGGGATGCCGCGCCTGGACTGGGCCAGCGCCTCCATGGCGTCAAAATACACCTTGCCGCCGGCAGCGCCCGGAGCGGCGTTAAGCCCGTTGACAATTGGCTGGTGCACCACCGGCTGTTTCAGTTGCTTGTGCAACATCTTCTGGACATCTTCATAGGTAACCCGCATTATGGCCTCTTCGCGGGTTAGCAGGTTATCAGATACCATGTCCACTGCCATCTTTATGGCGGCGCGGGGGCTTCGCTTGGCGGACCTGGTCTGGAGAATATACAGCTTGCCGCTCTCAATGGTGAACTCGATGTCCTGCGCATCCCGGTAGTGCCGCTCAAGCCTGTCGGCAATCCTGGCAAGCTCGGCATATACCTCCGGCATCCTCGATTCAAGCGAGGACACGGGATCGGGGGTGCGCGCCCCTGATACCAGGTCTTCCCCCTGGGCCTGCAACATGTATTCCCCGAACAGCCCCTTTCCCCCGGTGCTCGGGTTTCGTGTGAAGACGACTCCGGTGCCTGAGCGCCCGTCCCGGTTGCCGTAGACCATCGCCTGGACAATGGCCGCCGTGCCCAGCATGGGTGAAATACCGTGAAGCCGCCGGTATTCGACGGCCCGCACGTTGTCCCAGGACTCGAAGATGCGCTGTATCGCCTGCACCATCTGCTCATAGTTTCCAATGTTTAACACGGTATCCATCATGCCGGGCATGGAAACAGGGGCTGACGAGCGTACCGAGACCTCCAGGCCCTCTCCCAGCTTCCTGCCTGCTTCCCTCTCCAGGGTGGCCACCGCTTCCTTTATGGCGTCGTAGGGCAACAACCCGTTCTGCCGCCACTCCTTGTAAGCCTCGATAGACACTACAAAGCCGGGGGGCACTTCCAGTCCCAGCCCGGTCATCTCCACCAGGTTGGCCCCTTTGTTCCCCAGTTGGTCTTTGTCCTTGAACCCTTCGCGCAGTGAATAAATGAGCTTCATGGTCACCACCTGCAAAAGATTTGAACCGGGCACATGTCTCCTGCCCATCTGAGTCAGCGGGAATGTGTTTCTCTAAAATCCTACGGGAACGCCGATAGAAAAGTTATAAAACTGAACCCGAAAGCATTACAAAATTGTCACATTTAAGAAGAGCAGCAACCCGTTCCATTTTTTGCGGATGAACATGGGCGGAGAAGAAGGGGGGAAGGGGCAAATTCGTGGCAAACCGCCCTGCATGGATACGCAGCAAGCCCCGGCCTGGCAAAGATTTTATTCAGGGGGGTGGCGAGGCTGAGGCAAGACTTTCGAACAAGGCGAAATAATATTGACATCCCCAAAATTATGTTGTATCATGATTCATGAAACATATGTCATGTAAAAGAGCGCCAAGATAAAGATAACGCCAGTTGATGGGACCTCGGGAAGGGTAACGAAATGCTGGGCATTCGTAGAACCTGCGGCAGTGATGTCAAAAATATTCCCGGGCCAGTCCGCAAGTACATGACCCACAGGTTTCGCCTGCAACCGGAATACATCGAGATGCTCAGGTTATTCGAATTCGATGGGGCCATCAACGGCCAGCAAGTCAGGCGTTTCCGCATCTTCAGCCCCCGCGTTGCCCGCGAGCATAACATCATGCTCAAGACCAGCGCTGACCTGGAGCAGAACCCGGCAATGACCCTGTTTGAGGGATACACCGACAGGCAGGGCAACGTCTATGTCGCTGACCGGCGCCCGCCCGTCAGTCTGGCAACCAGGGCATCCTCACGTGGAATTGAATCTCTACCCGGTGAAAGAAGGTGAACGAGACTTAGTGAGATAGCTAAGCACCAGGCATGTTGCACTAGAATTCAGCCAAATTTTGCCCGGCGGGAGAGTTTTCAGGCTCTTCCGTTTTTTGTTGTCAATTTTTAGCAAGACCGAGGTAATACCCTTTGGACGCCAGCGTACCGCAACAGGTAGACAAAAGCCTGAGATATAGCATCAAGGACGGCTCGGCATATTCTGCCATGCTGGGCCTGACCCAGGACTACATTATTCCCTTTGCCCTGGCCCTCAAGGCCACTGTCATCCAGGTGGGACTGCTCTCCAGTGTTCCCAACCTGGTCATGGCGGTCTCTCAACTGGCCGCGCCGCAACTGGCTGAAAGAGCAGGCAGCCGCAAGGGACTCATCCTGCCCGTTGTCTTTCTGCACGCCCTGAGCTGGTTGCCGGTGGTGCTCATCCCCTACTTCTTCTCCGAGAACCGGCTGTGGTGGCTGCTGGGCTTTCTCACGGTCAATGCCACCCTGGGGGCGCTGGGCAACCCCGCCTGGGGGAGCATGATGGCTGACCTGGTGCCGGAAGGGATCAGGGGCAGGTACTTCGGACTCAGGGGCAAGATCACCGGCTCGGTCAGCCTGGTCTTCTTCTTTGCCGGCGGGGCGGTATTGCAGCTTGCCGGTAGCGATATCTTCACCGGCTTTGCCGTGCTTTTCGGCGGCGCCATGGCCTTCCGGCTGCTGTCCTGGTATTTCCTGTCCCGGATGTACGAGCCTCCGGTGCAGCGCGGGCCACTGCCCCAGCCTTCGCTGCCACAGATAGTAAAAAGCCTGAGGTCATCCAACCAGGGACGGTTCATGGTCTTCGTTGCCCTGATGAGCTTTACCACCTATATCGCCAGCCCTTTCTTCGCCGTCTACATGCTCCGCGACCTTGGCTTCAATTACCTGACCTATGTCGCCATCAATGCCACAGCCGCCGTGGCCAGCCTTTCCTTCCTGAGATACTGGGGCCGGCGGGCTGACCGGGCGGGGAATCTCAAGGTCATCAAGGCAGTCTCGGCGCTGATACCGGCGCTCCCTTTGCTCTGGCTGGTCAGCAACAATGCCTTATATCTCATCCCCATCCAGGTGGTATCAGGACTGGCCTGGGCCGGTTTTAACCTGGCCAGCACCAACTTTATCTATGATGCTACCGCACCGGAGAGCAGGACAAGATATATCGCGGTATTCAATGCCCTGAATGGTACCGCCATCTGTCTGGGCGCTCTCCTGGGTGGTCTCCTGGCGCCACTGCTTCCCGCCCTGATGGGCTATAAACTGCTGACACTATTCGTCCTCTCCGGCCTGGCGCGCTCGCTGGTGAGTCTTATCGGATTGCGCCGTATCGCCGAGGTACGCCAGGTAAAGGAGGTGTGCATGAGGGAACTCCTGTTCGGTCAGGCTCACGGGAGGGTGCGAAGGCAGCATCTGCCCGACCAGCAAAGCCCCGGCGGCGCGCCGTCCGTCCACGAGGGGGCTGGATTCGCAGCCGCAATCTCACCGGCGCCTCCGGGACCCTAGCCGCTCGCCAAAATAGGGCAGCTTCCAGTTGGCCGCCCAACACCGGGACCTTTCAGGGCTACCTGGCGGCCTGTATCTGCTCCACGCGCCGCCCCCGCCCGGCAATGCAGGTACAGTAAAGTCCCAGGGCAAAGATGGCCAGGTTGAAGACGCCTATGGAGAAAATGCCCAGGGAGAAGACCCCCAGCGAGAATATGCCTATGGAAAACACGCCTACAGAGAAGATGCCCGCCGAGAACACCCCGCTGGCAAAGTTCCCGGCGGCAAACCAGCCGGAGGCAAACTGCCCGCCCGAAGAAGCGAAGTTGTAGCCCAGGGACTGCAATACTATCCCGATCACAAATAGCACTGCCGCCAGACCCCAACCGAGCATTCCCGCCCTTCTCGAACTCATCTTGTGGCCTCCTCAAAACTTGTTGCCCTGCACCATTTTGCAGCAATAAGCGGAAATAAAGATGCGGTTTACCTCGGAATCCGATGTTTATTCTATAACGGCGGCCTCTACGGGTGTCAAGACTCAAGCAAATGGGCCAGCCGGTATCCTTGCCAGTAGAAGTGCAGCAAGAGATAGATAATATAGTTAAGCGGGCTGATGCACACCTGGCCAAATAGTTTGCGGCCAGCCCCTAAGCATTCATGAGCGCCAAGTCACAGGCGGGTTCTCTTGAAGTTCCCCGCTTAATTCGTTTTAAAGTTCGCCATTTCTTACCTGAGTGCCCAAACGCCTAACTGAAATCTTCCTGGTCGCTAGTGGGTGCGAATCCAGGAGTCAGACACCGGCCGGGTCAACTTGCAGTGCCACTTCCGGGATGAGTCAAGCTGGGCCGCAACTAAACGCGCCCTTTTACCGTTGTGTTCGAACAATGCTACCAACAGTGCGTTCGAGAAGCGACAAGCAACAACCTTGTGGTCGTCTACGCAGTATCTGGCAATATCTGAAGTCAGGTACCTGGCACACCAGGGCTGCAGTTCATTCTTTCGCCAGTAATGCAGAACCATTTCCATTGCAAAATACCTTGTTTTCAGCAAGTATGTTATACTTACTTCTGATTAGGACATAGTAGAAAACGCCAGAAAAGACGCTGCCTGGCGACCCATTCAGGCAGGGTTTGGATCACATTACATGGCGCTGAACGATTTGACTTTGCAGAAAAGGGTAGGCCTGCTGGTCCTGGCCGGGCTGGTGGTGGGGCTGGGGTTGTTTAGCTGGCTGGGGGTACAATCGGTGAATGAGAGCATCCAGCGCACCCTCAGTGAGCGGCTTGTCGTGGCCAGGGCTATGGCCAGTCACCTGGACGAGACGTTGAACTATGTCCTGTACCAGTTGCAGGATGTTGACCTCGGTGGCAGCCTCACCGATGCGCCCCGGTTCCAGAAGGAGGCCATATCGTTGCGGCAGGCGCTGGCCAGGGCAGGCATCTTTACCCGCTATATTATTGCCGTTGACAATGAAGGAATAGTCCGCCAGGCTGAGCCGCCCGCACCCGAGCTCGCCGGTCCCGGTCCAGCCCGTTTCGCCGAGATAGACCGGGCCCTTTCGGTTGGACTGCCTATGATATCCGATCTTGTCTCCATCCCGTCGGATATGCCTGTTGTGATAGCCAGCGTTCCTGTCTATGACACCGCCGGAGAGACTATGGGCCTCGTAGCCGCCATGATCGACCTCGACCTGTCCAGCAACGATGCCTTCAACTCCTCCATTATTATCGGCCAGACCGGATACATGGAGATCGTTGACGGCAACGGCATCGTCCTGGTGCGCACTGTACCTGGTTCCCGCCCGGCTAGCCTGGAGCAAAGCGACCATCCCGGGCGGTTCGCTGACCTGATAGAGAGGGGACAGGCCACGGTGGGGACGTGCCATCGCTGCCACGAAAGCCAGGAGGCTGAAGTCGTCCCCAAACACCGGGACATGCTGGCCTTCGCCCCGCTGTCAACGGCATCCTGGGGCGTCGTGCTGCGCCAGGCCGAAGAGGAGGCGCTGGCCCCGGCCAGGCAGTTGGGACAGCGGTTGCTTCTCCTGGGCAGCATGGTGCTGGTTATTACCTTCCTGCTGCTCTGGCTGGTGCTGCAGGGGACCATACGCCCCATCAAGATGCTGACCACCGCCGCCAGGAGGGTAGCCTCAGGAGATTTCAGGACGGTCATCCCCATCACCCGCGGCGACGAGATAGGCCAGTTGAGCACCGCCTTCCGCTCGATGACCCAGCAGCTTGCTCGCTCCAGAGAGGAATTGCTGTCGCGGAACGAAGAGCTTTCAGCCATAAACAGCATAGCCGTCGCGGTAAACCAGTCTCTGAACCTGGAAGACGTGCTGGTCGGCGCCCTGGAGAAGGTGCTCGAGGTGACCCGGACCACTGCCGGCTGCGTCTTTCTCAAGTCCGCCGGGGATAAGCTCAAGCCCATGATAGCCATCGGCCCCACCAGAATATTCCAGTGTGAGCAGGCAGGACTACCACTGGCCGGGTGCGCCTGCCACCAGGTTCTCCATCACAACGAGACGCTCATGGTGAATGACGCCTCCCAGTGTCCCATGCTGGCCAAAGACTGTGCGGACGAAGAGGAGATTTGCTGTTTCGTTAGCCTGCCCCTCCGGTCGAAAGACAAGACGCTGGGCGTAATAAATGTGGCTTGCTCGGAAGACCGCATCTTTACCGAGAACGATTTCAAGATACTGGACTCCATCGGCTATTATGTCAGCCTGGCCATCGAGAACTCGGTGCTGTACCAGGATGCCAAGCAAGAGGAAGAACTGCGCGGCGAGCTATTGAAAAGCGTTATAAACGCCCAGGAAGAAGAGCGAAAGCGCATAGCCCGCGAACTTCACGACGAATACGGCCAGACCATGACCGGCCTGATGATGAGCATAGAATCACTTGAGGGCGTCAACCCGGCCAGCCCCCTGTTCAAGAAGAGACTGGAACACGCCAAATCGCTGGTCACCCGCGCCCTCAAGGACACCCGCCGGCTGACACTGGGGCTGCGTCCTTCCACCCTCGATGACCTGGGGCTGATCGCCACCGTGCGCTCCTATTTGCAGAACCAGATAGGCAATGCCGGTATCAAGGCAGAATTTGTCACTCAGGGCATCCGGGAGAGCGAGCGCCTGGCGCCTGAAATAGAGACGGCGTTGTTCAGGATAATCCAGGAGGCCATCCACAACATAGCGAAGCACGCTGACGCCAGCAATGTCAGGGTTGAACTTAAAGCCATGCCCGGCAGGATAAGGGCCACGGTCGAGGATGACGGCTGTGGTTTCGACCAGGATACCGTCTTCAGGCACAAGGTAGGCACCCATTCACTGGGACTGCTGGGCATCCAGGAAAGGGCAAAACTTCTCGGCGGCACGTTATACATCGAGTCAAAGATTGGCCAGGGCACCCGCTTGACCGTGGAAGTGCCGGTAGCCGGTACAGCCAAAGACGGTTCTGCAAATGAAGACCAGGTAAAGACAGGAGGCACGAATTATGGATAAGATGAGAGTCTTGATAATAGATGACCACGCCATAGTGCGGGAAGGCCTGCGCACTATTCTGGAAGGCCAACAGGATATCGAGGTCGTCGGCGAGGCCGCTGACGGCGCTGAAGGCGTAGCCAGGGCCAAAGAACTTCATCCGGACATTGTGCTCATGGATATAACCATGCCCGGCATGAACGGCCTGGAGGCCACCCGGAAGTTGAAGAAAGAAGAACCCGGCGTTAAGATACTGGTGTTAACCATGCACGAGGGCGACGAATACTTTTTCAAGTTCCTTGACGCTGGCGCTTCGGGGTACTTCGTCAAGGGGGGCCACTCCAGCGAGTTGATATCCGCTATGAGGGCAGTGTGGAACGGCGATGTCTTTCTGCACCCCACCATGGCCAAGAAGCTCCTGACCGACTACCTGCAGCGGGTGGGCAGTGGCAGCAGCAAGGAAAGCTATGACGGCCTGACCAGCCGGGAACGGGCCATCCTGAAGCTAATCGCCGAAGGCCGCACCAATCAGGATATCGCGGAGCAACTGGTCATAAGCCCGGCCACGGTCCAAACACATCGCGCCCACATCATGACCAAGCTGGGCCTGCACAGCCGGACAGAGCTGATAAAGTATGCCCTGAAACGCGGCTTTATTACTCTGGATACATAATTAACTGTACTCCTCTATACTTCGCAGCCAGTATTCCGGCGGCCATAAAATACCACCCCCGCAGGGCGCTAATTCCCCCGGCACAGGGATAGCATCGCTTTGCCTCCTTTGCTAAGCTACTGATATCAGCAAAGTTTTCCCGTAAATGGAGGACAGCGATGAAAAATCACAGTACGCGGGTAATGCTGGCTGCCGAACACCCCGAGGTCCGCTACTTCCTCAAGGGAGTCGTCGAAAGCCAGGACAAAGCGGTCATCGTCGGTCAGGCGGAGAACGCCAACAGGGCCTTGATGCTCGCCAAGAACCTCCGCCCCGATGTTGCCCTCATAGACTGCCACCTGCCCCACATTTTCGGGAACGACATGCTACCCTTGTCCCGGGTCGGTGGCCTGGATACTGCCCAGGCCATATCGGAAGAAGTCCCCGGCACCAGAATTATCCTGCTTAACAGCCTTGACCATAATGCACTGTCGGACATGAGTCTCACCTCAGAGGTGATGGCCCTTTTGTCAGGAAACGGGATGGGCGTAGCGCTTCCGGCATCTCCCTCGGGGCTTGTCTTCGCCAGTGTCGCAGCCCGGACCAGGGTAAACTTCAGGCAAAGGCTCTCTGAGACAAGCGACAAGGTCATCCTCTTCAGCGGTCTGGGCATCCTCGGCGGTCTGGGCATGATGTTGACCATAATTCTGGCCGGGGCAGGCATGTTCGTGACCGCCGCCGGGGCGGCTGGAATACTGGCTGGACTGGCCGGCAAACTGGCGGTATCACTGTGGTCTGATAAAAATCGAATTTAACTCAGATGGAGGCTGCGCGTGGCCATAAACCAGGAAACCTCTGAACCGGGAAAGCCCATTTCAGACATGAGCATCAAGCGGGGGCTGAAAGAATGCCTCGTTTTTTCCGCCTTGTCCGATGCCGAGCTGGAAAGAGTAGCCAGTTCGGTGCTGGAGAAGCGCTACGAGGCGGGAAGCGTCCTGTTCCACGAGGGAGACAAGGCCGAAGAGCTCCTCGTCCTTCTCGAAGGCAAGGTGGCTGTGCAGATGTCCCTGCCCGGCGCCGAGCCTGGCCAGAGCCGCCGCATAACGGTGGATGTTGTAGGCGCTAATGAAGCAGTGGGCTGGTCGGCAATCGTCGAACCAAACATCTACACTTTCACCGGCGTGTGCCTGCAGAGCGTGAAGGCCCTTTCGGTAAGCGGCCCCAAACTCAGATGGTTGCTCAACAACGATGCCAAGATAGGCTATGAAGTCTACCGGGGACTCATCAAAGTCGTTGCTTCCAGGCTGGACGATACCCGGCGGGTGCTGGTAAGCGAGCGCTCGCTGCTGTCCAGGCACTAGCGCTTTCGATTTCGCAGCCCGGGTTGCAAGAAAAGTTTGACCGGCCAGCGTGCGTGTGGCGGTTTTGGCGCGCTTGTCAATCAACTAAGTTGACATAGCGGCCAGTGATTTGACATACTTAATGTAGATGCCGGGAGCATATATCAAACCAAGAGGCGACAACTCGCCGGGTGAAGCTATCAACTCGGCTTCATCTTCCGCGATTTTCCCAATTCGGAAGAGAAAGTGAGGGCTTAGTGCGGGAAAAAGGCAACAATCTGAGCAGGCGGGACTTCATCATACGGTCAGCCGGTGCAGTAGGGGCATTGACCATACTATCGACTCCCTTGATATCGGTATTGAACCGGGACAAGGCCCTGGCCGGAGAAGCAAATAGCCAGCATTCAGACGGAACTGCAAAGAAACGCCAGTGGTGCATGGTAATAGACTTAAAGCATTGTGATGGCTGTGTCGGCCTTGATACACCGCCGCAATGTACCCAGGCCTGCATCATGGGCCATTACAAGCCCAACGGCATGAAATGGATCGAGGTATTCAAGCACCCCTTACCCGGCGGGGGGAGTTTCTTTATGCCCACCCCCTGTTTCCACTGTGAGAACGCCCCCTGCGTCAACGTCTGTCCGGTGGGAGCCACCTATCACATGGAAGACGGCTCTGTGCTCATCGACCAGCGCCGCTGCATTGGCTGCCGGTTCTGCATGGCCGCTTGCCCCTACCAGCGGCGTTTCTTCAACTGGGGTACGCCGGTGCAGCCGCCGGAAGCGGCATTTGCCGAATACACCCCGGAAACACAGTTCCCGGCCATAAAAGGCACGGTGATGAAGTGCAATTTTTGCACCCATGTCATGCGGGCAGGAAAACTGCCCTTCTGCGTCGCCGCCTGCCCCAGGAAGGCGCTCTACATGGGCGACCTGGTTGAAGATGTCGGCTCTAACGGGGCCGAAGTGGTCAAGCTCTCGCGGTTCCTGGACGAGAACAACGCCTACCGCTACAAAGAGAGCCTGGGCACCCAGCCGCGTGTCTGGTTCCTGCCGGGTCACGGTGAGTTAGTCGGAAGACGACCCGATGACCCGCGCGAGCTTCAACCTTCATTCTGGCCCTGGGGCAGAGACGAGGGCTTTGACCGCAGCGTCGGCGTCTGGCCCTGGAAGGAATCAGTGCCCTGGACCTGGGAGGAAAAGCATAAATGATAACGAGAGCGGAAAACTACGAGCAGCGCCTTGAGCGCACCGTGCTCACTCCCTTGTCTCGGACCGGCAAGGGGTACTACCTCTTCGTCGGGTTCCTCCTGGTGGTGGTGGCGTGGGGTGTTTACGCTTTCACAGTGCAGCTCCGCTACGGGCTTTTGGCCACCGGAATGCGTGACCAGGTCATGTGGGGCCTGTACATGGTCAACTTCGTCTTCTTCATCGGCATTTCACATGCCGGCACCTTGATATCGGCTATACTCAGGGTTACCCAGGCCGGCTGGCGCACCCCGGTAACGCGCATGGCGGAGATTATTACCGTGGTCGCCATCTCGGTGGGCGCGCTTATGCCCATCATCGATGTGGGGCGCCCGGACCGCATACTCAACCTCATCTGGTTCGGCCGCTTCCAGTCGCCCATCACCTGGGATATCCTGGCCATCAGCTCCTATCTCACCGGCAGCCTTTTATACCTGTTCCTCCCGCTGATACCGGACTTCGCCCTGATGCGGGACAAGCTGGGGCGGGGGGCATCCTCCCTCAAGCGGAAGATTTACTCCATCCTGGCAGTCGGCTGGAAAGGCACGCCGGAGCAACATCATCGCCTGGAGCGGGCGATAGGCATCATGGCGGTCACCATCATACCGGTGGCCATTTCGGTACATACCGTGGTCTCCTTCATCTTCTCGATGACGCTGCGCCCCGGCTGGGACAGCACCGTGTTCGGCATCTACTTCGTAATCGGCGCTATCTTCTCAGGCATCGCCACCATCCTGATCGTCATGGCCATCTTCCGCAAGCTGTTTCACCTGGAGGAGTACCTTACCGAAAGACACTTCCGCAACCTCGGCTACCTGCTCCTGGTATCGCTGCTCATTTACCTGTATCTCACCTTCAGCGAGTACCTGACCGTTGGCTACAAGTTGCCCACCGAAGAAAAACATCTGCTGGAAATACTTATGCTCGGAGAGAGCGCTCCCTGGTTCTGGTTCTTCGCCATCGGCGGGATGCTTATACCTGCCGCCCTGATCCTGTACCGCCGCGGGCCGGTAATCCCCAAGCTGGTGATTGCATCAATACTGATCAACATCGGCATGTGGCTCAAGAGGTTTGTCATCGTGGTACCGAGCATCCAGGTGCCGCTGATGCCCTTTGAGTTCGGCTCCTACTCGCCCACCTGGGTGGAATGGTCGATCACTGCTGCAGCGGTAGCAGGCTTCGTCCTGGTATTTGCCATATTCGCCAAGCTGATACCGCTGATATCCATCTGGGAAGTAGCTGAGGACGCCAAAGGGCACGCGCCGGAGGCAGAGATACATCCGGCCAGGGGTTTCGCCTTTGAAAGCGAGAGGGTGAGCGAATGAACAAGGTCAAACTTGCTATCATCTTCGGAGTCATGGCAACCCTGATGCTGTTGCTGGCAACCGCCGTAGTCGCCCAGGAAGAACCGCCCCCACCTTACGCCGGCATGAAGAACCCCTTCCCATGGGATGATGCAGGCGCGCAGCAGGCGGGCAAGGCGCAATATCAGAAGTCCTGCGCCGGCTGCCACGGGCCAACCGGGGGCAGCATCAAAACGGCGGACTTCAGCGCCGCAAGTTTCCCTGCTAAACTGGAGGCCAAGCCGGACCTGTATTTCTGGCTGCTCAGCGAAGGCCGGATGACCAGCGGCATGCCGCCCTTCAAGTCATCTCTCTCTGAAGAGCAGCGCTGGCAGGTCATTTCTTATCTCCATACTCTGAATTCCAGCAGTGCCGCCGCCCCCCCGCCGCCCCCCAGGCCGGTAGACGCCGCCGAAGGGTCGCTGCTGCTATCTATCCCGGAAACAGTCCAGCCCGGCCACCAGGTGGCCTTGTCCGCCCTGCTCCGTGACAAGGAAGGCAAGGCCGTTCCCGGCGCCGAGGTAGCATTCTATGTCGAGAAGGACTTCTTCGGCAGCGGCTTTGCGGAGGTTGGCCGGGCTGTTACCGGTGATTCCGGCCAGGCGACACTGTTTTATACGCCGCGCCAGGCCGGGGAACTGAACGTATTGTCCCGGTACAACGGCCTGGAAAGCCCCGGCGCAAAGACGCTGGTCCAGGATGCTGCCGCCCACTATGAGGTTGAGGTCGGGCTTCACCTGCCCGCTCCCGGCAAGGAAGTAGTCATCGGCCCTGAATCTGCCATCCGTCCCAAAGACGCATCTTCGCCGATGACGGCATTCAGGCTTCCCGGTGGCATAGTCTCCTGGCTGTGGCTCTTCCTGATAACGGTGGCCATGGTCTGGCTGACCTACTTCCGAGCTGTTTACCAGATGTTCCGTATTCCGGGCAGCGGAAAAGGGGAAGAGGCGAACACCCGCCTGATACCGATGGTGGCCTTCCTGTTCATTGCTGCGATGGGCACTATGCTGGTGCTGGTGGTCATCGGCACCGGCCCGTTCACACACAGCCACGTGCTGCCATAATACTGGGATGGGGCCGGTCAGGGAGGTTCTGCGGCGAAGCGATTTTGCCCTGAGGCTGCTCCAGATAGTATTATTATCAATGTGAACAAGAAGTCGGCCGGTATAGACACCGGCTCGCGGGTGGCTGTGGTTGGCGGCGGGCCGGCTGGCAGCTTCTTTGCGCTTTATCTCCTGCATTACGCCCGGCAAAAAGGGATAACGCCGGAAGTAACCATCTTCCAGAGAAGGTCGTTCGACGCCCTGGGGTCGAAGGGCTGCAAGGGCTGCGCCGGTATCCTCTCCCTTTCCATGCAAAAGAACCTGGGCGAACTCGGCCTGGTCATACCTGAGCACATCGTCATGGCCAGGGTGAAACAGTATGCCATTCACACCCCCTACACCTCGATAACCATCAGTAACCCTTCACGCCGTTTCGATATTATCAGCGTGTACCGAGGCGGTGGCCCCCGTCTTTCCAGCTATGACCAGCCCGTCAGCTTCGATGGCTGGCTGCTCGACCAGGCCCGGCAACAGGGGGCCAGGGTCGAGGAAAAGGCGGTCTCCCGCGTATCGCTCCAGAATGGCGCTTCCATAGAGGCCGGCGGCGAAGTGCTGCAGTATGACCTGGTGGTGCTGGCCGCAGGAATAAACGACACTCCGGTACTGATTGACAGCCTGGATTACCAGCCCCCGCAGTCCCAGATAATGGCCCAGGACGAACTGCACATAGACGCCGAGGAGGCCAGGGCCAGGCTGGGCAATGTGGCCCACGCCTTTGTCATCCCGCACTCGAACCTGATCTTTGGCAGCCTGGTCCCCAAAGGCCCGTTCGTCAATGTGTCCGTCCTCAGCAGCGGGAAACGCCCCACCCCGGTCAAAGAGTTCCTCGAGAACGACCTGGTGCGGACTGTACTGCCCGGAGAATATACTTCGGCCTGCGGTTGCCGGCCCAGGGCGGCGGTGGGGGCTGCCAGCAACTACTTCGCCGACAGGTTTGTCGCCGTGGGCGACGCCGCCGTCACCAGGTTGTACAAGGATGGCATCGGCTCGGCCCTGCTCACCGCCCGCCAGGCGGCCAGGACTGCGGTGTTCCATGGCGTTTCCAGGAAGGACTTTGAGCGCCATTACAAACCCTTCTGCCGGAACTTGTCAGGGGACAACCGGTGGGGACGCTATCTCTTCGCCGCCAATGACCGCGCCAAGAACTCCCGCCTTTTCCTGCTGGCCCAGCACCGGCTCATTGGCGACGAGCGGCGCCGGGCCTTCGGCTCTCAGCCTTTTACCGCCGCCGCCTGGGGGATGTTCACCGGCAGCTTCAGCTACCGCAGCATCGCCCGGATGTACCTCAACCCCGTGTCATTGACGAGGTTTGTCAATGCCGTGTTTTGGGAAGGGCTGGGGCTGCTGCTCCACCGGGGGCCGGCAGTGCGCAAGAGCCTGTACGTTGGCGCTACCAAGGTGCTGATACTGGGCAGCGGCTTCGGCGGCACCTATGTCCTTCGCAAGCTGGTGCCTTCCCTGAACCGCAATGAGAACGTGGAGACCACCATGGTCAGTGATGAGAACTTTTTCCTGTTCTCGCCGCTCCTGCACGAGGCGGCTATGGGCGGGATCGAGGCGGCGCATATCGCCTATCCCATCAGGAGACTGCACTACCGGGACAGGTTCAATTTCATCCAGGCCGAAGTGACCAGGATAGACCTGAAGTCCCGCCGGGTGATGACTACAATGGGCGCCCTGGACTTCGATTACCTGGTCATGGCTTTGGGCAGCGTTACCGATACGACTCAGGTGAAGTCAGCGGGCAGTAACATATTCACCTTGAAGACCCTCCATGACTCCCGGCTGATCAGGAACCATATCATCTCCCTCTTCGAGCGGGCCAGCTTCGAGACCGACCAGGAGAAGCAGAAGCAACTTCTTACCTTCGTTGTCGCTGGGGCGGGCTATACCGGGGTGCAACTGGTCGCCGAGATGAGGGAGCTTATTTTCGGGGACCTGGTCCGGTTCTACAAGTCGATAGACCCGGCCAATATCAGGATAGTGCTGGTCGAGGCAAATCGAAAGATTGTCTCTGATCTGCATATCAGCCTCGGCGCGCACGTCATGAACCATCTCAAGAGATTGGGCATTGAAGTCAAGCTCAGGTCACGGGTGACCGCGGTGACTCCTGACAGCGTGCAGCTAAGCCGGCGTGAGGTGGTCCCCACCAGGACGCTTATCTGGGTGGCCGGGGTGGTGGCCAACCCGCGCATCGCCGAGGTCGAGGCCAGGAAGGACCGCCTGGGCCGGGTGGTGGTCAACGAACAGATGGAAGTCCCCGGCTTTCCCGGCGTCTACGCCGTCGGCGATTGTGCCTGTTTTATCGATCCCAAATCGGGAGCGCCGGTACCGCCCCGGGCGCATATCGCCGTGCGCCAGGCGAAAGCGGCCGCCCATAATATCCTGGCCGACATCCGGGGCCGGCCCAAGAAACGGTACCGCTATTCCGAGGCGGCGGAGCTGGTATCGCTCGGCTCTTCCAGCGCGGTGCTCCGCTTTGGCCGGTTCCAACTCCACGGATTTGTCGCCCATCTACTGTGGCTGATGGCATACTCCTACCTGGTCACCGGCACCTACAACCGCATCAGGATAATGATGGACTGGCTGCTGGGGCTGTTTTTTGGCCGGGATACCACTTTCCTCAAACCTGAGGCCCCTATTGACAAAGGCGATAATCCGGTATAACATATGTTTAAGGCTATCGACCATTCGGCGGTAAGCCTCTAGTTGTTTGGTGTTGCCCTAAGATAGTCCGCTTGGATCAGGAATGACCGAGACGGCAAGACGGTGGAGTACGAGCGCCCTCACCGGATATGCCGGCGGGGGCTTTTTTTATGGGTGAAATGTTGAAAGTCGGCATTATAGGAACAGGCAAGGTGGGCACGGCGCTGGCGCTGCTGCTCAGCCGGAAAGGCTATCCGGTCATAGCTGCTGCCAGCCGGGAAGGCGCATCCGCCCGCCATCTGGCCGGCCTTATCACCGGCTGCCAGGCTGTTGGCAGCAACCAGGCGGTGGCGGATATGGCCGGGATGGTCTTCATCACCACGCCTGACGGCGTCATCCCCAAAGTGGCCGCCGAAGTGCGCTGGCGTCCCGGCCAGGCAGTGGTCCACTGCAGCGGGGCCGATTCGACGGCGGTGCTTGAGCCGGCCCGGAAATCGGGGGCGCTCGTCGGCGGGTTCCATCCCCTTCAGACCTTCGCCAGTACCGGGCAGGCGGTGGCCAACATACCGGGTTCGACCTTCGCCATCGAAGCTGAAGAGCCGCTGGCCTCCACTCTCAGGGAGATGGCAGCGGCCATGGAAGGCCATTGGATTGCGCTCCGGGCCGGGGACAAGGTGCTCTACCACGCCGCCGCCGTGATCGCCTGCAACTACCTGGTCACGCTGGTCAAGCTGGCCACTGACCTCTGGCAGACCTTTTCCGTGCCCCGGGAACAGGCCGTCCAGGCGTTGCTCCCCCTGCTCCGGGGTACGTTGAACAATATCGAAGCCGTAGGCATACCCCAGTGTCTCACCGGCCCTATCGCCCGCGGCGATGCCGGCACCGTACAGAAGCACCTGGAAGCCCTGAAAGGCTCCCCGGAAATTGTTCATACCTATAAAGAGCTTGGGCTTCAGACCATACCCATCGCCCTGGCCAAAGGCAAGATAGATGAAAGCCAGGCGCAGGAACTGAGGACTTTATTAGACCAAATACACCAGGGAGAATTCAGATGAGAGTGATGCTGAAAAGCAAAATCCACCGTGCCCGCGTCACCGCCGCCAACATCCACTACGAGGGCAGCATTACAATCGACCGGCGGCTCATGGAAGAGGCGGATATCCTGCCCTTTGAGCAGGTGCAGGTGGTGAACATCGACAACGGCGCCCGCTTCACCACCTACGCCATCGAAGGCGGCGAGGGCGAGATATGCTTGAACGGGGCCGCCGCCAGGCTGGCCGTAGTGGGAGATACCATCATCATCCTCACCTACACCAACCTCAGCGAAGAAGAGTCCCGCGGCTATTCGCCCCGGATAGTCCATGTCGACGCCAGGAACGTCTCTACAGAGAAGAACACTTCGCCGGACCAAGTTGCCGGGCCGGTCGCCTGGTAGCCAAATCTGGAAAAGGAGAGGCCGATGCGCGTTACCGTCAGCCAGATAAAGGCCATGAAGTCCAAAGGCGAGAAGATAGTCATGCTCACCGCATACGACTACGCCGCCGCCCGGATAGTTGATGACGCCGGCGTGCCGCTTATCCTGGTCGGCGACAGCCTGGGGATGGTTGTGCTCGGTTACCAGTCCACCATACCGGTGACCATGGAGGAGATGCTGCACCACACTCGCGCCGTGGTCAGGGGGACATCGAAGGCGCTGGTAGTGGGCGATATGCCCTTCATGACCTACCATATCAGCACCGAGGAAGCGCTCAGGAACGCGGCCCGCTTCATCCAGGATGGCGGCGCCCAGGCGGTGAAGCTCGAGGGCGGGGTCAGCGTGGCCGACAAGGTAAGACGGATAGTGGAGTGCGGCATACCGGTGATGGGCCACATCGGCCTGACGCCCCAGTCCATCCACCAGTTGGGCGGTTTCAAGGCGCAGGGCAAGACGCCGGAGGCCGCCGCCCGGCTGCTCGCCGATGCCAGGGCGCTGGAGCAGGCCGGCGCATTCGCCATTGTCCTGGAGACCGTCCCCGCCCCGATGGCCACCCTGATAAGCAGCAAACTGGCCGTGCCCACCATCGGCATCGGGGCCGGCCCTGGCTGCGACGGACAGGTCCAGGTGATCAATGACCTCCTGGGCAGCTTCGCCGATTTCGTCCCGAAGCATGCCCGGCGCTATGCCAAGCTCTCGGATATTATGTCAACTGCTATCTCGGAGTACCGCGACGATGTTCGCTCAGGAAGGTTCCCCACCGAGGAGCACAGCATCCCGATGGACGAGGCTGTCCTCGCCGACCTGAGCTAAAGATGAAGACAGCCAGAACTGTAGCCGAAATGAGGGCGTTGCGGGGACAGCTTGCCGGGCCGGTGGGCTTCGTCCCCACCATGGGCTTCCTTCACCAGGGCCACCTGTCGCTTGTGGACCGCGCCAGGGCGGAAAATGCCTCGGTGGTGGTGAGCATATTCGTCAACCCCACCCAGTTCGGCCCCAGGGAAGACTACCAGACCTATCCCCGTGACCTCCAGCGAGACATGGCCATGCTGGAAAGCTCTACCGACGTCCTTTTCCTGCCCGATGCCCCGGAAATGTACCCCCCCGGCTTCAACACCTGGGTGGAGGTCGCCGGCATTACCGACCGGCTGGAAGGGGCTTCGCGCCCCGGCCACTTCCGCGGGGTGGCTACGGTTGTCGCCAAGCTGTTCAATATCGTCCAGCCGCACCGGGCCTACTTCGGCCAGAAGGACGCCCAGCAACTGGCTGTCATCAAGAAGGTAGTCTCCGACCTGAACATGCCCCTGGAGGTAATCGGCCTGCCCACGCTTCGCGAGCCGGACGGTCTGGCTATGAGCAGCCGCAATACCTATCTCAACCCGGAGCAACGCCGCGCCGCCACCGTCCTCTACCGTGCCCTGGAGATGGCGCGCCAGTCCCGCCGCAGCGGCGAGAGAGACGCCTCCAGGCTACGCGCCGGCATGCTGGCCCTGGTCCAGCAAGAACCCCAGGCCAGGGTGGATTACGTCAGCATCGCCGACCCGAACACGCTGGAGGAACTGGAAGAGATAGACCGCCCGGCGCTGGCCTCTATGGCGGTATGGATCGGCACGACCAGGCTGATAGACAACACAGTGCTGGAATAGCTATTTCCTGACCAGCAGGGAGATGCCGACCATGCCCAGAAAAGCCAGCCCGGCCCCGAAGTAGAAGGGCGCCGCCGGGCTTACCGTCTCCCAGAGCCAGCCCGCTATCACGCTGGCCGGCAGCAAGGTCAGGCCCACCGTGCCATGATACAGGCCGTAAGCCGTCCCCCTTCTTTCCGCCGGAACCAGGTCGGCGACGAAGGCGCGGGCCACGCCCTCGGTGATGCCGTAGTAGACACCATAGCTGGCAAAGAGCAGCCATACGTGCCAGGCCGCCGACGCCAGGGCAAAGCCCAGGTAGACCACGGCATACATCAGCCAGCCATAGATGATGACCCGCCGCCTCCCCAGCCGGTCCGAGAGCATCCCCGCCGGTACGGACATCGCGGCATAGGTTACGTTAAGTACCACCAGCATCAGCACGATGTACAGGGCTGATGCCCCCAGGTCCTGCGCCCGCAGTATGACAAAGAAGTCGCTGGAATTGCCCAGGCTGAACAGGGCCATCACCACCAGGAACAACTTGAAGCGGGAATCGAAAGCCGCGTGCGGGTCCGCCGGCAGTGCGCCCAGCCCATCTCTCTGCGACACCCCCCTGGCCTCCCTGACCAGAGCCATGAGCAGCATCACCGCCACTACGGCGGGGATAATTCCGATGAGGACGATCCACTGATAGGCGCCCAGGCCAAGCTCCAGCCTGCCGCCCTGGACGAAGTATATTATCGCTGCGGCAGCCAGCAAGCCCGTCACCGCCCCCGCCGAGTCCATCGCCCGGTGGAGGCCGAACCCCCTCCCTCTCTCATGCGCTGCCAGGCAGTCGGCGAGCAAGGCATCGCGGGGAGATGAGCGGATGCCCTTGCCCACCCGGTCGCTGAACCTGACCGCGGCCACCAGTCCCCAGGATGAGGCGATATACATGAAGGGCTTGGCCAGGGTGGAGACGCCATAACCCAGGGCCGCCAGCAGCTTTCGCCTCTTCACTTTATCGCTTATCCGCCCGCTCAGGATGCGGAACACGGCGTCAGTGCTCTCTGAAATGCCTCCCACCAGGCCGATGACAGTGGTGGCCGCCCCAAGCACATTTGACAGGAACAACGGGACGATGGTGAAGATCATCTCGCTGCTGACGTCGGTAAGAAAGCTGACCAGCCCGAGGAAGAAGACATTGGGATTGAGTCCCAGGAGCTTTTGGGGGTCTTTGTGTTGAGATGGCAAGCTTTTCATCATCTGGCTGGCCGGACACGACCGCGCGAGAGACAAGGGTCGTTTTCAGCGCTGTTCTTGCACCTGGTGCGGGTGGTCAGCACAAAAATCTCAATCAGTATAACAGATAGCTGTCGTGTTGTATATCGCCTTTTGATACCGATGCTATTCATATGAGCAGGTACTGTCCCATTTGAGTCGACACGCCTAGTATTATGTAACACATAAATAACTGGAAACGTGGTATAATCATGGTAGAACTTCAAGGAGGGTTTTGCCATGAAGCCACGATACCGGGTGACATTGACCATGGAAGAACGCCGGGAACTTAAGGCCATGACCAGGACGGTAAAGACGGATGCAAGGCGATTTGTTCGTGCCCGGGCATTGCTTCTCTGTGACAGGGGAGAATATGGGCCTGCCTGGAACGTGGATGATACAGCCGAGGCGTTGGGAGTCGAGCGCAGCATGACAGAGCGCTTGAAGAAGCGTTTCGTGGAAGAAGGCCTTTCGGCGGCCCTGGGGCGCCGGCAGAGGGTGAGACCGCCGCGCCTCGACCTGAGTGGCAGCCAGAAGAGTATGTTCGATGGCTTTCGCATCAGTCACCCACCACAGTCAGAAAAAGGTTCCAGGCAATAAATTGTAGCAATCTGCCCGCGATACTTTCTCAGTACTAAATACACAGTTGACAAGGGGCATAAAGATGTGCAAGGATGACGGTATCCGTTCAAGGCGGCAAAATACCCTTTAAAGGAGCGCACATGAAGCCAAAGAGCGATTTTGCAGTGCCCCGGGTCCTGAGCGTCATAGCGGTCCTCCTGTTACTCCTCCCGGTGGCAATCTCCTGCGCAACGCCGGCGCCAACCCCATCACCAGCCCCGTCACCGGCGCCCGCCCCGGCGCCAACACCTCGCCCATCCCCTGCTCCAGCCCCGGCGCTTCAGCCCGTTCCTGCTCCAACACCTGCGCCCAGGGCTGTCAAACCCATAGAACTAAAAGCTCTTACCTCCCTTCCGGCCAACTCCACCTCAAACACGCCAATGTGGACGCTCCAGAAGAAGATAAAAGAATTGACCAATGGCGAACTGACCATCAAGCTGATCGGCGGGGCCGAGGTGATAGCAGCCATCGACCAGCCCACCGCAGTGAAAAAAGGGGTTGTTGATATGACCCAGCTTTTCTCGGCGGGTTACCGGGGGCTGGTATCCGTAGTAGGTGTATTGCCGCTGTCCAAGATATCACCACGGGAAGAGCGCCAGAACGGTTTCTACGACTTTCTCCTGGAACAGCATTTGAAAGCAGGCGTCTATTATCTGGGACGAGCGCCTCTTAACGAAGGCCCGACCATTTTCAATATGTGGGTAAAGAAGAAGATCAACAGGCCCCAGGACATTGCCGGCATGAAGATAGGCGGAGGCACTCCGGCGAGCGCGGCTTTCATAAAGGAACTGGGCGGGGTACCGATAACGATACCGACCGCCGAGTCATACACCGCCCTGCAGTCCGGGGTGATTGACGGCTACTGGAACTCCCTCATTACTTTCTTCGGCATGAAGCTATATGAGCTACCCCTTTACATGATCGACCATCCCTACTACCGGGACAACATGACCTTTATTATGAACCCTGACACTTTCAACGGTCTGCCCAAACACCTTCAATCTGCCCTTGTTCAGGCGATCACGGCCGTCGAGGAGGAAGTCCCGGTCATGCTCCGCGCCGAACTGGAAAGAGACCGGAAGATCATGCTGGATGCCGGTGTCGGGCTGATCACGTTTACTCCTGCAGACGTAAAGTGGTTCATTGATACCGCTTACCAGGCCGAGTGGGCCAATCAACTCAACCAAGACCAAGTATTGACTCAGAAAGCGCGTTCATTGCTGGAAAAGTAAACATCTGCCGGTGCATCCATCGGAAGGAGAAGGAAATGAAACCGAACAGTGGTCTCGCAATGCCCGGAGTCCTGGCCTTGATATCAGTTGTCCTGCTGCTGTTCCTGGTGGCGGCCTCCTGCGCCAGCCCGGCGCCAACTCCATCCCCTTCCCCAGTTCCGGCGCCCGCCCCGGCGCCCACCCCCCGACCTGCTCCAGCACCGGTTCCAACGCCATCTCCAACTCCAGTCCCCAAGCCTTCGCCCGCGCCTGCCAAGACGGTGAGACTCAAGCTGGTCACCGGGCACCCAACCAATGCCAGGATCACCGCTTCCACCATGACCCTGGCCACCCTGGTCAAAGACATGTCTAAAGGAGAGTTGGTCATCGACCTTATCGGTGGACCGGAAGTGATCCCCCTCCCCGACCAGGGCATGGCGGTGAAGAAAGGCGTTATCGACATGGCGGACACTTTCTCCGCCGCCTGGGGAGCGCTGGTACCCGTCGCTGGCACCCTCGCTCTGTCCCGGATATCGCCGGTGGAGGAGAGAAACAGCGGATTCTACGACTTCATCGCCGAGCAATCGGCAAAGGCCGGTCTGTTCTACCTGGGCAGGTCGCAGATCGCCGAGAGCGGCTTTGCCAGCATCTGGGTCTCAAAGAAGATCGTCAGGCCCCAGGACCTTGAAGGCCTCAAGATCGCCTCTCCTGCCCCTCTTCTCAACGCCTTCCTCAAGGAAATAAAGGCAATTCCTACCTTTATACCTTATGCCGAGATGTATATCGCCGTAGATAGCGGTGTAGTCAACGGTTTCCGGGGAGACCTGCCCAGTGTTACCTCGGTGAGACTCCAGGAACTGCCATCTTTCTGGATAGACCATCCCTTCTTGCAGTACTCTTCCAGCTACATCATGAACCCTGATACTTTCCGCAGTCTGCCCAGGCACCTGCAAGATGTGCTGGTACAGGCCCAGATCGAAAGGGAAAAGGGACTGGCACAGCGAGTATTCCGCGAGGTATTCGACAACGAAAGAAAGGCGATGCTGGGCGGCAAGGCGCAGGTGATAACCTTCTCAGCCCAGGATACCAGTTTTTATCTTGACACCCTTTATGCCGCCTCCTGGGAGGAACAGGTCAAGATAAATCCGGCACTCGCCCCCAGGGCGCAACAATTGCTGACCGGCAAGTAAACGGGCTACGTTATATCTGCAAACCGTGCAGTTGCGTACTTCGCTTGTCACCGCCGCACGGCAGGGTTACAGATGACCTTGCTTCTTTGCCCGGAGATACTGCCCCGGTCGGCGCTCTGGTTTTGCGAAATCACCTGGCCGCTCGCAGCACTGCCTGGTCCAGGACATGTTTTCAAACAAGCCTTTCACTTCCAGACCATACGCGGGTAAGATTGCGCCTATTGACATCTCAGCAAGCAATATGTATTATGTGAGCAAAATTGCAGCCATCACCTTGAAGTGACTAATTAGGGATATATGTCTGGGCAAAATGATATTTCAGTGATGAAGGGAGGGCAGGCGATGCAATAATTGCTACGCTCCCCGCAAATGACCGTAGTTTGAACAGGAGGTTCCGATGAAGATTTTAAAATTGGCTGGGATATTGCTGGCGCTAGTTATTATTACAGGCTTGCTCCTCGCCGGCTGCGCGCGTTCCCCGGCTCCGCCCTCGCCATCAGGGCCTGCTTTGCCAACTGCTGCCGCCGTAGTGATAATGCCGGCAGTCTTTGCCGCCGGAGACCAGTTCCAGGTGGCCGGCTCAGGATTTGCCCCGGGTGAAGCGGTGGAAATAGCTATTTTGAATGCTACTCCTGAGAAGAATATCTATTTCGGCGGAGGGTTCCGCGCCAGCGACACCGGCGCGTTCTTTGCCCCGGTGCTTCCCAGGGATGATTATGCCGCTGTCGTGGACAAAGGAGGCAGCGCCTTAATGTTGCCCAGGCTCAGTCCAGGTGTCTATACCCTCACTGTGAAAGGACTGAACGGCAGCATGGCTACCGCTCCCCTGGTAATCATTGAAAAGGCAAAGTGATACCGTGATGTCTGATTGGTGTTCCTGTGATTACGGATTTCAGAGGAGGCACAATGAAAAGGTCTGTGAGACTATATGCCATACTCGCCCTGGCGGTGCTGCTGCTGAGCCTATCGGTTTTGGCCGCCTGCGGGCAGGCGCCGGCGCCGGTGCCGGGACAAAAGCAGAAGGTAACGGTTAATATCCTCCCCGGCCGGCCCGGCGATCCCTTGTTCGTGCTGTCTTACGCCCTGGCCGAGTTCATCAACCAGGACTCAACGTGGCTCCGCGCTAACGTCATCGCCACCGGCGGCCTGGGCAGCAACCTGTCCATGCTCATCGAGGAGACACAGCGGCGAGCCACTGACATAGGCGTCACTTCGGACGACTCCGAGGTGTACAGCGCCGAGAACGGGCCGGGTTACTGGAAAGGCCTTGATATGCGGGTGCTGGGAATGATGCAGATCGTCCCCACCGGCCTGGTCACCTATGACCCCAATATCAAGACACTTAAAGACCTGGCTAACAAGAGGGTCTTCTTCCCCAGGCCTCATGGCTGGTACCAGATATTCCGCGCACCCCTGGAGTACCTGGGAATCTGGAATACCATAAAAGAGTCAAACGGCGCTTACGGCGCTTCCATGAACGCACTCAGGGACGGCCTGGTCGATGCCGCTTATACCGTGGTCGACTACGTTTATCCTAACACCTGGAGCCCCGGCGGTTTTGTGGAAGAACTATCGTCAAGGCGACCGGTATACTACGTCAGCATGGACCCGGAGCTTGTCCATCGGGCTAACCAGCAGTGGGGGACCGGCGACTGGAGTTTTCTGATAAAGAATGGCAGCCTGAAGCAGCCCTATGACTTTTACTGGATGAAGCTGTTCTCTTACTGGTTTGTCGACGCCAACCTGAGCAGCGACATCGTTGAAGAGGTGCTCAGGATAATATATGAGCGACAGGGACAGTTCGACTCATATCATTTCATCGGCAAAGGGTTGATAGATAACTTCTTCCTGGCCTCTTCCCGGAGCACCGACGCCGAGCGGGAGAAATACTTCCACCCGGCCGTGGTCAAGTTCGCCAAAGAGCAGAAAATAGAAATGCGCACCATCAAGTAAAGACAAGGCGCACCAGAACACCCAATGCCACCCCGGAGAAAGACCGCTCACCTGGGGTGGCTTTTCTTTGAGTGCGGCCACCATGCCCGTTGACCGGACTCTCGACCTGGACGCCTGGCCAGTGTCATGTCAGACTAACCCTCCCATATAGTAAGTAGATCATGGGACAGGGCAGGACAAAACCAATTCCATTATCCGGCTGCCATGCTTTACCCGGCGCAGCAATGAGTGTTACAGTCTTTTTTCCCATTACCCTTATCCTTTTACGCAGAAATTAAGGTTGCTCTCAGCAAACCCCCCTTGACTTTTTGCCGGACGGCTAATATACTAATGGCTTGAGCAGGATTTTTCAGAGGGGCTGCCGGGCTGATGCTCCGAAGCTACCTTGCCAAATCCAAAAGGGTCTCCCATCTGGTACTTTCGGGGCGAAGATGGTGGGTGCTTGGGTCGAATTAGGTAAAGGAGGCAATCTGTGACCAGTACCAGAAGCAATATAAAGAAGCCACATCATGGGGTTGAGGAACAGGTTATGGAGGGTTCATCTAACAATTCCGAGGAAAAATTAGCCGACTTCGCAGCGCTTGTCCAGAATGACGGGCATGAAGGCGAAGATGACCAGGTCCAGTCGACCGTTACGCCCCTGCACGAGATACTGGGCCGCGCTGAAAAAGCCTACAGCGCCTATGTTGAGGCGGAACGCCAGGTAGCCAGGGCCTACAAGGAGAACGAAGTACAGGTTACCATGGCGCTCAGGCGGACCGAGTTGCAGGCGCAAGCAGCCTACACCGAGGCTGTTGATCAGGCACTGAAAGCGCGCAACGAAGCTGTAGCGGAGGCCCTGCGCGCCAGAGAAGAAGCCGCTAAACAGGCCGAACAGGCGTTTGAACAATCCAAAACTCAGGCCATGCGCGCCTGCGATGAGTCTCTGGCCGAGGCTCTAAGAGTTCGCGACCGCAATCTTGAAAAGGCCTGGAAGCTCAGGGACGAGAACATCGAACAGGCCTGGAAAATCTACTCCAAGATCACCAGATAGGCTGCCAGCCCGGCCCAGCGAGGAGTAGCACCGCCTCTTTACAGCAGAGACGGAATGTCCTTTATCGTAATATCGATGCCGCGCTGGGTGCTGACGATGCCTTCCTGCCGCTTTCGTAGCGCAGCGATAAGGGCAATGGCCTTGGTAAAGTAGCTCCTTACCTTTTCGACATCGCTCAACTCGGACAGAATTACGCTCACTTCAAGAGAGCTTTTTTCCCGCGGGTAATCTCCGCTTCTTATCACCGCCTCGGGAGCTACGTTCTTCAGGTGCGTTCCCAGCTCCTTGATGAGGTCCATGTTTATCTCCCTGGGAGGAGCGGAGATGAGGTACATCGCCCTTTGAGAGTCCACAGGGTTACATTTGAGCGACAGGCCGCTCAATGCTTCGTCCAGGGCATGAGTCCCCTTCTGGGTCTGGTGGGCCTTGTTCCTGAAATCACGGCTTCTATCGAAGAGCCTCCCGAAGAACGAGACCGTTGATTTTCCATGTCCAATAGCTGTCCAGCCCGCCAGCGTCTGGATGATATCGCCGGCATCGAGCATCTTGGCCCCTATAAACCTGGGGTTCTTCTCTTCGCCGGCACAGAGAATATTGTAAAAAGGCTCAACGATCATGGCGTTTATCCGGGACAAATTGCTCAGAATGGGGCTGTCTTTTTTGACGTACCTCTGGTTGTCCACCAGGAAAATGGCGTCGGCGACCAGGTAGCTTGACTTGAGGCAGGTGGCGACATTATAGACGGTCCTGTCCTCGGTGGATTCTTCATGCTCGAAGGGCAGAACGATCATGTTATAGACCGGCTTATCGACAAAGCGCTCCTTGATGCGCTGCGTCATCACGGCTATCGAACCGGAACCGGTGCCGCCGGCGGCCGAGGCAATGAGCAGGAAGGCGTCTACTTCGGCGAAGCGTTTCGTGCTGCGCATCGTCTCGGTGAGTTTATCGGCGTCCTCTTTGGCCAGTTCAGCGGCAAGCTCATTTATCTTGCCTACACCGTGACCACCGGTGCGGCGTCCGCCAATCAGGATGCGGTGCTCATAGTCAGGCCTTATGCAGGCCAGGCCGCTGAGGTCAGCGACATCGGTGTTTACCGCGAATGCCCCGATGATGATGTCAAGGTGACGCAGCGCCCTGGCTTTCCTGTTCAGGCGAGCGAACTCATCGGCTATCCTGCCACCACACTGCCCCAGACCAACAACCATTAACTTCATCTCTCACCTACCCCCACCAGCAGCCGGAATGGTTTATTGTATTCCTTTTCATAAGACCTGTCAATCACTTCTTGTTGCTACACTCGTTTCAAACACCTTTTTCAGCAACGTAGGCGGCCAGGTCAGCCAGGCGGCAGCTATAGCCCCACTCATTGTCGTACCAGGCCAGCACTTTGACCATATTGTCCCCCATGACCATGGTACTGAGCATATCGTATATGGCGCTGTGGGTATTGCCGATAAAATCGGAGCTGACCAGCGGCTCGGTACAATACTCCAGTATCCGGGCCATCGGCCCCTCGGACGCCGCCTTGAAGGCCTGGTTAACCTCTTCGACACTGACCTTCTTGGCCAGGTCAGCGACCAGGTCCACCACAGAAACGGTGATGACCGGCGCCCGCAACGCCAGGCCATGCAATTTTCCCTTTAGCTCCGGCATGACCAGGGCGACAGCATAGGCCGCCCCTGTAGTAGTGGGCAGGAGATTGGCGGCAGCGGCCCGAGCCCGGCGCAGGTCCTTATGAGCCATGTCCTGGATGCGCTGGTCATTGGTGTAAGCGTGAATGGTGGTCATCAGCCCCCGCTCCACGCCAAACTTATCATGGAGCACCTTGACCACCGGGGCGATGCAGTTGGTGGTGCAAGAGGCGTTGGAAATGATCTTGTGCTTGCCGGGATCGTACATCTTCTCGTTCACGCCGAGGACTATGGTCACGTCTTCATTCTTGGCCGGCGCCGATATGATCACCTTTTTGGCGCCGCCTTTGAAGTGGGCCGCCGCCTTGTCGCCGTCGGTGAACAGACCGGTAGACTCGATGACGATATCAACGCCGTATTTCTGCCAGGGTATATTTTCGGGATTGCGTTCGGCAATGACCTTGACCTCTTTGCCATCGACAACAATAGCATCCCCTTTGACCTCTATCTTGCCCGAAAAAGGCCCGTAGGCAGTATCCCATTTCAGCAGATGGGCGTTAGTCCCGGCGTCCATAAGGTCGTTGACTGCCACCACCTCAAGTTTGCCCTTGTGGTACTGGCTTATTGTCCTGAAGGTCAGCCTGCCAATGCGCCCGAAGCCATTGATGCCAATCCTGGTCACTGTCTACCTCCTCGAAATTATTTTGCCGGGCAACCGCGCCAGTCCGGACTGGCCGTTCTGTTCTCAAGTCTCTGGTTCCGGCGGAGCATGTCCACAAAGGCCTCCACCCTGGTCTTGAGGTGGGTACCCAGGAAGAAATCAGAGTTGCCCTCTATGGTCAAGATGGGCAGGTCCAGGGCGTCCCTGAAGATGATATCGCCGATGCCCCGGTGACAGAATGCCTGGACATAGTGCAGGACGCCGTCAACACGCCTGCGCTTTAGCTCCGCCCTGATATCCCGAAGGCGGTCGTAGATGGAATAGGGATAAGTATAACTGGAGTACTGCTCCGCGAGGGAATCCCCGGGCTGGGGCATGGCGAACTGGCGCTGTACCTCGTTGAACACCACCCGCGCCCCCTGCCCCTCCAGAAATGAATACAGGTCTTGAGCATACACCGGGGGGACCCCGATATAGGCCAACCTGAGATGCTCAGGCGGATAAGGCTGGCGGGGACGGCTTTCATTGACCAGGGCCGCCAGGTGCAGGCGGTACTGCCGGTGGTCCTGGTTGAAATCGGATGTAGTGACCAGCCACAGGTGGTTCTCCATGCCGCTGATCACATCATTTTCCCAGGTGAGATTGTCCAGTTCCAGGGCGAGCGTGCGGCAGGGCTGAAGCTCGTCCCGTACCTTGCTGGCAGCCTCGATGGTGGTCCCCAGCGTGCCGGCCAGGACTTCCAGTGCCTGTTGCATCAGCCCGGGAGAGCTACGCTCCGGGTAGGCGAAGGGTATCACCGTTATCCCCTTGTGTTTGAGCACCTCCGCCAGCATGATGGTATTGGAACAATCGCCGGTCGTCACGCACAGAACGGTATCGATATCGCGGTCGAAGCAGACCCCGTAGATGCCCTTGATCCAGCTACAGCAGTTCAGAGGAAAACCGGTCCTCTCGGCGAAGTTGATCAGCCGCTCCGGGTGGGGGTCGGTGATGAAGATATTATTCAGGTCGACCGGCTGATAGCCGGCAGCCATCAATATTTCTATGGGGACAGTGGTGGTTATTCCTATCTTGCGCATGGAATCTTACTGAACATCACCGGGAAGCTCTTGTCTCATTATATACCATTACGGCGGTAATATATGACCCCGTCCCGAGGGTCTGCCTTCACCCTGCCGTCTATCCGCATGGACTCCAGGTGGGCCGCCGTCTCCAGCACGGCCAGTCTCCGGTGCAATGGCCTCAAGCTCTGCCAGCTTGCCCCGCCGCTCTCCGGCAGCCATGTGATGCTCTGGGATACCAGGTAGGCCGTCCTGGGGCTGGCGCTCAACGCCTCCAGGATCTCGCTATCCCGGCGCTGGTGATGCCGTGACAGGCCGTCTATCCTGGGCGTTACCCCGGAGAAAGGCTCTTCGTGGCCGGGCAGGACCAGGGAGATATCCAGGCCTTTGAGCATCACCAGCGACTTTATGTAATCGCCGACGGGGTCCGGGGAGGACTGGGGATGAAGCCCGATATTGGGGGTAATGGTTGGCAGCAAATGGTCCCCCGAAAATAACAGTTTCCTGTCAGGATCGTAGAGGCAGATATGGCCCGGCGAATGCCCCGGCGTGGGCAATACCCTCAAGTTAAATGCTCCCATCGGCAGGGTTTCCCCGCCCTGGAGAGTGACATCAGGATAGGTGGGGGCGACGTACTGTATCATGCCCACCGAGGCCTTCTGTAGCTCGGGCAGTTCACTGGCAGGCACGCCGTGAGAGCTCAACCACCGGGCCAGTTGCCCGAGCAGGGTATCGACATGGACGTACCTCGAATCAATAAGGTCGCTGTCGACACGGTGCATGAGCAACTGCGCCCCGGAAAACTGCTTTAGCCGTCCCGCCAGGCCGTAGTGGTCAGGGTGGATGTGGGTGACCACTATCTGTGCAATATCTTCGAAGACCAGGCCAAGTCCGGCCAGTTGCGCCTCCAGGGATTCCAGCGCCTGGTTGGTGTTCCAGCCGGCATCGACCATCAGATAGCCGTCATCGCCGCGTACCAGGTACACGTTTACGTGGGTAAGGCTGGTGTCCGGTATGGGCAGCGGCAATTTGAGAAGGTGGACTCCGGGCAGGACCTCGGTCATCGGCGCAGCCCCTTCAGGTTGTAGAAGGCGTCCATCCCGGCGAAGATGGCGCTATCGCCAAGCTCCTCTTCAATCTTGAGGAGCTGATTGTACTTGGCATTGCGCTCGGAGCGGCAGGGCGCGCCCGCCTTTATCATCCCGGCGCCGAGACCGACCGCCAGGTCAGCGATAGTGGTATCTTCGGTCTCGCCGGAACGGTGGCTGACGATGGCCGTCCAGCCGGCCCGCTGGGCCATCTTGATGGCGTCAATCGTCTCGGTCAGCGTGCCTATCTGGTTGGGCTTGATGAGGATGGAGTTGGATGCCCTGGCGTCAATGCCCCGGCGCAGCCGGCTGACGTTGGTGACATACAGATCATCGCCAACCAGTTGCACCCTTTCACCCAGTTTTGCGGTCAGCAGTTGCCAGCCGTCCCAGTCGTCTTCAGCCATGCCATCCTCGATGCTGATTACAGGATAATCGGCGGCGAGTCCGGCGTAGTAGTCCACCATCTGGGCCGGGTCCAGCGTGACCCCTTCGCGCTGCAGTATGTACCGGCCGTCCTGGTAAAACTCGCTGGCAGCAGGGTCCAGGGCGATAAGGCAGTCCCGCCCCGGCGTGTATCCCGCCGCCTCGATGGCGAGCACTATCATGTCAACCGCCTCACGGTTGGAAGACAGGGCCGGGGCAAAGCCGCCCTCGTCGCCAACGTTGGTGCCCAGACCTTTATCTTTGAGGACGCGTTTAAGGGAATGGTAGACCTCAGCGCCCATCTGGATGGCCTGCTCGAAGGTGGCGGCGCCGGCAGGCACGACCATGAACTCCTGGAAATCAGTTGAGCCGGCGGCATGCTTCCCGCCGTTGAGTATGTTCATCATGGGCACGGGAAGGAGGCACGCCGACACCCCGCCCAGGTAGCGGTACAGCGACAGGTCAAGGAAGTTGGCGGCGGCGTGGGCTGCCGCGAGCGATGCCCCCAGAATGGCATTGGCCCCCAGGGAGGACTTATCCGGAGTGCCGTCCAACTCCTGAAGAGTGCGGTCGATGGCGGGCTGGTCGGTAGCCTCCAGGTCAACGAGCGCCTCGGCTATCTCGACGTTGACATGGCCGACGGCATTGAGGACGCCCAGGCCGCCATATCTTGCGGGGTCTCCGTCCCTGATCTCAACGGCTTCGTGTTTCCCGGTGCTTGCCCCCGAAGGCACGGCGGCGATGCCAATGGTACCGTCGTAAAGCTCGACCTGCGCCTCAAGGGTGGGATTGCCCCGCGAGTCCAGTATTTCCCGGGCGGTTACGTCAACAATAGTAGACATTTTGACCTCTCAGAACCGGATTTGGTCAACTTATCAGATCGAGGGCCACGCTGACAGCATCCCGGGCGGTATCGACCACCACTATGGAACTGTCCAGCCTGTCATTACGGTACAGTGACCAGGTCTTCAGGCCGACAACCGGGACGCCGCTGCGCAGGGCAAAGCCTATTTCGGACAGCGTCCCGAAACCTCCATTGATGGCGATAACGGCCTGGGCGGTCTTGATGATTATGATATTGCGCGCCTCGCCGAGACCGGTGACTATTGGTATCTGGATATAAGGATTGGCCTGCTTGCGGCTGGCCCCGGGCAAGACGCCGATGGTAAGCCCACCCCCGGCGCTGGCCCCTTTACAGGCGGCCTCCATAATGCCGCCCAATCCACCGCAGATCAGCACCGCTCCCTGCCTGGCCAGCTCGCGGCCCACCTCTTCAGCCAGCCGGGCTTCTTCTGACGTGCAATCGCTGCCGCCGATTACGGCAACATATTTCTGGTCGCCTGCCGGTGGCATACCTGGCATATTCGATTATAGCACTTGAAATTGCGCACTGGCAAAGGAGCGGTATAATCCTATCGCCGTCGCAGTGCTGCCTCATACTGACGGATAAACGGGATTAGTGAGCGGATTACCAAAAGGATACCAGAATCCTGGCCGGTATGAAGCCCGGGGAAATCAGTTAAACCGGTTCATGGCCGCGGCCAGACCTTCACTGAGGAGACAGTCCAGGGCTTCGCTGACCCTGGAGATGACCCGGGCGACTGTCTCTTTTTCATCAGGAGCAAAATCGCCCAGGACGTGGGATATCACCCGTGCCTCCCGGTCTGAGGAAGGCTCCTCTGGCCTCCCGATGCCAACCCTGACGCGGTAGAAGTCACGGCTGCCCAGGTGCTCAATAATTGAATTAATTCCTTTATGGCCGCCGGAGCTACCCCCTTTCCTGATACGGATCCGGCCCAGGGGCAGGTCAAGGTCGTCATGGATTACAACCAGGTTATCTAATGTTATGTCAAGTCTCCTGACCAGGTAGCTCACCGGACCGCCGCTGGTGTTCATGTAGGTCTGCGGCCTGGCCAGGACCGCTTTCTCCCCGGCGATATCGCCCGTGCCGGTCCGGGACTGCCCCATCTTCCGGTCGAGGCTTATCCCATGGCCACGGGCGAAGTGGTTCAGGCATATAATGCCGATGTTGTGACGGTTACTGGCGTAGGCGCGGCCGGGATTGCCCAGCCCGACGATAAGTTTCATGCCTTCAAAAGTTCCAGGAATTCATCTTCGGTTATCTGCCTTATGCCCAGTTCCCGGGCGCGGTTGAGCTTGGAGCCTCCGGGGTCGGCGCCCGCTACCAGGTAGGTGGTCTTCCTGGTCACGTTTTCCTTGAAGGTGCCGCCAAGCTCCTTTATCCTGGCCTCGGCCTCCGGCCTGGTGAACGCCTTCAACGCGCCGGTGATGACGAACTCGGCCCCGGCAAGCGGCAGCGCCTTGACCTCCCTTTCTTCACTTGTCCTGACCCCGGCCTGGCGCAGCTTCTCGATGATAGCAAGGTTCTCCGGCTGCTGAAAGAAGGCGGCGATGCTCTCAGCTATCTTGGGGCCGATAGAAGGGACGGTCATAAGCTCCTGCTGAGAGGCGCGGGACAGGCTGTCCAGGCTGCCGAAATGCTCTGCCAGCAGCTCGGCGGTCTCACTGCCGACGTGGCGTATCCCCAGCGAAAAAATGAGCCGGGCCAGCGGCCTGCCCTTGCTCTGTTCTATTGCATTGATGATGTTGGCCGCGCTCTTCTCCCCCATGCGTTCCAGGTCAGCCAGTTGCTCCTTCTTCAGGCTGTAGAGGTCGCCCACATCCCTGACCAGCCCCTCCCTGAGCAGCAAGGCGCTGAGCGCTTCGCCGGCGCCCCTGATGTCCATGCCGCCCCGGGAGGCGAAGTGCTGGATGCGCTCGTGGGCCTGGGCCGGGCAGGCAGCGTTGGAGCAGTAATACATGACCTCGCCCTCAGGCCGGACCACCTCGCCGCGTTCGCACCGCGGGCATACCGGCTTGCCCCGGTCGTTGCGGGGGAGCTTGTCCAGCAGCCGGAACTCCCGCTCGCCGCCGGTGCGCTTGCTTACGACCGGGCCGACCACTTCCGGTATCACGTCGCCGGCGCGCTGGACGATGACGGTATCGCCGATGCGGATGTCCTTGCGCCTGATATCATCTTCGTTGTGCAGGGCGGCCTGCCTGATGGTGACCCCGCCCACCGCCACCGGCTCCAGGATGGCATAAGGGTTCAGTGTGCCGGTGCGACCCACGCTTATGCCTATATCCAACAGCCGTGTGGTCGCCTGGATGGCCGGGAACTTGTAGGCTATCGCCCAACGCGGCTCACGCCCGACCACACCCAACCTCTCCTGTAGCTCTATCTGGTTGACCTTGACCACCACGCCGTCAGCTTCGTAGGGGAGACCTTCACGGCCCTCCTCCCAGGTGCGGTAATACTCCGCCACCTGTTCGATGCCCGGCAGCAGCCGGTTGTGGGGGTTCACCTTGAAGCCCAGGCCCTTCAGGTATTCCATCCTGTCCCAGTGGGTTGAGGGAACGGCGCGGCCCTCGGCGTAGCCCAGCATGTAGATGTAGACGTCCAGGGGTCGCCGGGCGGTGATGCGCGGGTCAAGCTGACGCACCGAGCCGGCGGCGGCGTTCCTGGGGTTAGCGAACAGCGGCAGCCCCTGGTCGGCCCGCTCCTGGTTCAACCGGTGGAAGGCGGACCGGGGCAGGTAAACTTCGCCGCGCACCTCAAACCGGGGCGGGAAATCTCCGGCCAGCGACAGTGGCACGCTTCTAATCGTTTTCAGGTTCTGAGTGATGTCCTCGCCGCGGTAGCCGTCGCCGCGGGTGGCCCCGGTGGTGAAACGCCCGTCGACATAGGTCAACGCCACCGCCAGGCCATCGATTTTGTGCTCGCAGACGAAGTCGAAACCGGACGTGCCCGCCAGCTTGACCGTCCTCCGGTACCAGTCAAAAAGCTCATCCCTGGAGAAGGCGTTGCCCAGGGATAATAGCGGCAGCGGGTGCTCCACCACGCCAAAGGCGGCCACCGGGGCGGCGCCGATGCGCTGGGTGGGCGAGTCCGGCGTGACTAGCTCGGGGAACTGCTCCTCGATGCCCCGTAGCTCGCGCATTAGCCGGTCATACTCGGCATCGCTTATCTCCGGGCTGTCGAGCACGTAGTAGCGGTAGTTGTGGTAGTTTATCTCAGCCCGTAGTTGCTCTATCCGCTTCTTGGCCTCGTCAACGTTCATGGATTGTCACCCGGTGTATCTGAGAATTCAGGATACAAAGATTGGCACCGAAAGAAGACAGTGATGGCGGCAAGCTGTCGTCAGCCCTGGCAGAAGCGATGACGCGACAAACGACAGGCGTACCATTCATCTGCCCTGGATTCCTTCAACACCTGGCATCACCAGCCGGGTAAAGTACTCTTCCATTTGTTCAGCCGGGCAGGGCATATCCTGGCCGATCCACCATTTCAATGTGCCGATAAAGACGCTAACGAAATGATGGGTCACGATCTCCGGCGGGACCGGGCTTTGCCTGTGATGCAGCATGCGCGTTTTCAGGGGTTCGTGTATGTAGCTCGAAAGGAAATCCTCAAGAAAGGCGGAGGCGCCCGGTTTGCCGAGCATGGCCTTGAACAGAAGCGGGTTTCGCTCCACAAACTGAAACAATTGGAAGCTGAAATAAGGGTGGATATTTCCCTTGTCCTCCGACGACTCCAGGGCCTGTTCCAGCAGAGCATGGAGTCCGTCAAAGCAGCTATGCAAAAGTTCCGTCTTATTCTGAAAATGGACATAGAACGTGGAACGCCCTACATCAGCCTTATCCAGGATGTCCTGGACTCTTACCGAGTCAAAGCCTTCTTCCAAAATCAACTCCATCAGGGCATCCTGCAAGAGTTTGCGCGTCCTTTTGACTTGCCGGTCTAAGGCAATCCTGGTCATGGCCCTCCAGTTCTAGGACAGATTGGTCTTTTTAGTTCACTAATGTACAAAATGCGCCATCCTGATCTTCACACGAATGGTTTTTAATTATATCATGGAAGTGAACCAGGCGATTCAATAAAAAATCTATAGTTCAGAATCATGGACTTGATATATGAACTGTTTTCAGGATTGGAAAGGAGCCATTAATGCGTGAACAAGGACCGACCGGCATACCACGCTGGGTAAAGGTGTTTGGGATTATCGCCATCATCGTGGTCCTGGTGGTCATTTTGAGGCTCGTCTTCGGCGGGATTCCCGGTGTTCACACCCCGCCCGGCGGGGTCGGCGACCACGTACCGCCTATACAGCACGGCGGGCAATAACCATGACCATGACCCCCAGCCTCCGCAAGTTCGCACTCAGCGTGCATATCGCTGTCTCGGTCGGCTGGATCGGCGCGGTCTTTGCTTACATAGCTATTGTCGTAGCTACTCCGGCCAGCCAGAATGCCCGGACGGTGCCTGCCGCCTGGATTGCGTTGGAGCCGGTCATGCGGTATGTTCTCATCCCGCTGGCCTTCGCCTCGCTGCTGACCGGACTCGTCATGGCAATCGGCACCAGGTGGGGCCTTTTCCTTCACTATTGGGTCATCATCTCATTTCTACTGACCATCATTGCCACTATCGTTTTACTGACCCAGGTGGAAAGTGTCAGCATTCTCGCCAGTGCAGCGGGCATGACCCCACTCCGCGGGCCTTTGTGGGTCTACCTGCTCCACCCAATCGGCGGCCTGCTGGTGTTGCTCGTGGTCCTGGCGCTGAACGTGTACAAGCCGGAATGCCTGACACCATACGGGTGGCGCAAACAGCATGGGCGGCGCAGGGAATAGCCAGTGTTCTACCGTCAAGTAGCCGGCTTTATCGCCAGGGGTATGCCGGCCACCAGCAGATAGACCTGGTCGACGGATGCCGCCAGCGCCTGGTTGGCCTTTCCCAGCAGGTCCCGGTAAAGACGGCTGGCCCCGTCCGCGGGCACCAGTCCCAGCCCGATCTCGTTGGTGACGATGATAAAGCTGGCCTCGGACCGGCGCATGCAGTCGATAAGCTCCTCCATCTCTGCCAGCACCGCCTTCTCCATATGGGAAACGTCTGTCAGGCTGGCTCCGCAGCGCAGGAAGACATTATTCACCAGCAGGGTAATGCAGTCGACGACCACCGTCCTGGCCTGCCCGATGCCGGCGGCCAGCTCCCGGCCAACGTGTTCCGGTATCTCAAGGGTCTGCCACGTCTGCGGCCTGGCCCTGCGATGAGCTTCAATTCGCCGGCGCATCTCATCGTCACCGGCGGTGGCCGTGGCCACGAACAGCACCGGCTCCCCCGACCGGGCGGCCAGTTCCTGGGCGAAATTACTCTTGCCGCTGCGGGCGCCGCCGGTTACCAGTACGTTAATGGGCCTGTCCTCCTGCTAGAGCCAATACACAATCAACCGGTTTGCAAAGAATCCAGGTGAGAGACGTCGTTGAGCAGGGTCAGCACGCCGCCATTGCGGTGGGTCTCCAGGATGCTCAAAGAGGCGAACCCGATGCGCATCTGCCTCCAGTGATGAAGCTCCAGGCCAAGCAGGTGACAGAGAAGCAGGCGCACCGTGCCGCTGTGGGCGACAACGAGCACCGTTTCCTCGGGGGTGTGCTTCTCCAGCCTGCTGCCGAACCTGACCACCCTGCTGCTGAACTCCTCGATGCTTTCTCCTTCGGGGAAATTCGTCTTAATGTCCCAGTTCGCCCAGAGCTTTACCAGGTCGGGGAAGCGCTCGCTTATCTCGTTATAAGTCAGCCCTTCAACAAGGCCGAAGTCGATCTCGTTAAGCTCGGGGCAGGTGGTCATCTCCAGGTTGTGCGCGGAAGCGATAGCGGCCGCAGTTACCTTTGCACGGACAAGATTGCTGGCGTATACCGCGTCTATCCTGTGCGAAGCCAGGCGCTCCCCCAGCCGTTCCGCCTGCCTCAACCCGGCGCTGCTCAACTCAACGTCTGTCCGCCCCCAGAACCGCTCCCCGCTGTTGAGCCTGGTATCTCCATGTCTCACTAAAAGTAATCTGGTCACCCTCTCCCCCTCACTGAGCCAGCCCCCGGTGGGCCAGCAGTATGATCACTACCAGGACAGTTATCTCGGCTATCTCGTTTATCGCCCCGTAGGTATCTCCGGTCAGGCCGGACAGCTTGCGCTTGAGATAGCTGGCCACTGCCACGATGACGACCCATGCGGCGACCAGGGCAAAAAGGCTGCTCAGCCCCAGCGCCGGCCACAACGCCAGCGCCACCGCGACCGTTATCAACGTGGCGATGACAAAGCCCGGCCAGCCGGCACCCTCTTTGAAGGCCTTGCCCATGCCCGATGGCCGGGCATACGGGTAGGCGAAAACGGCATAGGTCATGCCCCAGCGGCTGACGGTAGCCATCAGCACCAGGCTCGCCATCATCAAAGCCGGGGGCACGCTGCTCAGCGAGGCATACTTGACCAGAAGCAGGATAATGACCCCGGCCACGCCGATGCCCCCCGCCCGGCTGTCGTGCATGATGCGCCACCTCTCTTCCACCGTCCGGTGACCGGCGATGCCATCGCAGGTGTCGATGAAGCCGTCCAGGTGCATTGCGCCGGTAAGGGCCGCCATCGACGCCACCAGCAGCGCGGTCACCAGGGGCGCCGGCAACGCCTGCCCCAATAGCCAGTATAATCCAGCCAGCGCCAGCCCGACAAATAACCCGACCAGGGGGAAATAGGCGGTAGAGCGTCCCAGTTCATCGGGCCGGGACTCCCTTACCCAGGGCAGGCGGAGCACAGTCAAAAAGTGAAGCGCAGCCAGCAGCCTCAATTGCCTTCCTTGTCCTTGTCGGATACCCCGGCCTCGGCGAAGGTGGCCATCTCGGCCAGTATCTTGGCGGCTGCCTCGGCCAGAAAGATGCCCAGGGCGGCGCCGGTCCCCTCGCCCAGGCGCATGCCCATGTCCAGCAAGGGCTTGAGACCCAGGTGGGACAGCATGTGACAGTGGGCGGACTCGGCGGAGACGTGGGCAGCGATCATGTAGTCTTTGACCTGCGGCGCCAGCCCCGCGGCGATCAAGGCGGCAGCCCCGGAAATAAATCCGTCTATTACCACCGGCACCCGGTTCGCCGCTGCCCCCAGCATCACCCCGGCCAGCCCGCCGATCTCGAAGCCGCCCACCCTGGCCAGCACCTCCAGCGGGCGTGAAGCATCAGGCCGGTTGGCGGCGAGCGCCCGCTCTATCACCGAGGCCTTGTGGGCCAGTTGCTGCTCCCCTATGCCGGTGCCCCGCCCGGTGACCTCACCCGCCCGCCTGCCGGTCATGACGGCACAGATGGCGCTGCTGGCCGTGGTGTTTCCGATGCCCATATCCCCGGTACCGACGATGTCCAGCCCCTTTGCCACCTCTGCCGAGACCAGTTCGATGCCGGTCTCCACTGCCCTGGCGGCCTCCTCAATGGTCATGGCAGGGCCGGCGGACATGTCCCGTGTGCCGGGGCCAACCCTTCTCGATACAAGCTCCGGATGGCTTCTTACCTCGGTGGCCACCCCGATATCCACCACCACCACCCTGGCACCGATATGCCGGGCGAGGACATTGATGCCCGCCCCCCCGTTGATGAAATTGGCAACCATCTGCGCCGTGACTTCCTGCGGAAAGAGGGCCACACCCTGGGCCACCACTCCGTGGTCTGCGGCCATGGTGATTATCGCCTTGTGTTCAATTCGGGGAATAGGACTGCCCTGTATCCCGGCCAGTTGCACGGATAGCTCTTCCAGCCGCCCCAGGCTTCCCTGCGGCTTGGTGAGCGTATCCTGGCGGGCGCGCGCCTGCTCCATCGCCTTCTGGTCGAGCGGGGCTATGGTCTTGATGGTACGGTCCAGGTTGTTCATATATCCTCCTGCATTTTACTAAGGCCCAAGCAAAAAAGCATCCATTGTTATCAGCAGCAGGTCCACCTGGCAAGGCCGTTAACGGGACCTGCGGACAACCAGCGCCACCGGCTCCGGCGACTGCACCCGGCCCAGGACGACCCGGTCAATCTGCGGGTGAGCGGCGCTCAGTATTATGGCCGCCAGGTCTTTGCCCTGTGCTAACCTGTCCTCTGTGTCCACCTTGTTCAGGAATGGGATAATCCTGGCGCGGGCCGGGGCGCCTTTGGCTATGCCCTGCGGGTGTGTCAGCAGGCGGGCAACCGCTTCTGCGGTAATAGCCTCCCCCAGGGGCAGGCCGACCAGCTCTGAGATGATTTCAGCCCGAAAAACGTAGTCCCGGGTCAAGGGCTGGCCCAAAGAATCAATGCCCGCCACCGCCACCACCAGGGAGGTGCTCAGCGGTATCACCGGCTCGGTGCTATTGGGCGCTTTGAGCGGTTTACGAGCTGCCCCGTCAGCCTCAACGATGATACAATGGGGCCGGGCGACCTGCGCGATCCGGTCTACCAGTTCCGGCCTGATGCCTATCACTTTTCCTGTGAGCGCCCTCTCGCTGGCCACTGTCATGTGGCGGTGCTGCTCAAGCTCCCTGACGATAGCGGCAAGCAGGCGGTCCCCGTCCCTGTCCAGGAGGAAGCAGGGAGTTTCATCGTCCGACGGTTTCATTATCTTGGTGGTGGTAGTGGTGACTACCGTCTTACCCCGTAAGACCAGCTCGCCAGCCAGGGCGAACATCAGGGTTGTCTTGCCGCCCCCCCCGACCACGCTTACCACTTCACCGGGCCGGATGTCCAGCGCCTCTTCAAGGTTCACGTCTAAATCTAGCATATGTGGGCGCCAAAATCTACCGCAGCCCGGCATTTAGCGACAGGGCAAAACTTGCGCGCCGGGCTACACCTTCTTGGCGGGCGCCTTTTCAGCCGCGTTCTCACCGGCAGCAGAGGGCACGAAAGTCATCTGCTTGGGCAGCTTGAAGTCGGCCATGCGCTCCAGGCAGAACTGCCTTATCTCCTGCTCGCTTATCTGTACCCCCGGCTTCAGCCTGATAGTGGCGGTGACTATTTCGCCTCTCAGCACATCAGGCGCGCCCGTTACCTCCGCATCGGCTATCCCGGGGTGGGCGCGAAGCACATCCTCGACATCGTAGGGGTACACGTTCTGACCCTTGAGGATGATCATCCGCTTCTTCCGCCCGGTAATGTACAGATAGCCATCTTCGTCCAGCCGTCCGATGTCTCCGGTGTGGAGCCATCCGTTTCTGATGACGCGGGCGGTGTCCTGGGGATTGTTATAGTAGCCGCACATGCTCGGCCCCCTGACCACTATCTCGCCGTCCCGGCCGGGGGGCAGTTCATTGTCATCGTCGTCCACGATGCGCAACCCCCAGCCGGGCAGCGCCTTGCCGGACGCCCCCGGTTTGCCATTGCTTCCAAAGGGAGCGCAGGTGACCTGGGAAACGGCCTCGGTGAGGCCATAGATGTCAAGCAGAGACAGGCCGTAGTGCTCTTTGAACTGGCGGGCGGTATCGACAAGCAGTGGCGCGCCGCCGCTGGCGCACAGCCGCAGCGAGCCCAGGTCATTCTTCACACCCTCGCGCCTGGCCATCTTTACCGCCAGCGCGTAAATATAGGGCACTCCCAGCAGCATCGTCCCTTTTTCTCGCTCTATGGCGCTCATGAGGCTGCTTATCGATATGCCGGTCCCCGGCACCATCACGATGGCGCTGCCCTTGTTTATCGAGCCAAGCAAGGCCGCCGCCAGCCCGAACATGTGGTATAAAGGGAGTGCGAACAGCATCAATATGTCCCGCTCGGTCTGCCTGAAACCATCGCTGGAGATGGCAGCCTCGGCGCACAGGCTGCGGTGGGTGAAGGTGGAGCCGCGGGGACGGGTGGTCGGCCCGGAGGTATAGGATATGGTGGCGATATCATCAGGATCGAGGCTGATGTCAATACCGGGGATGGGCGCTGCGAAGGCCTCTTCATAGCTGAGAACATCCCCGCCGGAAATACCGAGACCTACCACCTGCTCAATTGACTCCAGGCGCCCCATCGCCGGCCGAAGGGTCTCCAGGAAAGGGGCCTCCGCCACCAGGAACCGGGGCTGGCAGCTATCAAAGATTGAAGATACCTCGTCCGGTTTGTACCTGGTGTCAACGGGAATCGATATTGCCCCGGCCCTGGCTATGCCGAAGTATGTGGCGACAAACTCGGGACTGTTGGACAGCGCCATAGCCACGCGGTCGCCTTTCTTAACCCCCAGCCGGTGCAGGCCGCCGGCAATCCGGTGTGTCTGGGCGTCCAACTCGGCATAGGAGAGCCTGTGGTCCCCCATGACTATAGCCGTCCGCCGGCCGTGTTGCCGCACCGTTCTTTCCAGCATCAACTTCAGGTCCATGCCAGTCTCCGCACAAATACTGAGATAAGGCCTTCTTCCAGAGGCTACAGCAGTATAGCAGACGAGGGGGTGTTTTGTGAAGATTTATATCGCAGAACGCATGGGATAGACCCGTTGGAGCAATCGCAAAAGGGTGCCCGGTCAAGAAAGAAAGGCCTTTTCAAGAAGAATCATCCATGCCGCTTGCGGCGGGCACCACGAAGGATGAAAATGTCATTCTGAAGGAGCATCGCGACTGAAGAATCTCGGGGGTGGGTGGAAGACGGATACCTCCCCTCCCCAGACCCTTCGCTTTGCTCAGAGCTTGTGAAGAAATTCATTCTCAGACATAATGGGCAATAATGCCGATCAGCATGAGGTGAAGGTAAATGAGCCAAACGATGCTCCCGGTGGAACTGCCTGAGACCAGGAATGTGTTGATGCCAAAGCCAAC
>JACPQC010000008.1 GCA_016190695.1 Chloroflexota bacterium
AGCAGGATATTGAGACATCAAGCAAACATATTCCAGGCACAACGCCCCATCCCTTTATCCCTTCCCCAGAGGGGAAGGGAAGAGATTTTTTGAAGGGGCTTCGCCCCTTCTAATCCCTATTTTTTAATTTGGACAGCAGTGTTCTGATATTTTGAATTTGCTTAAGGGACGTCACGAGTGTCACGAGTCATCCAAAGTCATATCTATCAGGATGAGGTCCTGTATCTCCACATCCCTGATTTCGATCTTCCCCGCAACGCCGGTCCGCTTTATAAGTATCCGTTCCACAAAGGCCTTCCCCGAATCGGGACCGAGGATGCGAATGCGGTCTACCCTGATACCCGCTTCACTTGGGGTAATGGCCTCCTCTCTAATCCCGGGGGCCGGGGAGTTCTCAAGCCTTTCAAACAGGTCAAACCGGCTCACGCCCAAACGAAGGACGCTGGACGCCCCCCGGAGAATGCGGACAACGTTAACTATATCGATATCGATATCAATCTCGTTATCATCGGCGACCACATTCTGCATAGTCAAACGAACGACTTTTGTATCGTCTATCTCCAGCCGCTCAGCATCCACCTTCACAAATTTGAGCTCTCCTATTCTGATGGTCCCACTCGCCCCGGTGACATTGTCGTCATGTCCCCTGATTTCCAGCAACGACCCGGTCCCGCCGGTTATCAGCGCTTCCTCTATATGAATTTCCTTGACCGGATCGTCCCCTCTCAGGTTGATGATGACAGTATTGCTCCCCTTGGGTGTTGACCCGTCCTCATTGAGGGGCACCGGCACTGACTCGACCGTCTTGACCCACTTCTCCCTGACCGGATCAAAGTTATATACCGTGGTAACGTCCTTCGGGGTCGCCTGGATGAACTTGACCGCCGTCAGCGTGGCCGGGGTGCCCACCAGCAGCGCCGCCAGTGCCGCCATGGCGATGATTGCCAGCCTTTTCTCTTTAGAGAAGGGTTTCCTGGCTGCCCCGGGAAGTACCATTCTCTGCCTCATCCTGGCTACAGGCCAGGTTGCCCAGTTAAACATCTCGCACCTCCGATCCGGCCCAGTTAACAGGTTTTTCAGCGTGAAAGACCTTATTCGTCTGGCGACACTCTTTTTGAAGCAGCAAAGACCTTGCGAAAAATGAGCAACTGCTCCTGCTACTATCATCTAATCACGGATTGGCTTCAGGATATATTCGTAAAGCTACGTAGACCAAGCGTGCGCAGTACGTAAACTATGGCGAAACAATACTGAACTCAGGCGATACGGACTCCGGCAGGCGATAATGGAAGGTTTTCGTAAAGGGGAATTCAATAACGAAGCGATGCGCTCAAACTACTGGTTCAGATAAGAACGCCGGGGCTTTGCTAAAGGCGCCGGGATATGAAGCCCTGCTGCAAGGTGAACGAGGCCGGCCTGTTAAGGCTCACAGCCATACAAGAACGTAGGCCCGCACGCCTAACACGTAGGCTATCAGCCATAGCCCAAAAGCCAGACGCATGGGCAGCACCAGTCTACGCACCTTTATGATTCCAAGCATGGCCAGGTTCACGTAGACCCAGATAACTATGACCGCCGACCCCAGGGTATGGTGCACCAGCATCTCTATGGTAAACCCGGTGAGCGGCGCCTTTAACTGGCTGATGAGAGCTGGCAGCATCACCAGACCTACCGTCGCTATCTGCACCACAACAGCCACCCTCATGATGGTGCAATGTCTCACCAGTTGCTTCTTCCTGGCCAGGTACGCCGCCGCCAGTATGGCCAGCACCAGCAGCGTCTGAACAACAAGGTTGACCTGCGCCAGGACCCTCAAGTCGATATTCATGGTCGTCCTCCTTGATAATCTGCGCTGTGTCCGGAACCCGGATACCTGGACAACCGAGGATGACCCGTAAACATGGTAGCAGGTAGCGCCCCGGAAGACAACAGCGTATACTGGAAACAAGAATGTCTTTTTCTGTCCCGCGCTGCGCTTTTGTTAATTAAGTACAGTTACGGATGGCAATAATCGCTGATAAATGTAAAGCTTTAGATAGCCTGTGGAGGAGGAGACATGGCCATAACAGCTTATCTGCTGCCCCCCATGCCGGCGGGGCTGGAAGGGCTGGCCGAACTGGCGCTGGACCTGCGCTGGTCATGGAGCCATGCCACTGACCGCCTCTGGGAGCACATCGACCCGGAGTTGTGGGCCAGGACGCGTAACCCCTGGCTTATACTCCAGAACGTTGCCTATACCCGGCTGGAGGCGCTCAGAGATGACCCGGAGCTAAAGCAGATGATAGCTGACAACCTGGCGGCTTACTACCTGAAAATGAGTGAGCCGGGCTGGTTTGAACAGAACTATCCCGATACCCCCCTCAGCATCGCCTATTTCAGCATGGAGTTCGGTCTGGGCGAGGCTATCCCTATCTACTCCGGAGGGCTGGGGATACTTGCCGGCGACTACCTCAAGACCGCCAGCGACCTGGGCGTGTCAGCGGCCGGCATTGGCCTCCTCTACCAGCAGGGCTATTTCCGCCAGGTGATCAGCGCTGAAGGCGCTCAGACCGAGATTTACCCGTACAACGACCCCAGCCAGCTTCCAGTGACACCCATGCGGAATTCCAATGGCGAGTGGCTCCATGTGGAGGTAGATTTCCCGGGTCGCAGATTGCGGCTGCGCGTCTGGGAAGCCAAAGTCGGCCGCGTGAAACTTTACCTGCTGGACAGCAATGACCCGCTGAATACGCCTGCTGACCGGGGCATAACCAGCGAGCTTTATGGCGGGGGCCATGAACTGCGCCTGCAGCAGGAAATTGTCCTGGGCATTGGCGGCTGGAGGCTGTTGCGCAGCGCCGGTATCGAGCCTGATATCTGCCATTTCAATGAAGGACATGCCTCCCTGGCCGTGCTGGAGCGGGCACGTTCCTTCATGGAAAAGACGGGGCACCCCCTCAAGGTCGCCCTGGCCACGACCCGCGCCGGAAACATTTTTACCACGCACACTGCGGTCGATGCCGGCTTTGACCGGTTCTCATCCAGCCTGGTGGAGCATTACCTGGAGAGCTATGCCGGCAAGCTGGGCGTCAGCATAAAATCACTCCTTGACCTCGGTCGCAAGAACCCCGACGACAAGGCTGAACCGTTCAATATGGCTTATCTGGCCATACGCGGTTCGGGTGCAGTGAACGGAGTCAGCCGCCTGCATGCCGAGGTCAGCCGCCGCATTTTCCAGCCCATCTTTCCACAATGGCCCAGGGAAGAAGTGCCGGTTACCTACGTGACTAACGGGGTGCACATGCCTTCGTGGGATTCCGCAGCCGCCGATGCCGTCTGGAGCGATGCCTGCGGCCAGGGACGATGGCTGGGCACCATGGAGTCAGTGGCAGAGTTTATGACTCAGGTGCCTGATGATACGTTATGGGCGCTCCGGGCTGCCGGTACACAGCAACTGGTGCGCTACGCCCGCCAGCGCTACGCCTGGCAAGTAGCCGCGAGCGGGGCCAGCGCCGAGCAGGTACGCGAATGCGGCCAGTGCCTTGATTTCAACGCCCTGACCATAGGCTTTGCCCGCCGCTTCACCAGCTATAAACGGCCCAACCTCCTCCTCCGGGAGCCAGACCGCCTGGTCCGCCTGCTCAGCGACCAGCAGTATCCAGTCCAGCTAATTATCGCCGGCAAAGCCCATCCCCAGGACATAGCCGGGAAGGCAATGATAAAGGCCTGGTCCGACTTCGCCCGGCGTCCAGACGTACGTCGCCGCGTCATGTTCCTGGCCGATTATGATATGGTGCTGGCAGAGCAAATGGTACAGGGGGTTGACCTGTGGATAAACACCCCCCGCCACCCCTGGGAGGCCTGTGGCACCAGCGGCATGAAGGTGCTGGTTAACGGCGGGCTAAACTTCTCAGAGCTGGACGGCTGGTGGGCAGAGGCATACCGGCCTGAAGTGGGCTGGGCGTTGGGAGATGAACGGGAACACGGCGACGACCCGGCCCATGACGCCCGCGAAGCCCAGCAGCTTTACCATATCCTGGAAAACGAGATCATCCCCTGCTTCTTCGACCGGGACGCCAGCGGTGTTCCCCGGCGCTGGGTGGCCAGGATGCGCTCCAGCATGGCTGAACTGACGCCCCGCTTCAGCAGTAACCGCATGCTCAGGGAATACGTGGAAAAGCTATACCTGCCGGCATCGCGTACCCTCCATAGCCGCTATGCCGAGGATGCCCGTCAATGTGTCGTTATCTGTGATCTGCGGGAAAAGCTGGAGGCCCACTGGTCTCAGCTTCACTTTGGCCGGCTGGAGATACACTCAAAGGACGACTTCTACGAATTTGTACTGCCGGTTTACCTCGATGAGCTTGATCCCGACGCGGTAGATGTCCAGCTTCATGCCAGCAATGCCGGTGAAAAAGCCGAGGTCCATTCCATGCGGCGCGGGGAGCCGCTGGCAGGGGCGGTCAACAGCTTTGTCTACCGGGCCAGCCTCCCCGCCCACCGCCCGGCCAGCCAGTACACCCCCAGGATCATCCCCGCCATCCCCGGTGCCGCCATCCCCCTGGAAGACGCCCATATCCTGTGGTACCACTGATACCTCGGAGTGACCGGCAATAACCGGTGTTTGCGCAATTGACGACATAGAGGTCAACCCCTATATCGTGCTTCTCACTCCTTTGGCCTTCAACTGGTAACCGGCGCCTGCAATCATCTCTTCACGCTGTTCGGGCCTGTCCCAGTTCTCAACCCTCCCGGGGATTGCCGCCATTACCGCAGTCGTCCGCCTGTACCGCCTCCAGCGGACCGAGGAGAGCGCCACCGCCATGCAGAGCCCGGAGCCAGCGATAAGCCACCAGGCATCAACTGCAGGGATCAGGCTGGCTGTGGCCACCAGGCCAGCGGACATGGATGCCATAAGTCTCCTTTTCCTCCCCATGTCACACCTCCTCGTATCAAGAATCGGCGCCTAACAACCCTATACTAATGGTATCGCTGCACAGGGCCTCAGGCCAATCGGTAAGGATACCTAGTGCGGAGAGGCAAATTACGTAGGTTTGGCTACGTATATACAAGAAGGCCCTCTTCCGGTCTTTCCGGTGAGGGCCTCTCTTGAAATAACTTCTCTGATTATGGCGGTCTAGTGTGGTAAATCCGAAATAACGTTAACCATATCCATATATCCATTCCGGCGAAGCCGAAATCCAGCTGGACCCGCTGATGTTCTGGATACCGACTTCCGTCGGTATGGTTCACGTAACCAACGAAACGTTAGAAACACCACACTAGCTGGATGCTTTGGTCTCTATCTCTTTGGCCAGCTTGGCGCCGTCAGGCAGCAGGCGGTACTCCACCGTGGCCTCCACACCCACCGCCAGGCCCTGGTCGAGCATGGTGCTGGCGTCCACCTTGAAGCTCTGCCCGCCAATGACCCAGGTATCAGCGCCCATAGACTCTATCTGTCCGGTCAGTTTGAAGTCCTCAATGCCTGAGCTGCCTGAGCCACCCTTCCCGGAATCGTCGCCGGGAGAATCATCGGAAGCCCCGGTCTCTATCTCTTTGGCCAGCTTGGCACCATCGGGCAGCAGGCGGTACTCCACCGTGGCCTCCACGCCCACCGCCAACCCCTGGTCGAGCATGGTGCTGGCGTCCACCTTGAAGCTCTGTCCGCCGATGATCCAGGTATCAGCGCTCATTGACTCTATCTGTCCGGTAAGTTTGAAGTCCTCAATGCCGGAGCTGCCGCCCGTGGTATCATCGCTGCCGCCGCGCCCCTGGCCCTGGCCTTGACCCTGTCCCTGACCCTGGCCGCCGTCATCGCCGCCGCGCCCCTGGCCCTGACCCTGTCCTTGCCCCCGGCCCTGACCCTGACCGCCGGGACCCTTGCCGGTCCGGTCCTCGATCCTGGTAGCCAGCATGACGCCGCCGGCCTGCTCTACAAATCTGACCCTGGCCCTTACCCCGGCAGCCAGCCCCTGGTCCAGCCTGGTGGCGCTGGTCACCGTGAACGTCTGGCCGTCGATTACCCAGGTATTGCCGGTGATGGACTCGATGATGCCGGTTATCCTCAGCTCATCGACTTCGATCTCCGTAGCGACCCTGGTGCCATCCGACAGTGTGATGAACTCCACCCGCGCCACCGTGCCCACCGCCAGCCGCGAATCCAACCTGGTGGCCTGGTTGACCTTGAATGTCTGGCCGCCGATCACCCACTCGCTGCCGCTCATAGATTCGATGGCGCCCCGGAACTTGTCTTCGTCCGTCTCTATCTCTATGGCCACCCTGGAGCCGTCGGACATGGTGACGAACTCCACCCGCGCCACCACTCCTTGAGCCAGGCCCTGGTCAAGCCTGGTGGCATCGGTGACCTTGAAGCTCTGCCCGCCGATGACCCAGGTACCAGCGCCGATGGACTCTATCACTCCCTTGAAGTGCTCGTCTTCGTCCTCGTCGGTCTCGATCTTGACGGCCAGCCTGGTACCATCGTCCAGGGTGACGAACTCCACCCTGGCAGTGACCCCCTCCACCAGACCGCCGTCCAGGATGGTAGTCCCGGCAACCTTGAAGCTCTGACCGCCGATGACCCAGGTATCAGCCCCCATAGACTCTATAACTCCGGTGAAGTGCTGGTCCTCGGCGCGGCCACGCAGCTCCAGCCTTTCCAGTTCCTGCGAGCCACCCCTGGAACGCACCCTGACATCCACCTGTCTGCCTACCTGGGCCTGCGCGCTGGCCGCCGCCTGGGCGCTCTCAACGGTGATGCGCACTACGGAGCCATCGTCCAGTTTGACCACCATCTCCTGGCCCTCCATAGCTAGAAGCAACCCCTGGATATCCTGTGCGGTCACCTGGCCGCCACATGCCGCAGGCAGGAGCACCAGCCCCGCTACAAAGACTACAAAAACCTTCCGCATATAACCCCGGAACTTCTTCATACCCCACCTCCAAAACGAATATTTTGTCCTTGCATGTCGGATGCCAGGCCCGGTAAAATCCTCTCCTATTACATATAACTTGATTTCAAGCTGAAAGTTTATAGGTAAATCTACGTAGTTCTGCGCTCGCATTAGCGAAATAAAGCTGAATGTAAAGCACTGTCCCAAAAAGAAGCCCCCCGCGACCCTGCCGCCACGGGGGGCTTCCCGCCAGATTAAGGAAACAAGTATTATTTTATGCCGGCTTCCGCCTCATCACCATGATAGCTATTATCACTATCACCGGCACAGCTATCACCAGCGCTATCAGCCACCAGTTCGTCCCGGCTTCAGGCGGCGCCGCCGGGGCCGGTTCGGGCGCCGGGGCTGGCGCGGGCGCTGGAGCGGGAGCGGGAGCAGGAGCAGGAGCAGGTGCGGGTGCAGGCGCTGGTGCAGGAGCCGGTTCTGGTGCAGGAGCAGGCGGCGGAGGGGGAGGCGGAGGAGGAGCAGGTGGCGCCTCTACCGTCACCGTGACCGTGGCCATCACCGCAGGCTCAAGCGGGGTGTGGTTGTTG
>JACPQC010000009.1 GCA_016190695.1 Chloroflexota bacterium
GCAGGATATTGAGACATCAAGCAAACATATTCCAGGCACAACGCCCCATCCCTTTATCCCTTCCCCAGAGGGGAAGGGAAGAGATTTTTTGAAGGGGCTTCGCCCCTTCTAATCCCTATTTTTTAATTTGGACAGCAGTGCTACAGCATATCAAACTATAATTTTTACGTAGACAAGAGAAGCTTCATTAACGGGACTTTTCCTCTAGGCGAACTATGGAATCCACTTTATGCATACTTTTGGGGAGGTCCAGCTCCAGATTTTGCAGAAAAGCTTGGCTTACCCCGCTGCGATGCTTGTCAACAGTCTTGCCCTATGTTGATTAGAGGTTTAATAATTCAACCATACCGACGAAAGTCGGTATCCAGGGGTTTCTGGATTCCGGCTTCCGCCGGAATGGTTAGTATGTTGCTAAGGTATATTTTCATCGAGCACCCAATTTATACAACGGATTTCTGACTCAGGACACTAGCGGATACTATTTGTATTATAGGCGCAGAGTAGCATCAACTCAAGCTAGGTCTGAAACCAGTAACCGCTGTATCGCTGGAATTAGTCCCTTCTTCTCAAACAGTAATTCGGGAACTGTCCCCCAAGTCCCACCACCGTGTATGATACGGCATGCACCGGCGCGGCGTGTAAAACACCCTGGCCGCAACCACCTTTGCCAGCTTCAGGTGTGCCAGGCAACAGTGCTCCAGCTTATGGTCAGGGATGACCTCCGCCTCAAGCGGGTCGCTCCCTCAAGAATGACATTGTCGGACACTCTGACAAAATGAGGTGCGTTTTGCCAGAAGCGAAAAAGGAATTTGATAGTTATCCCAGCTTGTCACGGCTGTCCAGCATAATGGTCACCGGGCCGTCATTGTGTATTTCTACCAACATGTGCTGCTGGAAGCGGCCTGTCTCCGCCTTCAGGCCGGTGGCGCGCACCTGCTCGACCAGGTAGTTGAACAGCGCCTCGGCCTGGTCTGGCGGCGCCGCGTCGATGAAGCTGGGGCGGCGTCCCTTCCTGGTATCGGCCAGCAGGGTGAACTGGCTGACCAGCAGCACCTCGCCGCGTATGTCCAGCGCCGAGAGGTTGAACTTGCCTTCCTCGTCAGAGAAGATGCGCAGGTTGGCTATCTTCCGGGCCAGGTATTCGGCGTCCTGTCGGCTATCTCCTCCGGCCACGCCCAGCAGGACGGCCAGCCCCCGCCCGATGCGCCCCACCACTTCGCCATCGACGCTGACCGAGGCCTGGGTAACTCGCTGTACCAGCGCCTTCATTGAAGGGACTCCTTTCTTTCTCCGGGAAAAGGATACACTTTGCCGGGCGATTGGGCAAGTCGGCAAGCGTCCTTCTTAGCTTCGTTGGCCGGGTTTGACAGGACTCTGGCAAATGATTAAATTTGAGGTAGTCCAGACTGGAATTCTCGAAGGTGACGCAGATAAAGACCCTCAAGGAAATCAAGGAGGTCCTGGCGAGGCACCGGGCCGACCTCGAAAGGGAGTACGGCGTCAAGAGGATAGGGGTTTTCGGCTCTTACGCCAGGGGCGAGCCGGGAAAAAGAAGCGATATAGACATCCTGGTGGAATTCGGTCAGCCTGTGGGGTATTTCAAGTTCATGAAGCTGGAGGAACGTCTCGGAGAGTTGCTGGGCGTCAAGGTGGACCTGGTTACCGAAGGTGCTTTAAAACCGCACATAGGCAGACGCGTTCGGGAAGAGGTAATCTACCTATGAGGCGAGATTTCAGAGACTTTCTTCAAGACGTGTTAGATTCAATAAATGACATAGAATCTTTCACCGATGGCATGGGATCCAAGGCTTTCAAAAGGGACAGGAAGACCATCCTCGCCGTTATAAGGTGTATCGAAGTGATGGGTGAGGCGGCAAACAAGGTGCCCATGTTCATCAAGCAGGAGCATCCCGAGGTGCCGTGGAAAGCCCTGGTAGAAATGAGGAACCGCATGATACACGAGTATTTTGGAGTGGACACCGAGATATTATGGCAGACCGTAAAAGAAGATATCCCGCCTTTGAAGCCTCTGATCCGGCAATTGTGGAGCCGTGATGTCGCGGCCTGATTTTTTGGGGCGCCTGACAATTTTTCTGGACTTCTCCCCCAAAAGGGTGTAAAATAGTTTTCAAAGGAGTCGAGTTGACATGCGAGTAGCAAGCGCAATTTCGACGGGATTGAAGTGTGAAGCACTGTGCGAAAGCCAGTGCTTCTTCTTTTGAAGGAGTCTTTCAGGAGGTGGTGTCATGCAATCGAGCCTGATCGGCAAGATAGAGAAGGCGAAGCGCTACGCCGAGGAGAAAGACAGGATCACGTTTACCGAGCTATCGGCGAAGTTCCGCGGGGACAACGACGAGTACATCACCAGCTATAGAGACAACAAATGGCATTGCACCTGCCACTTTTTCTCGGGGTGGGGGCTGTGCAGCCACACCATGGCGCTGGAGAGGATCATGGACAAGATGCTGCCCAAAGAAGGACAGACCGCGCAGTACCAACCTGTCGCCGAGTAGCTAGCGGGGCTTTCGACCGGGCATTACCGGTCAATAATGCCGCGCCTGGCCAGGTCTTCGGCGATGGCCTCCAGTCCCATTTCCCGCAGCTTCTCACCGGTGGGGATGCCGGTCTCCAGTTCGCAGCCGCGCAGCCGGTAGTATTCGTCCAGCAGCCGCTCGTAGGACTCCTCGAACTGGCCGCCGTACTTGTAGTCAGGGTGGACTTCCCCGGTCTTCAGCTTCCAATACAGTGGGAAGGGATGGTCGTCGATCCTCCTCACCCATTCCCGGGCATTGAATGCGCGCTCCATGAGCAGTTGCCGTTCGCCGGCCCGGACCATGTCTTCGGCGGTGTAGTCTATGCCGGTGGCCGCCGTCAGCAGGCTGGCGAAGTCCTGGTAATTCATCCCGGAGACGTACAGGCACATGGCCCCCATGTACTTGCAGATGCCGGTCATGTCGTGGCAGGCGTAAACATTTTCCTGGTCGTAGACGAAGCGGGCCTTCTGCGGGGAGTAGTACCACGCCTCGGCGATGACGCGGGGGTCGCCGTACCTCTCCTGGCCGAGCTTTCCCAGCATGTCGCCGGTCAGTTCCTCGTTCAGGCCGGGGGTGGTGATACACGGTGATCCGGTGAGGTGGTCGCGCCCCCTGGTGGCTACGGCCAGCCCCAATGTCCACTCCCAGGAAAGCTCAATGCCGGTACCCCGGCTGGGCGCGCCCTTGACGTGGGCGGCGTAGCGCTCTGAACCCCGCCCCACTGCCTCAGCCGCCCTCAGGGGGTAGGTGTCCAGTACAGCGCCGAAGCCTTCTTTCCTGGCTATCTTGTCCACCAGCGTCAGCACGGCCTCCTCGTTGCCCCTGGTCAATTCGACGCCGTCGGTGTCTTCTTTGGTGATAATGCCGCGGCTGTACAGCTCCATGGCCCAGGCGATGGCGTTGCCGGGGACATCCACGTTAAGCCCAAGCTGGTTGCAGATGGTGTTATAGGTGGCCACGAAGGCGGGATCGTTTATGCCCAGTATGATGCCGCCGTACATCACCGCGTTGGTGTGCAGGCCGTCTCCGGTGGTACCCTTGTACTTGCCTTCCTTGACCTCGTAGTAGTGGCGGCATTTGAGACTGCAGTTGTAGCAGCCGACGCTGTCGCCATAGAGGGTCTCCTGGAAGCGGTCGGAGAGCAGCCCGGAGAAGGCGTTGCCGTAGGCCTGCTTGATGAAGCCGTCGGAGACCCAGGCCAGGTTGCCGCAGCGGGTATGCAGTTCGTAGGCGGGGTCCTGCCTGGCGCGCGCTTCCAGTTCTCGCGATAGCTTCCTGAACTCCCCCGGCCTGGCGACGCTGGCCTTCTTCCTGGAGCTGCTGATGGCTATGGCCTTAAGGTTCTTGGAGCCCCAGACGGCGCCGGTGCCCATCCTGCCGGCGGCGTTGGACAGGTTGGCGATGACGCAGGATGTCAGGCACAGCTTTTCCCCAGCCGGGCCTATCTTCAGCACCTGGACATTGTCATCACCCAGCTCTTGCCGTATCGCCTTTTCGGTGTCCCAGGTGTTCAGCCCCCAGACGCCGGCGGCCGGCCTCAGTTCAGCGCGGTCATCGGCGATGTTCAGATATACCGGCTGCTCCGCCCTGCCCCGGATGATGATGAGGTCATAGCCGGCCCAACGCATCTCCGGGGCGAAAAAGCCGCCGCCGTTACTGCGCAGGTACAGGCCGGTGACCGGGGACTTGCTCACCATCTCGTACCGGCCGGAGGAAGGGGCGGCGGTGCCGGCGAGGGGTCCCTGGCCGATGATGATGATGTTTTCCGGACCGAGCGGGTCAGCGCCAGGCTCAAGCTCGTCATAGAGGAGTTTGACGCCGAAGCCGCTGCCGCCGATGTATTCCCTGGCGAAATCGCGGGAGAGCGGCTTTCTCTGGATGTCGCCGGAGGCGAGGTCTACCTCCAGCACCGTTCCCGCCCAGCCGTACCAGTTGTCAGTCATAGATAAAGTACTCAATATGAGATGGTGGGTCAGCCCCCCGGGATGAAAGGCACGATGGTTATGCAATCGCCGTCTTTGAGCGGCGTGGTCAGTCCCTGTGACCATCGGATGTCCTCGCCGTTGACATAGATATTGGCGAACAGCCGCAGCCGTCCCTCGCCATCGAGCAGCCGGCCTTTCATCTCCGGGAAAGAAGATTCGAGGTCATGAAGGCAGCCGGCCACGTCAACCGCCGCCATTTCCACCTCCGCAGAGTCATTGACGAACTGGCGCAGGTGGTAGGGTATTTCGACCTTGACCTTCTGTATCGTCCGTTCCAATGGTGTGTCTCCTCGCTCAGGTGCCGCTATTTTAAGATATCACATGTACCGTGTCCAGACAAAATGGGGCAGATGCCGGGACAAAGTACCAGTTGACAGGGGGCTGCTATCGTGCTAAATTGCCAGCAATACGCAGGCACGAGGAGGAAACATGTCGCCAGATAAAGCCAAAGTAGTGGATGTCCATATCCACACGCTGACTCCGGAGCTAGCCAGGCAGATAAATGAGCTGGTGCCGAGCGATGTATCTCTTGACCTGAAAAAGAAGGTGAAGAGGACGCCCGACGGCTTCGAGGTGCCGCTGCACACCGAGGAAGACCAGATAGCCGAGGCCGACAAGGGTGGCGTGGATGTCATGGTGGTCTCCATCCAGAAGGTGTCCCACATCGCGGAACTGCCTTCGTCCACAGAGGCGCGGGTCCTTCTGTCGCAGACCATAAACGAGTACCTGGCCTCGATGTGCCGGCGCTACCCGGAGCGGTTCATGGCCTTCGCTGATATCCCGGTGGGGCCGCTGGGACAGCCATCTATCGATGTGATGCACCAGGCGCTGGGCAAGCTGGGGCTGCACGGCATCAACCTCTGGAGCAGTCATGGCGGGAAGCCCCTGGACGTCCAGGAGTACCGTGAGTTCTTCGAAGAGGCCAACCGGCTCAAGGCGGTCATCTTCATTCACCCCACCTGCCGCATGGAGGAATCGCTCAAAGACTACCACATGTTCATCCACGCCCGGTTCCCCTACGAGACCACCCTGACCATGACCCGCCTGGCCTACTCCGGCATGCTGGCCAGGTACCCCGATATCAGCTTCATCCTGAGCCACGCCGGCGGCACCATACCCTTCCTCTGGTGGCGGCTGGACTACGGCTTCCGCGAGGACTGCCCCTCCTGCCGCGACCACATCCAGGAGGTCCCCTCCCACTATCTGAAACGCTGCTACTACGACACCGCCCTCTGCGATTCCGAGTCGCTGATGCTGGCCTACAAGAGGGTAGGGGCTGGCCACATGATATTCGGCACTGATACCCCCTACTGCTCCGACTCCTTCCGACAGACCGCCGAGATGGTGCAGGGCATGGGCGTCTCTGACGGGGACAAGTCCCGGATCATGGGCGGCAACCTCCTCGACCTGCTGAAGCGGAAGAGTTGACCGGGCAAGGCCGGGCTGATATTATCAGCAAATGTCTGAGTCTTTGCTGGCCCAAGTGGCGATTGTTTCTGGGCAGGGTATATAGCGATGTCCAGAGCTATTTACTTTGATTCAGCGAGGGGTGTTGAGGGCACAAGTGATTTGGCTTTCGGCCTTGACTTCGCAATTGTTCGTTTCTCTTGGACCTCTAATAATCAGTTTGCCAGAGAACTGATTATAATATAGAGGAGGTAGTTTGTCATGTCTACAGTGGTAATAGAGCGACAAAAAGAACCCTGGTTTCGGCGGCTGTTTCTTCCGGCGTATCCCATCGGTGACGCTGCAAGATACACTAAGACCAATCCCAGAACCGTACTATATTGGTATTTCGGTGAGAAGCCAGTCTTACCTGAGCGCGAGCGACATAAGCCGCTTAACTACCTGCAATTAGTAGAATTGGCCTTCGTTGCGTTCTTTCGGAGAATAGGTATCCCGATGGAACGCATCCGAGCGGCGCGGGACTACATCGCTCAGAACTTCGGAAATGAATATCCTCTCACCCTGGACAAATTCAAGACTGAGGGTTACCATATTCTGATGGAATATCAGCAATTCGAGAACATCAAAGAGTTTGACCGTGTGATTGTGACTGATAGAGGTGGTCAACTAGCGTGGGATAGCTTGATGGGAGACAAGTTTGCTGAATTCGACTATGATTATGAAATAGCAATGCGATGGCATCCTGCCGGACGGCAGTCGCTTGTGCTGATTGACCCCCGAATTGCTTTCGGTGCACCTATGGTCAGTGGTATACCGACGTGGGTTCTTAAGGGTCGGTGGAAAGCGGGAGAGACTCCAGAGGAAATGCGCGATGAATTCGAGTTAACATCCCAAGCTGTCACTGATGCACTGCGCTTTGAAGGGATACGATTAAACGGTGATTCTGTTTTGGGATAGGAACTTGAATAGGAGACTACCGGAGGCTTTGAGAACTTTGAAGCCGCCTGTAGGCATGGAAATTTATCGAGACCATTTCCCATTAACCGATAAGTTTCCAGAAGGTGGGGATGACAATTGGCTATCACAGATTGGTTCTTGGGGATGGGTGGTATTGACGCAGGATTACAAGATGCACAAGAGGGTGAACGAGTTGTTCGCTATCAAACAGTATGGTATAGGTCTCTTCTACCTATGGGGTTGCGAGTATCCAACATGGGATATCATGCGGTGCTTTGTTAGCGGTTTTAACCGAATCGTTGAGGCTGCCGAATATACTCCCAAACCCTTTATTTACAGAGTGACTAAAACCGGCCAACTTGAATCAATCTCTCTCCCCTGATGGTATCTGAAATCCGTTTACTTGACTTTAAGGGATAATTGCCTCAGTTGCAAATAATAAAGGTGAAATCCTGTGAATTTCGTTGACAGGCTGGATGAGGCCGCCTCCAGGAACGGCAGCTTGCTCTGTGTCGGCCTTGACCCGGACCCGGCGCTGATGCCGGAGGGTGTGGGCGTCCTCGATTTCAGCCGGGCCATCGTGGACGCCACCGCTGACCTGGTCTGCGCCTACAAGCTCAACCTGGCCTTCTACGAGGCCCTGGAGGAAGAGGGGTTCGAGGCGCTCAAGGGGACGGTCAGGCACATCTCCGGCGGCATACCGGTCATCGGCGATGCCAAGAGGGGGGACATCGGCAACACGGCCCGGGCCTATGCCCGCTCCCTGTTCGACAACCTGGGCTTCGATGCGGTGACGGTCAGCCCTTACCTGGGGCGGGACTCCCTGGAGCCGTTCCTGGAGTACGAGGACCGGGGCGTCTTCATCCTCTGCCGGACGTCCAACCCCGGCGCCGTTGACTTCCAGTCGCTCATATGCGAGGCGGACGGCCGCCGCCCCCTGTTCCAGGTAGTGGCCGATAAGGCGGAACAGTGGAATGAACACGGCAATATCGGCCTGGTGGTGGGCGCTACCTATCCCGAGGAGCTGCGGACGATACGGCAGGAGCACCCTGATCTGCCCCTGCTGATACCGGGCATTGGCGCCCAGGGCGGGGAACTGTCCCTGGCGGTGCGGTACGGCGTCGACCGGCACGGACGGCGGGCCATTATCAACTCCTCCCGCCAGGTCATATTCGCCTCATCCGGGAAGGACTTTGCCGAGGCGGCAAGACGGGCGGCCATTGCGCTGCGGGACCAGATGAGGCAGGCCTGTCCGTAGCGGCCAGACGCCGCCAAAGTCCAAAGCCCAAGCAAGAGGAAGCTCAAAGTCCAAAGTCCAAATGACAAATGAATGACAAAGGCCAAAGACATTTGAGCTTTGGATTTTGAACTTTGACATTTTCGTGTCTCCCGGGGTGGGACAATGGTGATGGAAATAAGGCTGGACGATAAAGTCCGCCTCAGGAAGAAGCATCCCTGCGGCGGGGATGAGTGGCAGGTGGTCAGGCTGGGGGCGGATATTGGCATCCAGTGCCTCAAGTGCCAGCGGCGCGTTCTCCTGGAGCGGGCCGTCTTCGAGCGCCGGGTCAAAGAATTCATCACGCGGGGTCGATGATGGACCGGCGCATCATGCATGTTGATCTGGACGCCTTCTTCGTCTCTGTAGAGCAGGTGCTCAAGCCGGAGCTGAGGGGGCGGCCGGTGGTGGTGGGGGGACGGCCTGACCGCCGGGGCGTGGTGGCCGCCGCCTCCTATGAGGCCCGGCGCTTCGGTCTCCACTCTGGCATGTCCCTGGCCGCCGCCTACAGGCTCTGTCCCCAGGCGGTGTTCATCGAGGGCAGCTTCGCCCGCTACCGAGACGCTTCCCGGAAATTCATGGCCATTCTGGCCGATTTCTCGCCTTACCTGGAGCCGGGCGGTCTGGACGAGGCTTACCTGGACGTGACCGGTTTCGAGTCTCTGCACGGTTCAATCCGGGAGATGGCGGCAGGCCTGAAGCGAAGGGTGAAGGAGGAACTGGGGCTGTGCGCCTCGGTGGGCATCGCCGGATGCAAGGTGGTGGCCAAGGTGGCCTCAGACCGGTCCAAGCCGGACGGACTGCTGGAGGTGCCGCCGGGCGGGGAGCGCGACTTCCTGTCCCCGTTGTCTGTGGCCAGCCTCCCAGGCGTCGGCGGCAAGAGTGAACAGGTGCTGAAGGGCCTGGGCATCCTGACCATCGGGCAACTGGCCGCCGCGTCGCCGGAGATGCTCAAAAGGCGCTTCGGCGTGTTCGGGGAAGTGCTCCATGACCGCGCCAATGGCATTGACCCGGGCAGGGTGGAGCCTCCGGGCGAGGCCAAATCTATGAGCCGGGAGACCACTTTCGAAAAGGACACCAGGAGCGGCGTGTTGCTCAGGGCCACGCTTCGCTACCTCAGTGAACGCCTGGGCAGTGAGTTGCGCCGCCAGGGCAAGCAGGCCAAATGCGTCTCTCTGAAGCTGCGATATGCCGATTTTACTACTCTCAGCCGCCAGCGCGCCCTGGGGCAGGGTACCGACGGCGACCAGACCATATTTGAAACCGGCTGCAAGCTTCTGGATGCTGAACTGGGACGGGACCGGCGGGCGGTGCGGCTCATCGGGATCGGCGTTTCCGGCCTGGGAGAGTCCGGCAAGCAACTGGACATGCTGGACCCCTCTGCCCTGAAGTTTGAGAAGCTGGAATCGGCCATCGACCGCATCCGCAAGCGGTACGGCTTCACCGCCATTCAGACCGGCCGGACCCTGTTACTGAGGGACATCTTTCTTTCCGACGATAACGGCTATCATTTGCACACGCCTGGCCTGTCAAGGTAGGCGCTCCATGCTATAATAGGTTCAGCCATCCTGAAGGAGTTTTGCCGTGTGGCAGTGGTTCCTGGATAATGCGCCCTATGTCCTGGTGGTCTCTGCCGTCGTGGTGCTCGTCGTGCTGCCGGCCGGAGGATGGATCAAGAAAAGCCTGCATTCGCTGGTGCCCGTGAAGTGGCGCAAAGGCGTAGACCGGGGTATGGCCATAATCGTCCGGTTCATCAGCGGGCTGGGACTGATAGTTGTCCTCCTGGCCCTGGTGGCGGTGATCGCCTCAGAAGAAGGGGTCAGCGCAGTCATAACCGAAGAGTCCATTTTTCAGTGGTTTATTGAGCACGGCCTGTCCATCCTGGTGGTAGTGCTCTCCGCCTACACGATTTACCGGGTGTCCAGGCTGGCGGTGCCGGAGGTAGTGGAAAGGTCGGTCCATGTCAGGGGGAGGGGACGCCGCGCCCGGGAAGAGCTTGCCAAGAGGTCGCAGACGCTCAGCAGCATCCTGACCGGAGTTATCGGCATCGCCATCGGGCTGATCGCCTTTTTCATGGTGCTGGCAGAGGTCGGGGTGAACATAGCCCCACTGCTGGCCGGCGCCGGTGTGGTCGGCATAGCCATCGGTTTCGGCGCTCAAAGCCTGATCCGGGATATCTTGAACGGCCTCTTTATCCTGATGGAAGACCAGTACAACAAGGGCGACGTGGTGAAGATCGCCGGCATCGGCGGGCTGGTCGAGGACGTCAATCTCAGGCGCACCGTGCTCCGCGACCTTGACGGCATCGTTCACACTATTCCCAACGGCGAGGTGAAGACCGCCAGCAACTACACCAAGGACTGGTCGCGGGTCAATTTGAACGTGCCGGTGGCCTATGGCGAGGACCTGGACCACGTGATAAAGGTGATCAATGGCGTGGGAGAGGAGCTAAGCCGGGACGAGGTCTTCGGTCCGATGATTATCGGCACGCCCAAAGTGCTGCGGGTGGACAACTTCGCCGATTCAGCCATAGAGATAAAAGTGCTGGGCGAGACCAAGCCGCTGAAACAGTGGGAGGTGACCGGCGAACTCAGGAAGAGGTTGAAAAAGACCTTCGACCTGGAGGGCATCGAGATACCCTGGCCACACCGCAAGCTCTATTTCGGCGACCTCCCTGCTGGGAAAGAAGCGGTCTTATGTGAGACCTGCTCTCAGGGGAATCCCAACTCGAACAAGTTCTGCAGCAATTGCGGCGCCAAGATCGGCCAGTGATGGCGCTTGTTTTCCCCGTCCGCACTGGTTATAATATGACCGCAATTTATCAGAAAGCGAGACCTAATAAATGCAGTCTTATGCCTTCTTTGAGAAACAGTTCGTCCCCCTGGCCGAAGCGAAGATAGGGGTCATGACCCATGCCCTGCACTACGGCACGGCCCTGTTCGAAGGCATCAGGGGTAACTGGAACCCGGACCATGAGCAGATTTACCTCTTCCGGGCAAAAGAGCACTACGAGAGGCTGGCCAAAGGCTGCCACCTGATGCATATCAATCTGTCCTATTCTGCCGACGAGCTATGCCGGATAACGGTGGACCTGGTGGAGAAATGTGACTTCAAGGAAGACATCTACATCCGGCCGCTGGCTTATAAAAGCTCTCAGTCCCTGGGGGTGCGCCTGCACAACCTGGATGACGACGTGCTGGTCTTCGTGATACCCTGGGGGCCTTACCTGGACATGGACAAGGCCCGGTGCTCCGTGTCATCCTGGCGGCGTCCTGCTGATAATGTCATCCCTCCGCAAGCGAAGATAACCGGTCTCTACGTGAACAACGCCCTGGCCAAGACCGAGGCCATCTCCAACGGGTTCGATGAGGCGATCATGCTGGCACCTGACGGCCATGTCTCCGAAGGCAGCGGCGAGAACATCTTCCTGGTCATCGAAGGCAAGATCGTCACCCCGGCCTCGTACAACAATATCTTGATGGGCATCACCCGTGACACGGTGATCAAGCTGGCGCGGCAGGAGCTTGGACTGGAAATCGTCGAGAGGCCGGTCGACCGCAGTGAACTTTACTCCGCGGATGAATGTTTCCTCACCGGCACAGCAGCCCATATCACGCCGGTGGCCGAGATAGACCACCGTCTAATCGCCGGCGGCGAGATAGGTGAAATTACCGCGAAGCTCCAGAGCCTGTACTCAAGGGTGATACGTGGCAGCGAACCCAGGTACATGAACTGGTGCACCCCGGCGTACAAGAAAATGCCGGCGGGTTAGTAACCCCTTGTAACACAATGTATTTTGTATCACTGCTGAGCCTGTCATTGCGAGCCATCCCGCCTCAAGCGGGAGGCTTCAGCCCGAGTTCAGCCGAGGGCGTGGCAATCTCAAATTATACGGATTGCCACGTCGCCTTCGGCTCCTCGCAATGACAAGTGTTACTGGGGGATATCAGCGCGGATTTCTCGGCGCCCCCGGCTGTATCGATTTTGCCAGGCAGAGTATCTGGCAGGTCTCTTCCAGGGCGGTGGTATAGTTATAGGCCTCTTCGAGCAATTGCCCGATGACAAAGCTGCCGTGACCGCGCACCATGACGATGTGGTGCTGCTTCAATGCCTGGGCAATGATGTCGGCCAGGTCTCCGGGCCTGGATTCCCTGTTCCATCCCACTACCGGCACAGCGCCCACTTCAGAGATGCCCTGTATATTGTCAGGGACGATCGTGGACTCCGTGAGCGAGAGGGCCACGGCATGGGGCGGGTGGGCATGTACGATGGCCAGGGCGTTGGTCTGCTGGTATATGGCCCGGTGGATGGGCAGGTCGATGGCAGTAAGGGGGGTTACCCGGTTGTTACGGGTAATCCCGGTCTCGATCAGGTCCGGCTCTTCCAGGCAATTGAGCATGCTGGACCGGCGGGTGATGATCAGGTGCTCCCCCAGCCTTATACTCAGGTTCCCGGCGTGTGAGGAGACCACACCCCTGGCGAACAGGTCCCTGCCCACTGTCTGAAACTGAGATAATATCACAGTCCCCCCCTTTAATCCCTCTCGGCACCGCTTCCGCTATACTCTACAATGGCCCAGATAGAAAAATCAAATCAACAAAACTGCGCGCCGTTCAGCCCAACTGCCGGACTACTGCGATGACCTTCCCCTGGATTTCGACGTTTGCCGGGTCAGCATAGATCGGCTGCATCAGGCTGTTGGCTGGCTGCAACCGGATGCGGCCCGGCTCGGCGTATACCCTCTTGAGGGTGGCCTCTTTCTCGGACTTGAGCCAGACTGCCGCCATCTCTCCGTTCTCCACCATGCTGGTAGGCTGCATCAGCACGATGTCACCGTCATCGATGAGGGCGTCAATCATAGACAGCCCCTTCACCTTTAGAGCATAAACTTCTTGCCTGCCCCTGGTCAAGTCACGCGGCACTGCTATTGTTTCCGCTGAGGCGGCTATATCCCAGGCGTCCGCCAGCGGTACCGGTATCGGTTCTCCGGCGGCGATATGGCCGATGACAGGGACTTCCATCTGCCCCCGGGCGGCGAGAGACTTCAATTCCAGGCCCCGAGATACCTCCCGGTCGCGGCGTATATACCCCTCCCGCTCCAGGATATCCAGGTTGTAGTCCACTACAGAGGTCGAGCTTATGCTGCAGCCGTGCTGGATGTCCCTGATGCTGGGCGGGTAGCCTCTTTCTTCAAAGAATCCCTGGATGAACTCCAGGATACGCCGCTGTCTTTCTGAAATTTTTGGCATGTTTTTTCCCTCTCGTTGCATCTAAACGAACAGATGTTCTATGATATGCCCGGCTAAGGGGCGGTGTCAAGTGGGGGATATTCTGGCGGCCCTGCTGGTACAGTGCCAATTGTCTTTGAGTGGTCGTTTAGGGTAAAATCTATGGGCTGGGAGAGGTGTCCGAGTGGTCTATGGTGCCGCTCTCGAAAAGCGGTCTTCGCGCAAGCGGAGCGTGGGTTCGAATCCCACCCTCTCCGTTTACCCTGAGCGAACGAAGTGAGTCGAAGGGTTTATCCTGAACGAAATGCGATGAGTCGAAGGGTTTATCCTGAACGAAATGCGATGAGTCGAAGGATTTACCCTGAGTTGTTTTAAGAATAAATGACTGAAAATCGGGAATGGTATTTTTACATGGTTAGATGTATAGACAATTCTCTGTATTCAGGTATAGCTACGGATGTCGATGACCGTGTAAGAGAACACAATAGAGGGACTGGAGCTAGATACACTTCCGGTCGCAGGCCTGTAGTCTTGGTTTATAGCGAAAAACATGATAATGTTTCTGAAGCGAGAAAAAGAGAATCGCAAATCAAGGATTGGGCGAAGGCAAAGAAGGAGCGGCTAATAATGGGTTTTCCTCGACTCCGCTCGGAATAAACGGATCCCATCGTCGATGTTTGTTCAGGCAAGCTGCATGCCAGTAAATACGGACATGATTACACAGAAAGGCATAGCAGTGCCGGGGGACTTGAGCCAGGCGCTGCTCGCTGATGCCCGGTCGTTAGCTATCTTTGAAGCTATGCGGCCTTCCTGTCAGCGCCGGTACGTGAACTGGGTCGAGCAGGCCAGGAGACAGGGTACCAGAGAGCGGCGCATCCTAAAGGCGCACGAGATGATCCTGGACTACGGGCGGCGGCATCCGGGGCGCCGTGCGCCGGTATAAATAGTTTTCCCCGCGGAGAGGTGCTGGAGTGGCCTAACAGGCACGCCTGGAGAGCGTGTGTAGCCGTAAGGTTACCGTGGGTTCGAATCCCACCCTCTCCGCCAAGTAAAACGGCGGAAGCAGATAGTAATGAATAAGAAGAAGTGCTTTGTTATCATGCCAATATCCAGCACCGCATCCTGCAGCGAAGATGAGTGGGCAGAAATATTTAAGCATATGATAAAGCCAGCAGTTACAGGAAGTGGAGTTGGATTTGTTTGTGAACGGACGAAGCCCCGCACGGGTTCATTTATCAAAGATATTCTGGAACAATTGAATAAGGCCGACGTAGTGATAGCTGACCTAACTGATAGAAACCCTAATGTTTGTTACGAACTGGGCATACGGCATACTCTGAAAAACCGTACCATTATTATCGCCCAAGATATTGCGCATGTTCCGTCAGACTTAAGGTCATATTGGGTGGTTGAGTATAAGAAAGATCTGACGGGAGCAGATGACTTCAAGAAGAAAGTGCGGTCAATCTTGAGGGAGATGCAAAAATACCCAGATAAGTCAGATAGCCCGGTAGCTGACTTTCTGCGCCTCAAGAATATAGATATATCGGCTTACCAAAAAAGTGACAACCTTAAAAAGTTGTGCGCACTAATTTCTGAGATATCACGTAATCTCGCAACTGCTGACCCGATTCTGAGAGCGTGCCAAGAAAACCAAGAGGCAAGGAAAAATGGGAAACAAACTGGTATTGTAAATTTGCGTTTTCAAAACGATTGCCTTCAATTTCTTTTGGTGAATTGGTATATCTTACTGCCTGACGCGGTGCTGTAAGTGTTGTCGGCCCTTAATCGTTCCATTATAGTAACGAATAGTCGTTTAGATCTATGGGCAATTGAACAGTATGCAGATTCTGTCGAGGAAAATCTAATTGATTTTTTACCCCTATTTAAGCAAGGACTTGAACGGACTATTGGCGATATTAACAAAGTTAGAATGGATTATATAAACGATAATTATAAAGAAATCGAAACACCGCTAATTCTATTAGCTTCACCGGAACACAAGCAATATCTCAAAATAACGAAATGAAACAATAACTCATGTTACCGGAGAGCCGGTGGGGTAGCTTAACAGAACAGGCACGCCTGAAGAGGCGTACCTCTTGCTCACTATGATTTGTCCTACTACTTCTGAGTCTTCTTAGTTCATGCTTGCGCTTAAACGTATGACGTCCGTTAACCATGACAGCAAAGGAAGCAAAACCCAGGGTAATCAAGACGCCCAGGCAGCGGCTTGACGTGCTGATGGTTGACCGGGGACTGGCCGGGAGCCGGGCCAGGGCGCAGGCCCTCATCATGGCCGGCGAGGTGTCCGTTGACGGCGAGGTGGTGACCAGGGCCGGGACTCTGGTGGCCACGGATTCGGCGGTCAACGTCCTTGAGCCTCCCCGCTATGTCAGCCGCGGCGGCCTGAAGCTGGAGCATGCCTTGGACCAGTTCCAGATAGACGTCTCCGCGATGGTGGCGGCGGATATCGGCGCTTCCACCGGCGGCTTCACCGATTGCCTGCTTCAGCGCGGGGCCAGCCGGGTCTATGCCATAGATGTGGGCTACGGCCAGCTTGACTACCGCCTCAGGCAAGACCCCCGCGTGGTGGTCATGGAGAAGGTGAACGCCCGCTATCCCATACCCCTGCCGGGGAAGGTGGACCTGGCCACCATAGACGTCTCTTTCATCTCGCTGGAGAAAGTGATACCGTCTGTTGCCGGTGTGGTCAAAGACGATGGCCGCCTGCTGGCGCTGGTCAAGCCCCAGTTTGAGGCCAGGCGTAACGAGGTGGGCAAGGGCGGCGTCATCAGGGACCCGCTGGTCCAGGCCAGGGTGCTGGGCCGCTTCATCGGCTGGGCGGTGAACAGCTTCAGATTGGAAGGGCTGACCGCCTCTCCAGTACCGGGCGGCTCAGGAAACCGGGAATTCTTTGTCTTGCTGGTGAAAAAGTGATTACAGACGATATGTCATTACAGGTAGATGGCATAACCATAGCAGGGCGACTTTATCTGCCCACCGGGGGCGGGCCCCATCACGCCGTCTGCATCTGTCACGGCATACCATCGGGCCATCCGCCTGACCCCGGTGATGGCGGCTATCCGGCACTGGCTGAGGAAATCTGTGGACACGGCTTTGCCACCATGATTTTCAACTTCCGTGGTACCGGGGATAGCGGCGGCAATCTCGACATGCCCGGCTGGACTGACGACCTCAAAGCGGTCATTGACTATCTGGCCGGGCGGCCTGACGTGAGCGGCATATCCCTGCTGGGCTTCAGCGCCGGCGCCGCCGTGTCCATCTGCGTGGCTGCGGGGGACCGCAGGGTATCAGCGGTGGCCGCCTGCGCCTCTCCGGCCGAGTTCGATTTCTCAGACATGGTGGACAGCCCGGAAGCTCTCGTCCAGCATTTCCGCAGCATCGGCGCTATCCGGGACGAGGATTTCCCCGCCTCGGTCCGGGATTGGTACGCCAGCTTCAACCGGGTGGACCCCATCGACTATGTGGCTGGCATCGCGCCGAGGCCATTGCTGCTGGTGCATGGTACTGAAGATGAGACAGTGAACATAAGCCACGCCCGCAGGCTCTACGAGCAGGCCGGGGAGCCCAGACAACTGGTCATCGTGGAGGGGGCGGGGCACCGGCTGCGCCAGGACAGGCGGGCGATGAGCGCCGTCATTGACTGGTTGATGTCCCGCAGGAATTGACCGCTTCCTCTGAATGGACTACAATAAAAATGTTGGCAAAGCGTTAGGGACTAAGGAAGGGGCAGGGGTCACACTTGCACGAAAGCTGCGGTGTATTCGGCGTCTACGCTTTTAATGAGGATGTAGCCAGGCTTACCTTTTTTGGTCTGTTCGCTCTTCAGCACCGCGGCCAGGAGAGCGCTGGCATAGCCACCAGCGACGGCAGGAGGCTCAGGGTCTATACCGGCATGGGCCTGGTATCACAGGTCTTCAGCGAAGAGGCCTTGAAGCACCTCACCGGGCACATCGCCATCGGGCACAACCGTTACTCCACCACCGGCTCAAGCCGCGCCTGCAATGCCCAGCCCATCGTCGCCGGGGAAGGTCCGCAGTCAGTCGCCGTAGCCCACAACGGCAATCTCATCAACTGCCGCTACCTCTACGAAGACCTGGTCGAGCAGGGCTACAGTTTCCGCACCTCTACCGATACCGAGGTCATCGCCAATCTTATCCTTTCCTCCCCGGAAAAGGACTGGGTGGACAGGATAAGGTATGCCATGCGCCGTCTCCAGGGGGCCTACTCCCTGACCATAATGACCCATGACCGGCTATTTGCCGTGCGCGACCCTCTTGGCGTGCGCCCTCTCTGCCTGGGCACTATCGACAGCGGCTGGGTGGTCGCCTCGGAGAGCTGTGCCCTGGACCACATCGGCGCCACCTTCGTCAGGGAGGTCGAGCCGGGCGAGATAGTCTCCATCAGCGAAAACGGCGTCGAGAGCTACCCCGAGGACGGGGGCCGCAAAGGGCTGTGCATCTTTGAATACATCTATTTCGCCCGCCCCGACAGCGTCATCAACGGGCGGCTGCTCTACCCGGTGCGCCAGAACATGGGCTCGCGGCTGGCCCTGGAGCATCCCATCGACGCCGACCTGGTCATGGGCGTGCCTGATTCGGCTACCGCCGCCGGCATCGGCTACGCCCGCCGCTCAGGCATACCGCTCACCGAGGGGCTGATCAAGAACCGCTACGTGGGCCGCACCTTCATCGAGCCTGACCAGCGCATCCGCGACCTGGGCGTCAAGCTGAAGTTCAACCCGCTGCCCCAGATGCTCAGCGACCGGCGGCTGGTGGTGGTGGATGACAGCATCGTCCGGGGCACCACTACCCCCAGCGTGGTCAAGATTCTGAAGAGGGCCGGGGCCAGAGAAGTACACATGCGCATCTGCGCGCCCCCCATCCGCTACCCCTGCTTCTTCGGCGTGGACATGGCCACCCGCCGCGAACTGATAGCCGCCCACAAGAGCGTAGACGAAATTTGCGATTTCATCGGCGCCGACTCCCTGGGCTACCTGAGCATAGGCGGCCTCATCGACGCCATAGCCCTGCCCCGGGACACCTTCTGCCTGGCCTGCTTCACCGGCGACTACCCCGTCCCCGTCCAGCTCGAGATGGACAAGCTGGCGCTGGAGACGTTTTAGGGGAAGCGGTAATCCTCTTAACGTAGTCTCTACGAACGCCCGCTTATTATTATTGTCATCCTTGAGTTCTTCACTCTGCTTGGATAACATCAAGATCACCACCGATAAGACCCCTTTACTAAAGGGATGAGACTCGCAGTGACGCAAAAGAGCGTCTTGCACAGAGTGCTCGGTGCATTCCGGTCATTTACCATTGATATGATACTGTTGTGGTGATATAATCGAAATGTATGTTTTAGTGAATGTTCTACCGGAATATGGAGGTCACTGTTATGTCAGAGGACCGAAGAAGTCCACAAATTGGCACCTCTGTCTATTCAAGAAAAAGAAAGTGGAGTGGTAAGACCGCAAAAAGTAAAACTGCTAACAAGCTACTATTACTCAAAGACAATCTGATTGTAACACAGTCGGTTGAGAACCGTTTGCGTGAAAAAGCTGATAAAGAAGTACCTGAGAAAATCAGTCTGAAGATATATTACTTCTTTAATGGTGGTGGATCACTTCTGTTCTTTTGGGTTTCAGGTATTTTTGTTGTTCGTCCTATTTCTGATGTTTTTTCGCCTTTTTCTGAATCTGTTTTTTGGTTAGTTCTAGCAGCGTGGTATGGTGGCTTGCCTTTGGCAGTCATGGCTATTACGGGTAAACTTTCTGCTGAACCTAGTAAAGAGAGAGAAAAGCTGATTGACTCAAAGGTTATTGAACTGGCGGAGCAACGTGAAAGGATTATCGAAGAATCAAATAGATTCTATTCAAGTCCCGAATGGGTTTTGGTTCGAGAGCAAGTCATAAGAAGTAAGGGTAAAATCTGCGCGGCCTGTGGTACAAAGATCATATACGATTATGACCTTACTGTCGACCATATTCATCCTAGAAGTAAGTATCCAAACCTCTCGCTTTCAGTGGATAATTTGCAGGTCTTATGTCGCAGATGTAATTCAAGAAAAGGCGCGAGATAATTATTTGCTTAAGACATTTTGAATTGTAGTGGGAAGGATGTGACTTGGCCATCATACCTTAATATTTTGGCTTTTATGCTTCTCAGTTTTCAGTGCAATCCACCAGGATTAGCTCTTTTACCCCCCCCTCCCAAAATCCCTCTCTAACTCTCCCTTTGCCAAAGGGAGAGGATGACCGTACGAATCCTTACATCTACGCCTTTCACCAATCTGTCTCCCCCTTTTGTAAAGGGGGAATAAGGGGGATTTCACACCAGAAAATCCCTCTCCTGTCTCCCCCGTATCAACTATCTGTTTTCCCCGCCCCGAGATGCTTCGGTCGCTGCGCTCCCCCAGCATGAGTGTAGTATTGAGGCGCCTATTGATGCTCTGGCTGATGTAGCTTGTCCGATTGCCCAAGTTCCTCTTCCAGTTTCAGCCCTGTTTCCTGTAACACTGCGTGCTCGTCTTTGCGGAGAGTGACCCGAGGCAAGAAAAAAACGGCAACCAGGGCGGCTAACACGATAACCGCGCCGACAAGATATACCTGGTCGATTGAGTTGCTGAAAGCCGTCTTGATAGCCCCCAGGAGTTGATTGAAGCTACCAGCAAGCTGCTCATGCATGGCGGGAGGCGACTGGGCAATCATCGCGCTTATCCGCTCCTGACCTTCAGGAGTCAGGAACTGCTGCATGGTGTTGATGTCAACCTGCGACAACGCCGGGTCGGGATCAATCTGCCTCATGAAGCCGAGAAAGGGCGCATCCTGGATACCGGAGAGGTTACGCGCCAACCGTGTATTCATCACACCAGCCAGAATTGCCGCGCCTACCGTGCCGCCGAGACCGCGAAAGAGTTGGGCGCTGGCGGTTACTTCACCCACACGGTTGCGGGGGAACGCGTTCTGCATAGCGAGGATGAAGATCGGCATGGTTGGCCCTATACCGATGCCGAGGAGTACCATTCTCCAGGCCAGTCCCTGGCTGGTGGTATCGACGCCAACGCGGGAGAAGAGGAACATCCCCGTCACGGCAATCGCCAGGCCGATCATAGCCAGCATCCGGTAACTGCCGGTCTTGGCGACAATCTGTCCGGCGACTATCGAAGTAACCGCCATGCTGAGCATCATCGGCATCAGGATAAGCCCCGAGCTGGTAGCCGAGACACCGATAACGCCCTGGGCGAAAAGCGGAAGATACAGGATTGCCCCGAACATACCCATACTGGAGAGAAACGTTGCCATCAAGGAAATGGAAAACACCCTGTTCTTAAACAAATCGAAAGATATAATAGGGTCGCGTGTTTTTCGTTCCACCAAAGCGAAGGCGATAAGTGAAACGCCAGCCAGGGCGAACAGGCCGACCACCTGGTCCGAGCCCCAGGCATACTCGCTGCCGCCCCAGACGAAGGCGAGCAGCAGGGGCACCAGGCAAAGAGCAATCAGAAAAGCGCCAGCGAAATCTATGGAGCGTCCATTGGTATCGTGCGCTGTTTTGGGGATGGACCTGGCGAGCATCGCGAGCACCGCCAGCCCCAGAGGGATATTCACGTAGAATATCCATCGCCAGGTGAACTGGTCGCTGAGCCAGCCGCCCACCAGGGGCCCGATGACGCTTGCGATAGCGATAACGCCACCGATCATTCCCTGCCAGCGGGCGCGTTCCTTAGGGGAGAAGACATGGCCGATAACGGCCAGCGTGTTGACCATTATTGAACCGGCGCCGACACCCTGAAGACCACGGAAGATGATAAGCTGTGTCATTGTCTGAGAAATGCCGGATAGGGCCGAGCCTAACAGAAAAACCCCGATACCCGCCAGGAAGAAATTGCGCTGTCCGAAGGTGTCAGACAACTTACCGTGGATGGGCACGGTCACGGTAGCTGCCAGCATGTAGGCGGTAAATACCCAGGAAAGTTGGGAAAGCCCACCCAAATCAGCGACAATACGGGGCAACGCTGTGGCTACCACGGTCTGGTCCAGGGCCGCCAGCAGCAACGCCATGGCAAGTCCAAGCAGGATGGCGATACGGCTACTTTTGTTCATTAAGCTATCCTTCTAGCTGAGCCTTTCTCTTAACTTGATTTGCCGGTTCGGTAAGTCTTAAAAGCAGGCTATTAAGAACCCCAATCTCATCCTCATTGAAACGACTGAGGAAATGCTTCTCTACTCCTTGCAGATGTCCGGGAGAAGCCCGCTCGATAGCCTCTCTACCTTTGGCGGTGATGGCGGCAAACCAGCCCCGCCGGTCGTCCGGGCAGTTTTGACGTTCAACTAATCCTGCGGCGGTCATGCGGTCCAGGAGACGGGTTAGTCCACTGTTGCTAAGGTATACCGAGTCGGCAAGAACCTGCATGCGCAGCCGTCCATCCGGAGCACGGCTTAACCAGGCCAAAACATCGAACCAGGTTAACGGAAGCTGCTGGTCTTCCTGCAGCTCGCGCTCAAGCGCCCGGATAACAGTAGAGTGTGCTTCAAGGAAAGTACGCCAGGCGGCAAAATTCTTATCTATTTGAGTGCTCATAGTTTGAGTATAGCACAGACTATTTGTATATGCAACTATTGTTCAGTAAAGTAATCCGCTTCATATAGTATGGGGACTGGCCGGTTATGCTTGGCGTAGCAACATGGTCCCGGTGCCGGAGGTGGAGTCCTTCCGGGAACTCAATGAGTTGCTTCGACAGAGGTGCCTGGCGGAGGCCGGAAAACGGCTGCGCGGGGAGACCCAGACTATCGGGGAGATGTGGCAGCAGGAGCGTTCAAATTTATTGCCACTGCCTGACCCTCCCCCATCTCCAGAAGCGCAAAGCCGCTCTGCTCGTCGTGGAGGCGGGCGGCCTGCGCGCCGGTTATCTCGTAGAGGATGGCCTCGCCCACCAGCCAGGTAGTGACGCCGGGGCGCAGGCAGCCGGTCATGGTCTGGCCTGAACGGCCCAGGGCGGCGTGGATGTGCAGGCCGGGCTTGCCGCCGGGGCCGGGGGCCAGGACGCCCAAGCCCACCACCTCGTGAGCGCTGTCCACCGGCAGCAGCATGGGCTGGGGCGGCCTCTGATCGCTGTCTTGCGGGCCGGCTACCACCTGGCCGCTGCCGATGCCGCCAATCAGGATGACATGGCCGGCGGTGATGCCGCGCTCGGCGGCGAAGCGCTCGATGCAGGCGGGTATCTCGTCGCCGTGCTCCAGGCGCATGACGAAGACTCGACCAAGGCGGCCTTCACAGGCTTTCATAAATCCTCTCATGTTGACTATGATAAAGCCGGCGTCACGCCTTGCTTTCGGCGAAGTGCCGGAGTGCCAGCCTGACCTTTTCTTCCAGGCTGAGGCCGGGGGGGAGGGCGGCCATGGCCCGGCCCGCTTCGGCGGCGGAGTACCCCAGCGAGACCAGGGCGGCGAGGACATCGTCATCCTGGGGGTGGGGGGGCGCGGCCACCACCCAACCCGCGGCTATCTTGCCTTTGAGTTCCAGGATTATACGCTCCGACAGCTTCTTGCCTATCCCGGGCACGCGCAGTTGCTCGGCGTTCCCGGCGGCGATAGCGGCGGCCACCTGCTCCACGCTCATGGCCGAAAGCAGCGCCTGGGCCAGTCGCGGTCCCAGCCCGGACACGCCGATAAGCACCTGGAAAAGGGCCAGTTCTTCTTGAGTGGCGAAGCCGTACAGGGCGATGTTGTCCTCGCGCAGGTGAAGGTGGGTGTAGAGCTTGACCTCGTCGCCGGCGTTGCCCAGGGCGCCGATGGTCGAGGCGGGCAATCGCACCTGGAGGCCTATCCCGCCGACGGCTATAACCACCCAGTCTTCACCCAGGGCGTCTATCCTCCCCCGCAGGCTGGCTATCACCGGCTATTTCCTTTCGCCAGCCTGTCCAGATGGGAGTGCTGGAGGTGGCAGATCGCTACCGCCAGGGCATCGGCGGCGTCATCCGGCTCCGGCGGCTCCGCCAACTGCAACTGGAGCTGGACCATCCGCTGCACCTGCTCCTTGCCGCTTGAGCCATAGCTGGACACCGCCTGTTTCACCTGGGCGGGGCTGTATTCAAAGGACGGGATGCCGGCAGAAGCTGCCGCCAGAAGCGCGATGGCCTGCGCCCGCCCTATGGCCAGGGCTGATCTCACGTTCAAGGCTACAAATGGTTCCTCCACAGCCATGACATCAGGCTTGCACTCGGCGATGATGCCGCTGAGTCCCCGGTAAAGGAAGTGCAGGCGCTCGCCGATGTGGGAGTGTTTCGGGCAGACCAGCACGCCGAAATCTACCAGGGCCGGCTCATCTTCTATGATGCCGTAGCCCATCACCAGCGTGCCAGGGTCAATGCCGATTATTCTCATATCTCAAATGTGGCCGGTCTATAGCGACACAGTTTCCAGTCGGGGAATCCGGATTTACTAATCGTCTCATAATTGACTGGATTTCCCTATTCGGGATAATGGTCAAAAAGACGCAAAACCTCTAATGTCATTCCGGCGCAGGCCGGAATCCAGTCGGAACTCTTCTGGATACCGACTTTCGTCGGTATGACGCTCTAACTTTGGTTTGAGCTATTATGAGACTTTTAGTATGAGAGGCTGTCCGTGCCAGGGTTGTCATGCTGTAGCCACGACTTGTCGGAACGAAACATCTCAAACGAAGGGGAAAACCTCGTTACCCCCACCCTGAGATTCTTCAGTCACTCTTGCCCACCAAAGCCTCGGCGTAGACGGGTCGCTTCTTCCAGCATGACACGTTTCGGACACCCTCTGACGGGAAAGATTATTGGATCCGAGTCTGGAACAGTGGCCTGATTTCGCCTGTTGCTCAGCTAACCCCTAGCTGGTACTTCTCCAGCACATCGTCAGGGAAATCAACATTGCTGGAGACCTGCTGCACCTCGTCGATCTCCTCCAGCCTGTCCAGCAGCTTGAGCGTCTGCAGGGCCGCTTTTTCGTCGACCTGGATGGTGGTCTTGGGCACCAGTGACAGGTCCGAAGCGTCTATGGCAATGCCTTTGGCTTCAAGGGCCGTCCGGACCGATTCCAGGTCTTCCGGCCTGGTATATACCTGCACCACGCCGCTCTCCACCCTGAAGTCCTCGGCGCCCGCCTCGATGGCGTAAAGCTCCAGTTCTTCGGTGTCGACCCCGTCCGCCTTGATGGTGATCATGCCCATCTGGTCGAACTGCCAGGCGACGCAGCCGCTCTCTCCCAGGCTGCCGCCGTGGCGGGAAAAGGCGCTCCGGACCTCCTGCACCGTCCGGTTCCGGTTGTCGGTCAGCGCCTTGACCATGATGGCCGTGCCGCTGGGGCCATATCCCTCGAAGATGATGTCAGCCAGGCTGGCGCCTTCCAGTTCGCCGCTGCCCTTCTTGATCGCCCGCTCGATGTTGTCCATGGGCATGTTGGCGTCCCGCGCCTTCTGCACGGCCAGTCGCAGGCGGGAGTTCATCTCCGGGTTGCTGCCGCCATCGCGCACGGCGATGATTATCTCGCGGGTCAGCTTGGTGAACAGTTGGCCCCGCTTGGCGTCAGCCGCTCCCTTTTGATGTTTGATGGTTGACCATTTAGAGTGACCAGACATCTTTATCTCCTCAATTGCTATTATTGTATCACCTCGCTTGAATAGTGGTAAAGGGCTGGAGGGGTGTTTTTTTTCAGCAAAAACTGTTGACCTGAATGTCCAAATACGCTAAACTATGTTTAACTTGCGAAGCAGGGGCGGGTTGGTTGTTGGGAGGGGGTTTAGGCCCCCTTCTTTTTGTATACAACGGTTCCGGAGGTAATGTATGGAATCCTTGGTCCTGATGGTACTGATTCTGGCTGCAGGCGTGCTCGGCCTGGTTTTTGTTTGGTACCTGAGCGCCACTATCCTTCGCGAAAACGAGGGCACCGCCCGGATGAAGGAGATCTCAACCGCCATCCGGCAGGGGGCGATGGCTTTTTTGCGGCGGGAGTTCGTCACTCTATCCGTTTTCACCTTGGTGGTGTTTATCGCCCTAATTTTCATTGAGCCTCACTGGATTGTCAGTATCGCCTACCTGGCCGGCACAATCACCTCGGCGCTGGCCGGATGGCTGGGCATGAACATTGCCACCCGGGCTAACGCCAGGACGGCCAACGCCGCCATAAAGAGCTGGGCTAAAGGCCTGAAGATCGCCTTCTCCAGCGGGGCGGTGATGGGCTTCTCGGTAGTGGGTATCGGCCTCCTGGGGCTTTCCATTGTTGCCTTTATCTGGGATGCCAGCAAACCGGAAAACACCCACGTGTGGCTGGGCTTCGCCTTTGGCTCATCGGCGGTAGCCCTGTTCCTCAGGGCGGGCGGCGGCATCTTCACCAAGAGCGCTGATGTCGGCGCCGACCTGGTGGGCAAGGTGGAGAAGGGCATACCGGAAGATGACCCGAGGAATCCGGCAGTCATCGCCGATAACGTGGGCGACAATGTGGGCGATGTGGCCGGGATGGGTTCTGACCTGTACGAGTCGTATGTTTCCGCCATTGCCGCCTCGATGGTGCTGGGCGTCATCACGCTGGGCGCGGCAAAGGGGATGTTCTTGCCCTTGCTCCTGGCGGGGGCGGGAATTATCGTCTCTATCATCGGCGCGCTGTCGGTCAGGTCAAAAGAGTCCGGCTCGCTGGACTTTGAGAAACAGGTGTCCAAGGCGCATGGGGCGATGAACAGGGGCGTCTATGTCAGCAACATCCTGATGATAGTGGCCAGCTTCCTTATCATCAGGGGCTATGTCGGTGACCTGCGGCTGTTCTGGGCGCTGGTGTCCGGTCTTGTGGCCGGGTTCTTAATCGCCAAGGCGACGGAATACTACACCTCGGCGGAGCATGCTCCTGTCAAGAAGATTGCCCGGGCTGCCCAGAGCGGGGCCGCGGTGACCATCATCGAGGGCATGGCCACCGGCATGATGAGCACGGTTGCGCCCATGCTCCTGGTGGTCGTGGCTACAGTGCTGGCTTATCTCTTCGGAGGGCTGCTGGGCATAGCCATTGCCGCGCTGGGTATGTTGATCAACCTGGGGATGTTACTGGCCATGGACTGCTACGGGCCAATTGCTGATAACTCTGCCGGCATCGCCGAGATGGCCGGACTGGGCAAAGAGGTCAGGGAACGCTGTGAAGCGCTGGATGCGGTGGGCAACACCACTGCCGCCCTGGGCAAAGGCTTCGCCATTGCCTCTGCCGCACTGGCGGCGCTGGCCTGGCTGGCCACCTATTTCGAAGTGACCAACCTCGAAGTCGCCAGCCTGACCAACGTGGCCGTTATTTCCGGGTTGCTCATCGGGGGCATGCTCACCTTCGTCTTCGCCGCGCTGTCGATGAGGGGCGTAGGCGATGGCGCTTTCGCCATAGTCAATGAGGTCAGGCGACAGTTCCGGGAGATAAAGGGGCTGATGGAGGGCCAGGCCAAGCCTGACTATGTGAGATGTGTTGATATCGCCACCAGGCGAGCGTTGAAGTCCATGATGCTGCCCGGCATACTGGTTATTATAGTGCCACTGGCGCTTGGTTTCACCCTGGGGCCAAAGGCGGTGGCCGGTCTTCTCGCCGGGGCTTTGCTGAGCGGCTTTACGTTAGCGGTGATGATGGCCAACGCGGGCGGGGCCTGGGACAATGCCAAGAAGTATATCGAGGCGGGCAACCTGGGCGGCAAAGGCAGCGACGCCCACAAGGCCGCTGTCACCGGAGATACTGTGGGCGACCCCTTCAAGGACACCGCCGGCCCGTCACTGAACATCCTGATAAAGCTGGTGGGCAAGGTGGCCGTTATCTTCGGGCCGGTGATGGTTGCCCTGGTAGCGTTCTAGAGTCCGGTCTCTACCCGCGCAGGAAGGGGTTGCCGCGGCGCTCGTCGCCGATGGTGGTCTCAGGGCCGTGTCCCGGATATACCGCCGTGTCGTCCGGCAGCGCCATGAGCCTGTGCAGGCTGGCCATCAGCCGGTCATAGTCGCCGCCGGGCAGGTCGTAGCGGCCTATGCCGTACCTGAACAGTGTATCGCCGGTGAAGATGATCCCCTGGCCGAGCAGGCAGATGCCGCCGGCAGTGTGGCCCGGCGTGTGGAGCACCCGGAACGTGACATCGCCGGCCTGAACATCGTCCCCTTCTTTCAGCAGGATATCCGGCGTCAGGGGCGTTCCAGGTGGCTGTGGTGATAGCCTGCGAAGCTGGCCGGCGTCATCGGCATGGAGGGCGAGCGCCGCGCCGGTAGCCTGCTTGACCTCGCTCACCGCGCCGGTATGGTCGATATGGCCGTGTGTCAGCACTATTGCCCTGGCAGTGAGCCTCACTTCCCTGATTGTTTCTATTATCTGCTCGGCCTCTGCGCCGGGGTCGATGATGATACAGTCTCCTGACTCCGCCCTGACAATGTAGCAATTTGAGGCGTAAGCCCCGACCACGATTCTTTTTAGCTTCATGTCTTCAGACACCCCGGCTCATTTTCCGCTATTTTACCATGATGCCAAACTCGTCCGATAGCTCTTCGGGGACCACTTCCAGAATAAAGGTTTTGCTTCAGGCCAGATTAATTGTTATCATTTGATGTATATTCGTGCCATACTTGATAAATGTGGAGGGGACTGATGGTCAATGGATATGAGATAAATGAGCTGGCCAAGGAGGAGTCCTGGCGCATGTTCCGTATTATGGGGGAACTGGTCGAGGGATTTGACAAGCTGGCTTCGGTAGAGCCGGCGGTGAGCATTTACGGCTCGGCCCGCGTCACCGAGGGTGATGAGGTTTATGCTCAGACCAGGGAGATAGCCCGCCGCCTGGGAGAGATGGGTTTTTCCATCATCACCGGGGGCGGTCCGGGCGTCATGGAGGCGGCCAACCGGGGCGCCCTGGAGGCTGGTGTTGCTTCTATTGGCCTGAACATCGAGCTTCCTATGGAGCAGGTGATCAATCCCTATACCACCAAGTCAGTGACGTTCAACCATTTCTTTGTCCGCAAGATTATGCTGGTGAAGTATGCGGTGGCCTTTGTCATCATGCCCGGCGGCCTGGGCACGCTGGACGAGTTGACGGAGCTGCTGACGCTGATGCAGACCCACAAGATAAAGCCCTTTCCGGTCATGCTGTACAACGATGCTTATTGGGGAGGGTTCCTGGACTGGCTGCGCAATGAAGCCCTGACCCAGAACTATGTCTCTGAAGAGGACTTTGACCTGTTGCGGGTATGCAACAGCCCGGATGAAGTTATCGAGGCGGTGCAGAAATGGTACTGCCGGCAGGAGATAGCCGGGCGGCAGGCGCTGCGGTAAGCCGCAAAAAGCTACAGAGCGGCCCTGTTCCGCGTTACTCTGAGCACGCAGGTGGTCTTGTTGGGCGGCTCAGGGCAGCATTCCAGGCCCAGTTGCCTTGACCAGGCGCGGAACGCCTGACGGCAGTAGCGGCAGACATGCCCCTTGCCCAGTCCCAGGCTCCGGGCCAGCGCCCACTGTTCGCGCCCCCAGCCACCCAGGCAGCCATTGGTGAAAGTCAGTTCGGCTGCATCATCCCCAAGTTTGCCTATCTCGAAGACCACCCTGGGGAACATCTCCCTGAAGGCCTCTGCCTCTTTGAGCAGGTATTCCCTGGCGGTGGGGTCGGGCTTGCCCATCCATTTCAGCGCGCCGTCCCCCCAGAGATGGTCGGCGTATTCCTCTGGGGTGTGGCCGGTCTTCCTGGCGAAGGCTATGCCGGCAAGTTCCAGTTTAAGGCTGCGGCGGGCCAGGCGGTGCCATCGCCGCGTGTTCTCGTCTTGTTCCATCATTTATATTTTAGCAGATTTGCCGGGTTGCCTGCCGGCGATTATGGAAGGCCAATCACGCGGTCTTGGCCGGGCCACGGGCGCCGGAGACCTGCGGGCTTTCCTGGCTGGCTGCGTCCCACCAGGTACCCCACTTGGTGCCGAAGTCCCAGCGCTGCTCGCCGGGGCGGGTGTAATACCAGAAGTTTATCGCCGAAGCGAGCACCCAGAAGGCGATAGCGCCCCAGAAAAATGGCGCTGCGGAGGCAGTCCTGGCGATGGAGAGGCCGATAAGCGAAGAAAAGATGAAAGGCCCGTAAGCGGCGATGGCCGCCGTCCAGCCGATAACGCCCGCCCCCTGCCGCGGCGAATGGGCGAAGACGATGGGAAACTGCCTGAAGGTAGAGGCGTTGCCTATTCCCGAAAAGAAGAACAGGAGGAGCATCATCAGGACGAACCCGGGGAACTGACCGGGAGAGGACGGGGCGAGATAGCCGCCGAAGATAAGCACCACGCCGCATATGATCAGCCCGGCCCCGGATATCTGGGTGAAGATGCTGCCGCCAAAACGGTCGGAGGGGAAGCCCATGACCACCCGTATCAGGGAGCCGACCAGCGGCCCCAGGAAGGCATAGGTCAGGGGGTCAGGGGCGTCCGGGAAGTGGCCGTAGAGCGTCTGTATCATCAGCGGAAAGGCGGCTGAAAGCCCGGCGAAGCTGCCGAAGGTCATCACATAGGTTATGGTGCAGAACCAGGTGTGTTTATCCCCGAATATATCCAGTTGCTGCCTGAAGCTCGCCCTCACCGGCACGCTTCGCAGGAATATCCAGGCCAGGACGGTCATGATCAGGAGCGGAACCACGTATATATAGGCGGCGTTCTGCATCCAGACAGTAGTGGTGGTCCCGCCCCGGGTAAGCGACTGGGAACCGCCAGCCAGGGCGCCGAAGACGGCGAAGCCGATTATCCAGGGGGTGACAAACTGGGCCACGGAGACGCCGAAGTTGCCGATGCCCGCCTGGATGCCCAGGGCAGTACCTTGCAGCCGGGCCGGGAAGAACAGCCGGGTGCTGGGCATGTACGATGAGAAGTCCCCACCGCCCAGGCCCAGTGCAAAGGCCAATGCCAGGAAGACCCAGAACGGCGTTTGCAGGTTGGCGATGGCCAGTCCCAGGCCCAGCAGGGGAAAGACCTTCAGCAACGTGGCGATGGTGATGACATGCCTCGTCCCGAACATCGGTATCAGGAAGGCATGGATGATGCGAAGGGTACCCCCGGCCAAGCCGGGCATCGCCGCCAGCCAGAACAACTGCATGGCGGAAAACTCGAAACCGACCCGGGGAAGGCGTACTGCCACCACGCTCATGATGAACCAGGTGCTGAAGGAGAATAACAGGCTTATCGTGGTGATAGTCAGCGTTCGCCAGGCAATACGCTTTCCGGTGTTTCTCCAGAACTGCTGGTCTTCAGTCGCCCACTCTTTAAGCCAGGTGGTCATCAGGCGCCGTCTCCGGCGGCGGCATCGCCCCGGGCCGCCAAATGGCTCCCACCCAGTACTTCAGCCGCTGCCGTTTGCCTCGCCAATTCGGCCCTCTCACTAATTTCTTCGATGCTCAATGACCTGTCATCGGCGAAGTGCAGCCAGACGAGGCAGGCCAGGCTGAACAGAAGGAGAATGCCCCAGGTTGCCTGGGGGAACCCGGTTAACGCCTCGCCGTAGGCGAAGAGCGGGGGGAGGAAAATGCCGCCGGCGCCGCCGAGAAGCCCCACGATCCCGCCCACCGCCCCGACATCACGCGGGTAATAGTCCGGGATGAAGCGGTACACTGAGGCCTTTCCCACGCCCATCCCTACACCGATGATAAATACCAGTGCCGCGAATACCGCTACCGACGCCACCAGGCCGGGCGTTGCCAGCAAGAGACTGGCGCCAACCATGCTGGTGAAGACAGCGTAGGTGACGACCCGCGGCCCCCACCGGTCCGAGAACCAGCCGCCCATCGGGCGGAGCAGGCTCGCTGGAAAGATATAGAGGGCAGTGAGTAGCCCGGCAAGCCAGAGGTCCAGTCCGAATACATCCACGTAATATTTGGGCAGCCACATCGCCAGCGCCACGTAAGCGCCGAACACGGCAACATAGTAAAGGCCGAACCGCCAGACGCGGATGTAGCGCAGGGGGCTGTGCATCTCCAGGAAGGAGCGGCCCGCGCCCGGTTTCCGGTCAGGTCTGGGGGCGAGCCACCACAGGGAGATGGCCATGCCGAGGAGCATCAACGTGTAAAGGAATGCCACGAACCTCCAGCCACCGGGCAACAGCCCGCCCAGGAAGCCGGCTGCCGGGATGAGCACAAGCAGCGGCGGGCCGATGAGCTTGGTCGCCGCGGCGCCCACGTTCCCGGCGCCAAACATGCCCAGGGCAAAACCGCGGCGCTCCGGCGGCCACCAGGCTGAACACCAGGCGATGCCGACCGCAAAAGTGTTGCCGGCCAGGCCCGCCCATACCGCCAGGGCGAGGAGGGTGGTGAACGAATGCACGAAGAGCATCAGCATCAGGGCGGGCACGGGCAGAAGCAGGTGGATGGCAAAGACAACGCGGCCGCCGAACTTATCGGCCAGGATGCCGCTCCACATCCTGGGCAGCGTGCCCCCCAGCGCCGCTGCCGCGAGCAGCCAGGACAGCTCCTTGCTGGAGAGGCCGAACTCTTCCCGTATGGAAATGCCGAGCACCCCGAACATCATCCAGACAGCGAAGGCGACCGTGAAGGCGGTGAAGGCCAGGGTGAGCACGCGTTTGCGTGGACCGGGGTTATCCGTTGCCTGCGGTTGATGAACTGTATTTATGTCTCTACCTTCTCTTTTCGTCTGTATTGCCCGGTTTGTTCCAGGGCTGTCCGCCATGTCATGCTGAGGAAGCGCCCCGCCTATTCACTGCGTTCAGAGTCAGCATGCCGATAAGGCATTTTCGGACAAGCCTCCTTGCTCATTGCCGCTGGGTGCGACGCTGCCACATCACCACCTGGTAGGGCCGCCAGAGGTAGGCGAAGGGTATGGCGACCATGTGTACCAGCCTGGTAAAGGGGAACAGGCCTACCAGGACAAAGGCGTTGACGGCGTGAATCTTCACCAGCAGCGGCAGGGTGGTCATGTAAGCCAGGTCCGGCGAGAGGGTGGCCAGGGACCAGAAATAGGGGGCTGCCGTGCTGGCGAACCAGGCGCTGCCCCAGCGGTAGAGAATAGCGATGGTGACGCCGGTGACTACCTGGAGAAGCAGCACGATAAGCAGCACCAGGTCCATGCGGGAGGTGACGGCGCGCACCCGCGGGTCAGTCCCCCGGCGCACCAGGAAGAAGACCAGGCCGGCCAGTACCAGCAGTCCCAGGGCCAGGCCGGTACCCTCCAGGATGTACAGCCTGACCGGTACGCCGTTGAAGGCCTTGATGGCGGACGGGAAAACGATGCCGATGCCGTGACCGATGAGGATGGCGATGATGCCGTAGTGCCAGGGCACGGAACCCCAGAACAGCTTGCGCCCCTCCAGGAACTGGGAGGAAACGGAGGAGAAGGTGAACTGGTTGCTGGCGTAACGCCAGATTGTGCCGCCTATGGCTACCACCAGTGCCAGGTAAGGCAAGATAACGAACACCAAAAAGTCGACCACGCTACGAACCTCCTGACTTGACCGGCCTGCGGCTCACCTGGCGCAGGAACAACCGCAGCGATGCGATCGCAGGCTGGTAACCCTCATTCTCTTTGGGAAAGGCCTGCTCCATCTTGTCCAGGATGGGCAGGATACATTCGTGGAGCAGGGGCATCACAAACTCTTCATCCCGGGACACGCACAGGAATCTCAGCATCACGCAAAGATGGTCAGCTAGTTCCTGGCCGATGGAGAACTGGTGCTCCTGGTATGCCTCTTCCAGCCTGACCAGGAAGGCGCTCCTCTTGGGGGTCTCGCCGAAAAGATGGTGGCCGAAGTAGAGGGTAGTGGCCGGGGTGACGTCAAAGGTCTGGGTATAAAGCTCCTCAAGGTTGGCCTGTTGCTGTGTTGCCGCGAACGAAGCGAACCGCCGCATCCGTTCCGCCGCCCCGCCATCGTAGTTTTCCAGCAGCCGGGCGCAGCTATCGGCATCCTGGACCAGCGAGGCCCGGGGATAGTCCAGGACACTGGCGAATAGCTGGCATATCTCTTTGATTTCTTCGGTAAACATTACGGTCCTCGCCTCGGTGGTGCGGTCAGCCCGAAGCCGGTCTGGCCACGGTGCTTCAGCGGCTCCACCACTTCCTGTACCGCCTGCTCTCGCCGGTACGGCGGCAGCACGAAGCGGTCCTCAAAGCGAGGTATGGAGATGAGGCGCGCTATCTGCCTGGCCTGCTCGGCGGTGCATCCGGCCTTGCCCAGTATTTCCTCCGCCGGTGCGGAGCCGTTGCTGCCCACGGTGATGGCCCGGTGATAGTTGCGGATGGCCCAGAGCTTGCCCAGCACGTTCCTGATAGTGGCCTCGTTGCCGGCGGCGAAGAGGCTCGCCAGGTATTTCACCGGGGCGCGGGAGGCCTGGACGCAGTCCTCGAACTCGGCAGCCAGGTCGTACTTGCCGTCCTTCATCGAGGCCGTCATCGGCGACAGCGGCGGCACATAGAACAGCATGGGCAGGGTGCGGAACTCGGGGTGCAAAGGCAGGGCCAGCTCCCACTCCTTGACGAAGCGGTAGATGGGCGATCTCTGCGCCGCGGCGATCCATTCCTCGGTGATGCCGTTCTGTTTGGCGGCGGCAATGACGGCGGGGTCCTTCGGGTCGAGGATGAGGCTGCGCTGGGCCGCCACCAGATCGGCCTCCGGCGCTGTGGCCACCTCTTCGATGCGGTCGGCGTCATAGAGCAGCACGCCGATGTACCTTATCCTGCCGGCGCAGGAGTGGAAACAGCCCGGGGCCTGCCCCGTCTCGACGCGGGGGTAGCACAGTATGCACTTCTCGGACTTGCCCGTCTTCCAGTTGTAATAGGCCTTCTTATAGGGACAGCCGCTGACGCAGAAGCGCCAGCCCCGGCATTTCTCCTGGCTTATCAGCACGATGCCGTCCTCGCCGCGCTTGTAGATAGCGCCGCTGGGACAGACGCCCAGGCAGCCCGGGTTCAGGCAGTGGTTGCAGATGCGGGGGACATAGAAGAAGACCATCTGCTCGATGCGGAACAACCACTCCCGCTCCTGGTCGCTCAGGCTGTTCAGGTTGATGTCGTTGCGGGCATACACCGATGAGCCGCTCATGTCATCGTCCCAGTTGGGGCCGGCCTCGATGTCCATGTACTGTCCGCTGACCATCGAGACGGGCCTGGCGGTGGGCTGGTCATCGCCGGGGGCGGCGTTGAACAGGTGGTCATAGCGGTAGGTGAACGGTTCGTAGTAGTCATCCATGCTGGGCAGGTAGGGGTTATAGAACATGCTGGTGAGTATGCCCAGCCTCCGGCCCACCCTGGGCTTCAGGTTCTTCCCTTTAAGCTCCCAGCCGCCGTGGTATTTCTCCTGGTCCTCCCACAGGGTGGGGTAGCCGGTGCCCGGTTTGGTCTCCACATTGTTCCACCACATGTACTCGGTGCCCTCGCGGGAGGTCCACAGGTTCTTGCAGGCGATGCTGCAGGTATGGCAGCCGATGCACTTGTCCAGGTGGAAAACGGTGGAGAGTTGCGCTCTTACGTCCATTTTTCTTGTCCTCTCTCTACCAGGCCGGTTTTCCTTCGAGTTTCCGGACCATGATATAGGTGTCACGGTTTATCCCTGTAGGTCCCCAGTAGTTGAAATGATAGGTGAACTGCCCGTAGCCGCCGGCCATGAGGACGGGCTTCAGCCGCACCCGTGTCAGGCTGTTATGGCCGCCGGCCCGCCGGTTGCCCCGCAGTGGCGACTTGGGCACGGAGATGGTCCTCTCCGGCGAGTGGTACAGCAGGCAGGTGCCTTTGGGAATCCTGGCGCTGATCACGGCGCGGGTGACCACTACCCCGTGGTCGTTGTAGACCTCCACCCAGTCGTTGTCCTTTACGCCGATGGCGCTGGCGTCCGCCTCGCTCATCCAGAACGGCTCTATACCGCGCGACAGGGTGAGCATGTGATGGTTGTCCGAATAAGTAGAGTGGATGTGCCACTTGCCGTGCGGGGTGAGGTAATTGAGCCTGATGCTGCGGCCGTCGTTGTGTGACCGTTTCAGGTCTCCGAAGACCTCGGGGCTGGGGTTGAGCTTGTAGGTGGGCAGGTTCTCCCCGAAGGCCAGGTACAGCTCGTGGTCATGGTAGAACTGCTGGCGTCCGGTGAGCGTGCGCCAGGGTATCAGCCTTTCGGTATTGATGCAGAACGGAGAGTAGGTGCGGCCGCCGTTGATGAGGCCCGACCAGCACGGGCTGGTGAGCAGGCGCGCCGGCTGCTGCTGGATGTCCATAAAGGTGGACCCGACCGAGCGCTCTTTCTCGGCCAGGTCTGCCAGCGGCAGTCCCACCCTCTTTTCATGCTCCTGGAAGGCGCGGTAGGCCACTTCCCCGTTGACCTCCGGCGCCAGGTACAGGATAACGTTAGCCGCTTCCTTGGGCTGGTACAGCGACGGGTAAGTGCTGCCGTTCCACTGCTGGGTGGGGTGGGTCTGCAGCATCCGGTCATAGAAGTCCTGGATGCCCCACCTCACCCCGTGAGCGCCAATGCCGTTCTGCCGCGCCATTGGCCCAAACGAGATGAAGCGCTGGTACAGGTTGGCGTAGTCGCGCTGCACCACCCTGATGTGGGGCATGGTCTTGCCAGGTATGGCCTCGCATTCCCCCTTCTTCCAGTCCTTGATGTGGGGCTGGGCTATCTCGTCAGCGGTATCGTGCTGAAGGGGGGTGCAGACCACCTCTTTGACCGGCTCGGGGAAGTGCGTCCTGGCCACCTCGCTCACTTTCTGGGCCAGGGAGCGGAAGATTTCCCAGTCGCTCTTTGACTCCCAGCAGGGAGTTACCGCGGCGGACAGGGGATGGATATAGGTGTGCAGGTCGGTGGTGTTGAGGTCGTCCTTCTCATACCAGGTGGCGGCGGGCAGCACCAGGTCCGAGTACAGGGCGCTGGTGTCCATGCGGAAGTTGATATCCACCATCAGGTCTATCTTGCCCGCCGGGGCGTTATCGCGCCACTTGACCTCGGTTACCGCCCCCTTGGCCGCCTCATCGGAATCGGCGTTGGAATGTGTACCCAGGAAGTGACGGAGGAAATACTCGTGACCCTTGGCGCTTGACATAAGGGCGTTACCTCGCCAGATGAACCACAGCCGCGGCCAGTTCTCCGGCGAGTCGGGGTCGTCCACGGAAAACTGGAGCTGGCCTGATTTTAGCTGGGCGACCACCCAGTTGACGATGTCCTCGTCGCTCTTGGCCCCGGCCTTCCTGGCATCCTCCACCAGGGCGATGGGGTTGCGGTTGAACTGGGGATAGAAGGGCAGCCAGCCCATGCGCACTGCCCTGGCCTGCACATCCATGGTGTGGCCTTTGGCCAGGTCATTGTCGCCGGGCACGGTGTGATAATCGGTGAACTTGCCTTCGTAGCGCCACTGGTCAGTGTGGACATAATAAAAGGAAGGCCCGTTCTGGAGCCGCGGCGGACCGCCCCAGTCATTGGCAAAGGCGATGGTAGACCAGGGAGCTACGGCAGCCAGCTTCTCCTGGCCGACATAATGGGCCAAGCCGCCGCCGTTGCGCCCGATGCAGCCGGTGAGCATCAGGGCGGTGATGGCGGAGCGGTAGATAAGGTTGTTGTGGTACCAGTGGTTGATGCCGGCGCCGATGATGACGGTGCACTTGCCCCCGGTCTTCTCGGCGGTATCGGCGAACTCGCGGGCGAACTGGATGACCGTATCCCGGCTGATGCCGGTGTATTTCTCCTGCCAGGCGGGGGTGTAGGTGGCCTCATCGTCATAGCTGGCGGGATAGTCACCGGCCAGGCCGCGGGGCACGCCGAACCGGGCAATGAGCAGGTCGAACACGGTGGTCACCGGGACGCGGCCCTGCCTGGTCTCGATATAGCGCAAGGGCACGCCGCGCCGGGAGACCGCCTGGCCGTCGAAACTGATGAAGTCAACCTGGGCTACCTCGTCGGCGCTATCGATGAAGGACAGCACCGGGTCAAGTTCGGCACCGTCCACCTCGTCCTTCATCTCTATATTCCACTTGCCGGTGTCCTTCTTGGCCCAGCGCGCACCGATTGCGCCCCGGGGCATCCTGGGTCCGCCTGATTTCCGGTCAAAGACCAGGAACTTCCAGTCGCCGTTCTCGGAGTCCTGGTAGCGGGAAACGGTGTTGGCCCGGACGAAGCGCCCGGCGCGGTAGCCGTCCCCGGTCTTCTCCAGCGTCACCAGCAGTGGGGAGTCAGTGTATTTCTTTATATAATCAACGAAGTAAGGCACCTGGCGGTCGACGTAGAACTCCTTGAGGATGACGTGGTTGGCCGCCATCCACAGGGCGCCGTCCTGGCCGGGGTTGACCGGTATCCAGGAATTGGCGTACTTGGTCACCTGGCTGAAGTCCGGGGAGAGGACGGTGAACTTGGCGCCCTGGTAACGGGTCTCCGAGATGAAATGGACGTCAGGGGTGCGGGTCATGCTCAGGTTAGCGCCCATGCTCACGATGTACTTGGAGTGGTACCAGTCCGCGCTCTCCTGGACGTCTGTCTGCTCGCCCCATATCTCCGGTGAGGCGGGGGGCAGGTCGCTGTACCAGTCATAGAAGCTGAGGTTGACCCCGCCGAAGAGCTGCAACAGCCGGGAACCGCCGGCATAGCTCAGGTAGGACATGGCCGGGATGGGGGAGAAGCCGTTGACGCGGTCGGGGCCGTACTTCTTGGCGGTGTAGATCATGGAGGCGGAGGCTATCTCCAGGGCTTCGTCCCAGGTGGTGCGGCGGAAGCCGCCTTTGCCGCGGGCCTGCTGGTAGCTGGCGCGGGCGGCGCTGTCCTCGACTATCGAGGCCCAGGCGTCGACGGGGTCGGCGTGCTGCTTGCGGGCGGCCCGCCACAGGTCGGCCAGCACCCCGCGGAGGTAAGGGTACTTGACGCGGATGGGGCTGTAGACATACCAGGAAGCAGATATGCCGCGCTGGCAGCCCCTGGGCTCGTAAGGGGGGATGTCCTTATCGAAGTCGGGGTAGTCCGTCGCCTGCATCTCCCAGGTGACCACGCCGTTCTTGACATAGACCATCCAGGAGCAGCTTCCGGTGCAGTTGACGCCGTGGGTGCTGCGGACGACCTTGTCATGCTGCCAGCGGTTGCGGTAGAAGTCTTCCCAGCGGCGCTGCCCCGGGCTGACGATGTCCTGAATCCAGCTCATCTAGAGCCTCCTTTGACCAGGGACTGGCGAACGCCGGTAAGCCGCCGCCGCCAGGCAAACTGCATAATACCCAGAATAGCCATAAAACCAACTGCGCTTATCACGATGAACGGGGCGCTCGAGTTGCCGCCGGCGCGCTGCTGGCTGCTCTCCTTGAGGAAGGCGACCAGGTGCGCCACCTCGTCGTCGGTCAGTTGCTGCTGCCCGTATATTGCTTTCATGATGGGGAAGGGCGTGCCCTTGATGATAGAGGTCAGTGCCGGCTCGCCCAGCCTGGAATAGCTGTCGCTCAGGTCCCGGGCCATGGTGCCTCCGCCCAGCGCGCCGATGCCGCTGGCGTTGTGGCAACTGGCGCAGGCGGCGCCGCTATTGCTGAACTGTGCCCGGCCGGTAAACAGGTCGCGGCCCCAAGCGGCATCGCCTTCGCCGGGGGGCGCGGTCTCTTCCGCCGGGGCTTTTTCAGATGGGGCGTTACCACTGCCATCGAGGTAGGCCAGCACCTGTTCGGCCTGTGCCGGGGTGAGGCCCATGTTGGGCATCGGCATGCCGTATTCCTTGACCATCTGTGCCGCCAGCGGGTCATTTTCGGCGATCAGCCTGTCCGGTGTGGAGATAAACCGTATCAGCCAGCCGCGGTCGCGCTTGTCAAGAATGCCTTTGAGGTCCGGGCCAACGGTGCGACCGCCGCCCACAGTATGGCAACTCGCACATCTCGTCTCGAAGAGGTTTCTTCCATCATCTGCCGGGGCGGCCTGGGCCGGGGCTGATACCAGAGCGGCGTACAGGACCGGGAAAGCACTGAAAAAAGCAAAAATGGAGACCAGCGCTACGAGACGGCCCCTGCCTAACCGTAACGGTCCTGGCATAAAAGACATAAATCCTGATACCTCCTCACGCCCTTATTGACTATCCAAAAACTAATTGTATAGTAACCAGGATTATTTATTTATGATTTAGATCATACGACTTTGCCATCGTATAGCTGGGTGGTAGCGATTATAGCACAGCCTTGAAGGAATAGATATAGTGAAAATCGATTAATAACGTGAGCAAAATGATTATTATTATGAGCAAAACATACAAATGAGGTAAGTCGGCAGAAATGTCACATTTTTTTAAGTTTCTGCGGACAGCATTTTATGACTTCTTAACCGCCGGATTCCTATAATAGCAAAAGCGCGCTGTTTTCAGAGACGGCGAATTCGGGATCAGGGGCAAGTAATAAAATCGGAGGTGGGAGAATGGAGAAAGTGCCGGCTATGATCCTTGCGGGAGGGCGGGGTAAGCGGATGGGCGTTCTATGCCAGGAAAGACCAAAACCGGCCTTGCCTTTCGCCGGACGCTTTCGGGTGATAGATTTCAGCCTGAGCAACTGCATTCACTCCGGCCTGGGGCCTGTTTCCGTTCTGGTGGACTATCAGCGTTCCAGTATGGTCAATTACCTTCAGCGCTGGAGTTTGGCCAATGGCGGTGACGGCGGCTTCAAAGTGCTTGAGCCTGGGGATGGCTGCTACCTGGGCACCGCCGATGCAGTGTACCAGAACCTGGCCTGGCTGCAAGCTGTGGATGCAGGGGAGGTGATAATAGCCGCTGCTGACCATGTCTACAAGATGGACTACCGGAAGATGCTCGAGTTTCACCGCCGGTCCGGCGCTGATGCGACTGTTGCCGTTATTTCCGTGCCTATTGAACAGGCCCACCGCTTCGGCATAGTCAATGCAGGCGCGGACGGGAGGATAACCGGCTTCCAGGAAAAACCTTTTCTGCCCCGGAGCAACCTTGTCTCGATGGGCATTTACATATTTGACAGACGGGTGCTGGCCCAGCGCCTGGTCGAAGATGCTGCGCAGCCGGACTCGCCCCATGATTTCGGCCATGCCATCATCCCGGCAATGGTGGGCCGTGACCGGCTCTTCGCCTACCAGTTCGACGGCTACTGGCGGGATGTGGGCAATGCCGAAGCCTATTATACCGCCCAGATGGACCTGCTATCGCCGCAGCCGGCGTTCAGCATGAACGGGTCATGGTCGGTGCTCGCCTGCGACCAGGAGATTGCCCCGGTGCGAAAGTCTCAACAGGCGCAGATAAAGAACAGCATTATCAGCCCGGGATGCGTGATCAAGGGCACGGTAGAGAACTCGGTGCTGTCTCCGGGCGTCTGGGTGGAAGAAAAGGCGGTGGTGCGGGACTCGGTGGTCATGTCCAATACCTTCATCGGTTATCATAGCCTGGTCGACCATTGCATCCTGGATGAGAGCGCCAATCTGGGCGGCTTTTGCTACGTCGGCTTCGGTGTTGCAAAGAGTCACAACAACGGCCACCGCGGCGTGACTGTGGTGGGAAAGTCGGTTACTGTGCCGTCACACACGGCTATCGGCCGCGAGTGCATTATACCGCCCCATGCCGGGCCGGGAGACTTTCTCAGCAATGTGATCGAGAGCGGCAGCGCATCCTCCGCAGCTATGAGCCGGGCTAATCTGGTGGCCGGCGCCGGCGAGGCGTAGTCATGCGGCAGGGGCGAGGTAAAGTTATGGAATGCCCGAACCTGAAAGAGGTGCGTCGCCTGGGGCAATCTGTCTGGCTGGACTTTATCAGCCGGGAACTGGTAGCCAGCGGCCGGCTCAAAGGGCTTGTTGGCCGGGGACTGGCCGGGATGACCAGTAATCCCACCATTTTCCACAAGTCCATCAGCCAGGGCGCCGCCTACGACGAATCGCTCCGGTCGGTGCTGAGGGAGGCCGCCGGCATAGATACCAAGGCCCTTTACGACCGGCTTATCGTCCAGGACATCCAGATGGCGGCTGATGCGCTGCGCCCGGTCTATGATGCTACCGGCGGTGCAGACGGCCTGGTCAGCCTGGAGCCACCGGCCCAGATGGCCTACGACACCGGGGCCACCATGGCCGAGGTCCGCCGCCTCTGGAGGCTGGTCAGCCGGCCCAATGTCATGATAAAGGTGCCGGCCACTCCCCAGGGCATCCCGGTCATAGAGGCGCTGCTGGGCGAGGGCATAAACATCAATATCACCCTGATGTTCTCCATGAAGCATTACGAGGCGGTATCACACGCCTATATGCGGGGCATAGCGCGGCATGAGCGGCCTGAAAAGGTGGTCTCGGTGGCGTCCTTCTTCGTGAGCCGGGTGGATACCTATGTGGACCGGGAGCTGGAGCGAATAGGCACGGAGAAGGCGCTTTCACTGCGGGGCAAGGCAGCCATAGCCAACTCCAAGCTGGTCTACCAACGCTTCCGCGATATCTTCTCCGGGGAGGAGTTCGCCGCCCAGCGGGGGCGCGGAGCGCGTGTCCAGCGCGTCCTCTGGGGCAGCACCAGCGCCAAGAACCCGGTTTATCCCGATACCATGTACGTGGATGAGTTGATCGGGCCGGACACGGTGAACACCATGCCTCTGGAGACACTGGAGGCCTTCTGCGACCACGGCAGGGTGGGGCTGAGCCTGGAGACCGGGCTGGATGAAGCGTCACGGACTCTGGCGGAGATAAGAGAGCTTGGCGTAGACTTCGACGGCATCACCGAGCAGCTACAGGTCGATGGCGTGAAGGCCTTCGCCGACTCACTCGAAGAACTGATGAAGGTGCTGGAAGAAAAGCGGCGCCAGGTGCCGGTAAGCTGACTTTCGAGGGGAAAATGGAGATAGAATACGGCGCACAGGTAGTGGACCGGGATGGTAAAGTGCTCGGCACTGTAGATTATATAATGCGCGATACCTGGAGCGGGGGGATAAGCAAGTTCAAGGTCAGCACGGACCTTGTCGAGACAGACCTCTTCTACACGCCTGATGACGTTTCTGAAGCTACGCCTGCACGGATCAAACTGAAAACGGCTGTCAAGTAAGAGGCGTGGGAAAATCTCGTAAAAACCTTGGAGAAAGTTTTTATGAAAGAGTATGACGTCATCGTCATCGGCTCCGGCAGCGGCATGAGCGTCGTGGATGAGGCCCTGGCCCACGAGAAGAGCGTCGCACTGGTGGACAGGGGGCCACTGGGAGGGACCTGCCCCAACCTGGGCTGCATCCCCTCAAAGATGCTGATATTTCCCGCCGACCGCATCGTGGAGGTCCAGGATTCGGCCAAGCTGGGTATTTCCGCCGGGGTGGAGGGCGTCGATTTTAGCTTTATCATGGAGCGGATGCGGAAATGGGTGCGGGAAAACCAGGCCCATATGAGGCAGGGTGTCGCCGGGACCGAGGGGCTGGACTTCTATGAGGGCGCCGGCCATTTTGTCAGCGATTACACAGTTGAGGTCAACTCGGAGCAGATCAGGGGCAAGCAAATTTTCATCGCCTGTGGCTCCCGCCCGCTCGTCCCGCCGGTGAAGGGACTGCAGGATATCGACTATCTGGACAACGAGACGGTGCTGCAGCTTGATCGCAGGCCGGATAGCCTGCTAATCATCGGCGGCGGCTATATCGCCGTCGAGTACGGCCATTTTTTCGCCGCCATGGGGACCGGGGTTACCATTGTCGAACTGGCCGACCGGCTGGTGCTGAGCGAGGAGCCGGAGGTGGCCGCTCTTCTCAAGGATGAGCTTAGCCGCCGGATGGAGGTCATGGTCAATACCCAGGCCCAGGAAGTAAGCGCCGGCGGCAAAGGGGTGACTTTGACCGTCAAAGACCGCGGCAGCGGCAAGGAGAGACGGCTCAATGCCCAGCGCCTTATGGTCGCCACAGGGAGACGGTCGAATGCCGACCTGCTCAAGCCGGAAAACACCGGTGTCGAGACCGACCAGAAGGGCTTCATCAAGGTCAACGAGTACCTTGAGACCAGAAAGAAGAATATCTATGCCATTGGAGATGCCAACGGCCAGCAGATGTTCACCCATGTAGCCAACCGGGAGGCGGCCATCGCCGGGAGGAATGCCTTTCACGGCTCAAGAATCAAGATGGACTACAGCGTTTGCCCCCACGCCATCTACTCCCACCCCCAGGCCGCTTCGGTGGGGTTGACCGAGGCCGACTCCAGGAAACTGGGGGGGGTTCTGGTAGGCCGGGCCAGGTACATGGACGTGGCCAAGGGAGAGGCGATGATGGAGGAGCGGGGTTTCGCCAAGGCCATCGCCAGCAAGGACGGGGAGAAGATACTTGGCTTTCACGTCATCGGGCCTTACGCCCCTATCATCATCCAGGAAGTGATAAACGCCATGGCCTCCGGGGGGCACATCAACGAGATTAATAACGGGATTCATATACACCCCGCCCTCCCCGAGCTGGTGCTGAGGGCGTTGAGCAACCTGGAAGAGGCCTGAGCAGCATCTTGCCAGATCACAGAATATTCTGATCGTATCACGTATTTACTAAATGGTCTCATAATTGACTGTATTTCCCTGATCGGGATAATGGTTAAAAGGAGGCGCGTAAAACCTTTAATGTCATTCCGGCGCAGGCCGGAATCCAGGCGTTACTCTCACTGGATACCGACTTTCGTCGGTATGACATGCTCTGTGCTTGGTTCAGACCATTATAAAAGACTATTAGTATGAGACACAATGTTAGAGGAAGGAGGAACCACGATGGCTGGAAAAGGCTATTCTTTAACGCAGGGGGAGCGCATTACCAGAAGGAGTTTCCTGAAGAAGGCGGCCGGATTCGGAATTGTTATCCTGGTTGCTGAAACCGCCGGTGGGGCAATTGTTTCACTTGCCGGTTGCGCCAAGCCCGCCGCGGATATAGTTGTCACGTCCTCAACAGATTTCAATCACTCCCATAACGTGACAATTCCCGGGGCAGATATTGGCAGTCCGCCGGCAAGCAAAACGTATACCTCCGATGGTGCTACTCATCAACACGCCATAACCCTGGTACAGGCGGACTTCGAGGCGGTAAAGAAAGGGCAGGTGGTCACCAAGACCTCTACCGCAGCTGGAACCACGCCTCACACCCATACCTTTGCCATAATGAAGGCGTGATCTCGAGTACAATAGGCTATCCACCCTGGCCCAAAATACGCTTCCACCAGGGCGCCTTTTCCTTCTCCAGTCCCTTCACGACAAAGATATGTTCACACCTGGAGCAGCGCCAGGTGCCGAACTGCTCGTTGAAGAAGGTATTGGCGCTTCCGCAGCGGGGACAGGTGCTCCTCACCTTGCGCGCCGTCTCCTTGTCCAACTTTTTCCAGTAATCATCGTGCCAGCCGGGCCTAACAGGCATCATCAACCTCTTTCCATTTGTTATGCATGCAATTCTATCACATCGCCGTCCTGGAGGACGTGGTCCCTCTTGACCATCATGCCGTCATGTTTCCCCGAACCCCAGACGCGGGCGTACTTTAACCGGGCGGCGAAGTCTTTGTGCACCGCGGCGGCGGCGTTTTCCACGGTGCTGCCTTCCGGCAGTATGATAGGGTTGGAGAAGTCCGGCTTGCTCCCCGGCGTCTTGGTATAGACGCGGATGATATCGAGGAACCGGTAGATTTCATATCTCAGGTCTTCAAGGCCGCTCCTATCGCGGGCCGATATGGCCACAACCGGCAGGTCAGCATATCTCTCCCGCAGCGCCCGCAGGCTCTGGCCCCCGGGGTCGAGGTCTGTCTTGTTAGCCGCCACCACCGTCTTCTTGACGTTCATTGCCTCTTCCTGGGACAGTGCCTTTCCCAGGGCGATCCGTTTCCGCGCGAGCAGGGCGATGACGAACTCCGCCTGGGCCACCGGGTCATTGCCCAGGTCGACAACCAGCAGCAGGCCGTCCGCCCTTCTTATGGCGTTGACCAGCCACCACTCAGGCTCTTCGGTCAGTGGCGGGGTATCCACGAGTTGTACCTGTATATTTTCAAACTCCATCATCCCCGGCGTGGCCGAATGGGTGGTGAACGGGTATTCAGCGACGGCCGGGCTGGCCTTGGTCATGCAGGCCACCAGTTGCGATTTACCCGTGTTGGTCGGGCCGGTGACCACGACCTGCGCCGCCCCTTCTTTCTCTATTATAAGGCTGGCCCGCTGGGTGGCCAGCTTCTTGCCCATTGACTCGCTGAGCTTGGCGATCCTGGCCCTGAGCTCGGCGCGGAGATGGTCCGTTCCTTTATGCTTGGGCATCACCGCCAGCATCTCTTCAAGCGCCGCAATCTTCTCCGGGGCGCTCTTTGCCGCCCTGAAGTTCCTCTCAGCTTCCAGATATTGCGGCGGCAGGTTGGCCGGCATGGCTACAACAGCTCCTTTACCTTTCTGGCCTGCTGCCTGGTCATTCCCCTGGCTGAGGCCAGTTCTTCAACGGAAGCCTCCTTTATCGCCCGCAGCGAGCCAAACTGCCTGAGCAGCGCCCGTTTCCGGACCGCCCCTATGCCGGGGATGGCGTCCAGCGTTGAAGCGAAGCTGGCCCGGCGGTGGGTTTTGATATGATAAGACCGGGCGAACCGGTGCGCCTCGTCCCGGAGCCGCTGCAGCATCTGCAGGCCGGGAGATGACCGTGGCAGCATTACCGGCTCCGCTTTTTGGGGCAAGAAGATAGCCTCATTTTCTTTGGCCAGGCTGGCCAATGGGACGGAGGCTCCCGTTTCAGCCAGGGCGGCGACGGCGGCGTTGAGATGGCCTTTCCCACCGTCTATCAGCACCAGGTCAGGGCGGACGGCCCATGCCTCGCCGGCCTGCTCCCGGAAGCGGCGGAAGCGCCTGAGCAGCACCTCCCTTATCATAGCGTAATCGTCCGCCCCGGAGACCATCTTTATCCTGAAGCGCCGGTAGTGCTCTGGCCTGGGACGGCCTTCCTCGAAGACCACCATGCTGCCTACCGCTGAAGCGCCCTGGACGTCGGAGATATCGTAAGCCTCCATGCGGTCGGGCGGCTCTTCCAGTCCCAGTTCCTTCTGTATCTCGGCCAGGGCGGTCTCCATCACCCTGGGCGCGGAGAGCTGCTTTATCTTGAGCTGCTCCAGCCCCTGCCTGGCGTTCTCGGCCACCATGTCCACCAGGTGCTTCCTGGCGCCACGGCTCGGCGTCTGGATGTCAACCCGGCCGCCCCGTTTGCCTTTCAGCCACTCTTTGAGCACTGGCAGGTCCTCCACCGGGTGCTGCAGCAGTAGCAGCGGCGGGATGCTGACGCTCGAGGCGTAGAACTGCTTGACGAAGCTGGTCATCACCTGGGACGGCTCCTCGTGCCGTGCGCCCTGGAGCACGAAGCTTTCCCGGCCGGTGAGCTTGCTGTTGCGGATAAAGAAGACCTGGACAAGCGCCTGGTCTCCTTCCTGGGAGAAGGCGATGACGTCCTGGTCGCCGCTCACCTTCGCGGCGATCCGCTGCCCCTCGATAACTTCACGTATCGCCTGTACCTGGTCGCGCAGGCGTGCCGCCTTTTCAAACTCCAGGGCCTCGGCTGCCTGTTCCATTTTCTGCTCAAGCTCCTGGACTATCCGCTCGTGTTTGCCTTCCAGGAAGAGGATGACCTCCCGGATGATGTCTGCGTATTCCTGCCGGCTGACCGCGCCGATGCAGGGGCCCAGGCAATGCCCCATGTGATATTCCAGGCAGGCGCGGCTGTCGATACCCTTAATGGACCGGGAGCAGAAACGGAAGGGGAAAATCACTTTGAGTACCTTCAATGTCTGCCGCACCGACCTGGCGCTGGTGAACGGGCCGAAGTAGCGACCGCCATCCTGCTCCAGGCGGCGGGTCATGTAGACGCGGGGCCATTCCCCGTTGAAATCTACCTTTAGATAGGGGAAAGACTTATCGTCCTTGAGGCGGACGTTATAGCGCGGGTGATGCCTCTTTATCAGGCTGAGTTCGTGTATAAGAGCCTCCTGCTCTGAAGGCAACACCAGGAGATCAATATCGGCCACGTGCGCTACCATGCGCTGCAGCTTGGGCGTCAACCTCTGGCCGGCGCCGAAGTATGACCGCACGCGGTGGCGCAGGCTGGATGCCTTGCCCACGTACAGAATAGCGCCGGCGGCATCCTTGAACATGTAAACGCCGGGGCTTTCCGGCAATCTGTCCAGTTGTTCCTTTACCGGGTGTGAGACCAATGCTCCCGCCTCCCACGATTATTGTAGCATAGCCCATATTGGAGACAAAGTGTTTACGGCTATGCCGGATGATGTCCCAGGGGGCGGATTAATGTGATGAGATGGGGAAAACTCTTGCTTTTTGCTGAAAAAGTATGGTATATTACTTCTGGCATTCAGCCAGCTAAGGAGTGCAGTTGCTACAGGACTACGGATACATAGCTTTATTCGTTGTAGCCGCTGTCTTATTTTCACTGGTCGCCATCACCATCCCGGTCATCCTCAGGTTCATCAAGGTTATCCCCAGCAAGCCCGATCCGGTCAAGCTGTCAACCTATGAGTGCGGCATGGAGACCATTGGCAAGGCCTGGGTCCAGTTCAATCCCAGGTATTACTTCTACGCGCTGGTGTTCCTCGCCCTTGATGTGCTGGTGGTCTTTCTTTACCCCTGGGCGGTCGGCATCAGGGAACTGGGCATGGCCGGCTTTGGCCTGGCGCTGCTGATGGTTGCTATTATCCTGGTTGGGTATATTTACGCATGGAAGAAAAAGGTCCTGGAATGGAAATAGTCCCGGAAAGGCCCTCCCTTATAGAGCTTGACCGTCACGAGGGCCAGGTCATCGAAGACATGAAGGCGGCCAGCAATAGACCGCTGTCTGACCCGGTGGCCTGGCTGGAAGAAGATATCGAGCGCAACATCCTGCTGACAACGGTAGACGCCATGATCAACTGGGCGCGCGGCTCATCGGTCTGGCCGGCGATGTTCGCCCCGGCCTGCTGCGCCTTTGAGATGATCGCCATGGCCGCCTCCCGCTTCGATGTCTCCCGGTTCGGCATGGAGATATTCCGGGCCTCGCCCCGGCAGGCGGACCTGATGATAACTGCCGGGACATTGACCTGGAAGATGGCCCCGAACGTGAAGCGCATCTATGACCAGATGGCCGAGCCGAAGTGGGTGCTGGCTATGGGGTCGTGCGGGGTGAGCGGCGGCATCTTCGCCTCGTCTTCCTATGCCGTCGTACCCGGCTACAACCGCATCATCCCGGTGGATGTCTACGTGCCCGGCTGCCCCCCGCGTCCCGAAGCCCTGCTCTATGGCATCAGGATGCTGCATCAGAAAATAGCCAAAGGGTCGCTGGCAAGGCACGATAACTAGTATGCTGTAACACTTATAGTTGTACGATTGTCATTGCGAGGGCGGAGCCCGAAGCAATCCGTACCCCGGAAAACGGATTGCTTCGCTACGCTCGCAATGACGGTTTTGGTGGCTCTCTCTTAAACGAAGGATTAAATGTTACAAGGTACTAGAGAAATCTCGTTTGGCAAATGGTGATTGAACGGCGCGCCACAGACCGCGGAGCGCGGAGGCATAAAACAGAATAGCTTCGGCCTCGCATCGCCCTGTTCATGAACTGTTTTGAGAAGGATAAGGAGGCATGACAGCAGTCCTCTCCCCCAGGAACATCGCTGACCGGCTGGAGAAAGAGTTCCCCGGCAGCATCGTTAGCTCTGACGACAACAGTTTTGAAATGAATAGTACCTTCCTGGTGCCGGCAGCCCGGTTTTTAAAGGACACGCCCGGGCTGGACTTCGATTTCCTGAGCTACATTACCGGCATCGACCGTTACGACCACTTTGAACTGGTATACCATCTGGTATCCCTCAAGCATAACCACAGCCTGACATTCAAGGTCAGGTGCTATGGCCGCGATAATCCATCCGCCCCCTCGCTCACCCCCGTATGGCGCGGGGCTGATTTCCAGGAACGCGAGATCTTCGACCTCCTCGGCGTTCGCTTTGAAGGCCACCCCAATCTCAAGCGCATCGTCCTCTGGGAAGGCTTTGACGGACACCCCCTGCGGAAGGACTTTTTGGGATGACGCTGAAAACCGAGCCTTTTGTAGTAAATATCGGCCCGCAGCACCCCAGCACTCACGGTGTTTTCCGCCTGCGGACCACCCTTGACGGTGAGGTTATCGTTGACGTGGAGCCGATATTCGGCTACCTGCACCGCGGCATCGAAAAGCTGGCCGAGGAACGTACCTACGGGGGCATTATCCCCCTGACCGACCGGCTGGACTATCTGGCTTCCATGAGCAACAACATGGGCTACTGCATGGCCGTCGAGAAACTGGCCGGCATCGAGGTGCCCGAGCGCGCCGAATACCTCCGGGTCATACTGGCTGAGCTTCAGCGCATTGCCAGTCATCTGATAGGCGTGGGCGCATTCTTTAACGACCTCGGCGCTATGATGACCCCCATCGTCTACATGATACGGGAGAGGGAAAAGATAGTAGACCTCTTTGAGATGCTCTGCGGCCAGAGGCTCACCTATAATTTCATGCGCTTCGGCGGGTTGAGCCAGGATATTCCCGAGGAATTCCTGCCTGCTTTGCGGAAGTTCCTTGACCAGATGCCTCGCTTTATTGATGAGTACGACCAGTTGCTGATGGACAACGAGATAGTGCTGGCGCGCTCCAAAGATGTCGGCGTCCTGCCCGCGGAGACGGCCATCAACATCTCGGCCAGCGGCCCGGTGCTCCGGGGGAGCGGGGTCAAGTGGGACATTCGCAAGGCCGACCCGTACTCGGTCTATGACCGGTTCGAGTTCGACATCCCCACCGGCACCGCAGGCGATGCCTATGACCGCTACCGTGTGAAGGTCGAGGAGATGAGACAGAGCCTTCGCATTATCGAGCAGGCGGTGGCTCAGTTGCCCGGCGGCCCGTTCAGGAGCAAGGTGCCCTTCCTGGTGCGCCCGCCAGTGGGCGAGGCCTACGCCCATATCGAATCGGCGCGGGGAGACCTGGGCTTCTACCTGGTATCGGACAACTCCATTGCCCCCTACCGCTTTCACGTTCGAGCGCCCAGCCTGATAAACCTGACCGCCCTGCGGGAGATGCTCATCGGCTGGAAGGTGGCCGACGCCATTATCATCTTTGGCAGCATCGACATCGTCATGGGAGAGGTTGACCGATAGTGAATATCGTCTATCACGGCATTGCCGTCCCTGATATGAAACAGCTGCCGCCGGATTGGCCGGGCGGGTTTTTCTGGCACTGGCTGGTATTTACCGTCATCATCTTCACCTTTGTCTTCACGCTGGTGATGGCCTTCACCTGGGTCGAGCGCCGCGGCCTGGGCCGGATGCAATCACGTCTCGGTCCCAACCGGGCCGGGCCGTTCGGCATCCTCCAGCCGGTAGCTGACGCCATCAAGGTGCTGCTCAAGGAAGATATAGTGCCATCCCGCTCAGACCGAATCGTCCACTGGCTGGCACCGGTGGTCGCTTTCTTCCCGGCGTTGCTCATCTTCGCCGTGGTCCCCTTCCAGAACGGGGCGCTGCTGGCTGACCTGGATATCGGCATCCTGTACGTGGTGGCGATAAGCTCGGTATCTACAGTAGGCATCTTTATGGCCGGGTGGGGCTCCAGCAACAAGTTCTCCCTTCTCGGCGCTATGCGCAACGTAGCCGCCGTGGTCAGCTACGAGATGCCCCTGGTGCTGGCCGTTATCGGCGTGGTGCTCATCGCCGGTTCCCTCTCCATGAACCAGATCGTCCTGGCCCAGGACATCCCGCTTATCCTGCTCCAGCCGCTGGGCTTTCTTATCGTATTCATTGCCGGTTGCGCCGAGATAAACCGCAGCCCGTTCGACCTCATGGAGGCGGACTCCGAGATCGTGGCCGGTTTCCATACTGAATATTCCGGCATGAAGTTCGCCATGTTCTACCTGGTGGAGTACGCCGAGGCACTGGCCCTGTCCGCCATCATCGCCACGCTGTTCCTGGGTGGCTGGAGGGGGCCGGTGCTGCCGCCCTGGCTCTGGCTGGTGATCAAGGTCTTCGCCGTGTTCTTCCTCATGGTGTGGACGCGGACCACCCTGCCCCGTATCAGGATAGACCAGCTTATGGCGCTGGCCTGGAAGTTCCTCTTCCCGCTGGCGCTGATAAACCTGGCCATCACCGGTTTACAGGTAGTGGCCTGGCCCGATGCCTTGCCCTGGACAATGATAATAGTGAACTTTGCCATTGCTGCGGTACTGATAGTATTGTGGTCCAGACTCTTTAAAGTGGGGTGGGGTCGAGTTGAAGTTTGACCATTTCGGCATTGGTATTGCCAAAGGCATGGCGGTGACGCTGAAGAACCTGTTCCGGCGTCCGGTAACGGTACAGTACCCGGAGCAGCGGCTGAACACGTCGCGGCGCATCCGGGGCAACGAGCTGGTGTGGAGCAAGGAGAAATGCACCGGCTGCGCCACCTGCGCCAAGGCCTGCCCCCAGGGCGTGATCAATATCGAGACCTCGGCCAACCCGGACAATAACAAGTACGAGGTCAAGAAATACGAGGTAGATACAGGCTATTGCATCTTCTGCGCCCTGTGCGTGGAAGCGTGCCCCTTCAATGCGCTGTACATGGGCTATGACTATGAGCGTGCCCGGTACCGGCGCGGCGAGCTGGTTCAATCCCGGGACATGATGACGGAAACGCCGGAGAAACACGTCAGCGGCTATTTCTTTCCCGACCGTGCTGCGTCGTTGCCCCTACAGACCTTGCTTGTGGAAAAGATAACCGAGGAGGAGTAATGGGCCTGGTCATTGCCTTCTGGGTACTGGCTGTTTTAGCCATCCTGTCCGCCCTGGGTGTGGTGCTGCTCCGGAACGTCTTCCGGGCGTCGCTGTCCCTGGTGCTTTGCTTCCTGGCAGTGGCTGGTCTCTACATTACCCTCAGCGCCGATTTTCTGGCGGCGGTACAGGTGCTGGTCTACGTAGGCGCTATCTCGGTGCTCATTATCCTGGCTATCATGATGACCAGGAACGTCCCGCAGGGCAATCCCTCCAACAAGCTGGCCATACCGGTGTTCATCGTGGCGGCAGCCTTTCTGGCAGTGATGGTCTATGCCGTGACCGGTACCGCCTGGCCGGTATCAACCCAGCCGCCGCTTGAGCCGACCACCGCCGCGCTGGCCATCAAGCTTTTCGGCGAAGGCGGCTTTATCCTGCCGGTAGAGATAGCGGCGGTGCTGTTGCTGGCGGCCGTCCTGGGGGCGATAGTCGTGGCCAGGGAGAAGTAAGCTATGAACTTGGCGCTGGAACATTATCTTGTGCTGTCGGCGGTGCTGTTCGCCATCGGTCTGTACGGCGCGCTGACCAAGCGCAACGCGGTCATCATCCTGATGTGCATCGAGCTGATGCTGAACGCGGTGAACATCAGCATGGTGGCCTTTTCCCGGTTCATCGTGCCGGCGTTGCTGACCGGGCAGGTGTTCGCCATCTTCGTCATGGTGGTGGCGGCAGCCGAGGTGGCGGTGGGGCTGGCCATAATTCTGGCCGTCTATCGCGGCCTGGAGACCATAGACGCCACCAGGATAAATCTGATGAAGTGGTGAAGAAGGGATTTTGGTGCAGGAAGAAGTTCAAAGGTCAAAATCCAAATGACAAATAAATGACAAAGGCCAAAATTTTGAACTTTGGATTTTGAACTTTGACATTGCGTATCAGGGGTTTTGTATCAAATGTCATTCTGAGGAACGAAGTGACGAAGAATCTCGGGGTGGGGTATGTACATAAGCCCTCCATCCCTAGACCCTTCGCGGAGTTCATACTGAGAGCTTGTGAATATATACGGTTTCAACGTAAGTTTTCTGGTTAAGGGAGTTATAGAGTTGGTAGCCTCCTTTTTTTACGGTACCTGAACTAACATTACGGCGCCAACAGGGC
>JACPQC010000010.1 GCA_016190695.1 Chloroflexota bacterium
CATCGTTTGGCTCATTTACCTTCACCTCATGCTGATCGGCATTATTGCCCATTATGCCTGAGAATGAATTTCTTCACAAGCTCTGAGCGCAGCGAATGTACTCAGGGTGACATAGAGGAAGTCACTTTTGATACAAGACCGGAGAGCCGAAAATGGTGATTTGTCATGCTGGTTCCACTCGTTCCGACTCGTTCCGACTCGTTCCGATACGTCAGAGTGAATACGTCAGAGTGAACTGAGTCACCACGAAGTGAGCGAAGCGAATGGGGTGGGGAGGTAACGTTTGGATGAGCATTAATGAGAAATGACGAGATTTAGGTCAATAGAACAAGGCAAGTTCCTGTAAACCAGTCTGTTTGCCGGTAAAGTACTTGACAACGCCATGTGTATTTGTTATATTAAAAGAACCTCCCGGGTGATCGTAGCAGTGGCAGCAAGTCCTGGGAAAGAGCTTCCCGCCAGGCGCAGGCCTTAAGGAAGCAATTAACCAGAAGCTGCGGACTAGCAAAGATTACCTGGGAGGTTTTTTTATTGGGATGCAACCTCTTCCTGGGAGCGCTCTTGCCCCGCCGATGTTTCCGGCCCCAGGACGCCGATAAAGGGCAGGTTCCGGTACTCCCCGCGATAGTCCAGCCCGTACCCCACCACAAATTCGTCGGGCGCCTTAAATCCTGTATAGTCCAGCGGCACACTGGCAATTCGCCTCGCCCGCTTGTCCAGGAGGGTGCATACCTTAAGGCTGGACGGGTCTTTCGCCTGCAGGTAGTTGAGCATGTAGTTCAGCGTCAGCCCGGTATCTACAATGTCTTCCACCATGATGACGTCCCGCCCGGCCAGGCTGACATCCACATCCTTGGTTATCTTCACGGCGCTGCTGTTGCCGCCGTAGTAGGAGATGGCCATGAACTCTATCTCGACGGGGATGCTCATCTGCCGGACCAGGTCGGCCAGGAAGCAGAAAACGCCCCTGAGCACGCCCACCATGACCGGGTGGCGGCCGGCATAGTCCTGTGAAATGGCGCCGGCCAGTTCCCTGACGCGGCTTTGGATCTCGGCGCTGGAATAGAGCACCCCCTGAACGCCGCGGCCGCGGGCCTGGGACAGGGCGCCCACCCCGTACTTGGCCAGCAGCCGCTCGAAGTCCTTCCGGTAGAGCAGGGTTATCTTGATGTCCGGGTAAAGCTCCCGGAGTCGCCTCAGCTTGCGGTTCTTCTCGGTCACCAGCTTTTGCCTGAGCGTGGTTAGCTCGACATAGAGGTCAAGCCCGGGCAGATAAAAGTCCGGGGTGAACATCTCGACGATCCGGTCTCCCTCCCATTTCAGCGGGAAGGAACGTGGCTCGTAGACCCATTCGATATTATAGAAATCGAGTATGCGGACGAATTCCTCCTCGCTGGGGTGAGCAAAGGTGACCGACCTGGCCTGGCGCAGGGGAGGCCCGGCGGGCACTGGCTCCCCGGCATGGCGCTGCGGCTTAAGCTCGATGGCCATCGCTGCCAGGCGCGCCATGGTCAGGGCGAAATCGATGTCACTGTGGTCGAACTCCTGGCGCTGCCGGGTGTAGATGCGGATGCAGCCTGCGGCGGCGCCGTTCAACTGGACGGGCACTCCCAGTATGGAGGCAATGCCGAACTTGCCGGCCAGGGAGGGGTACTGGGCGCGGGCGTCCGAGGCGGCGTCAACGATGGCTACGGGTGCGCCGGTGACCACCTCGGCCAGGCTCCTGTCAACATCTACCATGCCCTTCTGCACGTAGGCCCTGGGCAGCCCCCAGTAGGCCACGTGGGCCAGCTTCTTCCCGGTGAAGTCCAGCAGCATCAGCGAGGCCCGCGCCTTCATGGCCCGGCTGGTCCGCCGGACGATGACATCGAACGCCTCCTTAAGCGAAGCCGCGCCGGCCAGGGCCGACACGGTCTGCCGGACCGCCCGGTAGTAGGTCTGCTCCTTGGTCGTCATCTGGTCTTAATGTAATTGTAGCACTACGCGGGCGGATTGGAGAAGGGGTGGGGAGAGGGGGGGAGGATAGAATTTGAAGGAAGAGAATCTAATCCAGTCCGGCTATTATCCGTTCGACTCTGGTGATGTCAAGGGCATTGACTTTGCCGTCTCCGTTAGCATCAGCGCCGCCGCTCGGGGCATCCAGTCCGGCAATTATCCTTTCCACCTTGGTGATGTCCAGCGCATCCACCTCGTTGTCTCCATTGGCGTCACCGGCTAGCTGCGTCTGGAGCGCCTGAGGGACATCGGACACTGTTATATTCTCGTTGACGGTGAGGTAAACAGGTGATAGCAACCGAGGGGCATCGGACACAACGATGTTCTCGTTGACAGTGAGGTTAGCAACTGGTAGCGGCTGAGAGGCATCGGATACCGTGATGTTCTCGTTGACGGTGAGGTTAGCGGTCTCTCCCTGGGAGTTGCTCACCCGAACATGCCCTGTAAGGGTCAAATAGGCGGGTTCGAGTGGAATAGCGCCTGCGCCGGTAGTTGCCCGGTGCGGCCCGGTCTCGCCGGTATCCTGTGGCACACCGATGCCTGCTGCCGGGGCGTTGTAGCCTGTCGCCTGCAAGAAAACAATGGCTGCTCCAAGCGCCGGCAGCAACGCCAGGTATGTTACTATCATCAGGATAGTCCGTCTCATAATAATTCCCTGCTATGCAGAGGCCTTGCCTTGCCCGGCGCTAATCAATAGCTTCGCCCGGGCACAACCCCTGAACGTGTCGCTTCAACGTCATAGCCTGAAGTCAGACGCTAGGAGAAGCTGAGAACCACTGTGACGTTTACCTGCTGTCCGGAGGTTAAAATCAACGCGTTTGCAAGTTGGGTGCTTGTGAAATAAGTAGCTCCCAAACCCTCATAAGTGCTGGATGGCGGCGACGCTGCCGGTAAGCGCATTGCGATTGTTGATACCATTTCTACTTTGCCGTCCCTGTTTGCCGTGGCGGCGCCGCTCATGACTACCTGACCATACGGGTCAACCTGGGGATTAGCTACCGTCAGATTTTTAAAAATATTCGGGCCAACTGCAAGAGAAGTGATTTCTAATAGCTCTGCCGGTTTTGGCAAGGAGTTTGAATCAGCGAAGGCGTTGTCAGCTTCCACCAGCGCCTCGAGCCTGACTCGCCACCCTCCGACCGATTCCTCACGTGCAAGTATAGCCGCCAAATAGACAGGAGACACGAGGGCGTTATCAAATTCCCGGCGCTCCGCCACCGTGCCATCCGGATTACGCACCTCGATGGTCCAGTGGCCGTGCACCTTGATACCCTCACCGGGAGGTCCGCTGGGTTGGCTGCTGATTGCATTTGAAGCAAGCAGGCCAGCAGCCTCCGGCTCTGTATTGATATTGCGGAACGCTCCGAATACCAGCGACAGCACAATCGCTGCAATCGTTACCCCTCCGCCCACCAGTAGATACAGCCTCTTCTTGCTCATCGTAGTCTCCTAATTCATGAAAAGTATTTCCCTGGCTAATGGAATGAAACCCGTATCTCGATATTAGACCCTGACCCTGCTGGCGTCAATACGCTTAATACCCTGTTATTAAGTTCATCTGTCGTGTATTTCTTGGGGAAATCCGAACAGGCGAGGCTGCTCCAGAATTCAGCGCGTCTTCCTTAGAGAAAGGGTTCAGCGCGATAAGACCCGGCGGCGGGCGGCGACGGCAAGGGCAAAGAAAGCGACGGCCACCAGCGTCATGGCCGGGCCTGACGGCAGGTTAAGATAAAAGGAAATGTAGAGTCCCGCCACCGCTACCACTGTCCCCAGCAAAGCCCCCACTGCCATGCCCGGGGCAAAACGCCGCACCAGCAGCCGGGCCGTGGCGGCGGGCACTATCAGCATTGCCAGCACCAGTATTATGCCCACTGCTTGCAGGGCGATCACGATCACCAGCGCCAGTATCACCAGCAGGACATTGTCAAGCAGCCCCACGTTCAGCCCGGCCACCCTGGCCCCCAGGGGATCGAAAGTGGCGAAGACAAGCTCTTTGTGAAAGGCGTACAGCAGCAGCAGGGCCAGCGTCCCCAGCCCCAGCGTAGACGCCACGTCTCCCCAACTGACCCCCAGCACCTGGCCCAGCAATATATCCTCCAACCTCACCGGCAGGCCGTGGGCCAGACTGAGCACGGCCAGTCCCAGGGCAAATAGTCCAACGAAAAGGATGCCGATAGTGGTGTCTTCGCTGAATCCGGTGCGCCGGCTGAGGTAACCGATGAGGATGGCCATTACGATGGCAGTAGGTATCGTCCCGGCGACGGGACTGAGGCCGAGCAGTACCGCCACCGCGATGCCGGGCAGGACGGCGTGGGAGAGAGCATCTCCCATGAGTGCCAGCCCCCGGCTGACCACGTAGCTTCCCATGACCGGCGCTACGATACCCACCGCCACTGATACGATGAGCGCCCGGACCATGAAGCTGAACTGGAAAGGTTCAAGCAGGATGTCCATTTTCACCATTGGTGCTGTTGTGATGGGCGTTATGAGCGCTGTAGAGTTCCTCGATAAGCCGGGGGGTCACCTGCTCCGGCGTACCCCAGCCACAGACATGCCTGTTGAGGCACACTGCCATATCGAACCGGGCTGATAAGGTGCCCACGTCATGGGTAGCGATGAGGATGGTGCGTCCCCCGTCCCGCAACCCCTTGAGCACGGAGACCAGGCCTTCCTGGGAGGCCACATCCACGCCGCTGAAGGCCTCGTCCAGGAGCAAAATGCTGGCTTCCTGGGCCAGCGCCCGTGCCACGAACACCCGCTGCCGCTGTCCCCCTGATAGCTCGCTGACCAGGAACGCCCGCTTCTCCCACATGCCTACTTTTTCCAGGCAGCCCCGGACGGCATCCTGGTCATGTCCACCGGGACGGCGCAGCCAGCCGATAGGTTTGGTCCTGCCCATCATCACCACATCCCAGGCGGTGGCCGGGAACCGCCAGTTGACCCTCTCCTGCTGGGGGACGTAGGCTACCTGGCCGCGCATCCTGGGGCCAGGCTGACCCTCGATAAGAATGCGCCCCTCTTTCAAAGGTATTAGCCCGGCTATGGCGTTCAACAGCGTGCTCTTGCCCGCGCCGTTCGGCCCCAGCACCCCCACCAGCACGCCCGGCCCGGCGGTGAAAGAGACCTCTTCCAGGATGGTTCTCCCTCCCAGTTCCACAGCTACGTCTTCAACGCTGAGCGCCGGCGCACCGGTGGATGGGCTGGAACGCGGCAAGGCCGGGTTTTGCGAGGACATGTCCATAGTTTATCTTAACGCTTCCGTGATGGCTTCAACGTTGCCGTCCATCATGCCGGTATAGGTATCTGCGCCGCTCCCGGCCGGGCCGAGTGAATCAGAATAAAGGCGGACGATGTTGACGCCGGTCTCGCTGGCTACCGCCCTCGCCAGCCGATCGCTTACAATGGTCTCGGTGAAAATGGCCGGGACCCCGAACTCCCGTATCCTGCGCACCAGCTCGGCCAGTTGCGCCGGTGACGGCTCGCGCTCGGTGGTGATGCCGGGGAACACCGCCCCTATGGCCTCAAAGCCGTAGCGGCCGGCAAAATAGTTCATCGTCTCATGGGAGGTCACCAGCTTCCGCCGCGCCTGGGGTATCCGGCCGGTGCGCTCAACGCTCCGGGCATGAAGGGCGTCAAGCTGTTGCTGATATGCGGCGCCGTTCCCCGTGTAGACCTCTGCCCCGGCATTGTCAGCCTCCACCAGCCGCCGCGCTATCTCGTCGACCGCTATCTTTACTCTCAATGGGTCCCACCAGAAATGAGGGTCGAATGGGCCGTGTTCTTCTTCCTCCGCTTCGTGCACCTCGGCAACGAGCGGGTCGATATACTCGCCCAGGGCGACCACCCGGCCCGGGTCCGCCGCGGCATTTTTGAGCAACCGGTCAAGCCATTCGCCTTCCAGTCCCAGGCCTACCGTGAAGATGAGATCGGCCCCGGCTACCCGCGCCACATCCCTGGCGCCCGGCTGAAAGGTATGGGGGTCAGCCCCGATCGGCAGCAGGGCGAATACCTCCACCCTTTCCCCGCCAGCCTGCCGCACCCAGTCAGCGACTATGTTGTTAGTAGTCACTACCTGGACTTGAGCGGAAGCCCCGGGCCGGGCGGCGCAAGCCGCCAGAACACCTGAAAGCAGGACTACGCTCAAAAAGAGCGCGATTTGGCCTTTGTTAGCGAAGCCTTTGAAAGATCCGCCCATGAACTTTCCCTGCCTCACCGGTGGTCTTCCGCCGCAGTTTCACCCAGGCATCCCTGGCATAGACCGCTGAACTCCAGCAAGTGGCCCTGTATCTTGAATCCGGTCTCCCGTGACAGCCGATGCTGGAGTTCGTCAAGGGCGCACCGGGCAAAATCGACCACTTTACCGCAGGACGAGCACACTATATGGTGGTGATGACCGGAGGGCCTTCTCATCATGTAGCTCCGGCAGGTGGTCTCACCGTGTACCCGGCACACAAGATCGAGTTCGGCCAGTACCTCCAGCATGCGGTAGACGGTCACCAGCCCGATGGTGGGGTATTCCTTGCGGACGAGCTCATATATCGCCGCCGGGGTCAGATGGCCGTGGCTGCCGGCGATAACCTTCAGCACCGCCCGGCGCTGTGAGGTCAGCTTGAGACCATGTCCCCGGAGTATGTGGGCCAGCCGGTCAACTGTCATGTGTCCCAAAACCTAGTTGAAAATCATTTTCAATTAGTTTACAACGGGACCGCCTGGTTGTCAACTGGTGCACAGGTGATAGAAAACTAAAGAGGGGACCAGCGCCTGACAAATAGAGATGCGCCAGGCTCGGTCCCCCCTTCGATAGAGAGACTTTCTTTGATCGTATTTTGGGGAAACTAACTATGGAGCGCTGCTGTCCCTCAAACAAATACTACAGGCCAAAACGGTGGTAGCGCACACCCCTGCCTTTCCCCGCAGTCGCCAGCGCGCCAGCCCCGGTCAATCTGGTTAAGCTGACCTTGACAGCCCGGCCGGTGCAGTTAACTCCGGTCTCTTTCAGATGTTTGCTGATCTCACCGATTGACCTGGGCTGGTCAAAGAACCCTTCATCGATGTAACCGCCGACGGCCTGGGTGCAGGAAACAGGCTTGGGCTTCTTCGCCTCTACGGGAACGGCTTTCTCCTTTGCCGGCAAGGCCTCGGCCTTCGCGCGCCGCCCGCGTGCTCCCGGCGGTTTAACGCGTGGTGGAGGAGTTACCGTGCTGACAGGAGAAGAGCGCCTGGCTCGCCCCCCGGCGGGCTTGGTGGCGGGCTGGTAAGTTTCCAGGTAATGGCGTACAAAATCAACCGGGCCTTCCAGTTCGATAATGCCTTCTTTGAGGTCGATAATTACCCTGGCCTGGTCCATAACAGTTTCCTCCTATTTTTATTGGATATTTGTATTATAACATGGAAACTTCTGCCTTGAAAGAGGTAAAAACAATTTTATCTGCTACCCATTTACTAATAGTCTTAAAATAGAACAGGCTGTCATTGCGAGCCATCCCGATGAGCACCCTAACCTTCTTGCGAATCGGGAGGCTTCAGCCCGAGCTCAGCCGAGGGCGTGGCAATCCGTATGGCATGTGAGATCGCCACGTCGCGGAGTTTACGCTGAGCGAAGCGAGCGTGCTCCTCGCGATGACACAATCTTAATTCATATTATTTTGAGTAGTAAGATGGCAATAGAGTTTCCCCTTCCTTTATCAGAGAGAAATAGATATTTTTAGCTCACTGCTGTCCAAATTAAAAAAATGGGGATTAGAAGGGGCGAAGCCCCTTCAAAAAATCTCTTCCCTTCCCCTCTGGGGAAGGGATAAAGGG
>JACPQC010000013.1 GCA_016190695.1 Chloroflexota bacterium
CAATCCTTATGGGGTAGCGGTAGACAGCGGCGGCAACCTGTTCATCGCCGATTACGAAAATCACCGCATCCGCAAGGTAGCGGCATCAACCGGTATCATAACCACCGTTGCCGGGACCGGGACTGCGGGTTACGGCGGAGACGGCGGAGCGGCTACCAGCGCCCAGCTACGCTATCCCAATGGAGTAGTGGTAGACAGCGGCGGCAACCTGTTCATCGCCGATAGCAACAATCACCGCATCCGCAAGGTAGACGCCGCGACTCAGGTAATAATCACCGTGGCCGGGACCGGGGAGGAGGGTTTCATGGGGGTGGAGGCGGGTTACAGTGGAGACGGCGGCCCGGCTGCCAGCGCCCAGCTAGCCAATCCTTCTGGAGTAGCGCTGGACAGCGCCGGCATCCTGTTCATCGCCGATAGGGGCAATAACCGCATCCGAAAGGTTGAGCAGCTTGACCCTGTGCCTCCAGCAACAGTTACAGTTTCCCCTGATTTGTTCTATGGCGCTGCCACAGCGCCGGCCTCTTTTTCAGGCACAGCGGCGGATGACAGCCTGGGTATGGGACTGGATGCCAACAGCACCACCTTTTCCCTGCAGCGAGGTTCGGATGCAAAATACTGGACCGGTTCCGCCTGGCAGAGCGGCGTGGCCTGGCTGGCCACCAATCACAACTCTACCACAGGCGGCGCACCGGTCAACTGGACCAGCTCGGCGGCCGTGCCCGCCTGGGCCGATGGCAGCTATACCATCCAGGCCAAGGCTACCGATAAAGCCGGAAACTTCGCCACCGGTGCGGCGGCCGGCTTCACCTTCGATAGCACCGCGCCGGTAATAACATTTAGTCCCATGCTGGGATTCGCCGGGCCACAAAAGGCCCAGCAAGTCAGTTGGAACGCCACCGATGCCAACATCGCTCCTGATTCCGTCGTGCTGGAAGGCTTCGACGGGACATCCTGGCTGCCCCTCGCCTCGGCCCAGCCTGCCCAGGGGAATTATAGCTGGGCGGTGCCGGCTGTAGACACCAGCGCCGCGAAAGTGCGGGTCACCGCGTCTGACCTGGCAGGAAATGTAAACGCCCTGGAGAGCGGGACCTTTGTCATTGACTCGACCAACCCCACAGTAAGCATGAATGACATTCCCGGTACCGTGAGCTATTTGCAGGTTATGGCAGGAACAAGCTCGGACTCCGCTCCCGGACAGGTGGACAAGGTACAGGCGGCGGTCAGTGACAACACATCGGGAACATACTGGAACGGCGCTGCCTGGGTCGGCGAGGAGACCTGGCTGGAGACGTTGAGCAACGCGGCAGGGACGAACTGGGCTTACATTATGCCGGCGCTGGTTCAAGACCACAGCTATATCGTGAAGGCCCGGTCACTTGATAAATCCGGAAATATGTCACCCCTGGCCACGGACAACTTCACCTTTGCGGCGGCCCAAACGTCAGGTATTCCTGGTGACGCCAACGGAGATGGGCAGGTGAACGCGCTGGACATCACTAAAACAGAGAGGATTATTGCCGGGCTGGACTAATTCCAACTCGCAATCATAACGACACCAAACAGAAGTTGTCATTCCAGCGAAAATAGATGCCGTGAATTGTCACCCTGAGCCGAAGCGAAGGGTCTGGGGAGGGGAGGTATCTGTCTTCCACCCCCCCCAGATTCTTCAGTCGCTACGCTTCTTCAGAATGACATTTTCATATTTCATGGTACCCGCCACAAGCGGGCATGGAGGGTTAGAACGTTATCAAAGGGGCTTTCACACGTTTGCGGAAGCCCCGCGATTCCACATCTGAACGAGCGCACTGCCTTGACACCGCCTACCGAGGCGGGTATACTCTCTAGAGAGTTCAACCCCTTCCCTTTAGTCCGCTGTATGACTTTGACTGTAACCGGAAAGTCCGAGTAAAGGGGGCAACCTGATGGCGAAGGCTTTTGTTCTGATGGAGACAGCCGTGGGCAGGAGCAAGGAAGTGGTCGCTGCCCTGAACAAAATTCCGGGCGTAACCTCTGTGGACGCTGTGACCGGCCCCTATGACATCATCGCCATTATTCAAGGCGAAACGCTGAACGACATCGGCGATACGGTCACCGGGAAGATTCATCCCATCCCCGGCATTTCCAGGACGGTGACCTGCCTGGCCATATAAGCCCCGGCGCGAAGTTTTGTCCCGCCAAGAGCAAGGAGGAGATGGATGCACTTTGACCTAAATGAAGAACAGGTCATGATCCAGAGCACGGTCAGGGATTTCGCCCAGAAGGAAGTAGCCCCGGTCGCCCGTGATGCCAGCCGGGAAGAGCGCTTTCCAGAGGATCTGGCCAGGAAGGCCGCCGAGCTGGGACTGTTCGGCCTGAACCTGCCGGTGGAGTACGGGGGCGGCGGGGCTGACTACGTCTCTTATTGCGTCATGCTGGAGGAGCTGGCCCGGGTTGACCTGTCTATAGCCGTCACCATTTCCTCGCACATCTCTCTGAGCGGGAAGACCATATCAAAATGGGGCACTGACGCCCAGAAACAGAAGTTCCTGCCCCGCCTGGCCAGCGGCCAGATGCTGGGATGCCTGGCCACCACCGAGCCTAACGTGGGCAGCGATGTCTCCAGCATCGAGACCATGGCCACGCTCCAGGGGGACGAATGGGTGTTGAACGGCAACAAGATGTGGATCACCAACGGCGGCCTCGCCGGTGTGGCCGTAGTCATCGCCCAGACAGACCGTTCCCTGGGCGGCAAGGGGCTGACCGCTTTCCTGGTGGAGAGGGGCATGCCCGGTTTCTCCACCAAGGACATTCACAACAAGCTCGGCTGCCGGGCCTCCAACACCGCCGAGCTTATCTTTGAGGACTGCCGCGTGCCCAAAGAGAATGTGCTGGGACCGGTGGGCAAGGGCATGTCGGTAGCCCTGTCCGCCTTTGACAGCGCCCGGCTGGGGGTGGCTTCCCGCACGGTAGGCGTGGCCCAGGCCTGCATTGACGCCGCCGTCTCATACGCCCAGACGCGCAAGCAGTTCGGCAAGCCCATCGGCAGCTTCCAGCTTATCCAGGAGCTGATCGCTGACATGACCGTAGAGACCGAGGCGGCCCGTCTCCTGGTCTACCGCGCCGCTACCATGAAGGACGGCGGAGACCCGGCCACTGTGCAGACCTCGATGGCCAAATACTATGCCTCGGAGATAGCCTGGAAGGCGGCCAACAACGCCCTGCAGATCCACGGCTCTTACGGCTACACGGACGACTTCCCGGTGGAGCGCTACCTGCGGGATGTACGGGTCTCCTGTATCCTGGAGGGCACCTCACAGGTGCACAAGCTAATCATCGGGCGGCACATGACCGGCCTGAACGCCTTCGCCTGAGGCAGAGCGCCGGTCACCCATCTACCTGAACATCCCCATCAGGTTCCGGGGCAATTTGCCGGCGGCCCCCATCTTCATCAGCTTCTGCATCTGACTGAACTGGTTGAGAAGCTGGTTGACGTCCTGGGGCAGGGTGCCGCTGCCGCGGGCGATGCGCTTGCGCCGGCTGCCGCCGATGACGCCCGGATTGCGCCTCTCTTCGGGGGTCATGGACAGAATGATGGCCTCTACTTTCACAAGCTGTTTCTCCTCGACGCCGGCAGGCAGCTTGCTGGTCAGCCGGGACATGCCGGGCAGCATCTCGGCGAGCTGTCCCAGCGGCCCCATCTTCTTGAGCATCTTTAGCTGGGACAGGAAGTCCTCCAGGTCGAACCGGGCGCTCTTGACCTTCTTCTCCAGCTCCCTGGCCTGTTGCTCGTCAAGGGTGGCCTCCGCCTTCTCGATGAAGGTGAGGACATCGCCCATGCCCAGTATCCGCGAGGCGAGCCGGTCAGGGTAGAACGGCTCAAGGGCCTCCGCCTTCTCGCCCACGCCGATGAACTTGATGGGCACGCCGGTGACCCAGCGGATGGACAGGGCAGCCCCGCCCCGGGCGTCTCCGTCCATCTTGGTCAGCACCAGGCCGGTAAGTTGTACCCTGGAGTGGAACTCCTCGGCCACCCGCACCGCGTCCTGGCCGGTCATAGCGTCGACCACCAGCAGCACCTCGTCCGGTTTGAGCACCCGCCTGAGCTGTTCCACCTCGGCCATCATTTCCTCATCGATGTGGAGGCGGCCGGCGGTATCCACGATGACCCAGGTAATCCCCAGCCCCTTCGCCCTGGACAGGGCGCGGCTGCAGATGTCCTTGCTGGAAGTGCCCGGCGGCTCGCTGTGCACCGGGATATCCAGTTGCCGGCCCAGAGTGGCCAGTTGCTCAACGGCGGCGGGGCGGCGGTTATCGGCGGCCACCAGCAGGGGGCGGTGACCGGCATTCTTCAGGTGCAGGGCCAGCTTGGCGGCGGTAGTGGTCTTGCCGTAGCCCTGAAGCCCCACCAGCATGGCCACCGAGGGGGGCTGGGAAGAAGGCGTCAGGCGACTCTGCTCGCCCAGGGTGGCGATAAGCTCCTCGTTGACGATCTTGATCATCTGCTGGGCCGGGGTCAGGCTCTGCAGCACCTCGGCGCCGAGTGAGCGTTCCCGCACCCGGGCCACGAAGTCCTTAACCACCTTGAAGTTGACGTCAGCCTCGAGCAGGGCCAGTCTCACCTGGCGTAGCGCCTCGTCCACGTCCTTTTCGGTGAGCTTGCCCCGGCTGCCCAGCGCCCGGAAGACCTGGTTCAGTTTGTCGGTCAGAATTTCGAACATATAAACCCCCAGTCAATTCTAACCACAGTCCGATGGGGCTGTCAAAGTAAGTGAGTGCGGACTAACTTGTTGGCTTCCTGGGTGTATCTGGAAGGAGTAGCAATGGCGCTTGACATTTGATAAGAGCCAGCCTAAAGTGATTGTACGTTTGGACGCATTATATGGCTTGCAGGAAGGACGTGGTATGAAAAGGAAAAAGGCGGTGGTATTCCACGATGAAGAACTTTACACAGACTTGAAGGTAGAGGCGGCGCGCCGGCACATGGCCGCCAGTGATATTGTGGCGGAAGCGGTACGGGAATGGTTGGACGCACGGGAGGACGAGGAACTTGCGCCACCCATTAAAGCGGCACTTGTTGAACAATAAGAGAAAGGCGGAAGGCCCTGGCCTGAAGTCGAGCGGGAGTGGGCAGCCACCTGCCTTATGGTAAAATACCCTGTGGAGAAAGATCATAAGAAGCTTTAATTTAACTGCTCATGCGGAGAGCATGCTGAAGGAGCGGGGCATTGCCCGGGAGTGGTTGACACGGGTGGTAGGGGAACCGGCGCGCATCGAGCGGAGGGATGACGGCACCATCCATTATCTCAAGACGATACCCGAGTACGAAGGGCGGGTATTGAGAGTAGTAACGAGGACTGAAGGAGAGCAAACGATAGTTGTCACTGTGTTTTTTGACCGCAGACAAAGGGGGAAAGTATGAGGATTAAGGTAGACGAAGCCAGCGATGCCCTGTATTTCCGACTCGATGAGAGCCAGATAGTCGAATCAGAGGAAATTCAGCCGGGCATAATCGTGGACTACAACGCCGCTGGAAAAGCGGTAGGCATAGAGATTTTGGGCATCAAAGGACGGGTCCCGTTAGAGGAATTGAAACGCCTCCAGTTCGAGACAGTATGAGGCAGCAATGACAGCCGCACCTGGCGCAGCGCCTCGTCAACATCCTTTTCGGTCAGCTTGCCCCGGCTGCCCAGCGCCCGGAAGACCTGGTTCAATTTGTCGGTCAGAATTTCGAACATATAAACCCCCAGTCAATTCTAACCACAGTCCGATGGGACTGTCAAAACAAGTGAGTGCGGGCTAACCTGTGAGTTTTCTGGGTGTATCTACTCCGAGTACAAGAACCGGTATGTCTATATTGGAGACGCCACGTTGCTCCAGATCCCAAACGAACTGCTCAAAATAGGAAACTCCTGTAGACATCTCATCTGCCAATTGCTTTATGGGCACAATCTCTACACCTGCATCAATAAAACCCATCTTGCTAAATATGGTCATCTTGGCACAAACGTTATACACCATGAACGCATACTTCCCGAACTGCACTTCAACACCCAGCTTGTCTTTCACAAAATCCATCTCTCTGAAAGCACCCGAATTCAGTTTCTTGGGCACATAGTCTTTGGTATAGTAGCTTGTAGGATAGTCACAGCTTACCTTAATGCTTCGCCACGTCCTTTCAAGGAACGCTTGTTTGAAAGCCCTGTTTAGCAATTGTGGGCTGTACAACATCCGCCCTGGCATGGTCTTCTCTTTACTGCTTTTTGTCTTATGCTGAGTCGCATCAACAACAGAAATAATGCCAACTATCTCCTTGAGAAGGTTTCCATACTTCTTGCTGATAAGCTCCTTGCCTCTGTTGAAAGAGTACTCACCGGCAATAATCACCACTCATCACCTGACTTTTCTTTTGTCCATTCACGTGGTATCTGAGATATTTTCTCACGACCAGTAGCGACATAAACGGGCTTACCTAAAGGTCTTTTTCTCAGCGCACCATCAAAGTAGTCCTGTATTCTCCGTTTTGTTATCTCAATATAATCGGGTTCTCTGTCACAGCCTGCCACTTTCCTATTGTGTATCAATCCGGCTAAAAGCGCAGAACCCACCCCACAATAGGGATCTAACACCCAATCGTGTTCATTTGTAAGAGCTAAAACGCACCTCTCCACCAGTTCAATAGGGAATTGACAAGGATGAATGGTCTTCTCGGGGTGATTTGCTTTGACGTTTGGGATATCCCACAATTCCCTTTCCCATTCCTCGGCCAGGAACTCCCAGATGTCTGAGGGGTTCTTACCCAGTGGATTCCCTGACGGTTTCCCCCGATTCGAACCCTTGTAATGCCTCTTGCCAGGGTACTTGGAAGCTACACGCACATCATCGAGATTGAATGTATATTTGTCGCTCTTGGTAAACCACAGGATAGTTTCATACCGTCCTGAGAATCTCTTGGAAGCGTGCAGTCCGTGACCAAAATGCCATATTATCCTGTTCCTGAGCTTGAGTTTCCTACTCTTAAAGATGTCATAATAAAAAACATCCAGAGGGTATACCTCAGAATTTTCAACATAGTTGCCTACCTGCCAGCATAAGCTCCCCTCTGCACTTAATATCCTGACCAGTTCATCTATCACCGGCTCTTGTCTTAACAGATATGCCCCGATACTGGTTTTGCTTTCATATTCCTTTCCTATGTTATAGGGTGGAGAGGTGATAATTAGCGTCGCCAAATTGTCCGGCACATTTCTCAAGAAGTCGCAAGTATCTCCCTCGTGTAACACAATGCGTCGCTCTTCCGAGAAGCAATCGCCGATATCAGGACGAGGAAACAATGATAGATTGTGAGCTTGCATCTGTCTCTCCAAACCAACCATCCAACCAGCCTCTCCGAGATTTTTCAAAAACCATTACGTTTTCACAGCACGAGCACCGTGGGCACCACGATGGCCACTATCCCGGTGAACAGCACCGTGAACAGGAACAGGTTGTACCTGGTGGTGTAATTGGCCAGCAGTGAGGGGTCGTAGTAGCCTTCTACTCCCTGGTCTTTGTACATCTTGAGCAACCCGTTTATCAGCTTTATCCTGGTCTGCCTCCCCTTGAGCAGCCCTATCTCCGAAACAAAGTTGATCACGATGACCAGCGACATAAAGGTGAAGAACACCACCCAGGCGGTCACGTCCTTGTTTGACCCGGAGGCCACCGCCGAGTTGACGCCCAGGGCCAGCAGGTTGAGCAGGATGGCGGAGAGCACGAAGACGGTGTCCGTCCGCGCGCTCTGCTGTAGCTCGTTGAGAATGTGTTCATGGACTCTCTGTATCATATCTCCTCCGCCAGGGCAACTTCCGGAATCATTATAAAGGCGCTGGCTGAGGACTTCAACATTGTTAATCAGTCGTTCAACCATTAAAATAAGGTTAGTTTCCGGCGGAGCAGTTACCATGATCCCGATCAGGCTGAAGATGCGCAATTTCATGTGCTACCGGGAGGCGGAGCTTCCTTTCGGCGGCATTCACCTGGGCTGCCTCTCCGGCGACAATGGCAGCGGCAAGTCGACCGTGATCGACGCCGTGACCTGGGCGCTGTGGGGCGAGGCCAGGGCCAGGGGCGATGACGACCTGATCCGTTCCGGCCATAACGAGATGGAGGTAGAGTTCGACTTCTCCGTGAACCGGCAGGCGTACCGCGTCATCAGGAAACATGCCCGTCCCAGGCGTCAGAACACGTCCGGCCAGACCTGGCTGGAGCTACAGGTAGCTTCCGGCGACGGCTTCAAGCCCATATCGGGCAACCAGTTGAGGCAGACGCAGCAGAAAATAGTCGATATCCTGCACATGGACTACGCCACCTTCATCAACAGCGCCTTTCTGCGCCAGGGGCACGCCGACGAGTTCACCAACCAGCAGCCGGCGCGGCGCAAGGAGGTGCTGGCCAGCATACTGGAGCTATCGGTCTATGACCAGCTTGAGGCCAGGGCGAAGGAACTGGCCCGGCTGCAGGAAGACGCCAGGAACGCCCTGGAAAGCGCCATCAGGGAAATCGCCAGGGAGCTGGCGCGCAAGCCGGAATACGAAGCTGAACTGGTGAAGGCGCAGTCGGCGCTCAGCCTGGCCGAAGATGCCGTCAAAGAAGGGGAAACAGCGCTGGAGGGACTGCGCCGCCGTAAAGAGGGCCTCGAGAAGAAAAAGGCCCGGCTGGAGCAGATAGAAGCCCACATGACGGCAACAACAGCCGACATCGCCCGCTGGCAGTCACAGGCCAGGCAGCACCGCGATAGCGTCGTCGAATACGAGGAACTGCTCGGCCGGCGCGCCGAGATAGATTCGGGCTACGCCCGGTTTACCCGGACCAGGCAGCTTTGCGAGGAACTGGACGGCAAGCTCAGACGGTCGGCCAGCCTGGAAAAGCAGAAGTCCCAGTTGGAGACCAGGATAAACCAGGCCGGCCAGCAACTGGTCACCGGGCACACCCTGGTCCAGCGCAAGATAGACGATCTGCAGGCCAGGGCGGCGAAAGTGCCCGGCATCAGGGAGCAGCTACAGCAGGTGCGGGGCCGGCTGGAGAGGCTGGCCGGGGAAGAGGCCGACCTGCAGCAGAAGCGGCTGGCCAGCCAGGAGCTTAAGTCGGCCATCGCCCGCCTCGAGGCCGAGGAGTCCAGGCTGACCGGCGAGATACAGGACATCGCGGAGAAGCTGGAGATGCTGTCCCACCAGGAAGAGGCCCGGTGCCCGTTGTGCGATACCGAGCTAGCCGGCGATGGTCTCGGCCTTATCCGCTCCCGCTACGCCGCCGACCGCCAGGCCAGGGAAAGATCGCTGGAAACGGCGAGGCAGGACCTGGTCCGGGGCAGAACGGGGCTGCAAGCGGCCACGGCGGAGATAGCCCGCCTGGAATCCGGGCTGGGCAAAGAGAAGGCCGCGGCGCAGGGAAGGCTGGGCGCCCTGGAAAAAGAGTTGGGCGAATGTGAAGAGGCGGGGCGGGAGCTGGGTGGTGAGAAGGACAGCTTGCAAGCCATCGAGGAACGCATGGGCCGGCGCGACTACGCCCTTCCAGAACAGGAGGCGCTGAGAGAAATACTGGGGGAACTGGCCCGGTTGGCCTATGACCCTGAGCGCCACGAAGAAGCCCGGCAACAGCTCAAAGACCTCGAAACTTTCGACCAGGCGCACCAGCGTCTTGGCGAAGCCGACCGTTTGATTATCAGGGAGAAGGAGGCGCTGGCCGGGGCGGAAAAGGCGTTGCAGGAACTGCGCCTCAGCCTGGAGGCAGACCGGCAGCAACAGTCCTCCCTGGCGACGGAAGTAAAAGCGCTGCCGGAACTGTTGAACGACCTGGACCGGGCCGAGGCGGCCCACCGCCGGCTGGTGGCGCAGCGGGGGCAGGCCCTGGAGGTGGTGGGGGCGGTCAAAGGCAGCCTCCAGCGCTGTGATGAACTCGAGGCCAGGAAGAAAGAGAAAGAGGCGCTGCTATCCAGGGCGGCCAGGGAGGAAGACATCTACCGCCAGTTGGGCCGCGCCTTCGGCAAGGGTGGCATCCAGGCCATGCTCATCGAGACGGCCCTCCCTGAAATAGAGGCCGAGGCTACCGGGCTGCTGGGCCGCATGACCAACAACCGGATGCACGTCAAGTTCGAGCCGCAGCGGGAGACCCGGAAGGGCACAGTGGTGGAGACCCTGGATATCAAGATATCCGATGAGCTGGGCACCAGGAACTACGAGATGTTCAGCGGCGGCGAGGCCTTCCGCATCGACTTCGCCATACGCATTGCCCTGTCCCGGCTGCTCGCCAGGCGCGCCGGCGCCCCACTGCCCACCCTGATAATCGACGAGGGGTTCGGTACCCAGGACAGCACCGGCATCGAGAAGATCAAGGAGGCGATAAGCTCTATCCAGGACGACTTCGAAAAGGTCATCGTCATCACCCACATTGACGAGCTGCGGAACGCCTTCCCCGTCCGCATTGACGTGGTAAAGACACCTGATGGCTCAGTGCTGGAGATAAACGCCTGACGCCCCTTCCCGGCGGGATTTGACGGGGATGAAAAACGAATAGATGTTTCCGTGAACCTATCCGAGAATGTCATGCTGGAAGGAGCGAAGCGCCTGAAGCATCTCAGGGAATGGTGGGGAAAAGACAGGTCGGGACTCCAGCATGACAACCCTATCATTTTCGGACAGCCTCCGACATACTATTTGCCCTCCGGATGCATGTTCGAGAGGCGCAAGCCCGGTGTGCTATAATTAAAGGAATTATTCTCACTAATCAACCCTGACCCCGCGCCATATACGAAACCAGGCAGTGCCGCGGAGCGAAACGGAGCATCCGGCCGGGCTGGGGGTCAAACCTTCGCCAGGTCCTTTGGAGACTCGCAAACTATTGATTGATCATAAGAGGCTGTCCGAGAATGTCATTCTGAGAGAGCGACCCACCTCCGCCGAGGCTTTGGTGGACAAGCGCGATCGAAGAATCTCGGGGTGGGGAAACAGATACTTGCAACCTCCCCCAGCCGAGATACTTCGCCGTCCCTGTACTAAGCTCAGGGCTGCTCAGCATGACAATTTGCAACTTTTCGGACAGGCTCTGAAAGGTTAGCTAGTTTGGACAAGGCGGCCAGGGCTGAAATTCTGAAGAAGACGCTGATTTTCTCTGGCTTGAAAGAGGCTGAACTGGTGGTGCTGAGCCAGCTCGCCACAGAGCGACATTTCCAGCCCGAAGAGTTCGTCTTCTGGGAGGGGGACCCCTCCGATTACCTCTACATCGTCGCCGAAGGCCGCGTCAAGATAGTCAAGCACTCTTCCCAGGGCAAGGAGTTCATCGTCGGCTTTTTCGGCCCGTGTGAGATGTTCGGCGCTGTAGCGGTATTCGAGAACAGGCCCTTCCCGGCATCGGCCCAGGCGGCCGCCAATACCACGGTGCTCGGCATCAAGAGGGAAGACCTGCTCAAGTTCCTGGCCACCCGCCCCGAGGTGGCGCTGAGGATCATCAACGTCCTGGGGGGGCGGCTCAGGGAGGCCCAGGGCCGGCTTACCGCCCTCGCCGGAGAGCGCGTGGAACAGCGCCTGGCCAGGACGCTGCTGGCGCTTTCAGCAAGACTCGGCCCCACCCTGCCCTTTACCCGCCAGGAGATCGCCGATATGTCCGGCACCACCACCGAGACCACCATCCGCTTTATGAGCCGCATGAAAGAGCGCGGCATCATCCGCTCCGTCCGCGGCAAGACCACCATAGTAAACGAGACCAAGCTCAGGATCCTGAGCGAAGGCCCTCCCCTGGTATAACCCCGCCAAACTGTCTCCGAATTTTATGATGTAAATCATGGTCGATAGTTGACTTGTCTGTTTATTATTATATTGACGAGTAAACGGAGGAAGTCCAAAATGCATTGTCCCGGTCACGAAGAAAAGATGTTGCGAGTGGAACTCTATAAGTGCCCCAAGTGCGGCGCTGAAGTAGAGGTCTTTTCGGACGAGGAAAAGGTCAAGTGCCAGGACTGCGGCGAATACATCTACCGGGGCCAGACGCCTTCCTGCATTGACTGGTGCGCCTCGGCCCGCCAGTGCCTGGGCGAACAAAAATGGCGGCGGCTGACACGGCCGTAGCGGAGTTTTCTATGAGCAAGCAGCAGCTAAAGACAGTATACGGTGCCGGCTTGTCCGGAGCCTTCCGGGACTTCTTCGCGGACGTTGAGCCGGTCAGGGTCAGGGAACCCCTGGCGGAGACGCTGGGCGCCGTCCAGCCGGGCACAGTCATCGAGTACAGCTTCATCGACACGGTCAAGATGGCGGGGCATGCCTGCCCTACCGTTGCCGGCGCGTACATTGTCTGCCTGAAAGCCCTGGAGGCGCTCTATCCCGGCGAGACTCCGGTGCGAGGCGAGATCGGCATTACCGTATACGGCGAGCCGGACGAAGGGGTCTACGGCGTCATGGGGCAGGTGTTCAGCTTCCTCACCGGGGCGGCTCCTCTTTCCGGCTTCAGGGGGCTGGGACCTAAATTCCGGAGAAAGGACCTGCTCACCTTCAGCATGGAAAAGCCAGACCCGCAGGCCATGTGTTTTCAGTTCAAGAGGCTGGACACCGGCCGCACTGCCCTGGTCCGTTTCTATCCCCAGCTTGTCCCTTCTTCTCCGGAGACGGCGGGGCGCATGCGCCCGCTCATGGATGCCGTCGTCTGGGAGGCGGCTGCGGAAGAGGAAAAGGCTGAGTTCCACGAGCTATGGCTGGAGAAGGTCCGGGATATGCTGGTAGACAGGAAAGACATCGACAAGTGGTTAACAATCGAGGTAAAGGAGGGGAGATAGATGAGCAACGTGAGGACTATTGACATAAAAGGCCTGCAGCATGCCGAAAGGGAGGCGCTCATTTTCCCGGGCGTCGAGAGCCTGACCGACGGCGATATGCTGAGGATCGTCGTCGAATTCAACCCGGTGCCCCTGGTGTACATGCTCAACGCCCAGGGCGAGTACGACATCGCTTACGAGAAAGAGGGGCCGGACGAGTGGATACTCAATGTGAAGCGCACGGCCCCCAGGCAGGACCGGAAAGGCCAGTTCAAGGAGCTGCTCTCCGAGATGAAGGAGGGTGAGGTCTCCGCGGAGACCAGGGACAAGGCCAAGCAGCTTTTCCAGGCCGTTGACGCCACCACGCTGGGGCTGCTGGAGCAGGAGCTTATCAGGGAGGGCATCTCCCACGACCAGATACGGAAGAGCCTGTGCGATATCCACCTTGAGGTGATGCGGGACAGCCTGGTGGCCCAGAGGAAAGAGGTCGCCTCGCCCCACCCGGTGCACACCCTCATGGAGGAGCACAAGATCATCGTTGAAAGCCTGAACGATCTGGATGCCCTGACCCGGCGGATGGAGGCGACGGACAGCTTCGAGGCCTTCGGGGCTGACCTGGAAAGGCTCCGGGATATAGCCCACCACCTGGTCGAGGCAGAAAGCCATCACCAGCGAGAAGAGGACGTCCTGTTCCCCAGGCTGGAGGCGCACGATGTCGTTGAGCCGCCGGAGATAATGAAGCAGGACCACGTCGAGTTCCGCCAGCGCAAGCAGGAGCTTTTCCGGCTGGCCCACAACCCCGGCTCGCTTGAGTACCACGCCTTCCGTGCCAGGGTGATCGAACTGGGCCAGTACCTGGCAAAGGAACTGGAAAGCCATATCTTCAAGGAGGACAACATCCTCTACCAGATAGCCCTGCAGGTGCTCAGCGACGAGGAATGGCAGCAGGTGAAGCGAGACTGCGACAAGATCGGCTACTGCTGCTTCAGCCCGGAAGACATCAGGGGGGAGCCGGCCACCGAAGCGAAATGACCTGGGGCTGTCCTGACCAGATAAACGATTTCTGCCAGCGGCTGAAAGTAGAGTGCGCCCCGGGAAGAAAGGGGTGTATCCTCAGCGGTAGAATCACTTTTCTCAAACCTGAAGAGGAGGCGACGAAAATGGCAAAAGCTAATGTAGAGGTCCTGGACCTCAGACAGATAATGCCCTTTGAAAGGCATGAAAAGATTTTTGAGATGTGGGAGGCGCTGAAACCGGGCGAGACGCTCCAGATAATCAACGACCACGACCCCAAGCCCCTGCACTACCAGTTCGAGGCCGAATACAAGGGCAAGTACGAATGGGAGTACCTTGAGAGCGGCCCTAAAGACTGGAGAGTGAACATCAAAAAAGTCTGAACCTTCCTCCCCGTAAACTTCGCCCGGGCCTGGCGGTGTCGGTATGTCGAGGGCTGCGAGGCCCGCTTTGGGGAGATTTTTGCGACTAAAGTAATTGCAGAACCGGAGGAGAATAGCTATATTATGATTAACACAAAGAAGCCGACACAAATTCTTAAGGAAGAGCACAAGGAGGTGCTCCAGAAACTTGATGCGCTGGAAGAAATATTTGCCAAACTGGACAGCAAACAGGAGGTGGCTGAGCGGCTGAAGGAGTTGGCTGGCTTTTTCGCCGTCGATTTCTGGCTCCACTTCGCCAAAGAAGAGGAAGCCCTCTTCCCCGAGATCGAGAAGTTCATCCCCCGAGACGGCGGGCCGACCGGTATGATGCTGATAGAGCACGAAGACCTGAGAAACACCAATGCCAGGATCCAGGAAGCAGTAAGCCAGTATCTCAGCGGCTCCGATGCCCCGGAGACCAGGGAAGTGATTCGCAAGAAAGGCATTTACTTCATCGCGTTGCTCAGGGAGCACATCACTAAGGAGGATAATATCCTGTTCATGATGGCAGACATGCACATGGACGGGAACCAGGCAGAAAAGGTCCTCAAGCTCTTCGGGGAAATAGAGAAGAGATAATATTGAAGGAGGTGATCGGAATATGGTAACCAGACTAAATCCCATCACCGAGTTTCGGGAAGACCACCGCAAGGTCCGGGATGCGCTGCTGGCGCTTTCCCAGGCCGCCTTGGACCGCGATATCGCCCAGGCCAGAGATGTCCTGGGGCTGATAGATTCAATGGTCGGGCCGCATTTCCGCTATGAAGAGGAAACCCTGTACCCGGCCATGAAAGAGTTCCTGGGAGACTACGTGGACAGCCTGCTGGCGGAGCATGACACCGCCATTGATACCGCCAGGACCGCCGCCAGGCTGCTGGCCCAGCCCTCTCTGTCAGAGGAGGATGGCAAAGCGGTAGCCAGTGCGGCCAGGGCGCTGCTGGTGCACGTGAGCAACTGCGATGGCCTGAACATCCTGGCCGAGCGTTTCAGCCCGCAGAAACTGGACGATCTGGGCGAGCGCTTCGCCCGGTCCCGCGCCGAAGGCGTGCCCCTGCTGCGCTGGGCAAACACTATTCGAAAGAGGGCGCAGGCGAGTTGACAACGGAGAAAGAGCGGGTCGCCATTATCCTGCACAGCGGGGCTTATGATCGTGTGTCCTACGCGCTGACGCTGGCGCTGGTAGCTCTGGCTAGCGGCATGGAGGTACATATATTGCTCACCTTTGAAGCGCTGAGGCGCTTCACAAGAGGGCATCTGATGGACCTGGGAGAGGAGACCGCACTGGCATTGCGGGAGCAAATCGGGCGCGGGCTGGAGTCCGGAGGAATTGAACCCATTGAGGCACAGCTATCTGAGGCCAGGAAGCTGGGGCTAAAGCTCTATGCCTGCCCTAACGCCATGGCAGCGCTGAATATCGCCTTGGCCGATTTATTGCCGGAGATAGACCAGGTCATGGGGCTGGCTGCTTTTACCAGGTTGGCTCGCAACGCCGTTAACTGGTATATCTGAGCCAGGGCCGGGACGCTATCCTTTAAGATGTGGAGGTAGGTAAACATGGTTTCTGACCTTAAAGAAAAGGTGGTCTCTTCACTGGTGGACAACCAGTTGCCCTGTGCCACGGCCTTTGACATCGCCAGGGAAATGAAGGCAAGCCTGCGCCAGGTGGGCGATGCGGCCAACGAGCTAAAGGTGAGGCTGGTCAGTTGCCAGCTTGGCTGTTTCCAGGTGAAGAAGTCCACCCATGACGACCTGCAGGGCGCCGCGCCAGACCAGGAGTTAGCGGCCAAAATCAAAGCCTCGCTGATAGAGGGGCACCTGCCCTGCGCCGTGGCCATGAAGCTGGCCAGCGAAACGGGGGTCACCCCCAGGAAGATCGGCGACACAGCTACCCTGGAGAAGATCAGGATAGCCAAATGCCAGCTTGGCTGCTTCTGACCTTGAGGGAGGAAATTTCGATGATGAAATTGAAGCGCGCGTACCAGCCTGAAGAACCGGGAGACGGCATCAGGGTGCTGGTGGACCGGCTGTGGCCCAGGGGCCTGTCCCGCGGCAGCGCCGCTATCGATGAGTGGGCCAGGGAGCTTGCCCCCAGCAGCGAACTTCGCCGCTGGTTCGGCCACAAACTGGAACAGTGGCCGGAGTTCCGGCGGCTCTACCGGAAAGAGCTATCTGCCCGCGGTGAAGACCTGGAGAGACTGGCCAGGATGGCTGCCAAGGGGAATGTTACCCTGGTGTATGCGGCTAAAGACGTTGAGCACAACAATGCCCGGGTGCTTGCCGAAATGATAAGCGAGATCGGTAGCAGGCTGGAGATGGTAAAATTCTAAGCTCTGATATCTAAATCCAAAACAAGGCGCAAAATCCAAATGTCAAATAGCAAGAAGTTCAGCTTCTCGCGAAACACATTGCCCACTTCAATGCTTGTCATTCCCCGCGCAGGCGGGGAATCCACTTGGTGCCCAAGCAGACCCTCCGCTCCCGTATCAAGTACGGGACAGGCTTCGCGGAGGGTGACAGTTTCACGGGAGGCTAAAGTTTTAAGCTTTGGATTTTGTAATTTGATCCACAATCGTCATTGCGAGCCATCCCGTCTTAAGCGGGAGGCGTGGCAATTCCTATAGTTGGATGAACACTTAATGTGAGAGATTGCCACGCCTGCGTGCCGTAACGCTTGCGCGTAGTCGCTTGGCGTAGGCGGGCACTTCGGTGTGCAGGCACGTCGCCCTTGCCTGCCGGAGCCTTGGCGTAGGTAGGTCGGATCCTCGCGATGACAAACTGTTAATCAATTCAATAGAAAGTGACAGACAATGGCCGAGATATTCACCAGGTTGACCGGTAAAAAAGCCAGGGACATCAAGGTCCTGGCGGATTTCGTCTCTATCTTTTGCCGGGAAAGACACCAGAACATGGTCAAAAACGCCTTCCCCATCCGGGATGACCGGCTCCGCGAAGTGCTGGACGCCAGGGAGCCGAGGCTGTGCCAGGAATGCAACAAGCTGCTGAACCACGGCATCGCCAAGCTGATGCTCTGTCCTCATGACCCCAAGCCAATGTGCAAGAAATGCACCACCCACTGCTACGCCCCCGGCTACCGCGAGCGGGTCAGGGAGGTCATGAAGTTCTCCGGCCTGCACCTTATCAAGCATGGCCGGGTGGATATGCTGCTGCATTACTTTTTCTAGTGAGGGATGATGGATACCAAACAGGCGCTGCTTAAAGTCATGGAAGACTACTTCGACAGCGATGTCAAGAGGATAAACCACGCCCGCTGGGTCACCGAATACGCCGAAAAGCTCCTGGACAGGGAAGGCGGAGACCGCCCGGTGGTCATCGGGGCTGCCATCCTTCACGATATCGGCATTCACCAGGCCGAGCAAAAGCACGGCAGCACCCTGGGCAAGTACCAGGAGATGGAAGGGCCGCCCATCGCCCGCGATATCCTGGCCAGGCTGGGGTATTCACCGGAGCACATCACTGAAATCTGCGACATCATCGCCCACCACCATAGCCCAGGTAAGATAACCACCAGGAACTTCAGCATCGTCTACGATGCCGATTGGCTGGTGAACCTCCGGGACGAATACGACATCGGGGACAAGGCCAGGCTCGGCCACATCATCGACCGGGTTTTCCTCACCGGCAGCGGCAAGGCCCTGGCCAGGAGCATATACCTGGTCGAGCCAGGCAGCTTGAAAGACCTGGTGTGGCGTGATATGATAATGTTCAGATAGCAAAAATTCTCCGAGCCTGCTCTCCTGGTTCACGTCCTGGAGACTGGCCATTGGGTCTCGCTGGAAACGGCGCGGCCTCCCATCTTTGGAAAGGAGAAGGCGGCATGATTGGAATTGTTAGCCTCGTTGTATGTCCCACGGTTGTAATCCCTTTGCCTCATCCCTACTTTATGGCGTCACGCGCACCGCCCGCATAGCGCTCGATTGTGTTACACGTAAGAATTGCGATGAGGTGAAGTTATGGCTTTGAAACATATTCGCAAAGGTCGCACTTTGCTGGCGGGCATTTTGCTTATCATCGTCCTGGCGAGCACAGTGCTGACAGGCTGCGGCGCAGAGACGCCGGTGCTGGAGCCGAAGGCCCGGCTGAAGCTGGCCACTACCACCAGCCTGTACGACACCGGCCTGTGGGGACATCTGGAGACGCTGTTCGAGAAGAAGTACGGCGTGGAGCTGGACATATTATACGCCGGTACGGGCAAGGCCCTGGAGCTTGGCCGCAGAGGGGATGTGGATGTACTGGCCGTACATGACCTGCCTAGCGAAGAGCGGTTCATCGCTGACGGCTACGGCGTCAAGCGGGTCCCCTTCGCTTACAACTACTTCATCATCGTGGGGCCGTCTGCCGACCCGGCGGGCATCAAGGGCCTCAGCCCGGAGGCAGCCTTCATCAAGGTGAAGGAGACCAGCGGCGCCTTCGTGTCCCGGGGCGACGACTCCGGCACCCACGCCAAAGAGAAGGCCATCTGGAAGGCAGCCGGACTCGACTATGAGATGGTGAGGCAGTCCGGCCAGTGGTATATAGAAGCCGGTAGCGGCATGGGGCCGACCCTGATGATGGCCAGCGAGAAGCGCGCCTATACCCTCACCGACATCGGCACCTTCCTGGCCTACAAGGGCAAGCTCGACCTCGTACCGCTGGTGGACAAGGGAGAAACGCTGCTCAATGTCTATGCTGCCATAGCGGTGAACCCGGAGAAGGTGAAAGGGGTCAACTACGACATGGCCAATAACCTGATAGGCTTCCTCACCTCAACCGGGATACAGAAGCTCATCGGCGACTACGGCGTGAAGGAGTACGGCACACCGCTTTTCAGCGCATACAGTGACGAGGTGGAACAATAACGTAGAGTAGCCGTTTCGCGAGAGAGTTGCTCATTGAGTAAGCTATGGCACAGGTGAACGTTGACTGAAATATGGCAGGGTCTGGTCCGGGCCATAGAACTGATCGTAACCCTCGATGCCGAGGTCATAGAGATAACCTGGCGCTCCCTGACTATTTCGGTCATTGCGACAGTCCTTGCTTCAGTCCTTTGCCTGCCCCTGGGCGCTCTCGTTCATTTCCGCCGCTTCCGGGGAAAGCGCCTGCTGATAAGCCTGGTGCAGACCCTGTACAGCGTGCCCACCGTGGTCATCGGCCTCCTCGTTTTCATCCTGCTCTCACGCTCCGGCCCCCTGGGGGGCTTGAATCTCCTGTTCACTCCGGCGGCGATGGTGGTGGGGCAGGTCGTCCTGATAATACCCATCCTGCTCGGCCTGACCATCTCCGCCCTTAGCTCGGTTGACCGGACCATCGCCGATACCGCCCGCTCGCTGGGGGCCAGCGGCCCTCAAACGGCCGTGCTGGTGCTCACCGAGGCCAGGTTCGCCGTCACGGCGGCGGTCATCATGGCCTTTGGCCGCGCCATATCAGAGGTAGGCATAGCCATAATGGTCGGCGGCAACATCCGCGGCTTCACCAGGGTGCTCACCACCGCCATATCACTGGAGACATCACGCGGAGACGTAGAGCTATCAATGGCGCTGGGGCTGATATTGCTCCTGATCGCCCTGGCCGTGAACTTGACGCTTAACAGGATACAGAGATAATCATGCCACTGATAGAGACGAATGACCTCTGCCAGAGATACGATGGGCGGCACATCCTCAGGAACATCAACCTGAGCATTGAAGCAGGCGAAGTGCTGGCCCTCATCGGCCCTACCGGCGCCGGCAAGACCACGCTGCTGCGGCTGCTCGCCCTGCTCGATACACCCACATCCGGGGCGATATTTTTCGACGGGGCGAACGTGGCCGGGTCTCCCCGCTTCAGGCTGGAGATGCGGCGGCGGATGGCCTTCGTCCTGCAGAAGCCGATGGCCTTCAATGCCAGTGTCTATGACAACGTGGCCTCCGGCCTGCGGTGGCGGGGGCTGGGCCGGGCGGAAGTGCGTGACCAGGTGGAACGCGTCCTGGAGATGATAGGCCTGTCCGCCGACAGGAACAGGAACGCCCGCACCCTGTCCGGCGGCGAGATGCAGCGGGTGGCCATCGCCCGCGCCATCGCCCTGGACCCGGAAGTGCTGCTGCTGGACGAGCCAACCGCCAATCTGGACCCGGTCTCGGCAAGGCGGACCGAGGAGCTACTGGCCGCGGTGATACGGCAGCGCTCCGCTACCGTCATCCTCTCCACCCATGACCTGGCCCAGGGCCAGCGCCTCGCCGACCGGATAGGCGTGCTCATCAACGGCGAGATTCCCCAGATAGGCACCTCCCGTGACATATTCGTCTCCCCCGGCAGCAGGGAGGTGGCCGAGTTCGTCGGGGTTGAGAACATCCTGGACGGAACGGTACTATCCAGCGCAGAGGACGTTGTGACCGTCGATATCGGCGGGGGACTCATTGAGGCGGTCTCCGATGTCGCTGTGGGGCAAAGGGTGTCCGTCTGCGTCAGGCCGGAGAACGTGACGCTGGCCCTGTCCCGGCTCTCCAGCAGCGCCAGAAACTCTTTTACCGGCAAGGTGACCTGGCTCTCGTCGGCGGGGCCTCTTGCCCGCGTTCACGTGGACTGCGGCTTTCCCCTGGTAGCCCTGGTCACCAGGAGGTCAGCGGCCGACCTCGACCTGCACATAGGCCGGCAGGTATACGTCACCTTCAAGGCCAGCGCTACCCATGTGATCAGGACGGAAAGAGATAGCTGAAAGTACCGGGTGGAAATGGTTGCAATTACTTTTTGTTTTGAGTAAAATAGTCCATTGAAATCATGTTTTGTTTAATATCTCGATCCGGCCTCTGGAACGGGTCCCAGCATACCGAGGAGAGACTTTTTCAAAGCAAAACAGCTTGCCGGACAACTCTTGACCTGGCGTTCGACAAGAGGTATAGTAGGGACAGTAGACCTTGGGTTCAGTGTCGTCTGAGCTTGGCTTCTGGCCGGGCATCAGCCCGCGGGCAAATTGCTCGCTAAGAATTAACCGGGCGACCTCAGGGCCGCAGGACCGCACTGAAGACAGGGGGGATTATCGCGATGCTTGGAGGTACAATCAATGGCCACGGACAAGACCCTGGTGTGCGCCGACTGCGGACAGGAGTTCATTTTCACCGCCGGTGAGCAGGAGTTCTACTCCTCTCGCGGTCTGATGAACGAGCCAAAACGCTGCCCTGAGTGCCGCTCTACCCGGCGACGTGAACGGGACGGGGACTATCGGGGGGCAAAACAGGCCCATAACGTCGTATGCGCCGCCTGCGGGGCAGAGACCACGGTGCCCTTTGAGCCTACCGAGGGGCGTCCTGTGTACTGCCGGGACTGCTACACCCGGATGAGATCACAGTCCTGAGCAGCTCAGAGACGCGCTAACAGAACAGCCTGAAGACCAGATTCAGCAACACCGTCAGGACCAGGCTGGTAGCCAGGGGAAAGAAGAAGCGGGCATTCTCCCGTTGGATGATGATGTCGCCGGGGAGCCGCCCCAGGAAGGGGGCTTTGCCCCACAGGGTGAAGGGCAGTCCCGCCGCGATGAGTCATTTCCCCAGTTAACCTGCCATAGCTGATCCTCTTATTCCCCTTTACAAATAATACGAAAGGGGGGCGGAGAATTCCAACCCCCCTTCCTTTTACTTCAAGGGTATCGAGATAACTATTCCAGGCTGTAGGCGATCTGCACGCTGAGCCTTATCTCGGTCTCGCCGGGGCTTATCGGCGCCGGGGCCGGGGCGGGCATCGGTACGGCCGACTCGAACGCCATCCGGGCTACTGGCATGGGGGGAATGAACCCGCCGCTCTCGCTGATGAAAGTGGGCTTGCCCAGCCTGGCGCCGGCCAGTCCAGCCAGTTGCTCCGCCTTGGCCTTTGCATCCGCCACCGCCTTTTCCCTGGCCTCCTGGTGGTAGACCTCCGGTTTGTCAACGGTGAAGCTGATGCCGCTCACCCTGACGTTGTCCCCGCCGGCCCGGGCCACCACGTCAATGACCGTTCCGGCATTCTCCACCTGGCGCACCTTGGCAGTGACCATGTTGTTCACCCGGTAGCCGATGAGCACTTCCTGCTGCCTGTCCTCCGCCCATCTCCGCACCGGATAGATGCTGAACTGGGTGGTCCTGATGTCCTTTTCGGCGACCCCCTGGGCCTTCAGCTCGTCCATGACGGACTGCATGGCGGTGGTGGCCTTTTCCTGGGCCTCGGCTACGGTCGCCGCCTGGGCCTCAACCCCCAGGTTGATTATCGCCACATCAGGAACGACAGTGACTTTTCCTTCGCCGCTCACCCAAACGCCCTGCTGCTGCGAATTCAGGGCCAGGCTCAGATTGGACGGCAGTTCCACCGCCCCTGTGGTTGTCCCGCAAGCAGCCAACCCGATCATGCCTAGTATCAGTGCCAGCACTATGCTCGGCGCTATTAACCATTTCTTTTTCATTTGTTTAAACCTCCTCTTGCTGTTATCGATTGTCCCGACTCATAGAACTCCTGCCTGTCCTCACACTCATTCATCACCTCCCTCCCATTACTTCCCCTGAAGCGGTATCCTGAACTCCCAGGGACCCTGCCAGTCGTTAAGCTGGGTTATGGTAAAGATAAGCTCTCCGGCGTCACTGGGCACCGGGTCAAGCTTATGCATCCCCACTCCCCAGACCAGTCTCATACCATCGCCTCTGGTGTTGAATCCAGCCGTTCCGGCATTTCGGGTCACGCCGTCAAAAGAATACTCGGCACTGGCCGCGACTGCTATCCGCGGCGGCATAGGAGGCATCCCCGGCGTGGCAGGCGGCGGGGAGTAGCCCGGCGGGATGAAGAAGACAGAGAACCCGGCGCCATCCGCCGTCATCTCCACACGCTGGAGCGTCACCGTGATCCCGTTCACCGTCTGCGCCTGGTCCAGGTCAATGGTCTTTTCCATGGCCCCCTGGGGGTGCTGGATCAATACCCTTGCCGTAGGGCTCATGCCATATGTTCCAGTCCCGCCATGCTGAATGGTGATATCTTTGAAGGTGACCGCATACCAGCCGGGTGCCGCCTGCTGCCCCTGGCCGTCCCTCTGGTCCCAGGCGAAGTCCAGCGTTGCCGTCTCACCGGGCCTTATCTCCAGCGGCTGCGTCCCGCCAGGCCGGGAGGACAACACCTGGTCGCGGTCCAGCCAGGGCGTCACCTCTATCTCCGGCGGGTACTGGCTGATAGTAAAGGTGTCCGCCGATGTATTGGCGAATGATAGCCTGACCTCGACACTTTCGCCGGGCAGGTAAACGGCCTCTTCAGGGACCAGGCTCGCCCGGAATGGAGGCGCTGGCGCAGGGCGGGGCGCCGGGGCGGGTGTGGGAGCCGGGGCCGGGGCGGGTGTGGGAGCGGGCACAGGTGCCGGGGCAGGCGCGGGCATTGGCGCAGGTGACGGGGCTGGAGGCGGCACCTGAATTGTCGGCGGTGGCGCGGCCTCCATGGCCCGGTCCTTTTCCGGGGCCATAGCCGGCATCGGGGCGGGAACAGGCACCGCCGCCCGGTCGAAGACCCCGGCGTACCAGAAGAAGGCGACCGCCGCCAATACAAGCACGACGCTGGCGGCGGCAGCGCCCCATACCGGGTGTTGCAGGGACAGGCGGCCCAGCCTCTCCCATAGCGACGGCCTGGCCTCCAGGCGTTCTTGCAACCTCTGCCAGGACTGTGACAAAGGAGTGACATCCGCTGCCATGTCGGTGAAGGCGCGACGCAGTCCCTGCCGGGTGGCCCTCAGCCCGTCCAGGTCGTCAAGGCAAAGCTGGCAGGCATCCAGGTGGGACTCGATGTGCGCCCGCTCTTCGCCGGTGACCTCGCCGTCAAGATAGGCCACCAGCAGTTCTTTTATCATATTGCAGTTGACCATTTTATCCATCATCAGGCCCCCGCCTCTCCCGTCTCCAGGAATTGTTCCCGCAACGACCGGATACCCTTGTTTATCCTGGACTTGACCGTCCCCAGGGGTATGCCCAGCACCTGGGCGATCTCGGCATAGGACAGGTCGTTGAAATATCTCAGCACCAGCACGGTGCGGTGCTCATTGTCCAGCTTTTTTACCGCCGCAGCGACCCTCTCCCGCTCCTCCTGCTTCATCACGTGGTTCTCGAAACCCTCATCGGCCAGGTCGGCCTCTGCCACGTCCCGGACCACCACCGGCTGCTTCTTGCGCCGCCTCCTGGCGCACTCGTTGACCGTTATAGCGTGCAGCCAGGTGGTGAACTTCGCCTTCTCCGCATCGAAGGAGTTGCGGGACTTCCACACCGAGGAGAAAACGTCCTGGACCACGTCCTGCGCTTCCTCTCTGCTGCCCACCATCAGATAGGCGTTGCTCAGTACCAGCCTTTCATACTGCCGGAAAAGTGCCTCAAACGCTGCCATATCCCCTGACTGCCATTTCTCTTTTTGCGTCATTTGAAGTCATCCATATACATATAGTCGTTTCGGGGCCAAAAGGTTCACCGGCTCAGGCGCCAATTTTTTAGGGTGCTAAAAAAAATGTCTCATTGGTCTTCACAGATTGACAATGTCGTCCTGGTTCCACTGAGTCACGCCGAGGCGAGCCACGAAGTGAAGGATCCCGGGGCGGACCGTGGGCCTATTCTCCCATCCCCGATATCCTTCGTTCGCTTTAGCTCTCTCAGGATGACAGGCATCGTTCTGCCAGGGCAGCTTTCAAACAACGTCGTAAAACAGGTGAAAAGCAAGGGAAAAGCTTACCCGCGAAAAAGAGGCATGCGCTGGTGAAAGTTCCCGGACACGCATCACCCTGAGACGCCTCCTCTGGTTCAAAACGAAGATGCTGGCAAAAGGTTAGCCGGCGGAGGGGTTTACTTCGTCCAGGTAAAGCCTGTGCTCCCGGATGTATCTCAACACCGGCGGGGGGACCAGGTGGTCGACGGGGAGGCCGGCCGCTATCCTGCGCCTGATATCGGTGGCGCTGACGTCTATCACAGGGGCATCCAGAAGCACCACGCGCCCCGATATGCCGGGGATAGCCGCTTCCAGGGCAGTGAGGTCTGTCCGGGGGCATCCGGGGCGGGGTACCGCCACCAGGCGGCACATCTTGATGATACGCGCGGGGTCCTGCCACCGGGGCAGCCCCGCCAGGCTGTCGCAGCCCATGATGAAGAACAGCTCGGCCTCAGTGCCGAGGCAGCGCCGCAGCTCTTCCACAGTATCAGCAGTGTACGAAGGCCCGCCCCGCACAATCTCCAGTGGAGAGACGGTCAGACCGGCCCTCTCGGCCAGTGCCAGCCGCAGCATGGCGATCCGGTGTTCCGGTGGCGTCACCTGGCGGTCTTTCTTGAGCCAGGGCAGGCAGGCAGGCACAAAAATGATCTGGTCCAACTGCAGTCTGTCCCTGACTGCCTGGGCCACCGCCAGGTGACCGTTGTGGACAGGGTCGAAGGTCCCACCGAGAACTCCCAGCCTCATGTCAGCGCCACTCCCATTCCAGTTCTCCGCAGCGGATGCGGTCACCGGGCCTGACGCCGGCGCGCTCCAGCTTCTTGCTCAGCCCCATCCGGTCCAGGTGCCGGGTGAGCTGCCAGCGCAACTCGTTCTCGGAGGCATCGGCTGCGGCCATCAATCTCTCCAGTCCCGGGGCTTCAACCACGAAGACGTTGTCCTCCCGGCGCACCGTCATCCCCCGCCGCCGCGGCTCCGGGCGGAACACCTTGACCACTTCCACTGCTTTTAGAGGCATTCGCTCAAGCTGTAAGGCCGCCTTCGCCACAAGCTCGCTAACTCCTTCGCCGGTGGCCGCTGAGATGAAGTGGACGCTCAGCCCGGCAGCCCTGAACCGATCCCGTATCTCGTCCATCCTGGAACGCACTTCGGGCAGGTCGATCTTGTTGACCGTCACCAGTTGCGGCTTCTCCGCCAGCGCCAAGTCAAACTGGGATAGCTCTTCGTTTATCTGCCTCATGGCCTCCACCGGGTCTGCCGAGCTGCCGTCAATAAGGTGAATGAGCGCCCTGGTGCGGAGGATGTGGCGCAGGAAATCATGCCCCAACCCCTTGCCCAGGTGAGCGCCCTCTATCAGTCCCGGTATCTCGGCCAGGATGAACCGTCGCTGGCCGGAGTAGACCACTCCCAGCACCGGCTCGGTGGTGGTGAAGGGATAGGCGGCAATCCTGGGACTGGCCGCCGAGGCCATTGACAGCAGCGTGGACTTGCCGGCGTTGGGTGAGCCAATGATGCCCACATCGGCGATAAGCCTCATCTCCAGGACCAGGGAGACCTCTTCTCCGGTCTCGCCGCGCTGGGCCAGGCGGGGCACCTGGTTGGTGGATGTGGCATAGTGGACGTTGCCCCAGCCACCCCTGCCGCCGCGGGCCACCAGGACGCGCTGCCCGGGCTCAGCCAGGTCAGCAATAACCTCCCCGCTATCGGGATAGGAAAGCACCGTCCCCACCGGCACAGAGATGACCATTTCTTCGCCGTTTTTCCCATGCCGCTTCTTACTCTGTCCCGCGCCCCCTGCCGGTGCGAGGAATATCCTCTTTCTCCTGAACCTGGCCAGGCTGGTGACCGAGGGGTCTGCTAGGAATATGACATTGCCGCCATTGCCCCCGTCTCCCCCATCCGGCCCACCGAAGGGGACAAACTTCTCCCTGCGGAAGGTGATAGCCCCTGCGCCCCCGTCCCCGGCTTTCACGCTTATCTGTACCTTGTCAAACATACAAAGTCCTGTTCACAAAAACTCTTATAAGAAGATAGTAATCACTTTGTCTTCTCTCTTCTTAGTTTATAATAATTTCCGTAATAATATCTCGTTCCTGGCATTGCGAATTTGGTGGTTTCTTCGTGGCGGCACGCTGGAAGACATCCAGGGGGAAACACAAAATTTTCACAATGTGACAGCAGGGGGACATTGCGATGTCGGGAACATCGGTCTGGTGGGGAGAGACCCTGGCTCAGGCAGCAGGTGTCGCGCCGGGGTTTATTCTTTCCTGTATGTCATGGATCAGCCGCCTCAGATAGGAGTCTGTGGCCATATCGCTTTCCACCTTCTTGCAGGCGTTGGTCACCGCGGAGGCGTCGCGGCCCCCCAGGTCCCGCCCAACCTGGGCCAGGGAGCAATTGGTCTCGCGCCGGACCAGGTACATGGCCACCCGCCGGGCCATCGCCGTTTGTTTATCCCGCCTGGGGCCTTTCAGGTCATCATAGCCCAGCTTGAAGCTGTCAGCGACCAGCTTTATTACCGATTCCGGTGTGGCAGATGTGCCGGGGACCTTGCTGGCGACGTCCTGCAATGCCTGTGCCGCCGTCTCGACGGTGGGCGAGGAACGGAGTAGCCTGGAGAAGGCCACCACGCGGTTGAAGCCGCCTTCGAGGTCACGGACGCTTTTGAAGGTGCGCTCGGCGATGAAAGACAGCACCTCGGCGGGCATGGCCACCTGCTCCCGCTGCGCCTTGGCATCGAGTATGGCCAGCCTGGTGTCAAGGTCCGGAGGCTGTACGTCCACAATGAGGCCCCATTCGAGGCGGGAGCGCAGCTTGTCTTCCACCGGCATTGAACCGGGCGGCCGGTCGCTGGTGATAACTATCTGCCGGTTGGAGTTATGGAGTTCGTTGAAGGTGTGGAAAAAACTCTCAGCCGTCTGCTCTTTGCCCCCGATGAAGTGCAGGTCATCGATGAGCAGGATGCCGGCGTTCCGGTAGCGGTTGCGGAACTGCTCAGTTTGCCTGTCCCTGAGCGCTATGACAAATTCATTGGTGAACTGCTCGCCGCTGACGCAGAGCATGGCGGTCTGGCGGCTGCGGGCTTCATGTCCGATGGCGTGGAGCAGGTGAGTCTTGCCCAGCCCCGTCCCGCCGTAGATGTACAGGGGGTTATAGCTTTTGCCCGGGTTCTGGACCACGTCCAGGGCCGCCCTCAGTGCCAGGCAATTGCTCTTGCCTTCGACAAAGGACTGGAAAACATACCTGGCGTTAAGGTTGGCAGAGGCTGGAACGCCCTGAGAGGCGCTGCCGGCGGTTGACGGGCCCTGCTGGTGGCGGCCGTTGACCTGGAAGACCACCTCGATGTCGGGAGAGGTCAGCTCCATCAGCGTCTTCTCGATCAGGGAGCGCTGGTTCTGCGACAGGTACTCGGCGACAAAGGTGTTGGGCACCGAGATGGTAAAACGGTTGTCCTGGTAGCTCAGCCCTGTGGTATCTTTGAACCAGGTCTGGTAGTTGGAACTGCTGACCTGTATTTCAAGCTCTCCCAGGGCGGCGACCCAGATTTCTCGTGCGGTGCGGTTTTGCATGCTTATATACGCGCCCTGCTCAATTCGGAGACAAAGACCGGGCTTAACAACAATGTTTTCTCCTGATACACGTCCGAGATATTTCTCCAGGGGGGTCGTTCCGTTGGCGGCAGGCCGGAGGAGGCGGCCGGGAACTGACGCCATCAGCATACTACCGATTGCCCCCTCCGGCAAGGTTTCGGGAGGCATTGCCGGGGATTTTTGACCCCACCCCCTGCTTCATCAACCCCGCCAAACTTTCAATTTTCGGCAAAAATCAACCGTTTCAGATTGGAAAAGGCCTCTTGGCCACAGGTTTTTTTGGATGGTACAATGAGTCAGGAGGTATTCCTGTTGCGCACCGTCTTCATGGGCACACCTGAGTTCGCAGTCACCCCTCTCCGGCACCTGGTGGTGAACAGTTACGAGGTAGCCGCTGTTTATACCCGGCCGGACCGGCCCGCCGGGCGGGGGAGAGGACTGGCAGCCTCGCCGGTCAAGCGAGCGGCGCTGGAACTGGGCCTGCCGGTGGTCCAGCCAGCCAGCCTGAAGCCGGCGGAGGTGGTGGAGGCGCTGGCGGCGCTCAAGCCGGAGGTGATAGTGGTGGCGGCCTACGGGCGTATCCTGCCCCAGGCGGTGCTTGACCTGCCCCCTCATGGCTGTGTCAATATCCACCCCTCCCTGCTGCCCCGGTTCCGCGGGGCCTCACCGGTGCCTGCGGCCATCCTGGCCGGAGACGAGTTCACCGGGGTGAGCATCATGCTGATGGATGCCGGTCTGGACACCGGGCCGGTGCTGAACAGGGGCTGCATCCCCATTTCGCCGCGGGATAACGCCGGCTCGCTGATGGTCAAGCTGTCGCAGGTGGCCGCCGGGCTGCTGCAGGAGGCGCTGGTGGGCTGGTCGCGGCGGGAATTGACGCCCCGGCCCCAGGACGAAGCGCAGGCCACCTGTTGCGGGGAGATAACCAAGGAGCAGGGCGAGATTGACTGGCATTTGTCCGCCCTGGAGCTGTCCCGCCGGGTGCGCGCCTTCACCCCCTGGCCGGGCTGCTACACCCGGTGGCGGGGAAGGCGGTTGATAGTCCAGGAGGCGGTGGCCCTCCCCGGCGATGGCCAGAGCGGGCGCGTGGTTGCCCTCGACCGGGAAGAGGCGGCCCTCGGCGTCTATGCCGGGAGCGGCGTCCTGGGCCTGGTGACGGTGCAGCCGGAGGGGGGCCGGGCTATGCCCGCCGCCGAGTTCCTCCGCGGTCACAAAGAGCTTATCGGGGCGGCGCTGCCGGGGTAATGTCGGTACTAACGGCTTTCCGTGAGAATGTTATAATTATTGTCTGGAGAGAGTCAATTGGCAGATTATCTAAAAGAGTTTGAAAGATTTGTAACCCTGGTCGCCCGGCTGCGCGGCCCCGGGGGCTGTCCTTGGGACCGGGAGCAGACCCACGCCAGCCTGAGAGAGAACCTGCTCTCCGAGTGCTATGAGGTGCTCGACGCCCTGGACGAGGGCCATGCCGAGAAGCTGCGCGATGAACTGGGAGACCTGCTGATGCAGGTGGTGCTCCACGCCCAGATCGCCGCCGAGTCCGGCGATTTCGAGGTGGCCGACGTGATACGCCGGATAACGGACAAGCTGGTGCACCGCCACCCGCACGTTTTCGGGGACGTGAAGGCGAGCACCGCCGAGGACGTGATCAAAAGCTGGGAGGCCCTGAAACTGAAGGAGAGAGGGAACGGAGCTTCCGTGCTGGACAGCGTCCCGGCGCACATGCCGGCCCTGGCCTACAGCCAGGAGATACAGAACCGCGTGGCCCGGAAGGGCTTTGACTGGGAGAGCATCGAGGGCGTCTTCGAAAAGCTGGTGGAAGAGATAAAGGAACTGGAGCAGGCCGGAGACCAGCAGCAGCAGGAGCAGGAGTTCGGCGACCTGCTGTTCACCATGGTCAATGTCTCCCGGCGCATGGGCATCGACGCCGAATCGGCGCTGAGACAGGCCAGCCGGCGCTTTCTGCAACGCTTCAGGCACATGGAGGAGGCCTGCCGCCAGCGCGGGATAGATATAGGGGCCCTATCCCTGGCGGAGCAGGATGCCCTCTGGGACGAGGCGAAGAAGGGGCTGGCAGAGTGAGGGGGGAAGCGGGGGTTAAAGGGCATGGCCGGGACTTTCTCTTTGACCTTTGAATTACAGCATGCTTGACAGGGGGGAGGCTATTATGGATAATATCTAACCATAGGGTGTATGGGTGGAAATAGAGTTCTCATCAAACCGTCTGGCTAACGCCAGTTTGAGCCTCTCAGAGGCTAGCCGGTTTTTGGGTGTTCCAATTGGCCGGAAGTATATTCAAAGGCTGGCGGTTATAAGAGCTACAGACAATTTCTCTCAACTACATGGACTCCGGGCGTTGAGATTGCATCCTTTGAAAGGTGACCGCGCCGGGCAGTACGCAATAACCCTCACCGGAAACTATCGGCTTATCATTGAAAAGGTAAAAGAAGACAGGGTGCGCATTATGAATGTGGAGGATTACCATGGCGACTAAGACGAATGCTTATCCAGATATCGCTATTCCTCCCGGCGAGTATCTTTTGGAGGAAATCGAGGCGCGGGGTATCTCTCAAAAGGAATTAGCCCGGCGAATGGGGCGGCCGCTGAATGCTATCAATGAGATTGTCAACGGCAAGAAGGCTATCACCGCCGAGACCGCCCTGCAGCTTGAGGAAGTCATGCCGGAGATACCGGCACGGTTCTGGTTGAACCTTGAAACTGACTACCAGCTCACCAGGGCTTTGATTAGCAAGCGTGCCAAGCCCGCTTAAACAAGCCTCGGCTCCAGTGGGCTTCGACGGCGAAGTAGCTGCTACAATATAAAAGCGTGCCGGGGTACTGATGCCGATGAAGGCAGGGAAAATGGTCGGGGCGAGTGGATTTGAACCACCGACCTCAGCGTCCCGAACGCTGCGCGCTAACCGGGCTGCGCTACGCCCCGCAAGACTTATTATAAGGCCTGATGGCGGTGCGATACAAGTGACGCGCCGTTGAGGATGTTTTTCGGAAGGCCTTACCCACAGAAAACAGAAAGAAAAACGGATAGATGAAATATTGCGTTGTCATAATGGACGGCGCCTCCGGCCTGCCTTTACCCGGGCGCGGCGGCACCTCCCTGGAGTTGGCCCGCACCCCCAACCTGGATGCCCTGGCGGCGGAAGGCGTCCTGGGCCTGGTGCGCACCGTGCCGCCGGGGATGGAGGCGAGCAGCGCCTGCGCCTGTATGTCCCTGCTCGGCTATGACCCCGCCGTTTACTACCGGGGCAGGGGGGGCATCGAGGCCAGGAGCATGGGCATATCCGTGACCGGCGAAGAAGTGGTCTTCCGCTGCAACCTGGTGGCCGTCCGCGATGGCCTGATGTGGAGCTACAGCTCCGGCTATATCAGCACCGAAGAAGCGAGACAGCTTATCGATGCCGTCAACCTGGGCCTGGGCAGCGACGAGGTGATATTCTATCCCGGCGTGAGCTACCGGCACATCTGCAAGCTGAGGGGACACCTGGAGACGCTCGAGGCGGTCTGCACCCCGCCCCACAACATCTCCGGCAGGCCCATTGAGGGGTCTTTGCCCTCCGGGCCTGGCAGCGAAATTCTGCGCGACCTCATGGCCCGCTCCGAGGACATCCTCCGCGACCATCCGGTCAACGCCAGCCGCCGCTCCCGCGGCGAGATACCGGCCACCACCATCTGGCTCTTCTGGGGCAGCGGCCCGGCCCCGGATATGCCTTCCTTCAGGGAGGTCTACGGGCTGGAGGCGGCCATGACCTCCGGGGTGGACCTGCTCGGCGGGCTGGGCAAGATGGCCGGCATAGCCATGCTGGAGATTCCCGGCGTGACCGACGGCCTGGACAACGACTATGCCGCCCAGGCAGAGGGGGCGCTCCGGGCGCTGGAGAGCTATGACCTGGTGGTCGTCCACATCGAAGCCCCTGACGAGGCGGCACATGACGGCTGTGTTGAGCACAAGATAGGGGCCATCGAGAAGATTGACAGCGAGATGGTAGGCCGCCTGCGCGCCTGGCACAAGGATGGCCTGAGGCTTCTGGTCATGCCCGACCATCCCACTCCCATCGTGGAGCGGACCCACACCGATGATCCCGTGCCCTTTCTGCTCTGGGGGGCGGGCTTCTCCGGAAACGGGGCCGGCCGCTTCACCGAGGCCGAGGCCGGGCGCTCCGGTCTGGTCATCCAGCGCGGGCATGACCTCATGGGGCGGCTGGTCGGGAAAGGATAGACTTTTATGGCCCTGGTAGTACATAAATATGGCGGAACATCGGTGGCCGATGCCGGGCGGATAAAGAACGTGGCACGGCGCATCATCAAGGCCAGGGAGAGGGGAGACCAGGTGGTGGTGGTGGTCTCGGCGATGGGCGACGCCACCGACGACCTGATCGCGCTGGCCTACCAGGTCTCGGAGAAGCCGAGCAGCCGTGAGCTTGACGTCCTGCTCTCCACCGGGGAGATCGTCTCCAGCACCCTGCTCACCATGGCCCTGCAAAACATGGGACACCCGGCTATCAGCCTGAACGGCGCCCAGGCGGGCATCGTGACCGATTCTTCCTACAGCCGCGCCCGCATCCTCAAGGTGGAGTCCCAGCGGGTGGTAAAGGAACTGGACAAGGGCAACATCGTCATCGTGGCCGGCTTCCAGGGGATAACTGACGGCATGGACGTGACCACGCTGGGGCGGGGAGGCTCGGATACCACGGCGGTGGCACTGGCCGCGGCCCTGGGCGCCAGGGCCTGTGAACGATATACCGATGTGGAAGGCATCTTTACCGCCGACCCCCGGCTGGTCCCGGAGGCGCAGCGCCTGGACGAGATAAGCTACGAAGAAATGCTGGAGATGGCGACCTACGGGTCCAAAGTGATACATCCCCGGGCGGTGGAACTGGGAGAGCTTTACAATATCCCCATCCTGGTGGCCTCCAGCTTCACCGATAACCCGGGCACCTTAATTCATGGAGAGGTAAAAGTGGAAGCGCGTAATAAAGCGAGGGGAGTGGCCCATGACTTCGATGTGGCCAAGATAACGGTGGTAGGGGTCCCTGACCGGCCTGGCATTGCTTCAGCCATCTTCGTGCCCCTGGCCGAGGCCGGCATCAGCGTCGATACCATCGTCCAAAATGCAAGTATCGAAAATATAACCGACCTGACTTTTACCGTGGCCAAGAGCCAACTAGCCAGGGCGATGGAGGTAGTGCAGCCGATCGCCCGTTCCATCGGGGCCAGGGAATGCGTCAGCGATTCCAGGCTGGGCAAAGTGAGCGTCATTGGCAGCGGGATGCAGAATGCCCCCGGCTACGCCGCCAGGATGTTCCGCACCCTGAGCGAGGAGAAAATAAACATCCAGCTCATCACTACTTCGGAGATCAGGATAACCTGTATTATCGCCGAGGACAGGGTCAAGGATGCGGTCCAGGCCCTGCACCGTGCCTTTGAGCTGGATGTCGAGGAAAGCTGACCTTAGACGGCCAGGACTTCTTTGATCTCGGGGATCTCTTTCCTGAGAATGCGCTCGATGCCCATCTTGAGGGTCATCGTGGACATGGCGCAACTGCCGCAAGCGCCCATAAGCTTGACCTTGACAGTGCCATCGGTGACGTCCACCAGTTCCACATTCCCGCCGTCCATCATCAAGCTGGGGCGTACTTTATCCAGGACCTCTTCAACTCTCTCTTTCATCAAGAGTGCTCCTTTCAAAAAAAACTTCCACTTATTAAATTGTAATCCTGCCAGGTAAGCGTGTCAAATGATGTAAATCATATAGGTAAGGTTTCGTTTCGCGTTACTCACCCTGCGGTGCTGATTCCTTTGTCTGTATATCCACCTGTTGACGGTGCTGGCCTCATCGTAGCTGCTTGCGTAGATGGCCCCCAAAGCAGGCTACTTGATAAATGGGTCTTATCAGAGTATAGTTTTAAGGATGCAATGCAGCGTGGAAAAGTTGAACTTGGATATCAGCGCTGATGTCTCCGCAGTCCTGTTGCGAGTCATTGGTTTTCTCTCTGAAAAGGGCGTTCGTTCATATCTTACCGGCGGCTTCGTCCGCGATATGCTGCTGGGCCGGGACACCGCAGATATAGACATCGCCGTGGCCAGGGACGCGCTGGAGACCGGGCAGGAGATAGCCGCCGCCCTGGATGGGAAGTACGTGCTGCTCGACCGGGAAAACGGCGTGGCCAGGGTGGTGCTCGAAGACCCCTCCGGCAGTGGCCGCTGGATGATAGACCTGTCCACCCTCAGGGGAGATGCGGTCGAGGACATGTCCCGGCGGGACTTCACCATCAACGCAATGGCGGTGAACGTAGACAGCCTCCGGCCAATGCTCGAAGAGCCGGGCGGGGTCGCGCTCGCCCCGGAAGAGATAATAGACCCTTTTGGCGGCCAGGGAGACCTGGAGCGCCGGCTGATAAGAGCCGTCAGCCCTTCGGTGTTTCCGTCTGACGCGGTGCGCCTGCTCCGGGCGGTGCGCCTGGCCGGGGAGCTTGATTTCACTATCGAGGAGGAGACCTCGGTGATGATCGAGCGCTGCTGCCAGCTTATCACCGGTGTGGCCGGGGAACGGGTCAGGGAGGAACTGCTCCGGATACTGGCAGTGCCCGGGGGCCACCTTATCGTCCTTATGGACAAGCTGGGACTGCTCACCGCCGTCTTCCCGGAGTTGGCCCCGGCCAGGGGGGTTGACCAGCCGGTGGTGCATTTCTGGGACGTTTACCGTCATTCCATAGAGACAGTAGCCGCGGTGGACTTCCTGCTGCGGCGAGGCGGCTGGGAGTATGGCGGCGAAGAGGCGCTCGCCCCTGTGCCCTGGTCCGAGGCGCTGGAAAGGCATTTTGAACAGGATACCGGCGGCGCGACCGGGAGGGTGCTCCTCAAGCTGGCGGCGCTGCTTCATGACATCGCCAAGCCGCAGACCAAAAGGGCGGTGGAAGAGGGGGGGCGGGTGCGCTTCCTCGGTCACGCCACGGAGGGCGCGGCGGTGGTGGCTGGCATACTGGAAAAGCTCCGGTTCAGCACCAGGGAGATCAAGCGGGTATCGCTCATAATAGAAAACCATCTCCGGCCAAGCCAGATGAGTAGCGATGGTCTCCCCACGCGGCGGGCCATCTACCGTTTCTTCCGCGATACCGGGGACGCCGGCATAGACCTCCTCTATCTGAACCTGGCCGACCACCTGGCGGCGCGAGGGCCAAATCTGGACTGGCAAGGGTGGCTGGAACATTGCCGCACGGCGGCTTACGTGCTGGAGCAGCATTTCAGCCAGGAGGCGGCTGCCGCCCCGCCCAAGCTGGTAGACGGCCATGAACTTATGAATGCCTTTGGCCTGGGGCCGGGCCCCCGGCTCGGCGAGCTTCTTGAGGCAGTGCGCGAGGCCCAGGCAGCCGGCGAGGTGACCACCAGGGAGGCAGCCCTGGAATACGTGGCAGCGCTGCTGTCGGCGGTTAATAAATCATCATAGGAAGAAGGACATGCTCAGGAAAAACACGGTAGTCTTTGGGGTACTGGTGGTGCTGCTGGGCCTGGCCCTGTGGGCCGTCTTTCCCCTGGGAGGGGAGCGGTTAGGCCGGCAGGGGTTGCGCCTGGGGCTTGACCTAGTGGGTGGGGTACACCTGGTATATGAGGCCCAGTTTCCCGAAGGGGCTACCCCCGAAGAGCGGGCCGGCAACATGGACCGGGCCGTGGATACCATCCAGAGACGTATCGATAAGTACGGCGTCACCGATCCCATTATCCAGCGCCTGGGTACCGACCGGATTTTGGTCCAGCTGCCCGGCTTTACCGACATCGATGCCGCCAAGAGCCTGGTGGAGCAGACCGGCTTCCTCGAGTTCCGCAGGGTGGAGGTGAAAGACAACGGCCAGCCGGTGCGCCTGAGCGACTACCGCGCCCAGGACAAGCTGGCCTTTATCGAGGGCGGAGAGACCGGCAACCGCGTGTTCGTAGACGAGCGGGGGAATCCAGCCGCCTTCCTGGTCGAAGGCCCTGAAGGACCTCAATTTGTTGACGAGGAAGGCAAGCCGGTGGATGCGGCCGGCCTGTCAGGGGAGGCGCTGTCATGGGTAGCCGCCAGGGGAAGCGGCGGCGCCCAGTTGACCGGCGAGTTCCTGGAGGAAGCCGCCCCCAGTATCAGGACCATGCCCACCGGCGCCGAGGCAGAGGTCAGCATCAGATGGAACAGCGAGGGGGCCAGGAACTTCGACGAAATCGCCGCCCGCCTGTTCGATGCCGGGGCATACGGCACCCCGCAGCGCGCCCTGGGCATTTTCCTGGACAATAACCTGCTCTCGTCTCCTCAGATACTGGAGCGTTCCTACCGGGGCAGCGCGGTAATAACCGGCAACTTCTCGATAGAAGACGTCAACCGGATGGCGAACCTGCTCCAGTCAGGCGCACTGCCCATGCCGCTGAAAAAGCCGCCCCTTTTCCAGGAGAAGGTCTCGGCCACGCTGGGGGCCAATTTCGCCGAGATGAGCGCCACGGCGGGCATTATCGGCCTGATACTGATCATGCTGTTCATGATAGCCTACTACCGGCTGAGCGGGGTGCTGGCCAGCCTGGCGCTCATCTTCTACGCCGTGCTGGTGCTGGCCCTGTTCAAGATGATCCCGGTCACCCTGACCCTGGCAGGGATAGGCGGCTTTGTCCTGTCAGTGGGCATGGCGGTAGACGCCAATATCCTCATCTTTGAAAGGATGAAAGAGGAACTGAGGAGCGGCAGGACGCTGGGGGCGGCGGTGGAGGCCGGTTTTGACCGCGCCTGGTCGGCGATACGGGACAGCAACATGACTACCTTTATCGTCTGTATCATCCTTTACTGGCTGGGCAGCAGCATAGTTGCCAGCGCCCCGGTGATGAGTTTCGCACTGACCCTGTTCATCGGCGTGGCGGTGAGCATGTTCACTGCCCTCACTGTAACCAGGACCTTGTTGCGGATGACCATCAGCACCGGCCTGGCCAGGCATAAATCGCTTATGAGCGTGAGCGGGGGCAGAGAGAATGTTTGACATCATCACCAAGCGGTTCTGGTTCTTTCTAATCTCGGTTGCCGTCATCCTTATCGGGATAATCGCCCTGGCCACCTTCGGGCTGAGCGCGGGCATCGAGTTCAGCAGCGGCTCGATCCTCTCGGTAAACTTCGAGCAGCCGGTTGACCAGGGCGAACTGCGCCAGGCGATGGCAGACCTGGGCTATGTGGATGTCATCATCCAGGGCACCGGAGGCGGGGACTTCCTCATTCGCACACACGAGCTTACCGACGAGGCCAAGGACGAGATAGAGGCGGCCCTGGGGCAGCGCTTCGGCGCTCTCAGCGAGACGCAGTTCTCCTCGGTATCCCCCATCGTGGCCACCGAGACGGCCCGCAACGCCGGCATCGCGGTGATTGTGGCCGCGGGCGGCATACTTCTCTACATCACCTGGGCGTTCCGCCGCATGCCCAAGCCTTTTCACTACGGCACCTGCGCCATAATTGCGCTGATGCATGACGCGCTGGTGGCCCTTGGCATCTTTGCCATCCTGGGCGGGATAATGGGCTGGCAGGTCAACCTCATGTTCATCACCGGCATACTGACCGTCATCGGCTACAGCGTGAACAACACCGTGGTCGTGTTCGACCGGATACGGGAAAACCTGAAGATGGGCATAAGCGCCGACTTCGAGGTGGTGGTCAACAACAGCCTGGTGGAGACCCTGGGCCGCTCCTTGAACACCAGCACAACCACGCTCATCGTGGTGCTGGCCCTGCTCCTCTTCGTGGGGGCATCCATCCAGAACTTCGCCGTGGTGCTGCTGGTCGGTATCATCGCAGGGACCTTTAGCTCACTGTTCATTGCGCCTGGCCTGCTGGTGGTCTGGGACAAGGGTGAGTGGGGACGTTTCCTCCACTGGCTGCCCGGTCGCAGGGTACAGGCCTGACCGGGAGGTGACCGGGGATGTGGTCATCCAGGAGCGGCGTAGTCAAGCTGGCCATCGCCATAATAATCGGGCTGACGCTGCTCAAGATAGCCGTCGGCGTGATGACCGGCAGCCTCAGCATCCTGGCCCAGGCGCTGGACAGCTTTCTCGACCTTTTCGCCGTCGGGGTCACCTTCCTGGCGATGCACATTGCCGTCAAGCCGGCTGACTGGGAGCACCCCTTCGGCCACGGCAAGGTGGAGTATATCGCCGCCATAGCCCAGGCGGTGTTCATCTTCGGCGCCGGCGGGGGGGTAATCTACTCCGCGGTCCTCCGGATAGCGGGCGAGGCAGAGGTGGCCATGACCGAGGCCGGCATGGGAGTGATGCTGGTCTCTATCATCGCCAGCGTCTTCCTTTCCCGCCGTCTGCTGAAGGTGTCACGTGAACTGGACTCGGCGGCGCTGCAGGCCAACGCCCATAACATCGCCACTGATGTCTACTCGGCGGCGGCGGTGCTGGTGGGACTGCTGGCAGTGCGCCTCACCGGCCTGAGCATCATCGACCCCATCATCGCCATCATCGTGGCCCTGCTCATCCTCAAGGTGGCCTATGACGTGCTGAAAAGGGCCTTCGGCGGACTGATCGATGTCAAGCTGCCCGAAGAGGAAGAGCGCATCATCAGGGAGTGCATTACGGAGCACTTCGGCGAACTGGTCGGCTTTCACGAGCTGCGCACCCGGAAGTCAGGCAACCAGCGCTACGCCGACCTGCACGTGGTCATGCCCAGGGGCACCAGCGTGGAGGACGCCCACCGCCTCTGCGACCACCTGGAAGAAGACATCGCCCGGAAGCTGCGCCATACCAGCATGACCATCCACGTAGAGCCTTGCGGCAGCGAGTGCGCCCAGTGCCCGGTCACCTGCGGGCCCGATGGTCACGCCAGGCCGTGAACCCTGGCCACCTGCCTGAGTAAAGGGGCGATGCCGGGCTGACCGGCACGCGGCGAAGGGCCGAGCGGGTCTTCGATCTCACCTTTGCCCAGTAGCACGTCAAAGGTGGCCTTTACCGAGTCGGCCAGGGCGTCCAGGTTATAACCGCCTTCCAGCACCAGGGCAAGCCGTCCCCGGCATAGCTCCCCGGTCAGCCCTTTTATTATCGTCACCATCCTGGCGAAGCCGGTCACGCTCAACTGCATTAAGGCCAGATCATCGGCCCAGTGGGGGTCATAGCCGGCGGAGACCAGGACAAGCTGGGGGCGGTAGCGCCGGGTGGCGGGGACAATTATCTCCTCGAAGGCCTGGAGGTATTCTGCGTCGCCGCAGCCTGCGGGCAGGGGGATGTTCAGGGTTGTCCCTTCGCCGGCCCCCCTCCCTGTCTCCTCGATGCCGCCGCTGCCGGGGTAGAAGGGATACTCGTGGGTTGAGACATACAATACGCTGGGATCGTCATAGAAGGCGTCCTGGGTGCCGTTGCCGTGGTGCACATCGAAATCGATGATGAGGACGCGTTCCAGTCCCAGGCGGGTCAGGGCATAGCGGGCGGCGATGGCCGCGTTGTTGAACAGGCAAAAGCCCATGGCGCGGTGGGGGGTAGCGTGGTGGCCGGGCGGCCTGACTAGGGCGAAGGCGCTGTCCACCTCCCCCTTCACCACCGCCGCAGCCGCCTCGATGGCCCCGCCGGCGGCATACAGCGCGGCCTCGTAGGAAGCCTGGGACATCATCGTATCGGCATCGAGCCAGCCGCCGCCTTTTTTCGCCGTCTCCTGGACCCCGGCGATGTGCTGCCGGTCGTGCACCAGGGAAAGTTCTTCCAGCGTGGCCGGCCTGGCCTTGATGGCGGTCAGCTCCTGCTTCAGCCCGGACTGCTCCAGGCGGGACATTATGGCTTCCAGCCTGCGGGCGTTCTCGACGTGGGGGCCGGTATCGTGCTCCAGGTAGATGGGGTCGTAGACAAAGCCAACTTTCGGCAAGGCTCCCCTCCGGCGGCTCCAGTCAGGATGATAGCAGAAACGGGGGCGGCGGGCAAGGGATAAATGGAGAAGGGAGAAAATTGCGGCCTCGTGGGAGACGGGCCTCCCCTCTTGATAAAAGAGGCCGGGGAGGATTTCCGCACCCGGTCAATTACATCGCCATCACCCCGGACACGATAAACCAGAGGCCGAAACCGGCCAGCAGCAGCCCGCAGCCGGTGAAGAGCCATCCCTTGAAACGGGGCTGCCACAGCGATTGGGTGCGGTTGACCACCTGGGACACCAGCGACAGCCAGGTGAGGTCGCAGAGCCAGTGCACCACGATGAGCGCCGCCAGGCCATACAGGCCGAAATCGAGGAACTTCATCACCAGCAGGCTGCCAATGGTGGCCCACCATAGCAGGAAGGCGGGGTTGAAGGCGCTGGTGAGGATGCCGGAGACGAAGGCGCTGCCGGGCAGGTCCCTGGCCTCCTGCCCTGTCGGGGCGCGGGAGCGGAGCAGGCTCACCCCCAGCCAGAGTATCATGCCGCCGCCCGCCACGCTGAGGACCAGCCGCACCAGGTCTTCCTGGAAAAACCTGGCGAAGCCGAAATAGACTAGCATTATCAGTGGCACCTCGATGACGGCGTGCCCCAGGGATATCCAGGTCCCCGCCCAGGGAGAGCGGTAGCTCTTGGCCAGGGTCACCGCGAACATCGGGCCGGGCAGCATCACCCCGGACAGGGAGATCACCACAACGCTGGTCAGAAGCGGCAGCATCTGCAACATGAGAACAACCCGGGACTATTGTAACACAAGGGGCCGTTTACCAGCCTGATATTCCCGCTTGCATCTCCCAACAACGTCTTTCAGCACAGAAATACGTAAGCCTACGGATATACATTCACGCTGGCACCTGCCAACATGAAAGTGAAGACAGAGGTTATACTGTGAACGGATGGATTAAATGAAGCGGTCCAACCGGTGGAAGCAATGTCTGTTAATGCTGGCGTCGCTCTTGCTGGCGTTTCTCGTTGCCTGTTCACCGCCGCCCGCTGCGCCGCCGCCCCCACCCCCGCCAGCGCCCCCGGAAGCACCTTTACCCCCGACACCGCCGCCTCCCCAGACCGGAGCGCCCCCAGGCTCCGTTTCGCCTGAAGCAGTGGATAGCGCTGAAGTCACCTTCAGCAGTGAAGGCTTCACTATCAGGGCCTATCTGTCCAGACCCAGGTCGGCGGGGAGTTCCCCCGGCTTGATAATAATTCACGAAAACCGGGGACTCAACGACCACATAAGGGATGTCGCCCGGCGCTTCGCCAATCAAGGCTATGTGGCCCTGGCCCCCGACCTGCTTTCCCGCAGCGGGGGCACTGCCCAGTTTGCCACGGTGGAGGATGCCGTCGCCGCCATCGGCAGGCTGTCACAGGAGGGCGTTGTCCAGGACCTGGATGCCGCCTTCACATATTTACAGTCGCTGCCGTATGTAGAGAAGGATAGCATCGGCGTAATCGGCTATTGCTGGGGAGGGGGGAACTCCTTGCTTTATGCCACGCGCAATCCCGCTCTTAAGGCGGCGGTAGTTTACTATGGCCCCAATCCGGCCAATATAGATGATGTGGCTGGTATCGCGGCGCCGGTGCTCGGCATATATGGCGAAGAAGATACCCGGATTACGGTTAACGTTCCCAAACTGGAAGAGACTATGGCCGGACACGGCAAGCCTTTTGAGTTCAAAGTGTATCCGGGCGCGGCCCACGCCTTCTTCAACGATACCGGCGCCCGCTACAATGCCGCCGCCGCCGCCGATGCCTGGCAACGCACCCTCTCCTTCCTGCAGAAGCACCTCGAGCCCTAGTACTTAGTTACAATAATCCGCGTCATCACGTGCGCCGTTCGTGGTGAGCTTGTCGAACCATCGGCGCGCCCTTCGACAGGCTCAGGGCGAACGGAGTTGATGTAACGCTTTTTTATCAAACTAAGTACTAGCCTTTGCCTGTCTGAGAGATATTCTTCACTTTCCCCTGTGCCCCCGCGCCTTCGCCATCCCCGGTTTGAGTTGACCTTTTAGTTCCACTATACTATGGCTGGAATGACCTTTTGGGGGGCGAAATGACGCTTGACCTGGCGAAGGTGGTGGCACAGGTCGCCGAGATGGTAGCCGGGCTGCGTGACCGCCGCCAGGACAGGGCGGAGCGGTTGAGACATGCCCTGGAAACTTTGGGCGGAACTGGTGACATCGAAGCCCTGCGAGAGAAGATACGGAAGAGCCGCACCACCTGGCTGGTGGCGGATATCCTGGAGAAGCCGGACGCCCGCCATGCCGCGCCTTCCCTCCCCCCGGATTTTACCGTCCTGGCCACTGACGGCTCTCATATCGATATCGACCGTCATCGCTCGGCGAGGTGCTACCTGATAAACACCGGCGGCGTCACCCTGCGCTACGGGGCCGCCCCCGATGCCAGGCTGGAGAGCCAGCCCCGGCTGTATGCCCGCGATGAAGACTTCGCTATCGCCCCGCCCGGCGGTAAAGGGCGCGAGCAGCCGGTGGACAGCGCCCTCCTGGGCATAAAACGTGGTATCGAAGAGTGCCGGCGGCTGGCCGGACTGGTGCGGGAACAGCCGGGGGAAGACCCGGTGCTGGCCCTGCTCGATGGGACGCTGATCCAGTGGGGGCTGGAGGCCTATCCCGACTTTGTCGGTGACGTGCTGTTGCACCAGGGACTCCTCGCCTCCATGGAGGAGATGCGGCAACTCGGCCAGCGGAAGAAGGTCGCCCTGGCCAGCTACATCAGCCTGCCCCGGAGCGCCGATGTGGTCAATGCCCTGCGGGTGGCCCTTTGCCCCCAGGAGGTCGTCAACAGCGACCGCTGCTGCCCGGACTGCCAGACCAGGGAGTGCGACGCCCTGGCCGCCCTCCAGGACCGGGAGCTTTTTGCCAGCGTGCTCGACCCCGGAGAGAGGTCGGCGCTGTTCGCCAGCCGGTCATCGGTGGTGGAGAAGCGCTACGGAGAGCACGCCGTCCATTTCTTCTACCTGCGCCTTGAGGACGAGGTCGCCCGTATCGAAGTGCCGCAGTGGGTATCACAGGATAGTGACTTGCTCGGCCTGGCCCACTGCCTGGTGCTGGATCAGTGCCGCCGCGGCCAGGGATACCCGGTGGCGCTGAGCGAGGCCCACGAGCAGGCCATAGTGACCAGGGCCGACCGCGAGGACTTCTGGCAACTGGTGGAGACCTCGCTGGTGGCGGAGCGTCTGCCCTCGGTCTCCTCCGCCAAGAGTTTCAGCAAGAGGACGAGGTGGGTGTAGGGGGCGGAAGCCAGAGTGCAAGCTATCTGGTGAGGCTGTCTGATAATGTCATTCTGGAAGGAGCGGAGCGACTGAAGAATCTCAGGGTGGGGGGAACAGATATGAGATACCTCCTCCCCCACCGAGATCCTTCGTTGCCCCTTCGCTTCGCTCAGGGCTGCGGCTCAGGATGACAACCACGCACTCTCGGACAGCCTCTGACATTTATCTGCGCGCATTAACATACGGAGGCTTAAATTGTTTGACGAGGCGAAGATAAAGGCGGCGGTGACCTCCATCATCGAGGCCATCGGCGAAGACGTAAACCGGGACGGCCTGGTCGGGACGCCGGAGCGCGTCGCCGAGATGTACTCAGAGCTGTTCATGGGGCTGGGCAAGGACCCCAGGGAGGAGCTGAGTGTCGGCTTCGAGCTGGGGCACCGGGAGATGGTCATCCTGAAGGACATCCCCTTCTACTCCCTGTGCGAGCATCACCTGCTGCCCTTTTACGGCGTGGCCCACATCGGCTATATCCCCAATGCCGAGGGGCGAATCGTGGGCATCAGCAAGCTGGCCAGGGTGGTGGAGATCATCGCCAAGCGCCCCCAGATACAGGAGCGGATGACCACCGATATCGCCGAGGCCATCGTCGAAGGGATAAAGCCGGACGGGGTGGCCGTGGTCATCCAGGCGGAGCACCTGTGCATGATCATGCGCGGCGTCAAGAAGCCGGGGAGCAACGTCATCACCTCGGCCATCCGGGGCACCTTCCAGCGCCGCGCCGCCAGCCGCGCCGAGTTCTTCTCCCTGATACAGGGCAGGTAGATGGCAAACCGCGTCTGCACAACTTCATCTTGACATCCGTATACAGTTTGTATACAATCCTGACCAGGAGAGATTCAGTGGCGGGTCTGGATAAGGAAATAGAGCGAATCGAGCAGGGCGATGCCTGGGATAAAGGCGATGAGGTCGTCCGGGTGGAGGTCAAAAAGCCCCTGGACAAGGTGATACCGGTGCGGCTCTCATCGGAGAAGTGGGAGGAACTGCGGCATGAAGCCAGGGAGCTTGGCATCGGGCCGACTACCCTTGCCCGCATGTGGATACTGGAGCGTTTGCGCCAGAAGACAAAGGCCAGCGTCTAGCCGGTGCAACACGCCCTGTCTGACAAGATCATTTACTTCTCAGGTACTGGACGAGCCGCGCCGAGTTCTTCTCCCTGATACAGGGCAGGTAGACCGCCTGAACGAGTATAAACAAGGATAACCGCTTTCAAGGCCGATATTCCCCTTTCTTTGCAGATAAGCTGTCCTTCTCTGACCAAGACCGCCTTGACATCTGCCTGCTGCCGGCGCATGATTAGTCTGGCAGGCCCCGCGTCCGCAGGGTTTTCCGCGTAATCTATGGCGGGAGGTGTCCCATGAGAAGGACAGGCAGAGGGAGGCGGTGGCGGGGTGCGGCAGCAGGGCTGGCGGCGGTGATGGTCGTGGCATTGATTGTCGGGACAGGACTGGTATCTCAGCAACCGGTCCAGGCTTCAGCCGGTGTACACTTATGGGTTGACGCCGATAACGTTACCGCCGGGGTACAGAGCACCAGGCTGCTCCAGCCCACTGATGACAGCTTTTCCGTGGTGGTATTCCTTGACCAGGGCACGAACGCCGATGGCGTGTCCGGCGTAGATGTGCACCTGACCTACGATCCAGCGAAAATAAAGGTGGCCAGCGTGGTCAATTTTGGGTTGCCCGCAGGCTATACCGCGCTGAACTATACTAATACAAACAACGTCGCTGGCATGTTGTCAGTATCTCGTGCCAAGCTATCCGCTCCCTTCACTACCGTCAGTTTCACCATAGTCAGGGTCACCTTTGACGTCCAGGCGGCCTTCAAGGCAGCGCCGGGCAGCACCGACATAAATTTCAGCACGTCCGGTGTTGATACCACTACCGACGTACGTGACGGTAATGAAAACCCGGCGCTGGCCCCCGGCGGCCTGCACAAGGCCGCCATCACCATGACCGGCCCGGCCACCAGTTTGCTGGTGAGCGGCATAGCCGACCCGGTGACGGCCGGAAGCGCCTCCAGCGTGACGGTGACCGCCCGGGACGCATCGGGCAACACCGCTGGCTATACCGGCACCGTGCAGTTCTCGTCCTCGGATACCCAGGCCAGTCTACCGGGAGATTACACCTTCCAGGCGGGCGACAACGGGGTCAAGACCTTCGCCGGCCTGGTGCTCAGGACGGCCGGGGAGCAATCGGTCACGGTCACTGATACCCTTAGTAGCAACATAACGGGGACGCAGTCCGCCATCACGGTCGCCCCGGCGGCGGCTAACAAGCTGGCGTTCAACCCGCCTCCGGCGTCTCCGGTCACAGCGGGAGCCGTTTGGGACACCTTTAAGGTGGAGATACGCGACCAGTTCGATAACCTGACCACCTCCACGGCTAATGTGACAGTAACGCCGTCAATCGCTTCCTTCATCTCCGGCGTCACCGATAAAGCGGCGGTGTCGGGCATTGCTACTTTCAATGGCCTGGCATTCAATGTCCCCGGCACCATCACGGTGACCGCTTCCTCGGCCGGGCTGACTCCGGCGACCAGCGGCAACATCACGGTCACGCCCAGTGTCGCGCCTTCCTGGACTGAAGTGACCCTGCCTGGGACTACTGGCAATGTGCTTCTGCCCGGCTCGGACGTGGTAGACATAGCGGTGGCCCCCGACGGCGACACCATTTACGCCGTCACCGGCGGCGCCACCGTCTATAAGTCAACTAACCGCGGCGATACCTGGTACACCATCGCCACCAGCGCCGGCGGCAATCCGGCCATCAATGCCAGCCTGGTGGCGGTCGCCCCCGACAACGCCAATATTGTTGTGATTGCCGATGCGGCTTCTGCGAAAGTGTACGCCTCCACCAGCGGCGGCTCCACCTGGGGCGTCCTGGGCGTCCCCCAGGAGGCTAACGGGGCTGCGGCCAACACCCTGACTGACCTGGTGGTATCCGCCGCCAGCGCCGGCACCAACTTCATCGCCGTGTCCGGCACCGAGGCCGGTGATGTGGGCAACGTCTGGTACTTCAACCTGGGCGCGCAAGCCCCGGTATGGAAAGAGACCAATAGCCTGAGCGGCTTCTCCAGCGCTACCGCCCCCGGGGCCGTCGGGGCCATTGCCTTCTCGCCCAACTTCGCCTCGGACCAGGTTCTGACCGCGCTCACCTATGACAACACCAGCAAGGACGTCCGCTTCCAGTTATTCAGCCTGGGCCCGAAGATATGGAACGCAAATATGGGCTTCATCGGTTACCCATTGCTGGTAGCCAGCGCCACTTCCGGTACTGGGCTGACTGCAGCCTCCATTGCCTTGGCACCGGACTACCTGGGCAGCGATGATACCCTGCGCCTGGCCTTCGTCGGCCTGGATATCACGGGTGACGTCGCCAGAAGCGGCATCTACCGGCTGCTTGATACCACCGTGAAGCAGATGAAGGACAGCGTCGGCATCAACAGCGTCGCCTTCAACGCCGTTACCCTGGTGGCCGGGGAGACCGCTAAGAACGCCGTATGGAGCAGCGCCACCCCCCTGGTCTCCACGCCCACCGTCACCCCGACCACCTCTCTGAAGAGACCCGGCAGCTCGGCCAGCGACAGCGTGGTGGTGGCCTGGGCGGGGAATGATGTCGTCGCCGGCACCACCGGTGATGATTCTGCCTTCTCTATCTCCACCGACGGCGGCGCCGCCTTCAATGATATCAGCCTCATTGACGCCTCCCTGGACGTGCTGGAGGATGTTGCCGTCTCGACCTATGGCGGCGTGGTCTACCTGGTCACCAGGGATGCTGAAAACGACCACAGCGTCTGGCGCAAGGCGGGCGACAACTGGCAGCGGGTACTCAATCTGCAGGCGGACTCCGGCGATTACATCGTGCGCCTGTCCCCTGACAGCGCCGATGTGGCCTACCTGGCCAGGAAAGGTACCCAGACACTCTACTATACCAGGGATGGCGGCATGACCCGCTGGTTCACCCGCACCGCCCCCGACAACCTGGTTGACCTAGCCGTTGAGAGCACCGACGTGGCCTACCTGGCCGTTGATAGCGCCAACACGGTGCGCAAGACCACCAATGGCGGCTTCATCTGGGCCACCGCCAGGGACACCGAGCTTGTCGCCGGCAACATCGCCACCATCGCCGCCCTGGGCAATGGCCAGGTGATAGTGGGCGGCGCGGCTGGCTACGTCTCATATTCCTCAGATGGCAACCTGTCCTGGACCGCCATCCCCTATCAGATAGAGCCTGGAGCCCTGCTCACCCAGACCGCTGCCACCGGCCTGAACCCCGGCGGCTACATCTATGCCGCCACTTCTAAAGCGAGTACCACCGTAAAGCGCTGGCAGATCGGCGTGAGCACCGCCTGGACAGACCTGGCCGCGCCTGTCCCCGCCGGCTATGGGGCTACAGGAGTAGCTTCGTGGAAGGATGTCCTGTACGTTCTGGCCTCCGATGGTAATGACAGCACGTTGCTGTGGCTGTCCGGCGGGACGTGGCAGACCGCTGATAGCGCCGGTGAGGTGTTCAACTTTGCCCCCTCAGCCCTCAAACTGAGTTCCGCCTGGCCCACGCTGTGGGCTATTGATACCAGCGCCGGGGCGCTTTACAGCTTTACTCTCAATACGGCGTGGGCGGATGTAATGGTGGACGCCCCTGCGTATGTATCGCCCGGCAGCACTTTCACCGCCAGCCTCAAGATACAGTGGGTGGAAGACCTGGACGCCGCCAGCTACATTGTCTCAGCCAACCGCAGTGTCCTGCAACTGGTGGACGTCACCAGCGGCAACATAAGCGGTACGGGAATCCCCGTGTCCTTGTGGAACGAGAACCCGGCCGGCTCAGGCAGCTACAGCGTGGTGCAGAACCTGGACGGCTTTCAGGGGGTCAGCGGCGAGGGCGTGCTGGCGGTGCTCCACTTCAAAGCGGTCGGCGACCTGGGAACGAGCACCTGGATAACGGTAAGCGACGGTGTGCTCTCCAACAACCTGGCACAGGAGATACAGTCGGTGTGGGCCGGCCAGCAGGTGAACATCTCCATACTCCCCGGCGATGCCAACGGTGACGGCAAAGTAAACTCCATTGACATCACCAAGGTGGAGCGGATAATCGTGGGGCTGGATGACGCCACCCCCGGCGCCGACGCCAACCAGGATGGAAAGATCAACGCCGTAGATGTGACCAAGGTGGAGAGGATAATCGCCGGGCTGGACTGATATCACCGGGCCGCAAGGCTGGCTTGACAAACCGGCGGCGCAATACTAAGCTTGTTCAAGAAGCGTCCCAAACTGTCCGAACTACGACCTAATGATAGTACCAGGTGGTGTCGAGATAACCGGAAGTAGATAAATAAGTTCAGCCCCGGAGCAGGCCTTAGTGCCGGAGCAAGGCAGAGCGCCGATGAAAAAGACGGGGGGTACGGCAGCAGGGCTGGCGGTGGTGTTGGCACTGCTGCTGGTCTTGCTGCCGGGACAGGCGCAATATCAGGCACGGGCTTCGTCATCTGATACCACTTCCAGGGCGGCGCTGGCCGGCATGTCCGTTCTCGATCGCCTCGTACACGCCCCAGGCGGCTTCTTCAGCCTGGTATCCGCGACCGGCGACAACTCCACAGTCACCGAGCCGGATATCTCGGTCAGCCCTGCCGCTATAGACTTTGGCACAGTGGTTGTCGGGACTTCAAGCCCTGCGCAGACAGTGACCATCACCAACAGCGGCACGGCCAACCTGACCATCGGCACGGCCAACATCAGCGGGGACAGTGCCGCCGAGTTCCACATTGAGAGCGATAACGCCTCCCAGCAAACGCTGGCCCCCAGCGTCAATGCAACTATCCAGATAGTATTCAGCCCGGTCAGCGGGGGGACTAAATCGGCCACCCTCTCCATTCCCTCTAATGACCCCGACCAGCCCACCGCCAGCGTCTCCCTCAGCGGAGTGGGGGCTATACCTCCCGCCCCTCCCCCCGCTCCTTCACCCCC
>JACPQC010000011.1 GCA_016190695.1 Chloroflexota bacterium
AGACAGAGGGCTTCGATATACTATTGACTACTCCCGATGAAATGCTGTCTTTGCGTAATATCCCTGATTACATAGGTGCGTGGGCATTTGTCGACGATAGAGGGCTAGTGCCTAATGACTAATCAACGATTGTACTTTGCCGCGACCGGTATCATAGCACGTAGCGCTCGTGTCCCCGGAAGAGGCGGCCGGCGGCAAGGCCGAAGACCAACCCGCCCAGGTGGGACTGCCAGGCGATGCCGGGCAACAGGGACAGTATCAGGAAAGCGCCCAGGACGGCCGCCCAGAGGGGGATGGGGGCCGGGATGGGAAAGACGATGACCCTGAGCTTAGGCGTTAGCGCCGTCAGCGCCCCGCCCAGGGCGAACACCGCCCCGGAAGCGCCTATGGCCAGGGTGAAGGGGGGCGCCAGCAGCACATAGGCTATACTGCCCAGGATGCCGCCGCCAAAGTAGATAAAGAGGAACCGGCCCTCACCAAGCAGCCGCACCAGGGACGTCCCGAAAAAATACAGGGTGAGCATGTTGGCGAGGATATGCCACAGGCCGCCGTGCACGAACAGGCTGGTGACGATGGTCCAGGGCCGCTGCGATAGGCCAAGTGGCTGCAGCCCCAGCAGGAAGATCAGGTGCGGGGAGACGATGGTGGCCACGAAGACCACGAAGGTCACGGCGATTATGGCCGAGACGGCGTTAAGCCTGAAGCCCCATCGCGAATATCTCATATTACCCTTATAATACCGCTAAGGGCGCATGCGCGGCAAGACGGCGAGGCCGCGCCCTTCTTGACTTTAGCCAGCGGTGAAGGCATAATATTTAGCGGGTCAATTCCGACCCGTCCTATTCCCCGATAGCTCAACGGTAGAGCGGGCGGCTGTTAACCGCTAGGTTCTAGGTTCGAATCCTAGTCGGGGAGCTTTGTTTCTCCCGGCTAACGGCACATAGCGCTGTACATTTTAGCGCGAGTTGGAGGTAGCGACCGTTGACGCGAAACTTGTTTCTGCAACTCAAGAAAAGGGAATCGGTTTGTGCCATACACAGAGCCAGATTGGTTGATGTGCTCCGAACAGAATGAGTTCTTTTTGCTCTCGTCAGGCGAATCCCAACTCTATCCCACACCATGGTTTGCTGCACCGTTAGCCCCAGGACATAGTGTCCATAGGGACCATCAGGAAATTTGCTATAATGGGGATGATACAATCGAGGGAGTGATTTATGGTCCGTCAGTTTAAGATAGTGGTGGAAAAGAACCCTGATGGATATGTGGCCTACCCTCTGGGTTTGAAGGGTGTCGTGGTGGGGCAAGGCGACACCTACGAAGAAGCGCTGTCCGATGTCAAATCAGCCATCCGGTTTCATATCGAAACCTTCGGTACTGAAATGCTCGAATTAGAGCCGCCGGTTTTGGAGGCGTTTATCGCAGAAACAGGGGTAAATGTTTGATGGGAAAGCCCACTTCACCTTTGCTGCAGCCGCCGGATGCCGGCCCTGCGCACCTTCCGCTCCAGGATGGCCGGAAGCAGGAATAGCCCCCACATCAGCAGCATCAACGTCATGAAGGCGGGCAGGCTGATGCGGCCGCCGGCATAAAAGACCACCATCCCCAGGGTGGACAGGGCTGAGGTAAAGAGAAGGCCGATCCTCAGCCATCGTTTCCTCAGCCGCACAAAGGCTACCACGGTGGCCGCCAGGGCGAGAAAGCTGAGCCCGATAGAAGGGGCGAAGTCAAAAAGACGTTGCACGCTGGAGATGTAGAACGGCCCGGCCTCTGTCTCCAGGGCCACCGCCCAGGCCGCGATCACCGGTACCGGCAGCAGCATGGTGGTACTGAGCAGCCAGTCCCGCTTAACCGTCTGGACCAGGACATAGTAAAGCCACCACACTGCGAGCGGGATGTAAAGAGGTATGGCCACCCAGGCCCAGCCCCGGGGCAGATAAAGCAGAAGTATGCCAACGGCGGCTACCGGCAGCAGGCAATAGCCAAGCCAGGGGAAGACCCAGTCCGGTTTGCCGTGCCACCAACCGTATACAGCGGTGCCCAGGGTCAGCAAGAGGACGATGGCCAGCCAGCCGGCGCTCTGCCACCAGTTAAGGACGAACAGGGCGCTGAACAACAGATGGGGCGCCGAGGCCATCAGCGCCTGTTTCCAGGAACCCTGGCTGCGGGACTCATACATCCTGGAGGCGATCAGCCCGGCGGCGCCCAGCATCTTGACGCAGGTGGAAACTGCTTCTTCTTCGGAAAGCCCGGCCTCTCTTAGCTCCTGGAGCCTGTCTTCAACATGGGTCTCAAGCTCGGTGATGACTTCCTTCTCATCGGCAAGCTCCAGCCTGAGACGTACCCTGATATCCTCCAGGTAATGACCCAGCGCCGTCATCGCTTTCGCCTTTATTCAGCCGGTTGAATTATCAGGTTCATGGCCTTGAGGAAATCACGCCAGTGTACCTTTTCCGCATCCAGCTTGGCCAGGCCCCTGTCCGTGATATGATAATACCGCCTTTGCCGGCCATTAGGCAACATCTGCCATCTCCCGGCTATCAGGCCCGCCTTTTCCAGGCGGTGCAAAGCGGGATACAACGTGCCTTCCTTGAACTTGAAGTAGCCCTGGCTCCGCGCATCCAGCTCCTTTATGATCTGATAGCCGTACATCGGCTCCTTTGCCAGCAGGCAGAGAAGCAACGAATCGGAACTCCCTTTGATTAGCTCCTGTCTCTCGGTCATCTGATTACCTCGCTCGACCTAACATTTAGAGCTTCTACTTAAATTATAGACCGCCGGGGGCTGATGTGCAATGGCTTTTCAACAATATTTGACATGTCCCGCCCATCGTGCTATAACTGCAGCATGTCCGTAATGGGAAGACTCGCCCGGTAATGGGCCAACCTGCCAGCGCCGCCGTTAAAGACGGTTTCCGAGAGGTTTTGGACGGCGCCCTGTTGAGCCTCGTTTTTGCTGTCCTGGCCTTCCTGACCTGGTGGTTCCTCCGGGACACCTGGCTCAAGTTCAGCGCCCTGCTCTGGGCGTTTACCTACTCCATAATCGCCGTTAACCTGGTACCGGCGCTGACCGGGGACCGGTTCCGGGCGGGGATAGAGTTTGCTTCATCGCCGCTGTTGCGCCGCTCTATCGCCCTGCTCGGTCTGACGGTAAGCGCCTCGGTGTGGGTCAAGCTGGGCGGGCCGGGCGTAGCCCTGGTGCTCATCAACCTCGTCTTTGCCTTTGCCTTCGCCATTTTCCTGTGCAAGTACGTGCTGCGGCTGAATGACCCGCTGGCGATACTGGTGGGGGTGGGGACGAGCATCTGCGGCGCTTCGGCGGTGGCAGCGACGGCGCCGGCCATCAAGGCACGGGCGGAGGAGACCGGCCTGTCACTGGCCGTCATCACCCTGTTCGGCCTCCTGGCCATGTTCGCCTATCCGGCATTGTTCTCGGGGCCGCTGGGAGGCTGGCTGGGGATGGACCCGCTGGCCTACGGCATCTGGGCGGGGACAGGCATCCATGAGACGGCCCAGGTTATCGCTGCCGCCAGCCAGGTGGACGGCGCCCTGCCCATCGCCGTGTCAGCCAAGTTCGTCCGGATACTGTCCATCGGGCCGATGGTACTGGTCAGCACGCTGCTCTACCGCCGCCTCTCCAGCCGGACGCGATCCACCCAGGTCAAAGTCGCCGTCCCCTGGTTTGCCGTGGCCTTCGTCACCTTCACGCTGGCCCATTACGGGCTGGAATCGCTGCCCATCAGGGAGTGGTGGTCATCTTTCAACGCGGGGTACTTGCAGCCGCTGGTCACTTTCCTCTTGGCCTGGTCTTTTGCTGGCGTGGGACTGAAGGTCAGGGCGTCAGCCATCGCCGCCATCGGCCCGAAGGCGTTCGCCGGGGGAATGGTGGCGGCGATAGTGGCCGGGGGGATGGCGCTGCTGCTGGTCAGATACCTGTGGATGCCGCTGTCAGGATAGCTCTCGGCTAGGTCTTCAGCTTCCAGAAACTGGTCAACTGCTGGAAGTCAATCATGCCGCTCTCGGCGATGTTGTCCATGTCGATGCCCGCCTCGAAGGCGGCGGCGACCGGATTCAGCCCTCCCAGCATTACCATGCCCACCCTGTTCAATGCTACCGGCGTCTGGCAGACGGGGTCGCTGGTGTTCCCCATGGTGTAAATTGCGTTTATTCCGGCCTTGTTGAGGGAATCTGCGACCTCTGCGGCTATTGAACGGGCCGGGGCGGGGATATCGCGGAAGTTGGCCAATATCTTGCCCTGGCCGCTCCTGGCCACCTCCCTTACGCTGGTCATCTTGGCATTGATATATTGCTCTGAAGGGTCCAGGGAAGTGCCCGCGTAGTGGATGATGGCAACAAAGCGACGTGGTTTCGAGGCGATTATCTCGAGCACGCCGCCAAACCGGGACTGGACCGGTATGCCCGCCTTCAGCAGCACCCCGTTGGCCACCACGCTGCACACGGTGGCAAACCCTATCTTGCCCGCCGGGACAACGACCGAGCCCAGCTTTTCCCCTTCCTGCGCAGTGGCTACCAGGTGGCTGACGCACAGGCCCGACTCGAAGGCCGCGCTCATGGCGTCCAGGGCTGCCGGGAACTTATCCCTGGCAATCATGGTGGCGTTTACCGGGAGCAGTCCGGTCTTCCGGACCGGATCGAAGGTGGTATGGAAGGCGAGCAACTCCAGCTTGTCCTGGAGGAGTCCCACCTGCTCCGGCGCCAGCGCCAGCCTCAGTTCCTCCTGCCCCCGGGGGGTTATCATCCGCCCGTCATGTCCCATCGGCTCGGTGTAACCCCGCTCGTCAGATATGCGCAGATGATACCGCACCGCCCGCTCGCTCAGGAAGATGCCGTGCCGCTCAAGCTGGCGGGCTATGGTAGTCGACCCCAGCGGCTCAGTAGACTCGCTGAGCACTTTCAGGATGGTTATGATCTTTCTCTCCCCATCGGGAGCTACCTGCATTGTTTGTCCCCTTGCTAGTGTCCTGAGTCAGAAATCCGTTGTATAAATCGTGTGCTCGATGAAAATATACCTTAGCAACATACTAACCATTCCGGCGAAAGCCGGAATCCAGAAACCCCTGGATACCGACTTTCGTCGGTATGGTGAATTATTAAACGGTCTAATAACTCAGGACACTAGCACGATGTAACATCTATTTCGTGCCGTGAACTCGTTTTGTCATTGCGAGACCATTCCGACCGCAGTCGGAAGGCGAAGCAATCTGGGTGGAGAAGGGGTCTCCTCCCAACCCAGATTGCCACGTCGCTTCGCTCCTCGCAATGACGATTCCATCTATTATACTGTTGAACTGTTGCATGGTACTATCCCTTGAACCGGTTGCTAATGGGCAGCCTGCGGTCCCGCCCGAAGGCCCGCGGCGTTATTTTTATGCCCGGCGGCGCCTGACGCCGCTTGTACTCGCTTACATCCACCAGGCGTGCGGCCTTCCTCACCACCGCTTCGTCAAACCCGGAGGCGATTATCTGCCCGACGCTCTTGTCTTCCTCAACATACGCGGTCAATATGGGATCAAGTATTTCGTAGGGGGGCAGGGTATCGGTATCCTTCTGGTCCGGCCTGAGTTCGGCTGACGGGGCCTTGGTCAGCACGGACGCCGGCATCAGGTCATACCCGGCCAGGGCGTTGCGGTACTGGGCCAGCTTATAGACCAGAGTCTTGGGCACGTCCTTTATCACGGCAAAGCCTCCGGCCATATCGCCGTAGAGCGTGCTGTAGCCGGTGGCCATCTCGCTCTTGTTGCCAGTGGTGAGCACTATCCAGCCAAATTTGTTAGACAGCCCCATGAGGAAATTGCCCCGGATGCGCGCCTGAATGTTCTCTTCGGCTACGTTCGGCCTGGCGCCACTGAAAGGCTCAGCCAGCGCTTCCAGGTAGGCCTGAAACACCGGGGTGATGGGGATGGTCAAGAGCTTTATGCCCAGGTTTTCTGCCAGTTGCCGGGCATCGGTCAGGCTGTGCGGTGTGGAATATTGAGAGGGCATGGCCACACCGACCACGTTCGCCTTGCCCAGGGCGTCCACGGCTATGGCGGCCACCAGGCTGGAGTCCACCCCGCCGGAGAGGCCGATGACCACCGTTTCAAAGCCATTCTTGTGGATATAGTCCCTGGTCCCCAGCACCAGGGCATTATATACCTCGGCGGGAGGCTGTCGCACCTGGACCAGGCGGGGAGGCAGGGCAGGCTTTGGCCAGGCAGACGGCGTTTCCGAGACCGTTATCCTGTCAGCGCGGCAGCGCTCTTCTTCCAGGAGCAGGGACTGGTTGCGCCAGCGCGGGTCATGGAGCCGCGTGCGGAACACCGCTTCCACATCCAGGTCAGCCACGATAAGGTCTTCTTCGAACTGCAAGCCCTGGGCGAGCAACTGTCCCTTTTCATCCAGCACCAGGCTGTGGCCGTCGAAGACAAGTTCGTCCTGCCCGCCGACCAGGTTGTTATAGGCGATGATGGCCACATTGTCAGCAGCGCGGGTGGCCATCATTCTCTGCCGGAAATTGCCCTTGCCGTAATGGTACGGGGAGGCGCTGATGTTGATGATGACCTCGGCGCCGGAGTAGGCCTGGGCTGTTGCCGGTCCGGCTTCGTACCAGATGTCTTCACAGATGTTTACACCGACGCCTACGCCGTTGATGATATACACCGGTATCTCGCGCCCGGCCTGGAAGTAACGGTTCTCGTCAAAGACGCCGTAGTTGGGCAGGTAGATCTTGTGATAAATGCCGGCCAGGCGGCCGTCGCTGATCACGGCGGCGGCGTTGTAGATATCGTTGCCGGCATCTACAAAGCCCACCACTATGGCGATGCCTGATGACCCGCTGATGACCTGGTCCAGGGCCTTCAGGTTGGCATCGATAAACCTGGGCTTGAAGAGCAGGTCTTCCGGGGGATAGCCGCAGACGGCCAGTTCCGGGAAAACGGCAATATCGGCCTTCAGATCACGAGCCTTGGCGGTGGCCTCCAGAATCCTGGCGACATTTCCCTGGAAGTCGCCCACCGTAGTATCTATCTGGGCCAGGGCGATCCGCAGTCTTCTGTTGTCAGACCCGGCGAAAGCTGTACCACCTAAAGCACAGGAAGGTATTTCTTTAGCTCGTATTCGGTTACCTGGGTCCGGTACTGATCCCATTCTATCTTCTTGTTTTCTACAAAGGCATTAAACACGTGTTCACCCAGGGCCTTGCGTACCAGGTCGCTCTTTTCGGTAAGATGTATCGCCTCAAGGAGGCTGGCAGGCAGGGTCTCGATACCTTTGCTCCGCCTCTCCGCTTCGGACATCTCGTAAACGTTCTCTTCCACCGGCACGGGGGCTTCCAGTTTCTGGGCGATCCCCTCCAGACCGGCAGCAAGCATCACGCTGAAGGCGAGGTAAGGATTGCAGGCCGGGTCAGGCGAACGCAACTCGATCCTGGTGGCCTTCTCCCTGCCCGGACGATATTCGGGCACCCGTATCAGGTCCGAGCGGTTGCGCCGCGCCCAGGAAAGGTAGACCGGGGCCTCATAGCCAGGTACCAGGCGCTTGTAGGAATTTATCCACTGGTTGGTCACAGCGGTGAACTCAGGGGCGTACTTGAGCACGCCGGCGACATAGCTCCTGGCCTCTTTGGACAGGTGATAGGGGTCATCCTTGTCGAAGAAGGCGTTGCGGTCGCCCTTGAATAGCGATTGATGGACGTGCATGCCGCTGCCATTTATGCCGAACACCGGCTTGGGCATGAAGGTGGCATAGACGCCATACTTGAGGGCCACTTCTTTGACCACCACGCGGTAGTTCATCACGCTGTCGGCCATGGTCAGGGCGTCTGTGTACCTCATGTCTATCTCATGCTGGCTGGCAGCCACTTCGTGGTGGGAATACTCGATGCCGATGCCCAGCTCTTCCAGGGACAACACCGTCTCTTTTCTCATCTCGGTGGCGGCATCCCGGGGCGTCATGTCGAAATAGCCGCCCTGGTCAAGCGGCTCGGTGCACTTGTCGTCCTTGAAATAAAAATACTCAAGCTCCGGGCCGACATAGTAAGTGTAGCCCAGGTCCGCCGCCCGTTTCAGGTTCTGCTTGAGCACGTAGCGGGGGTCGCCGTCAAAAGGCTCGCCGCCGGGCTTAAGCACATCGCAGAACATGCGGGCCACCGCGGCATTTTCCCGGGGACGCCAGGGCAGCATGCGAAAAGTGGTCGGGTCAGGCAGAGCCACCATATCGCTTTCGTCGATACGGGCGAAGCCTTCGATGGACGAGCCGTCAAAACCCATCCCCTCCTCCATCGCCCCTTCCAGTTCCTCTACGGTGATAGCAAAGCTCTTGAGGAACCCCAGTATGTCCGTGAACCAGAGCCGGATGAACTTGACATTTTGTAGCTGGGCCTGCCTGAGGACATTGGCCTTGGCCTCTTCCCGGGTCATTTTTGCCATCGAAAAGCCTCCTTTAAACCAATCATATTTTACACTATTTCAGCTAAGGCGTATAGAGCCTACCGTAAGGGCGCAGGTAGAGCGGGACGAGCTTGGTAAAGGGCAGTTTCATTATTTCATCGACGTCGCCGCCGAAATAGCCGGCGTACTCGTTTACCAGCTTGCGAATGGTGTTGAAGTCTTCTTCTTCAAGGGTGGCGCCGCCCACCTCTCTGCCCAACTGGTAGCTGTCAACGCTGCCCCGGAGATAGATGACCCCGCCATGCATGCCGGTTCCGATGAACTTGGCCCTGTGGCGCTCGCCTTCCTTGAGATTCAGGCCCAGGAGCACCACGGCGCCCCCGGCCATGTACTCCCCGAAGAAGTCCTGGGCAGTGCCGCCGATGACCAGCACCGGCTTCTTCTCGCCGTATTCCTTCATGTGGATGCCGGCGCGGTAGCCCACGTCGTCCCGGACGAATATCCGGCCGCCCCGCGCCGATAGCCCGGTTATATCCCCGGCGTGGCCGTGAACGATTATCTCGCCGTTGTTCATGGTGTTGCCGCAGCCGTCCTGGGCGTTGCCGTGAACGGTTATCCTGGGGCCGTCCATGAAAGCCCCCAGGTCATTGCCCGGCGTACCGTATATTGCAATTTCAGCGGGACGGTTGAGGTTGGTGCCGATGTAACGCTGCCCGCAGACGTTGACCAGCTCGACCTGGCTGGCGCCGTTGTTGACCATCTCCCTTAGACGCGCGTTCAGGTCGCGGTAGTAAATGCCGGCGGCGTCTATCCGTGCAACCTTTTCAGTCTGTGTCATTCTCAGTCTCCTGCCGCCCTTACTCCCAGGATGTTAAGCTCGGTATCGGTCAGCCCCACTCCCCTCAGGTGCAGCCGGTTGCCCCGCAGGCTTTCCAGGGCGTTGACCCCCAGGCCGCCGAGCATGTCTTTTATCTCCAGGCTCCAGCCGCGCAGCAGGTTAGCCAGCCGCCGCGCCCCGATGTCCGGGTTGACCCGCTTGGTCAGGGAGAGGTCAGTAGTGCAGATGCCCCAGGCGCACTTGCCGGTGTGGCACTGCTGGCACACGGTGCAGCCCAGGGCGATGAGCGCCGCGGTGCCTATGTATACCGCGTCAGCGCCCAAGGCGATGGCCTTGGCCACGTCGGCGCTGTTCCTGATACCGCCGGAGACGACCACCGAGGCCCGGTTGCGGATGCCCTCCTGTCTCAGGCGGGTGTCCACCGCGGCCAGGGCCATCTCTATGGGTATGCCCACGTTGTCGCGGATGACCTTGGGGGCTGCGCCGGTGGCCCCTCTTATCCCGTCGAGGACGATGATGTCCGCCCCGGCCCGCACCATGCCGCTGGCGATGGCAGCCGCATTGTGGACGGCGGCTATCTTGACCGATATCGGCTTTTCATAGAGAGTGGCCTCTTTCAGTGCATAGATAAGCTGGGAGAGGTCTTCAATGGAGTAGATATCATGCTGGGGCGCCGGCGACAGGGCATCCGTGCCCATCGGTATCATCCTGGTGGAGGATACCTCGGCGCTGACCTTCTCACCGGGCAGGTGCCCGCCGATGCCGGGCTTGGCCCCCTGGCCTATCTTTATCTCCACTATTCCGCCAGCGCCCAGGTACTCGGCGTGGACACCGAAGCGCCCCGAAGCTACCTGGACGATGGTGTTCTTGCCGTATTTATACAGCGTGGGGTGAAGGCCGCCTTCGCCGGTGTTCCACATGGTGCCCATCTCGGTGGCCGCCCTGGCCAGGGACTCGTGGACGTTGATGCTCACCGCGCCATAGGACATTGCGGCGAACATCACCGGGACATCGAGCCTGACCTGGGGGGCGAGCACCGTCTCCAGCGAGCAGGAAGAGTCAATGACCACCTGGTCCGGCTTCCGCCCCAGATAGGTGGTCAGCTCCATCGGCTCTCGAAGCGGGTCAATGGAGGGGTTGGTCACCTGGCTGGCGTTGAGCACCAGGTGGTCCCAGTAGATGCGGTGCGCCTTGTCATTGCCCATACCGGTGAGCAGCATGCCGCCGCTCTCGGCCTGCTTGATAATATCCTCGATGACCTCCGGACGCCAGTTATAGTTGTCGCGGTAGTCCAGCGGGCTTTTCTTTATGTTAAGCGCCCCGGTGGGACAAAAAACTACACAGCGATGACAGCCGACGCAGTTTCCGCTGCGGCTCTGTACTTCGTCATCGTCCCAGTCATAGTAGTGGGTATCAAAGCTGCACTGGTTAATGCAGACCTCGCACTTGATACACCGCTCCGGGTCTCGTTCGACCACGAACCTGGGTGGTAGATAGGTCTTCACTGTCATTCCCCCATACGTATTGGTATGCCTTTTCCGGCCAGATAGCGCTTGGCCCCGGCGATAGAACAATCGGCGTAATGAAAGATGCTGGCGGCCAGGACGGCATCCGCTTTGCCTGAGACCAGCGCCTGGTACATGTCTTCCAGGGTTCCGGCCCCGCCGCTGGCTATGACCGGCACGTCTACCGCCTCCGAGACGGCACGGGTAAGCTCGATGTCATACCCCGCCCGGTGGCCGTCGGCGTCCATGCTGGTGAGCAGCACCTCTCCAGCCCCCAGCGCCACCGCCCGCCTGGCCCAGTCCAGGGCATCCATGCCGGCAGGCTTCTGGCCGGAACTGATGTACACTTCCCAGCCCGGCCCGGCACGCCTGGCGTCTATGGCCACCACGATGCACTGGCTGCCAAACTTGGCCGCCCCCTCGCTGATCAACTCAGGCCGGAGCACGGCGGCGGTGTTCACCGATACCTTGTCCGCCCCGGCCCGGAGCATCCGCTGCATATCGGCGATGCTGCGCAGCCCGCCGCCAACGGTGAGGGGCATGAACACCTCTTCCGATATGCGTTCGACTACTTCCACCATGGTATCCCGCCCCTCCGGGGTAGCGCTTATATCCAGAAAGACCAGCTCGTCCGCCCCCTCCCGGTAGTAGAAGCCAGCCAGCTCCACCGGGTCTCCGGCGTCACGGAGGTTGACGAAGCTGGTGCCCTTCACCACCCGGCCGTTTTTAACATCGAGGCAGGGGATGATGCGCCTGGTGAGCATCCTATTTCCTCATCACGGTGGCCAGCGTCTCACAGGTGGGCGCCGGCATCCCCACCATGCCGATCACCGGCTCGCCGCCCATGGGTATCCAGGCGCTCTCAAGGCCGGGGCAGATAAGCCTGATGGCCGCCTCTTCCGAAGAGAGGTACAGCACATCGCCTTTGGTGCCCACCGTCAGCGGCCGCAGCCTGATGCGGTCAGTCAGGCCAATCATCTCGCCGTTATGGGCGATGATTATGGTGAAGGGGCCGTTAAGCAGCAGGCTGCCATAGACCTGGCGCAGCGTCAGCAATAGTTTTTGTTCTCCGTCTGGTGAGCGCTCGATGTCGGACCAGAGCGGGGCGGCCATCACGGTAGTGGCAACCTCTACTGGCAGCCGGTGTTTGCGCACCAGCAGGTCTACGGCATAGGCCACCACCTCGGTGTCGGTCTGCATGGTGCAGTGATAGCCGAACTGCTCCAGGTAGCGGCGGTTGGTGCCGTAGGATGATATCTCCCCGTTGTGCACCACGGTCCAGTCCAGGATGGAGAAGGGGTGCGCCCCGCCCCACCAGCCGGGCGTGTTGGTGGGAAAGCGGCCATGGGCGGTCCAGAGGTAGCCTTCGTATTGCTCCAGGCAAAAATATTCTGATATCTCTTCGGGGTAGCCCACCCCTTTGAACACGGCCATGTCCTTGCCGCTGGAGAAGACAAAGGTGTCCTGGATGCAGGTATTTATATGCATGACCCGGTCTACCACGTAGTCATCATCGGACTGCTCCGCGGGCCGGTGCTGGCCCACCTTGAGGAAGTAGCGCCTGACCAGCGGCGGGTTCACGATCCTGGGGGTAGCGCGGGTGAGCACGTCTTCATCGCGGATGACATCAAACCGGTCTTTGAGAAAGTCCTCTGTCTCGGACTGCCCCTGCCGGCTCATGTACATGATGTGAAAGGCATAAGCGTCGGCCATATCCGGGTAGACGCCGTAAACGGCGAAGCCGCCGCCGAGGCCGTTGCCCCGGTCATGCATGTTGGCTATGGCCCTGGTGATGTCCTCGCCGCTGAAGCGCTTCCCGGAGACATCCATCATGCCGAATATGGAACAGGCGTCAATTACCTTGTCATCGCCGTGCGGGTTCTGTACCCTGTCGAGATGTTTCATTGTCTTACTCCTGCGCGCTTGGTTTTGACTAATCAGCCCCTTCAAACTCCTCAGGGGCCTCTACGGCGGTCACCGCTGACACCACCCCCACCGCCGGCCTCTCCAGGCGGGGCCGCCATATCTCCCCAGGCAGGGAGGCAAGGCCGAAATCGGCCGCCACCAGCGCCTGTTTGAAGCGCTCGACCCTGACCCCTTTCCGCATCAGGCTGTAGACGATGCCCGCCTTCTCGATATTGCCGGCGAAGATCATGCCGACAACCACCCCGTCCCGCAGCACCACCTTGTGGTAGTAACCGTCCCCGGCCCCGGATATGGCCTCGCATCCGTCGACCGCGTCCGGCATTCCGGCGGAGAGGATATCCAGCCCGAAATACTTCAGGGAATTCATCGCTGTGCCGCCCTGGTACTCGGCCGGTTTCCCGGCCATGTTGGCCCCGGCCACCATGCCGCCCTGGTAGGCGTTGGGCCAGATGGGGGTCAGCCGCCGCTGCCTGTAGACGAAGTCATAGGCCTCGGCAACGTCGCCACAGGCATAGACTTCCGGGATTGAGGTGGCCATGCGCCGGTCGACCACGATGCCGCGGTCCACCTGTATGCCGGCGCCGGCGGCCAGCTCGGCCCGCGGCCTTACTCCGATGGCCACGATGACCATCTCGCACGGGATAACGCCGCTGTTGTCCAGGGTGACGCTGGCCACCGTCTCTCCGGCATAGCTGTTCACTTCTTCAACGGTACGGCCGGTCCGGATATTCACCCCGGCCCTGGTCAGCGCCCCGGCCTCCAGGGCAGACGCCTCGCTGTCCAGCATCACGTTCAGTATGCGGTCTTTCATCTCGACTATGGTGACCTTGAGGCCCCTCTTCACCAGCGCCTCGGCGGCGCTTACCCCGATGAGGCCGCCGCCGATGACGACGACCTCGGACACCTGGTTATTCTTAAGGTACTGGTCTATCTTCCTGGCGTCATCCAGCGTGGTAAAGGTGAAGATGCCTTTGGACCGCTTGCCCTTTATCCTGGGGACTATGGGAGAGCCGCCGGTAGCCAGCAGGAGCTTCTCCCAGGAAATTTGCTCTCCGGATCTAAGCTGGGCGATGCGCCCGCTGACATCCAGGCGCTGTACCGGGCTGTCAAACAGGGTGATGATGTTGTTGCTCTCATAGAAACCGGCTGGGCGGAAGAGCATCTTCTCCAGGGTGCATTTTCCGGCAAGGTAGTCCGATATCATGGGCCGCGAGTAAGCGGGATAAGGCTCGTCCGAGACGATGGCAAGGCTGCCCTGGCTGTCCACCTGGCGGATGGCTTCGGCGGCGCCTATGCCCCCGGCCGAGTTCCCTATGATAAGGTATTTGACGCTTTTGTCCATTCTCTCCTCACCCTAGCCGCGCAGGGCCAGACGTAAAAAGTTATCATACATCCTCAGTCCCATCTCCCCGCTCTTCTCCGGGTGGAACTGGGTGGCCACCAGGTTCCCCCTGGCGATGACACTGCCGAAAGGAACGCCGTATTCCGTCTCGCCGGCTACCAGCGAAGCGTCTTCAGGCTCGACATGGTAGCTGTGGACGAAGTAGAAATTGGCCTCATCGGGTATGCCCTCGAATATAGGATGCGCCACTTTCTGCTTCACCTGGTTCCAGCCCATGTGCGGCACCTTCAGTCCCGGCGGCAGCCGCTTCACCCTCCCCGGTATGACGCCCAGGCACCTGTGCCCACCTCCCTCTTCGGTATGACTCAACAGCACCTGCAGGCCGATACATACCCCGAAGAAGGGACGCCCCCCGGCGATGACCTGGCGAATGGGGCTGCTCAATCCCAGCCGCTCCAGGCTGGACATGGTATCGCCGCCGGCGCCGACCCCGGGCAGTATCACCGCCTTTGCACCGAGCACATCCTCGGGGCGGGCCGTTACCACCGCCTGATATCCCAGCCGGGCGATGGCGTTGCTCACGCTGCGCAGGTTTCCGGCGCCATAATCAATAATCGCGATCATTGCCTCTTTCCGGTCGGTCCGCGGGTTCAGGCTTCCCTGACGGTCAGTGCCAACCCGTCTCCGCTGCCGTTGCCGGAAACGCTCTCCTGGACTTCCACGAAGGCCAGGGACTCGTTGGGGCAGTTGGCCACGCAGGCGGGCATATCCAGTCCCTGGCAGAGGTCACACTTGGCGATCTTGCCCTGCTCCTTGTCCTGGCGTATCGCCCCGACATGGCAGGCCAGTATGCACGTCCAGCAGCCGATGCACCGCTCCGCATCTACGGTGACGACGCCATTCGGCTCTTTCCTGAGCGCCCCGGTGAGGCAGGAATAAACGCAGAGAGGCTCGGCGCAGTGGCGGCACTGGACGGCGAAGGATACCGGCGCCCTTCTCTCCACGCGGATACGCGCCACCGGCCGGGGCGTTTCCTTTTTGAACGCCTTGACCAGGTCTCTCGACCGGGAATGGCTGACCTTGCAAAAGACCTCGCAGAGGCCGCAGCCGAGGCAGACGTCCGGGTTGATATAGACTCGTTTCATCTGGATGACCCCTTTTGTTGTTACAATGCGGAAAGCGGTTTCCGTATGCCACTATGGTACAACGGTTTGCCGGTCTTTGTCAAGGAGCGGCCCAAGCTGTTTAGCGGCGCTTTCCCGCCTGGACTTAGCCCCGGATAAAAGTCCCCTCCAACTTGCCGCAGGCTGACCGCCCGCCGTACCTGAGTTTACGGGCTGAGGGCATTGAGACCGGTAAAAGGCTAGCATTGATTTGCCGCACCTGGACGGGCGAAGCAAATTCGAGCAAGCGGAGTATTGACAGGCCTGGCAAAGGACGTGGTACAATGCAACCGACAGATGAAAGAAAAGCCCCGTTCGGGAATCCACGACTACAATAGGCCTCAGCTAATTTGGCTGGGGCTTTTTTAATGCCTCGAACGGCAGGGAATTAACCCGTGCAATCTTGCAGACGTCTCTTAAGCAGACCTCCGGGACATGGTTCCCAGAAAATAGCATGCAATTCTCAAGGGGACTTATTCAGGAAATATAGAGGAGTGTTTCTGGTTGAAATCTAGCAAGAGGGCACTACTATCGCTGGCGCTGCTGGCGTTCATGGCAGTCGTCGCCCAGGCAGGCTGCGGCGGTCAGCCCAAAGATGGGCTATCCGGCACTATAGAGATCGATGGCTCAAGCACCGTGTTCCCCATCACCGAAGCAGTAGCGGAAGAGTTCCGCCTTGACCATCCCGGAGTGCGCATCAACGTGGGTATTTCCGGTACGGGCGGCGGCTTCAAGCGCTTCGTAACCGGTGAAATCCAGATAAGTGACGCCTCTCGCCCTATAAAGGAATCGGAAAAGGCGCAGGCGCGGAACAACGGCGTTGAGTTTATCGAGATGCCGGTGGCCTACGATGGCATTGCCGTGATGGTAAACCCCGGGAATACCTGGGCCACGTCAATAACCACCGCCGAACTCAAAAAGATATGGGAGCCGGGTTCGGAGGTAAAACGCTGGAACCAGGTGCGGCCCGAGTGGCCGGACCAGCAGATGAACCTCTACGGGCCGGGCACGGATTCGGGCACGTTCGACTACTTTACCGAAGTTGTCGTTGGCCAGGAGCGCGCCAGCCGGCCTGATTACACTGCCAGCGAGAACGATAACGTTCTGGTGCAGGGGATCAGCGGCGACCCCAACGCACTGGGCTACTTCGGCTATGCTTACTACACTGAAAACAGGAACAAGCTGAAGCTGGTAGCCGTTGACGCCGGCGATGGACCGGTGCTGCCCTCTACGGAGACCATTATCAACGATGTCTATCCTCTGTCCCGGCCTGTCTTCATCTACGTGAACCGGGCCGCCCTGGCCCGCCCTGAAGCCAGGGAATTTGTCCGTTTCTACATGACCGAGGGGCCGGAGCTGGTAGCCGAGGTGGGCTATGTGCCCCTGCCCTCCCAGCAATACGCCGATAATCTGGCCAAAATCGAGTAAACGAGCTATACTGAAGTGGAATGTTGCCTGGACACCTGAACGCTGCCGCCGGCAATGCTGCCCTCCCTTCACTGAGGCGGGTGAGAAGACGAAATCGCTTCGGGGAAAGAGTTATACAGAAGCTTCTCCTCGGATGCGCCCTGATATCCATCTTTACCACTGCCGGCATAGTCATCATGCTCGTAGTACAGGCGGCGGGATTCTTCAGAGAGGTCTCCGTCCTGGAGTTCTTTACCAGCACAAAGTGGACGCCGCTTTTCCATCCCCAGCATTTCGGGGTACTGCCGCTGGTGACGGGCACATTGCTCACGGCCAGCATCGCCATATTAGTGGCCCTGCCTATCGGCCTCGCCAGCGCCATCTACCTCAGCGAGTACGCCCGGAGCAGGGTGCGCCGGATCGTGAAGCCTGTCCTGGAAGTCCTCGCGGGCATACCTACGGTGGTCTACGGCTTTTTTGCCCTAACTTTCGTGACGCCGCTCCTGAGAAATATCTTTCCCGACATGGTAGTATTCAATGCGCTGAGCGCGGGGCTGGTCATGGGGGTGATGATAATCCCGATGGTATCATCGCTGAGCGAGGACGCCATGATGGCCGTGCCCCGTTCCCTGCGCAATGCCGCTTATGGCCTGGGGGCCACCCGGCTGGAGGTGGCTATCCGGGTGGTGATGCCGGCTGCGGTCTCCGGGATAGTGGCGGCGTGCATCCTGGCATTGTCACGGGCCATCGGCGAGACCATGATCGTGACCATCGCCGCCGGATCGACGCCGAAGCTGACCCTGAACCCGTTGGAGAGCATACAGACCATGACCGCCTATATCGCGCAGATAAGTCTCGGCGAGACTCCCCAGGGGACGGTGGAGTATCATACTATTTTCGCCGTAGGGCTGCTGCTTTTCTTCATGACCCTGGTTATGAACCTGTTCAGCCACTGGTTTGTGAGACGTTACCGGAAGAGATATTAAGCGAATGGCGAGAGACACGAGTTTCCACCGGCGCTTGATGGTGAGACGGTTGAAAGGCGGCCTGGCAGGCAGCCTCTTCTTTCTGGCCATCCTCAGCGGCATCCTGGTGCTTATCGTTCTCCTGGCGGATGTGCTGATAGATGGCATCGGCTGGCTGGACTGGCAGTTCATCACCAGCTATCCTTCCCGCAGACCGGAGTCAGCGGGGATACTGGCCGCCCTTGCCGGCACCATCTGGATAATGGCACTGACCGGACTGTTCTCTTTTCCCATCGGCGTGGGGACCGCTATCTACCTGGAAGAATACGCTGCTGACAGCCGCCTGCGGCGGTTCATCCAGACGAATATCAGCAACCTCGCCGGCGTACCCTCCATTGTCTACGGTCTCCTCGGCCTGGGCCTTTTCGTCCAGTTCCTGGCCATGGGGAGGAGCATACTGGCGGGCGCATTGACCATGACGCTGATGTCCCTGCCGGTGGTCATTATCTCTGCCCAGGAGGCCATCCGGAGCGTTCCGGAGGCTCATCACCGGGGGGCTTACGCCCTGGGAGCTACCCGGTGGCAGGTGGTACGCCACATCGTCCTGCCCGGGGCGCTGCCGGGGATTCTCACCGGGACCATCCTGTCCATGTCCCGGGCCATAGGTGAAGCGGCCCCCCTGATCGCCATCAGCGCCCTGGTCTACATGACCTTCCTTCCTGTCAGCCCGCTTGACCGCTTTACCGTCCTGCCCATACAGATATTTGACTGGGTCTCCCGTCCCCAGGAGAATTTTCAGGGCCTGGCTGCCGCCGGGATCATCGTACTCCTTGTAGTGCTCCTGACCATGAACGCCATAGCTATTTTCCTGAGAAACCACTACCAGAAGAGCGTCGAGGAATAGCAAGTTATGTTAAACGGCATCCCTTCACTGGAGACAAAGAAACTGGGACTGTGGTACGGGCATTTTCAGGCCCTGCGGGATATTTCGGTGGCGGTACCCAGGAACCAGATCATGGCCATTATCGGGCCGTCCGGGTGCGGCAAAAGCTCTTTGCTCCGCTGCTTCAACCGCATGAACGAGCTGATTTTAGGCTCACGGGTGGAAGGGGAAGTGCTTTTTGACGGCGCCAACATCTATGCCCCCGGCGTGGACCCCTCGGAGATACGCTACCGCATCGGCATGGTCTTCCAGAAACCCAACCCCTTCCCCAAATCGGTATATGACAATGTGGCTTTCGGGCCGCGGGTGAACGGATTCGCCGGCAACCTGGATGAGATAGTGGAAAGGGCACTGGTGCGGGCGGCCCTCTGGGACGAGGTGAAAGACCAGTTGCGCAAGAGCGCCATGCAGCTCTCCGGAGGCCAGCAGCAGCGTTTGTGCATCGCCAGGGCGCTGGCCCTTGAGCCGGAGGTCATTCTCATGGACGAGCCGTGCAGCGCCCTTGACCCGGTGGCCACACTCAAAATAGAGGACCTGATGAGATCGCTGGTGCAGGACTATACAATAGTTATCGTGACCCATAATATGCAGCAGGCGGCGCGGGTGTCAGACATGACTGCCTTTTTGATGATGGCCGAGGACAGGGCTGGGGTGCTGGTGGAGTACGGGCCTACTTCCCAGGTATTCACCACCCCAAAGGACAGCCGCACTGAGGACTACATCACCGGCCGGTTTGGCTAGGAGGTTTGCATGGAAATAAGGAGAGGCTTTCACCAGAAACTCAAGGAAATACAGGACGATGTCCTGGCCATGAGCGGCATGGTCGAGTCCGCTATCATGAGTTCCATCGAGGCGCTGAAGAACAGAGACCTCGACCTGGCGCACAAGATCGTGGCAGACGATATAAAGATAAACCAGAAGCGGTTCGATATCGAACAGAAGTGCATCCAGATCATCGCGACCCAGCAGCCGATGGCCAGCGACCTGCGCACTATCATCAGCGTACTGTACATCATTACCGAGCTGGAAAGGATAGCCGACCACGCCGAGGGCATCGCCAAGATCGTAATAATGATAGGTGATGAGCCGCCGCTGAAACCGCTGACCACGATACCCCTCATGGCCGAGAAGGCCTGTGACATGCTCCACCGCGCCGTGGATGCCTTCATCAGGCATGACGCCGAGACCGCCAGGAAGATATGCCTGGAAGATGACGAGGTGGACAACCTTTATAACCAGGTTTTCCGGGTGTTGCTCACCTACATGCTGGAAGACCCCAAGACCATAACCAGGGCTACCCGGCTCTCCTGGGTGGCCCACAACCTGGAGCGGAGCGCCGACCGCGCCACCAACATCTGTGAGCGGGTGGTCTTCACCGTCACCGGAAAGATGGAGGAGATAGCCTCCAAGTACTAATAAAGTACGAAAAAGACCCGAAGAGTCTCCCCCTTTTGTAAAGGGGATTCACCCTGGTCCCATTCGTTCCGACTCGTTCCGATACGTCAGAGTGAACTGAGTCACCACCTGGCTCCATCGAGTCGCCACGAGATGTGGCGAGGGCCGGTGGCGGTTCCGCGGCTCGACTGAGCTCGCCGAAGTCCGAGTCACGCCGAGGCGAGCCACGAAGTGATCCGGAATCTACTGATGTCATGCTGGAAGGAGCGGAGCGAATGGGGCGGGGAGGTAACGAGGGTTTCCCCGCCCTTCCCTGTTCGCTTCGCTGACCGTCCCGGTGGGTTGCACTACCGTCAGTCGCCGGTATGATGTTGTCTCTTGTCATGCCGGTGGAAGGGGGCATCCACTGTCACCTCTGGATACCAGCCTTCGCTGGTATGACGAAATTATACTTCTCCTGTCATTCCGGCGCAGGCCTTCACTTCGCGGGACAGAAGAGGACGATGCCCGTGAACTTTTTTCGTCCCTGCCCACTATAATTTATTAGAGGCTATTAAGGGAAATGCCTTTTGATAGCCCTTGAGGAGGATGCGATGAAGAAGCGGTTATTGCTAATGGTACTGGCCATAATATTGCTTCCGGTGCTGGCCGCCTGTGCCTCAGGGGGAGAATCCAAGGCACCCGGGCCGGTGACCTCTGAGCCTGGTTTTGTGGTCCCGCAGGTACCCCCTGCGCCCAGGCCTGCACCCGCCCCGGCGCCCATGCCGCCGGTAATGGTGGCTCCGGACAAGGACCTGGGCGGCGGCTTCGCCGGCGGTGTGGATGCGGGGTTGCCTGCATTTGACCGCATGATCGTGCGCACCGCGGACGTGGCCCTGGTGGTGGATGATGTCCCTGAGGCCATCAATAACATCGCCGGCCTGGCTGAAGACGCCGGCGGGCACGTGGTCAACTCCAGGCGCTGGCGTGAGGGAGACCGGCTTATCGGCAATATCTCCATCCGTGTCCCTGCCGCCGCCTTCAGCGATATCCTGGCGGCGCTGCGAGGGCTGGCCGTCGAGGTGCTCACCGAGACCACTTCCAGCCAGGATGTCACCGAGGAGTATACCGACCTGAGCGCCAAGCTGCGCAACCTGGAGGCCACCGAGGAGCAACTGCTCGTCCTGATAACCAGGGCGGAGAAGGTGGGCGAGGTCCTTGAAGTGCAGCGGGAGCTATCACGCGTTCGCGGCGAGATAGAGCAAATAAAGGGCCGCCTGCAGCTCCTGGAGCGCACTACCGAGACCTCCCTGATCCAGGTTCGCCTGGAGCAGTCCATGCTTGATGTCAAGCTCACTGCCGACCAGACCAGGGTCAAGGAAGGACAGGCGATACAGTTCTTCGGGCAGGTTGCCGGCGGTTTTGCCCCATACAGCTTTGAGTGGGACTTCGGCGATGGCGCTACCGGCACGGGCGCTGCCCCGGCCCACACATACCGGAACGAAGGGAGCTACACCGTCATTCTGAAAGTGACCGATGACCGCGGCAACACCGACACCGAGACCAGGAGCGAGTACATCATCGTCATGGCCGCCTGGGACGCCGGCGCGATAGTAGGCGACGCCTGGAACGGGATGGTCTCGCTGGGACGGGGGCTGGCCAACGTGCTCATCTGGGCCGGCGTCTTCAGTCCGGTGTGGATAGTCATCGGCGGGCTGGCCTACTACCTCATCCGGCGGAGGAAAGCCGCTTAAGCACCTCCGCCTGGTCCAGGCCGTCAACGGCTACCACCTTGCTGCGGCTTGTCCGGCCACTGACGATAGTGACGGCATCACGGCCAACCTGGAGCACCTGGCTGAGATAGGCCACCAGCTCCCGGTTGGCCTGGCCTTTTACCGGCGGGGCGGCAATTTTCACCCGGACGAGGCCATCGGCGAGGGCGATTTCGTTCCGGCGGGCGCCGGGCTGGACGCGCACGGAAATCATTGCCCTTTCAGGCGGCACCGGCGTCCTCGTTCTTTGACGTCCCGTTCTGCCAGACGTCACAGTTATGCCGCCACTGGCAGCGCTGGCACAGTTTGAACGGGGCCTTCGCCTCGATAAGCTCCTGCCACCGGCGGGCGGTCATCCTGGCGCCCTGGGGAACGCCAAGCTCTTTGAGCAAAATGGCGTCCCACTTCCTGACGCCGGTCTCGTCGCCGCGGGTGCTCTGGCAGCGGCCTTCCACGCAGTGCTTGCACTGAAGGCAAAGCTCGTCCACCCCTTCTCTGACCGCGATCTCCGCATCTGAACAAAGCACGGCCTTCAGGCGTTCCCGGGTCTGCACGTAGCCTTCGCCCCGCTCCTCATCAGCGCCCCGGAGAAAGCGCAGGCAGCAGATGTGGTGCGCCCGCAGCGCGATATCATGTTTAGCTGAAGCGTCCGCCAATTTTGCCCCCGGCCATGTGGCTAATCGTATCCACCGCGCCCTATGGCCATGGCGATGGTCCCCAGCAGCAATATCACCGCCAGGCCGAACCAGAATGACCAGACAAGCTGGGGCGCAATTGGCGGGATGACCTCCATTATGGTGATTATGCCAATAGCGGCGCACAGCCCGCCGATGGCCCCGGTTATCGCGGCTATTGTCCCCATGTGAACCTCCCTCATTTTAACACAGCGTTCCGATATTATATAATGAAACCGAATGTAAAGCTAAGAGGCCGGAGAAGAAATGAAGCTGACCGACAATCTATATTTTTACCCGGAAAGGGGTATGCTGGACAGCAATACCTATGTCCTGACAAGCAGCCCCGGCATAATCATCGACCCCGGCTCGCCGGAGACAGTCGCTGACAAGGTGGAGGACATGCGGCGGGACGGCATCGACCCTGCAGGCATAGGCCTTATCGTCAATACCCACCTCCACGGCGACCACTCCTGGGGCGACCAGACCTTCAAGGAGGTCTCCGGGGCGAAGATAGCCTTTCACCGCAACCAGAAACAGCATTTCAGCACCAGTAACGACGAGGCGGCCCGGTTTTTCGGCCTTGAGCCGGTACATTTTGATGCAGATATAGTCATCGATGGCGATAGCATAAAGCTGGAAAACGGCGAGGTCCGGCTCATCCCCGCCCCGGGCCATTCCCTGGACAGCGTCTGTTTCTATGAGCCGGAGAAGGGATTCCTGGCCTGCGGTGACGTCCTCTTCCAGGGCAATACAGGCAGGGTGGACCTGCCCGGCGGCAGCGCCAGGGATCTGACCGAATCGATAGAAGCGCTTTCCAATCTGAACATTGAATACCTCCTCCCCGGCCACATGGACGTAGTGTTTGGCGCCGACCGGGTGCGGGACAACTTCGAGTTTATCAAGGCCAACATCCTGAGATGGATGTGATGCCATCGGCCATCGCGCCATATCCGACAAATCTCCCCGGCATGAAAGGGTTCATTTAGATGGCCGGATATGCTGGACTGGAATGGGAGATCGGCGAATTGCTCCGGCGGCATAAACTGAGCCTGGCTACTGCCGAATCGGCCACCGGCGGGCTTATCTCCCACCTGATAACCAACGTCCCCGGCAGCTCTGACTATTTCAAGGGTTCGGTGACGGCCTACAGCAACGAGGCCAAGGTCAGGCTGCTGGGAGTGGCCGGGGAGACCATCCGGCGCTACGGCGCGGTGAGCGCCCAGGTGGCCGAGGCGATGGCGGCGGGGGGAAGGCGGGCTTTGGATGCGGATATTTGCATTTCGGATACGGGGGTGGCCGGGCCGGGAGGGGGTACGGCGGACAAACCGGTGGGGCTTTTCTACCTGGGTCTGGCTCACCAGGGGGGCGCCAGCAGCAGGCGGCACGTCTTCCGGGGAGACCGTGAGGAAAACAAGCAGGGGGCGGCCCGGGCGGCGCTGGGCTGGCTCAAGGAGTACCTGGAGGGGCTTTGAGAGCCTGTCCCACAAAGTTTCAGCATGATTAAAAACATAAGTAAGACAGAATTTCATGACTAATATGTCTACATGAACGCACAGATCAAGCCATATTATGAAAATAGGACCGAATTGATAAGGCCCATCGGTTTATGGGACAGGCTCTAAAGGGGGGACAGATTGTTCTCAGAGGAAGGCAAATGAGCAGTTCATTCCAGGTGGTGACCTATCTCTACCATTGAAAAACTATAATTAGTCTATATTTGATAACCTTGTGAACCATAACCGACAAAAGGCTTGAGCTGTTAATCAAATTTGTGAAGTCAACGACATCGGTGCTATACTCAAACGTACAGAAAGGGAAGTATTGATGAAGAGGATAGATGGGCGCGCCTACGATGAGCTGCGCCCGGTGCGCATAACCCCCGGATTTCAGAGTTTCGCCGAAGGGTCGGTGCTCATCGAGATGGGCAAGACCCGGGTAATATGTTCCGCCAGCGTTGAAGACAGGGTGCCGCCCTTTCTAAGAGGCAGCGGCGGCGGCTGGGTGACCGCAGAGTACGCCATGCTGCCTCGTTCCACGCTTACCCGCACCCAGCGCGAATCGGCCACGGGGCGGGTAGCCGGGCGCAACCAGGAGATCCAGCGGTTCATCGGCCGGTCGTTGCGGGCGGTGACCGACCTGAACGCCCTGGGCGAGAGGACCATTGTCCTGGACTGCGATGTGCTCCAGGCTGACGGAGGCACCAGGACAGCATCGATAACCGGCGCTTACGTAGCGCTCCAGCAGGCCTTCCGCAACTTGTCCAATATGGGAATAATATCCTCCATCCCCTTGAAAAGCGCCGTAGCCGCGGTGAGCGCCGGCGTGGTCCACGGCCAGATGCTGCTGGACCTGTGCTATGACGAAGATTTCGCGGCCGCAGTTGACTTCAACGTGGTCATGACCAGCAAGGGAGACCTGGTTGAAGTACAGGGCGCCGCCGAAGGAAAGCCCTTTACCAGGGTGACAATGGACGGGCTGCTCACCCTGGCAGAGAAGGGCATCAAGGAGCTGTTCCAGCAGCAGGAGGCGGTGCTGAAACTCCGGTGAAGACCTGCTGCGCCGCTTCCGAGCTTCCAACCAAAGCTATATATAGCCCCGGTGACCGGAGACACCGGCATGCCTAGAAAGACCTTCCTGTCCCTGTTCGCCGTCCTCTTTTGCGCCCAACTGGGCGTAGGCATAGTGGCCCCGCTGATGCACGTCTTCGCCGAGAGGACGGGGGCGTCCGCGCTGTGGATGGGCATCATGTTCTCCGCCTTCGCCCTGTCCCGGGTAGTATTCATGCCCCTGATGGGCCGCCTCTCCGACGTCCGGGACCGGAAGAAGTTCGTTGTCTGGGGACTCGCCGCCTATGCCGTCATCTCCCTGATGTACACCCTGCCTGTGGGCATACAGCCGCTGACCATCGTCCGTCTTCTCCAGGGACTGGCCTCGACCATGGTCAACCCGGTGGTGATGGCTTACGTGGGCGACTTCGCCCCCAAGGGGAAAGAGGGCACCCACATGAGCATCTTCCAGATGTCCAGCTTCCTGGGTACCGGCTTCGGGCCGTTTCTGGGCGGTTTCCTGACCAGCGTCTTCTACCTGGAGGCAGCGTTCTACGCCATGGCCGGTCTCAGCACCATCGCCTTGTTGATGTTCGTGGTGTTCGTGCCATCCGTGCCGCCTTCCCACCGCTCCGCGAAATCACGGCCCCCGGTCCTGAGCCTGCTACGGGACAGCCGGATAAAGGCCATGTCCATCTACCACAGTTCCCGCGGCTTCTGGAGACAGGGCATCATCGCCTTTCTGCCCATTTTCGCAGTGCCTGTAATGCAGATGAGCGAGGCCGATGTGGGCCTGCTGCTGACCATTTACATGCTTACCGGCGGGTTCTCACAGGGACTGATGGGACGCATGGCTGACCGGGTAAACCGGACCGCGCTGATGGCGATATGCGGGACGATCGCGGCCGGTCTCCTCTACCTGCTGCCCACTGCGCGCAGTGGAACGACGATGCTGGCGATACTGCTGCCCATAGCCGTGTTGAGCGCCGCCGCCAGGATCTCGATGGTGGCAATGAGCGTGGATGCGGGACGGGACCGCTCGGCTATGGGGGCGGTCATGGGGCTGATGGAGAGTTCTTTCAGCGCAGGCATGATATTCGGGCCAATGGCCTACGGTTACTTTACCGACCACTTCGGCGTAGGCTCGGCCTTTCAGATGGGGGCAACGGCGGGGGTCATCGGCTCTATCCTGTCTACTTACTTCATGTTGTCCGGGTCGCGCAGGCCCCACCGGGACGGGGTGGAGACAACCTCCAATCCGCCCTGAGGTGACCGGGGTGGTAGCTGCTAAAGAAGAGTGAAGTAATTTCTCATTCTGGCTTGTCAGGTAGCACCACGAAGTATGAAAATGCCATGTTGAGGGAGCGTAGCGACTGAAGAATCTCGGGGGTGGGTGGAAGACAGATACTTCCCCTCCCCAGACCCTTCGCTGCCCCTTCGCTTCGCTCACTTCGTGGTGACTCAGTGGAACCAGGGCTGCGGCTCAGGGTGACAATTCACGGCATCTATTTTCGGGGTAACACGACAATGCACGTCTGGATACCGATTTTCGCCGGTATGACAGACACGGTGTTTGCTTTTACTATTTGTGAAATGATAAGTCCCCGTTCGCTGACCGGACTGCTACCAGAAGACGATGGCGGCCGCCATTGCCACGAGAACCCCGGCGCCGATCTTCGGTATGAACTTTTCATAGCGTGACAGCCTGCCCTGGAACCTGGCATAGACCTTGACGCCGGCGACGGTGGCCACGATGAGGCCCAGCAACACCGAAAAGCCGTAAGCCACCATAAGCACCCAGGCATTGAGGCCGCCGGCCACCAGGGCGAGCAGGGCGATCTCCTCCTCATGGGCAAAGCCGAGCACGAAGGCAAATGAAGCCAGTCCCAGCAAGCTCAAAGCAACTGCCGCCCTGTGCTTGTGCTTGTGGGTATGTTTGCCCTGTCCCGGATGTTCGTGTTCGTGTTCATGCGCTATCTTTGGCTGGCCGGCGTGGTTGTGGCCATGTTGCCTTTCCTCATCGTCCGCCTTTTCCCGGAACAGCTTGAAAGCCAGTGCCAGGACCAGGGCGGCGGCAACATACTTTATCCAGGGGGCGTCAAAATCGAGCCATCTTTGCAGCAGGACATAGGCGACAACAACGGCTACCGATGATACCAGGTGCCCCAATCCAATTATGGAAGAGCTGAGCGCCGCGCTGGCGATGGCATTCCTCTTTTTCAGGGAATACAGCACGGCTACCGGCCAGCCGTGACCCGGCTCAAAACCGTGAAAAAGACCGATAATGACTATGCCGATGTATGCCGGATTGAACACTCTTTCCTCCCGCTATCTGGATTTTATTCATTCCAATCGTGCTTTTGCTATGGCCCCGGCCTTTCTGTTCTCTTCTGTCCACATTTTCCCTTGAGGGGTTACTCCTTGTCAAGAGACAGTCATTTGAGTTAATATGACCCTATCGGATGTTGGCCCGGGAAAGGGAGTAGATATGAACAGCCGTTGCCGGGGAGACGCCCTGGAGATAGCAACCGCCTTCGAGGCACTGCGATGAATACAGGCGCGGCGGGCAGAGGATGGGCTATGGATAAAAGGGCCCCCATATTTGCGCTGGTGTTCCTGGGCTACATGGGCTACGGGGTAATACTGCCGGTGCTGTCCCTCTACGCCGAATCGCTGGGGGCCAGTTTCTTCTTCATCGGTGTGATCATCTCCGCGTATGCTGCCGCCCAGTTGACAGTGCCGGTGCTGGCCGGGCGACTCTCGGACAGGGTGGGGCGAAAATTGCTGGTGGTGGTTGGATTCATTGGCGTGGCCGTAGCCGCCGCCCTGTACACGTTTGTGACCCAGCCCCTCCATTTCTTCATCCTCCAGATTGCCGCCGGTCTGTCCATCGGCTGCGTCTGGTCACCGCTGCTGGCCCAGCTAACGGACCTGACCCCCCCGCAGCACCGGGGCAAGGCGATGGGCATATTCAACCTGATGCTATTCATGGGCATCGGGCTGGGACCGCTGCTGGGCGGCTACGTCGCCTCGTCTTACGGTTTCCTGGCAGTATTTCAACTATGGGCGGTCATTGCGGTCGTGGCCGGGCTGTTGAGCATGTTCTTCTTTGAAGAGAGAGCCGCCGTATTGGCCGTGGAGCCAAAACGGAGCTTGCCAGGCAAGGCGGTGGAGGCGCGACTGATAAAAGAAGGGGCTTTCGTCTCTTTCCTGTCAACCTGCACTCTCAGGTCGAGAAGCGGTTTCTGCTCCGGCTTCAATCATGCCATACTGCCTCTTTATGCCGTGGCCGCGTTCAGCATTTCCCAGGAGATGGTGGGCGGCTTGCTGTTTATTCACGGGGTGCTCCTGGCATTGTTCACCCTGCCCAGCGGTGTGATCAGCGACAGGCTGGGCCGGAAATGGCCGGCTGTGTCCGGGGCCTTCGTGGCCACAACGGGCATCATCATGTACTATTTTGCCGGGAGCTACTGGCTGCTGTTCGTAGCCGTGGCCCTGGCCGGTGCGGGGGACGGGTTCAAAGGCTCGGCGCTGGGGGCGCTGGTGGGGGACCTGGCCAGCCCGGGGCGGCGGGGGGAGGCCTTCGGCTTCTACGTCACCGCCTTCCACGTGGGGGTGGTGGTGGCGGGGTTCGCCTTTGGCCTGGTGGCCGACCTGGCCGGACTGCGCGCCACCGTGCTGAGCTGGGGGATGTTCAGCCTGGCGCTTTCCTTCTCCGGCCTGCTGATAAACAGCGTCATCGCCAGGGGGGCGCTTCCGGTCAAAAGCTCTGCGCTGGAAGCTGAAGTCAAGCCCGCTGCTTAGCGGCCTGATACTGCCAGAGCATACCATTGCGCACGCTTCACTACAACGAGGCCTGACGCGCCTGGACATCGGGTCAACGCCCGCCTCATCAATAAATCGAACCGGCCCGGCGTCCCGTTTCTAAAGCCCATACTTGCTCTTGGAGGACAGGTAGTCCTGCTGAACCTCCTGGGCGGACAGGGCGCGGTTATGGATCCGGACTTCGCCGACTACAGCCTTTATCAGGCGATTGTTCCATTTGCCGATAACCACATTGTAGCCTGAGTTCTTGATGTTGCCCGTCTGGATACCCGGCGCGCCTTCCTGCAGGCCATTGACATAGAGGAGCAACTGGTTGGAGTCATATGTCCCGGTGAGGTGGTACCATCTGCCGATGGCCATGTTCGTGTTCGCAATCGTGTTACTGTCATAGCCGTTCCTGACATAGAACATCGGCTTGTCCGTCATCGGATTGTACAGGCCCCAATCATAGCCTACCCCTGACGGGTCGAAGGCGCCCATCCAGAAAGCGGACTTAACGGTAGCGGTGGTATAGACCCACATCTCCACCGTCATCTGGTTGGTCAGGGAAGAGGCGACACTGCCGGCGGTGACATAATCATCGATGCCGTCAAAGCTGAGGGCATAGCCGCCGGGCACAGTCACCCAGGTGGCGCCGTAAATAGTCCCGTTCCGGCCGTTGCCACTCTGGTCAGCCACTGTATTGCCTGAGCCTTCGTTCATCGGCAGCCAGAGGATGAGACTATTCGGCGGCGGAGGGGTGATGTTATCGGCGCCGAGGGCGGCCTCAAGGTCGCTGACCCGGTCCTGCAGGGCGCTTATGGTGCCCGCCTGCTGTGCTACTGTGGCGGCAAGGGCGTTAAGCTGGCTGGAATGCTGGCTCAAGGAGACCTCAAGGCTGGATATCCTGCTGCTATGCTGCGCTGCCGAGTCCTGCAACAGGGCGAGAACGTTTCCCTGCTGGGACAGAGCGCCCTGTAGCGTCGTCAAATTGCCGCTGTGCTGGGCTACCAGCCCCTCCAGGACTGCGATCCGGGCGGAATACTCCGCCATCTGGGACTGAAACGCGGACAGGTCAGAGGCATTATCGCCGGGCAGGGTTTCCTCCAGTGCGGTGAGCCGGGCGCTATATTCCGCTATAAGGGCGGAAACATTATCACCGGGCTGCCCTATCATGCCCTCGATTTCTGCCAGCCTGGCCTCGTACTCGGCCAGCAGGTCCTGCAGTGCAGTTATGTCACTGTTTGGCTGGGCTAACAAGCCCTCGATGATGGCGATCCTGTTCTCGTATTCAGCCAGCAGGGCCTGCAGGTCGGTTATGTCGCTGTTTGGCTGGGATAGCAGACCTTCAATGACAGCTATCCTGTCCCCGTATTCGGCGAGCAGATTTTGCAGCTCGGTCACATCGCTGCCCGGCTGGCCGATCATGCCCTCGATAATCGCTATCCTGCTCTCGTACTCTGCCAGCAGTGCCTGTAATGCGGCGATGGCGCCGCCCTGCTCGGCGAGGGCATTCATCAACCCGGCGACGTCTTCCCCGGGCTGGGCTATCGTGTCTTCAAGGGCTGCGATCCTGCTGGCCAGGTCAGCTATTTGCTGCTGCAGGCCGAAAGTATCTCCGGCAGGCTGGGGGCCGAAACCCTCCAGGGCCTGGATCCGGCTGCCGTGATCGGCAACTGCGCCCTCAAGGGCGCTGGTCCTGTTGAGCAACTGCGCCAGCGTATCCTCAATGCCGCCCACCCTGCCGGCCAGCTGGGCCAGGGCGTCTTGCAGGGAACTTACCGCCCCGGCGAGCTGGGTGACCAGTCCATCCAGCGCCCCCCCGCCGCCAGCCAGTTGGGAAAGCTGCGCCTCAAGCGCCCCTAACCTGTCAGACAGACCGGCCAGCGCCTGTTCCAGGGCGCCAATCCCGCCTATCAGTCCGTCAACGGTCTTCTGTAACCCGGCCACGATGTGGGCCAGACCTTTATCCTTGTCGTCCTTATCCTGGTCATTATCTTTGTCTTCGGCAGCTTTGGCTTTGCCCTTGCCTTCATCCTCGTCATCGTCGTCATCATCATCTTCGTCCTTGTCTTTGTCCTTGAAGTCGCCTATACTATTCTGCAGAGCACCATTGGCCGCGGTCATGCCGTTACTATCCGTGAAGCTGATGACTGCGTTCTGCGGGGAGTGGGCCAGGGCGGTAGCGCTGACAGGCACCGCGGCGGTTGCCGCCACAATGACCGCCGCTATCAGGACCCTTGTCATGTGAAATATCATTGTGGTACGCATGAGGTTGGACCTCTGGAAACTACCCGGTTTCTATGACTTTAGTACGGGGGGTAGTTCCTCCCTTAGTACTAATATAACCTTGCGGAGTTAAATTACCGGTAAAGAAAGTAAAATTCTGGTAACAATATTTCAGGCCAGTCCGGTTGACTCGTCCGCGCGGAGATGGCAATGGCCTATTTCCCGTTACCGTTCGATAAATGATACAATCACAGGACAAAATGACCGGGCATCCTCTGGATGTCGGCTTGCCGGGTCCCAGGAAAGGTCAACATAGACACAGAAGTTAAGCTCCACAGCCAGGCAAGCTGGCCGGCCCGAAGCGAGAAGTCCTATGCCCGATGGCTGGTGCTGGCACTTGGCATTGCGATAATAGTGGCCGCCGTCGGCCCCCGGATGTCTTACAGCGTCTTCATCGAGCCGGTATCGGCGGAGATGGGGTGGACACGGACTTCGGCGGTGCTACCCTTTGCCGTCCTGGTGCTGGGGTGGGGCTTGCTCCAGCCGGTGATAGGCCGGCTCATCGATTTTTACGGGCCGCGCGCCGTTATCATAATATCCCTGGCAGTGGCCGGCTTTGCCTTCGCCGCCACCTCGCAGATAACGCAGCTATGGCAGATGGTGCTTCTCCTGGGGGTTATTTACGCACCGGCGGCTGCCGGCAGCGGCCCGATATCCCTCAACGTCCTGATCGCTCCCTGGTTCGGCGAACGACACCGGGCGAAGGTCTTCGCCGCTATCTCCGGTTTTCTGCCCATAAGCGTGTTCGTAATCGCCCCCCTTTCGTTCTGGGCGATAAATAACTGGGGATGGCGGCAGGCCTTTATTGGCCTGGGGGTGCTTTTCCTGGCCACCGTTCCCCTGGCCTTTTTCGGTCTGAGGGAACGACACCGCCCCGATTCGCAGCCCGGAACCAGGGAATGGTCCGGTTTTCTGGGCCAACTGTGGCAGGACGCCGCCCGTGCCTTTCGCTTGCCACCGTTTCGTTACCTGTCCCTGGCCTATTTCACCTGCGGGTTTACCGCCATCTTCTTTATGGGACAACTGGCGGTAGTGGCCACAGCATATGGCTTCACGCCGGCGCTAGGGGCTACGGCCGTGGCGGTATCCGGCATTGTGGCCGGAGCGGGCACTTTACTGTGCGGGGTGCTGGCGGACCGCTATTCCCGGACCATTGTGCTGGCAATAGTATATGCGCTGAGGGGGCTGGGGTTTGTCCTGCTGCTGACCGTGGGTGCGCTCAGCCCGGCCGCCTTCATGACGGCAGTGGTGGTCTCGGCGTTTCCCCTGTTCGCCACCGACCCGCCGACCAACGCGCTCATCTATGGCCTGTTCCAGCGGCAGGGGGTGGGGCTGCGCCTCGGCCTTGCTTTTTCGCTCCACCACATAGGCGGCTTCATGGGGATGTTGATAGGGGGGCTTCTGTTCGACATGGTGGCCAACTACGCCATCATGCTCTGGATCGGCGCCGGGCTGATGTTCTTCGCCACTGCTATGTCCCTGCGGGCCAGGCAGGCACTGAAAGGACATCCGGGCGCTTAGCCCCCCAGTGCTGGAGGATTGCACTCACAGTACATCACTTGGGGGGGGAACACGGAGCGCGAGACCACCCCCACCGGCCGAGATCCTTCGCTGCCCCTTCGCTTCGCTCAGGGTTGCTCAGGATGACAGTATGCGGCTTTCTAAACTTAGGTTACGTTGATAAAGGTGCGGGCACGGTACAGCCTCTTGCCGGTTATCCAGTGGAAAAAGTCGATAGTGCAGGGGAACTGCCCCCGCTCTGTCGGCCTTATCAAGCAGTCGCCACGCATGGCGGCGGTGATACGGAAGGGGAAGTTGGCGGGGCGGTTGATGGGACGCGAGTACTGGCCAAAGGGAGGCACCCCCAGGGCATAGCCGTCTTCGGCGATGAACTCCAGCGGCAGGCCGAACCTTATCTCGTTGATGGTGTAGGTGGCATCGATGAACCGGACCAGCACCGTCTGGCCGACCTTGCAGTTGATCGCCGCCCGCTCAAAGGGGGTGTCATCGTCAATGCGGCGCGCCTCCCCGCTGATTACAAAAATGTCCGGCCGGAAATCATGCAGGATGCCATCAGTGGTAAAGTTTCTCGAGGCTATGGGGTCATCCCGGTCACATTTCTGCATGAAGGCGTCATGGTTCAACTCGTGCCAGCGCGTGTCGATATCGTCAGGGACCCAGAGCGCCTCGATATCATAGCGTACCAGGTGGTGGGGGGGATTGAAGGCGCGTGTGTAACCGGGGCCTCCCGGCGGGTAGGGCGGGCCTGGCACATCGCGGGATTCCGGGGTATCCGGCTTGGGGGGGTCGACGATGAAGGCCCCGTACAGACCCATTTCGAAGTGCAGCGCGGTGTTCTTGTGACAATGGTAGAGGAACGTGCCCGCCTGGTTGGTGGCGAACTGGTAGGTGAAGTTGCCCGATATCTCGAAGGAATGCTTGCCCACACCGTCATTCAGGGAGCTAGGCTCGATGCCATGCCAGTGGATGGTATGAGTGTTTATCTGGGCGCCGACCCGGGCGTGGACGATGTCCCCCTCGACGGTCCTGATGGTCTTGGAGGGGAAGGCGCGGCGCTGGTCGGTATCATCATCGGGGTCTTCCAGTATCCACATGCGCACCTTGTCGTGCCCGGGCACCTCCAGGTCTAAGTTTACGGCCAGGTTCCGGGCGATGCGGCGCGTCGGGGTGACCGGGTCTAAAGGGCCTCCGCCGAAGGTAGGCGGGCAGACATGCTTGTTAAATATGGGTAACTCTTCACGGGCTAACGGCCTCAGTGGCAGTATCGGTAACATCTTCTACGCTCCTCCACTCTTGTCCAAAATAAATTTTTCGATTACGTTTAATTTAGACAGCATCGTTTAGCGGCAGACCTTGTTTCTTAAACTCACATACATATTGTCATACCAGCCCTTCGATTTCACTCAGGGTAAACGAAGACTGGTATCCAGAGCAGGATATTGAGACAACAAGCAAACATATTCCAGGCACAATGCCCCATCCCTATTTTTTAATTTGGACAGCAGTGATGCTCCTCAGTGTAATTCCGGCGGCCCGCCCTTTTCATCGGGGTCCGCGTGTGGGAAGGGCACACCATCCAGGTCTCCGGTGATCTCCCACCCGGTGACCAGTCCCTGGGGATAGTTGCCGCCGGCGGCGCTCTGGGACTGCTCATTGTGGCCGTGCATGGGGAATGCCAGGGGGGACTGGCTGACGCCGCCCAGGGTGAGCGAAAACTCCATCTTGAGCAACTCCCGCAGGGGCTTTGACGGGTCCCCGGGGATGTCCGGCGGCCGGATGAAGGGGAGAAGCCAGTCCATGCACTGTGACACCTCGTCGGTGAAGGTGTCTATGAAAAAGACATTTTCCCTGACTTCAAGATGGCCGGTCTCGTCCCGCCTGGCCAGCAGGTAAACGTGGTTACCGTGGATGTGAGGCGAGTCCGCCGTCATGCCTGTATCCATTATCCTTAACAGGTGCGGCTGCCCGATCCTGCCCGATGGCACGGTGCTGTGGTCATGGGCGGCAAAGGCCCCGCTGAGACCGTTGATGGTGAAATACCGGGGCAGGAACTCATCCTTGAACTGAGCGGCGTCAATAGGCTCTCCCCGCTCGGCCATCGCGTTGAACCGGGGGTCTATGGAGTGGAAAATCCAGATGCGGGTGCGCTCCGGTTTCCACGGTTGGCCGGGGAAATGCGCCTCTGTCCCCAGGTCATCGAAGAGCCGCTGGATGTTAGGCGTGGGACGGCTGTAAGGCGTGTTCCCGGTGCTGGGCAATATAATCATCGGCCCGTGCAGCCCCAGGACGCGGTTGACCGGGGCGTTGAGGTGGTCATAGTAAATATAGCTGCCCCCTTCCGGGGCGATGAAGTCCAGCAGCTTCGTTTCACCCGGGGCAATCTCGATTCCGGCACCGGCATCACCGGGCACGCCGGGTATCCTGAACCCGTGTACCTGGGGAAGATGGTTGGCGATAGAAATCTCCATCTCCTCGCCCTCGATGGCCTGGAGCAGCGGGCCGGGGAAATGGGGCATCGGCTTCAGTTCATCCAGGTCTTCAAAGTCCCAGTGATAGACCATTGTGCCGTCTATCATCTGGACCAGCGCCTCGGTAATGGCCAACCGGCGGCGGGTGCCGTAGCGAGCGGGCGGCTTGCCGAAGAGTCCGTAGCGGCCCGCCACCGCCCCGCTGCCCAGGGCCGCCGCCCCGACCATTGCATACCGCAGGAACTCACGCCTGTTTATGTTCGCCACCATTGCTACCTCCTCCGGCTTTGCCCTCTTGTTTCCATCCCTGGTAAATGACCGCCCCCCCCAGCAGGCAAGTCTCAATGCCATTTTAATTATGGCGGGCGGGGACAGATTGCTCAATCCGTATATCGGTCTAGCCTGCCATCCGTAAAGTTACTTAGTTGGCGTTAAAGTTGAGGTACATGTGGCTCCCCGCGTGCAGGTATGTGGCCTTTTGTCCGTCCTGAAATCTGTTAGACATTTCCCCTACCCTCATGTATACTGGTTTGGTAGCCAGGGGGAGAGGGGACGCAGGGTGCAAACCAGAAATGCTTACACCTGGACTGGCCTGAGCTTACTGGTCACGGGTGGCGTAACGGCGACATCGGCCTTTTTTCTGTTCCACATCGTCTGGGTGACCGCCTTCGGCCTCAGCATGGTCATACTGGGGGCTATCATGCTGGCGCTGGGCCGGACAATTCCCAGGCTGCCACCGGAGGTATGCAGTCTCCTCCTTGAGACAGGCATTGACAATATCGCCGCCCTGGTGGAGGAGCTGGGCATCAGGACCAAGGCCATCTATTTGCCCTCATCGCTCACCGCAGGGGGCCGTCCCCAGGCGCTCATCCCACTCCAGGCCCACCCCACGCCACCCTCGATAAAACAAGCCCTGCCCCAGCGGCTGATAGTCAGGTACGGGGACAGCCCGGATGACATCGGCCTGATGCTGTCCACCGTCGGCAGCACCGCCATCGGCATGCTGGAGGCGGCACCCGGCCCGGCCCTGCCCGAGCTGGAAACCGCCCTGAACTCCCTCCTGGCCGGCACCCTGGGAGTAGCCGACAAGGTCAGCCTGTCACAACAGGACAACCGCGTAACCGCCCTCATTCGTAATCCTCGCATTGAGAGGCAGGCCATCTGGTCACATTACTCGCTGGGGGGGCCGCTGACAGCGATCATCGCTACAGTGACCGCCGAGGCATGGAACCGGCCTGTAATCGCCGTAAACGAGGAACAACGCGGGGCGGAATACATGATCGAGCTTGAGACCACGCCATGAAGCTGTACAATAACTACATCATCACCGTGGCGCTATTGCTCTTGCTCAGCACCGTAGTGCTGGTCATCCTGGGACAGAGGAAGCTTGACATCTACTATTCGGTCTACATCATAGCGGCCTTCGTCGCCACCGAGCTGTACGTATACTTCGGCTTCAAAGCCCGCCGCGGCCTGACCCTGGTCAGCATTTTTCTGTCTATCGGACTGGCCTTCATGGTGACTGTCAGGGTCATCCGCATGCTGATGCAATAAATGGCCCACCGGCTTTAACGGACTATGAAGAAGTTAGCCTTTGTACTTTGCGCCATAACCCTGCTGGCAGCCTTCTTGCCGCGCCTGACCACCGCCCAACCGGAGCGCGTGCCCCATGAGGACCCGGCCATGTCCCAGGACGTCCTGGACAGCGTCTCTTTGATGCTGTTCTACGTGGGCGTTTTCAACGCAGCGGCGGGCAGCCAGTACCAGGACGCCCAGGCAATGCTCAACGAGGTCAAGCACGCCACCTTGCCAGCCGACCTGCGGTTTATCATCGACCGCTACAATGATTTTTCCTCGCTTCTTTTTGCCAGGCTTGATTACATCGAGGACTTGCTGAACGAGACCTCGACTCTGCTGGAGCGCAACCAGGCGGAAGGCGCCAGGCAGAAGCTCGATGCCGCCCAGGCTGCCATCACCGAGGTCAAGGAAATGATACAGGAGATGGAAGCCACCACCACAACCATCATCAGGAACCTGGGGGTACTGGCCCCCTTCGCCACCGCCCGGATGAAAGAAGCCTATGACCGGCTCAGTGATGCCCTGGAGAGGATAAAGAACCTCATCGCCAGGCTGGAACAGATGTGGCGCACCCTGAGAGAAAAGTACGCCTCCCGGTTCCTGCAATTGACGCCCACCGAGCTGAGCCTGAACGTCACGCCGGCCTCGGCCTTTGTCGGGGACGAGGTGGTCGCCCGCGGACGGCTCACCAGCGGCGGCGTCCCCTTGCCGGGGAGAAGCATCACCGTCTACCGTGACAATACCCCGGTGCCCATCACCACCGATGCCGACGGCTCATTTTCGGCAGGGATAACCTTGCCTTACACCTATGTTTCTTCCGCTTCCTTCCAGGCCAGCTACATGCCGTCAGGCCCTGATGTACGGACCTTCATGGCCAGTCAAAGCAGGGAGGTCACCATTTCCGTGTTATTCTACCTGACCGACCTCCAGAGCTCAGCGCCGGGCACGGCCTACCCGGGCAGACCGTTCACCGTCAGCGGCCGCGTTGCTTCGGTCGGCGATATCGACCGTACCTTGAGGGTGTACCTGGACAACACCCGGATGGAGGAGGCCGTTGTCAAAGGGAATTTCTCGTTCACCGTGGTCCCGCCGCCCCAAACTCCGGTCGGGGGTCACCGGCTCATGGTGCAGATCGACTCTTCCGGCCGTCATATCGGGGCATCGAACATACTGCCGATGGTCATCGACAAGCTCCAGGCGCAGGCAGATGTCGAGACGCCCGGGGTTGTGGTGCTGCCGGGGGGGGTGAAGATAAAGGGGCGGGTCTATTACCGGGAGACACCCCTGCAGGACGCCCTGGTCACTGTCAGCTTCAAGAACTATGTTAGTTCGGTGAGGACGTCTGCGGATGGCCGCTTCGAGGCATCCCTGGACCCGCCGATAGACCTCTCGCTGGTCGGCCCGCAGCGGTTGAGCATAGCCATCGAGCCGGACCAGCCCTGGTATGCCGGGCTGCAGATGCAGAGACAGACCTATACCGTAAGCTCGACCAACCTGGGGCTGATGCTCATCGCCTTTTTGTCCCTGGGTCTGCTCGCCCGCCGCATGGGCCACCATAGAACGCCTGTCACTGAAGAAGAGGTAAGCCCAGCCCCAGCCCGCATATCCACAGATGATACGAGAGCAGCGCCGGAACCGCCAGCGCCGCTCCCTTCGTTGCCGGTGTTCAGACCTGACCTCACCGGCGCGAACGGCCGGATCGTCGCGGCTTACGTTGAAGCGCTCCGCGCCATTATCGGGGCGACCGGCATGGGCATGGCGCCGCACCTGACCCTGAGAGAATACCTCAAGATGATAGCGCCGGTCATTCCGGACAGCAAAGTCTTCGGCGAACTGACCAGGCTGGCAGAGTTTTCCCTGTATTCAGGGCGCTCCCAAAACAATGAGGCGGCCGCACGGGCGGAACAGCTTGCCATTGCGGTCAAGGAGGGCTTCCGTGGAGCTGCGTAAGTTCCTGGCCCTGTTGAGCCTGTCCCTGCTCGCCGTGCTGATGGTGGCAGCGTGGTTCTTCCCCCTGGACGAGGACTTCCGGGTGGAAAACCCGTTCTGGAATGGGGCTATGAGCGCCAGCAAGACCGGGACAATACTGCCGCTAAACTCGCTGGACGGACTGGCCGGGCTGCCCCGGAACGCCGGACTGCTGCTGGTGCCTTACATGGACTTCACCACCGGAGAGCTTGACGCCCTGGCCGGTTTCATTGAGAAAGGGGGCACCCTGCTGCTGGCCGATGATTACGGCTATGGAAACAGGGTGCTGGAGCACCTGGGACTGAGCGCCAGGTTCTCTGGAAAGGCCCTCCTTGATCCGCTGGCCAACTACAGGAACAAGTGGTTTCCCAGGATATTCAACTTCCGGTCCGACTCCCTCGCCGCCGGGACCAGCGGCCTGGTCTTAAACCACGCTACTTACCTGGAAAGCGTCACTCCGGATGAAACCGTGGCCCGGTCTTCGCTGTTCAGCTTCGCCGACCTTAACGGCATCGGGGAATGGGAAGCCGGCGAGCCCACCGGCCCGTTGCCGGTTGTTTCGCGCCACAACCTGGGGCAGGGCGGGATAATACTCCTGGCCGACCCCAGCATAGTGATAAACAGCATGGAGGGCATGGAGGACAACCGTGATTTTATTCAGAACGTCGCCGCCACCGTATCTGCCTTTTATATTGACCAGTCACATCTGCCGCCTTCAAACCTGCACCAGACCAAGAGCCTGTTGGCCAGCCTCCGGAATATCATGGTCACGCCCCTGGGCACGCTGGGACTGGTCATGGCGGCGCTGGCGATAACGCTTGCACCGATATGGTACGAAAGGAGACAAGATGACATCAGCGGATAGACTGCGTGAGATATCAGGCGAGATAATCGCCGAGATATCAAAAACGGTAGTGGGCAAAGATGAGATAAAGGAACTGCTGCTGATAGCGCTGCTGAGCGGGGGGCATGTGCTCATCGAGGGACTGCCCGGCACAGGCAAGACCACCGTCGCCCGCACCTTTGCCCGGACCATAGGCGGGGAGTTCAAGAGGATACAGGGCACCCCGGACATGCTCCCCGCCGATATACTCGGTTTCTACCTCTACCGCCCTGAAGGCACATCCACCTTCATGCCCGGCCCCATCTTCGCCAACGTGCTCATGGCGGACGAGCTGAACCGCACCGCCCCGCGCACCCAGGCCGCCCTGCTGGAGGCCATGCAGGAACACCAGGTCACCATCGAGCGTGAGACGCACATGCTGGACCACCCATTCGTGGTCGTCGCCAGCCAGGTACCCTACGGCGGTACGGGCACCTCGCCGCTGAGCGAGGTGCAGATAGACCGCTTCATGTTCCGGGTATGGAGCGGCTTCCCCAGCCCGGAAGAGGAGGCCGACGTCCTCAAGAATATCGACGATATCTCTGAACCCCACGTCGCCACCATAGCCAGCATCGATGACATTGTGCAGATACATGAAGAGGTGAAAAAGGTACATGTTGCCGACGCCCTTCGCCGGTACATCGTGGAGGTAGTGAACCGGCTGCGCAACCATCCAGATGTGATGGTCGGCCCCAGCCCCAGGGGGAGCATCGCCCTGTTCCGGGGCGCCCGGGGCAAGGCCTTCATCGAGGGGAGGGATTACATCCTCCCGGACGACATCAAGGACCTGCTGTTGCCCGCCCTGGCCCACCGAATCCGGGTCAGCGCCGAAGCCGAGATGGAGAACGTCACCGCCCAGGCGATAGTAGAGAAGATAGCCACCGAGGTGCCCGTGCCTACGGTAGAACATGGATAGGCTTTCCTGGCGCAACCTAGCCCGAATATATGCGCTCCTGTTGCTGCTGGCAGCGGCGATGATGGCGGCGCCGCCCCACTCCTTTGCCGCCCTTGCCCTGCTCCTGGTGGTGCTGTACACGTGGGTGCGCCCGGCGGCAGCGCGTCTCAATGTGGTCTTCAGCGTGGCCGCCGTCTTCCTGGCGCCCCTGGTCTCGATGCCGCTGTTCCGGTATGCCTCTGACGCCGGCCCGGCACTTCAGATCATGGGGTCGGTAACGGCGCTTCCACTGCTTTACCTGCTGGACTGTAGCCTGAGAGAGCGCGCCCGCCAGGCCAAATTCATGGCGGTCAAGAAAGATGGACGGTATATATCTCCGGACGGCAAGGCCCTGTTCACCGCGATCTTCGTCATGGTGCTGGTCTCGCTGTCCCTGGGCGAAGTCACCCTGCTGGCCACCACCGCTGTCCTGGGACTGTACCTGGGTATAGCGCTGGCGCAGGCGGCGCTGGCCATACCCCGGCTGAGCCTGGGCGTCGATACCGTCTGGAAACGCATAGTCGCCGGAAGCGTCCTCAACCTGTCTCTGCCGGTGTCCAAACGGGGGACGGCGCCGATGCTGGTAAGGATAGACCCCGGCCAGCTATGGAACCAGGTCAGGCCGGAGCAGTTTGTTCTTGACGGGGACAGTGTGGAGCTGGCGCTGACGATTGTCCCCCTGCTCGCTGGCCCGGCGCGTCCCAATCTCAGGGCCTCTGTCCTGGGACCGCGGGGACTGGTCCAAGTCGACCAGACCCTTGAGCCGGTGGACCTGCACGTTATCCCCAGGGCGAAGTACGCCAGGTGGCTGGCCATGAAGTACCTGGGCCACACCGGGGCAGGAAGCTCGGCTACCGCACTGTCGCTGTTGCACGCCACGTCATCACCCAGGAGAGGCATTGAATATTACGAGAGCCGCCACTATCAGCCCGGGGACCAGCAGAGGAACATAGACTGGAAGCACACCATGAAGCTGCTCCGTCTCATCGTCAAGCAGTTCATCCAGGCCGGCGAGCAGACCGCTGTTATAGCCGTTAACCTGGCCGTGTCCGACGCGGAAGAAGCTGATAAACTGGCCTTTAACCTGATAACGGCATCGCTAACGCTGGCCGAAGAGAACATCCCCACTGCCCTGGTCGCCTACAACCACCGGGAGGTAAAGCTCTCCATCCCGCTTTCCCCTCCCACAGAGGTGCTGGAGCAGACGCTCTCGCTGGTGAAAGATATCGTCCTGGCGCCGTGCGACCAGCGCTACCTGGAAGCGCCGGACATTCACAGGCTGAGGCTGAACATGGCCCGCCTCAGAAAGGCCAGTTCCGGGCCGGCCCAGCGGCTGTATAACCTGCTGGACTTCGAGTACCGGGCCCTGGAAAAGGCGGCCCGGAACCACCCGGCGACCACCGCCCTGTCCCTGGCCACGGAGCGCATCCAACCCCCGGCGCTGATAGTGATGATATCCCAGTTCAATCATGATGCCGAGGCGCTGCTTGTGATTGGCGAGAGGCTTAACCGGCGTCATTTCACCAGCATCAGGCTGGAGAGTCCCCGGTAGGGCTACTCCACCGTTACGCTTTTGGCCAGGTTGCGCGGGAAATCGATGGGGCAGCCGCGCTCCCTAGCGGCATAGTAAGCCAGCAACTGGAGCGCTACGGTGTTGATCACCGGCGAAAATACCTGGTTGACCCGCGGCACGATGATGGCGGAGTCCGCGATTTCGCCGGCGGCTTCGTTTCCTTCTTCAACTACGGCTATGAGGGGAGACTTCCTGGCCCTGATCTCCTTGATGCTGGTGAGCATGGCCTCGCCGGTATGGTCACTGGCCAGGATAGCCACTACCGGCGCTTCGGCGCCCAGCAGGGCGAACGGGCCGTGCTTCAGTTCCCCGGCGGCGTAGCCTTCGGCGTGGATGTAGGAGACCTCCTTGAGCTTCAACGCCCCCTCGAGGGCTACCGGATAGTTGGCCCCCCGCCCGATAAAAAAGACGTCATTGAACCGAGCCAGGCGCCGGGCGTGTTCACGGATGGCCGCCTCGTTGTCCAGCACCTCCTGCACCCGGGCGGGTAGCTGCCTCAGTTCCATGATCAGCTCGTCCAGCGTTCTCAGGTCAACCCTGGCGTGGGGGAGTGCCATCCAGTAAAGGGCTACGAGCTGAGAGATAAAGCTCTTGGTGGCGGCCACGCTTATCTCCGGGCCGGCCCTGGTGTAGATGACATGGTCGGCGATGCGGCTGGCAGTGCTGCCTACCACGTTGGTAATGGCCAGCACCTGGCAACCCGCCTCCTTCAACTTCTTCATGGTCTTGAGGGCGTCGGCAGTCTCGCCTGACTGGGTGATGACCAGGGCGTTGCTGCCCGGCGGGACCTGGCCGCAGTAATTGAACTCCGAGGCCAACTCCACCTTTACCGGCACCCTGACCAGTTGTTCGATGATATACTTGCCGATCAGGGCGGCATGGTATGACGTCCCGCAGGCGGCGATGAGCATGTTCTCCAAGCCGCCCTCGCCGGAGGGGATCACTTCGGCGGCAAGCCCGTCTGCGGAGATATATTCCCTGAGGGTATCCCGTATGACCCTGGGCTGCTCGTGAATCTCCTTGAGCATGAAATGCTCGTAGCCTGACTTCTGCGCGTCAGCCACGCTCCACTGTATCAGGTGCTCGGCCCGGTCGATCCTCGCCCCGTTTTCCCTGACACGCACTCCGTCTGCGGTGACCAGGGCGATATCGCCATCCTCCAGGTAGACCACCCGGCTGGTGTAGTCCAGGATGGCGGGCACGTCCGAGGCGACAAAGTTCTCCCGGTCGCCGATGCCGATAATGAGCGGGCTATCCTTCCTGGCGACGACCAGTTTGGCCTCGCCGGCCACCACGGCAATGATGGCGTAGGAGCCTTCGATGTCGGCGAGTGAGCGTTCCACCGCCTCCTCCAGGTCGCCCTGGTAGTAGCTCTCAATGAGGTGAGGGAGCACCTCGGTGTCCGTCTCCGAGGCAAAGACATGACCCGTGCTGATGAGCTTGTCCTTCAGGCGCTGGAAATTGCTTATCACCCCGTTGTGCACCACCGCTATCCGGCCGGTACAGTCGCAGTGGGGATGGGCGTTGGCCCGGGACGGCTCGCCATGAGTGGCCCAGCGGGTATGGCCGATGCCGGCGAGGCCGGCGATAGGGGGCAAAGCCTTCTCCAGAGCCTTGACCCGCACCTCGTCCTTGCATACCTGTATGCTATCGCCGAGCAGGGCAATGCCGCAGGAGTCGTAGCCGCGGTATTCGAGCTTGCTCAAACAGTTGAACAGTACCGGCTGCGCCTGCCGCCGACCAATATAACCGACTATGCCGCACATAGGCGGGAAACCTCCCCGGGCTAGACTACCAGGCTTTTGTCCGGGAGCCGCCCGGCAACCAGCTTGAGCGCCTGGACCTGGCAGTTGTTGCCCAGGATAGCGCCGGGCTGGGCGACCACGCTGTTGCCCAGGTTGCAGCCTTCGCCCAGCATTGCCCCTAAATTGACCTGGTGGTATTCGCCGTTCACTTTTACCTCTGCCTGGCCGGTGCAGGCGGTGAAATGACCCTTGATAACGCAGCCCCGGCCGATAACAGAGTCCTGTATGATGCAGCCCGGGCCGATGTTCACATCGTTGCCGATGACGCTGTTCTGGAGCGCCGTGAAGGCGGACACGGTAACATTGTCACCAATGCTGGTGGCGGGCAGGATGCAGGCGTTCGGGCCGATATCGCAGCCGCTCCCGATAACCACCGGGCCAACGATGGTCGAATTAGCCCGGATGACCGTGTCCTGGCCGACGGTCACCCGCCCGCGCAGCGACACGCCGGACTCGATAACGCCGCCGAGGCCAAGCGGGACGCGGCGAATGACCGCCTCGTTCAGGCTGAGAATATCCCAGGGATAGACCACGTCCAGCCTTACGCCGGTGGTCTCAACCGCGAGAATATTCCTGCCGCTGGAGATCATATTGTTAAGGGCGTCCGGGATATCAAGGACTTCAGCGGCGAAGTCGAACACTTCCCTGGAAAAGGCGTAAATGCCGGTGTTGGCGATGTTGGTCTCGGCCACTTTGGGCTTTTCCACGATGGACTTGACCATCCCGCGCTCATCAATGGAGACCACCCCGTACCTCACCGGGTCGGGGACCTTCTTGACCAGGACGGCCGGCGGCGCGGTCTCGATGAACCGGGCCACCGTATCGGCCTCTATCAGCTTGTCCCCGGACATGACCAGGAACTCGTCGGCGGCAACCTCCCTGGCCTGCAACAGGGCGTGGGCGGTACCAAGTTGTTCCGCCTGGGTCACGTAAGTTATGTTAACTCCGAGCTGTTCCCCGGAGCCGATGTGGTCGAAGACCTGCTCCTTTCTGTAGCCCACCACCAGGACGATGTCCAGGACGCCGTTTTGCGCCAGCGCTTCGATGACATACTGCAGGATGGGTTTGTGGGCGATGGATATCATCGCCTTGGGCCGGTTGACCGTAAAGGGTCTCAGCCTGCGTCCCTCGCCCGCCGCCAGTATTATCGCCTGCTTCACCATCAGAATATCCTCGCGTAAGGGGCAATGACCCCGCTGGCTACCGTCCCCGGCCCGATGCGGGCGCCATTGCCGATGAGGCTGCCAACATTGAGGGAGGCATTGATGCCGGTCTCCACATCATCCCCGACGATGACCCCCAGCTTGCGCCTGCCGGTATCGATGTCTTCCACCCGCACCGGCTTCTTGTCCAGCCTGAGATTGGCCACCTTGGTGCCGGAGCCGAAGTTACACTTCTCACCGATGACGCTATCGCCCACGTAGTTATGGTGCGGTATCTTGCTGCCCCGCATTATTATGGAGTTCTTGACCTCTACGGCGGAGCCGATGTGGCACTCGTCGCCGATAGCGGTGCCCGGGCGGAGATAGCAGTTGGGGCCGATGTCACAGCCTTCCCCGATGATCACCGGGCCGACAATATATGAACCGGACCTGATTATGGTATTGGCGCCGATCCGGACATTCCCCTTTATCATCACATTCGTTTCGATTTCCCCGGAGCAGGCCGGTTCCGCCCGGGCTAATAACCGCTCGTTCACGGCCAGCAGGTCCCAGGGATAGCTCAGGTCAAGCCAGGAGTCCAGCTTTCGATAAGAGACCTTGCTTCCGGTATCGATCATCAACTGGATGGCAGCCGGTATCTCATACTCGCCGCGCGGGGATTTCGGCGTCCGGGCTATTGCATCGAAGATGCCGGTGGTGAAGCGGTACAAGCCGGCATTGGCCAGACGCGAGGGCGGCGCCAGCACTTTTTCATAAATGTGGAGGATCCGGTCCTGGCTCACCTGCACCACCCCCAGCCCCCGCGTGTCTTCGACCTCGAAAAGGCCCAGGACGTTGCCCTCCATGAGCGATTGATCTTTAATGTCCTTCCGGCTGACAATGATGTCCCCGTTCATGACCAGGAAACTGTCGCCGACCAGTCCCTGGGCCATCATTATGGCGTCAGCCGTGCCCAGTTGTCTTTGCTGCTGGCAGTATTCAATATTGATACCCCAGCGCTCGCCCCGGCCAAAATAATCGCGCACCTGCTCATCGCGGTAGCCCACGATAAAGATGAAGTCCTTTATGCCCGCCTCCCTGGCCTCGATGAGCAGGTGCTCCAGGATAGGCTGGTTGGCCAGCGGGAGCATTACTTTGGGCCGGGTATAGGTCAGGGGGCGCATCCGCTTGCCCTCGCCCGCCGCCAGAATCACCGCCTTCACTGTATCTCTCCTTATTTGCGGTTACGCGCCGGTGACCGCCATGCGGCCATCATGGTAAATCTGCTGCGCCCGTTCCTCGCTCCTGGCTTCGGCGGTCAACCTGATCCTCGGCTCTGTGCCCGATGGCCTGACCAGGAGCCAACCGTCCTCGAACTGGAGACGGACGCCATCAATTCTATCAACAGACAGTGGCTTTAGCTCCAGCAGCCTGGCTTCGATATCAGCCAGCGCCGTGCCATTGCTGCTGACGCTGCCCCTGACCAGGGGATATGACGGCACCTCGTCGGCAAGCTCGGCCAGTGGGCGCCGGCTGGCGGCGGAGGCGACCTGGGCAGCGGCATAGATGCCATCGGGACACAGCGATGTCCTGGGGAACATCCAGGCCCCCGAGGTCTCGCCGCCGAAATCCCCGCCATTTTTCAGCTCTTCGGAGACAAAGCTGTCACCGACCCTGGTGCGCCGGATGTTGAAACCCATGTCATCCAGGGCCATAGAGGCATCTACGGTGGTCACAACATCCCTGGCCTGCAATGACCGGGCCAGGATGACCAGCAATTTGTCTCCGGTGATGAACCGCCCCCGGCCGTCAACGGCCATCATGCGGTCGGCGTCGCCGTCGTGGGCTATGCCCAGGTCAGCCCCCAGCTCGCGGGTGGCCATCATCAGATTGCCCAGGTTGGCCTCGACAGGCTCGATCATGCGGGGAAAGAAGCCGCTGGGATAGCAGTCCAGGGCGGTCACCCGGCAGCCGAGACTACGCATGAGATGGGGCGTCACCAGCGAGGCCGCCCCGCAGCCGGCATCCACCACCACCTTCAGCCCCAGATCACCAGGGAACTCCCTGAGAATGCTCTCGATATGCTCTTCGATGGCCCCGCGATAGACGCCGGATGTTTTCATCTCCGGCCAGGGCGCTGTCTTCAAGGCATCGCTCACCAGGTCTTCCACCTGCTGCTGTTGAGCAGGGGAAAAGGCGGAGCCGTCCGGGTTGAGCAGCTTTATCCCGTTGTATTCGGGGGGATTGTGCGAGGCGGTGATCATCACGCCGGCATCGTACCGCCGGGCGGCAAAAGCCAGGGTGGGGGTGGGCAGAACGCCGGCATCATCACACCGGCAACCGGCGGCGAGCAGGCCGGACATGACGGCATGCTTCAGAGCATCAGCGGAGGTGCGGGGATCGCTGCCGATTACAACGTTACGGTGGACCTGCCCCACCGCCAGCCCCACCCTGACTGCCAGGTAGACCAGTTCCCCATCCGCTATCCGCCGTATCCCTGAACTGCCGAAGAGCCGCATAACATCCCTAATTCTACAACTTGGGCGGTAAAAGTCAAATGGAAGAATGGCGCTATCTCCGGGGCTACTCGGTCACGTCAACCCACAGGTGAAGGCGCTGGTAGTCGGTCTCATCAGCGTACAGTATGAACTCCACCTTTTGCCGGAGGCCGGGCTGGTCCGCCGTGAAACTGACCTGGCCCTCCCACTTCTCGCGGTCGTCCAGCACCAGCGGCCCGACATCGCCCGCTTCCTCCCCGTTGATGGAGACCATTATCCGGTACGAGATAGTACGTTGCTCCTGGTTCACAATGCCCGCCAGCACCCGCCCCTCCTGGCCGACCGCCAGACGGGTGGGATAACCGGTGGCCTTGCCACCCGTCCCCAGGATGTAGAATTCGGTGAACTTCTCTCCGCGGAAAGGGACGGCGACGCTGTAGATAAGGGCAGCTACCGCCCCCAGCAGCGCCGCTACCAGTACAAAAGATAAAATCCTGCTGATTTCCAGACTCCTCTGACTCAGACCGACCCGCAGGCGCTCCGTCAGGACAACCCTATCATTCTCGGACGGTCTCTGACCGTTGTTGTTAAACACCCTCTCAAAATGCCGTTTGTCCCACAGGGGCACTTAATGTATAATGATAACCGATTTCGCAAATAAATGTCTCCCTGGGGTGTTGGGGGAATTCATGGAAAGGGCACTGGTCACGGGTGGGGCGGGGTTTGTCGGCTCACATCTTGCCGAGGCGCTGGTCGGGCGCGGCTACGGCGTGGTCATTCTCGACGACCTGTCTACCGGAAAGGAAGCAAATATCGCCTCGCTGCTTCAGGTAGGCAGGGTGGACTTTGTCAAGGGCACTGTTGGCAACCTGCCCCTGCTCAAGAAGCTATGCCGCGGCGCCCGCTACGTCTTTCACCTGGCCGCCATCCCCAGCGTGCCGCGGAGCATGAAAAAGCCGCGCGACTCCCACCGGGTGAACGCGACCGGCACCCTGAACGTGCTGCTGGCGGCCAGAGACGGCGGGGTGAGCAAGGTGGTCATGGCCTCTTCTTCTTCGGTCTACGGGGATACCCCCACCCTGCCCAAACGGGAGGATATGCTGCCCAATCCTCAGTCCCCCTATGCCGCGAGCAAGCTGGCTGCCGAGAACTATTGCCACGTCTTTGACCGTGCCTACGGCCTGCCCACCGTATGCCTGAGATATTTTAACGTGTACGGGCCCAGGCAGGACCCCGGTTCACAATATGCGGCAGTCATCCCCAGGTTTATCAGCCGGGTGGTTGCGGGTATGCCGCCGGTTATCTTCGGGGACGGCCAGCAGACGAGGGACTTCACCTACGTGGCGGACGTTGTCCAGGCCAACCTGCTTGCCGCCGAGAGCGATGCCACCGGCTGTTTCAACATCGGCAGCGGGGAGAGGACAACGATAAACCGGCTTGCCGGGCTGGTCATCAGCCTCACGGGAAACAGCGTCAGCCCGGTCTACGAGCCAGCCCGCCCCGGAGATATTGAACACAGCCTGGCCGATATTTCACTCGCCGGGGGTTTCGGATACCGGCCGGGGTTCAATCTTGAAACTGGCCTGGCGCGGGCCGTGGAGGGGTTGCTCAAATGAGGTACGACCTGGACAGGGCGGTGGTGTGCGTTGTGGGGCTAGGCTATGTCGGCTGGCCACTGGCCGAGGCCTTTTCCCAGGTGATGAAGGTCATCGGCTTCGATATCAACCCGGACAAAGTGAACGGCCGCGCCTCGAACCCCAACCTGTCCCTCACCACCGACGCGGCGGCCATCGGCCAAGCCGATTTCGTCATAATCTGCGTGCCGACCCCGGTGACATCCACGCGGGAGCCTGACCTCTCCTTCATCGTCAGCTCTGCCGAGTCCGTCGGCATCAACATGAGAAAAGGGGCGACAGTGGTCCTGGAATCCACCGTTTTCCCGGGCGTCACCGAGGATATCATGTTGCCCATCCTTGAGCGGAAGTCAGGGCTGAAATGCGGCCAGGACTTCTGGGTGGGCTATTCGCCCGAACGGATCAACCCCGGCGACGAGGCCCACGAAATAGGCAAAATCACCAAGGTGGTCTCCGGCATGGACGGCGAGACCACGGAGACGCTATCCGCGCTGTACCGCAGGATAGCCGCCGGTGTCTTCATCGCCAGGGACATCAGGACTGCCGAGGCCGCCAAGGTTATCGAAAATATCCAGCGGGACCTGAACATTGCCCTGGTCAACGAACTGGCGATGATATTCGAAAAGATGGACCTCGATATCAACGATGTCCTGGACGCTGCCGCCACCAAGTGGAACTTCCAGAGGTACTCCCCGGGCATGGTCGGCGGGCACTGCATACCGGTCGACCCCTACTACCTGGTATACAAGGCCAGGGAAATGGGCTACCATGCCCAGGTGATACTGGCGGGGCGGGCGATAAACGATTACATGCCCAGGCATATCGCCGGCATGACCATAAAGGCGCTGAACAGCGCGGGCAAGGTGATCAAAGGGGCCAGGGCGCTGATAATGGGGCTAACTTACAAGGAGAATGTCCCGGATACCAGGGAAAGCCCGGTCAAGAGCATGGTGGAGGAACTCCATGAGTTCGGGGTAGAGGTGTTCGGCTATGACCCCTTGCTTTCCCACGCCGGCGGCGAGTTCGACGTCACCATGGTGGACGGCCCGGAAGAGGTCGCCGGCCTGGACGCCGTCATTGTCACCGTGCCCCACAGCGCCTTCAAGAAGATATCGCTGGGCGAGCTTAAGAAATCAATGAACGGCAACCCGGTACTGATAGATGTAAAACAGCTATTCGACCGCGGCCAGGCGGAAGCCGAAGGTTTCTACTACCGCACTCTCTGAGCTGGAGAATTTTATGAAAAAAGCGCTCATCACCGGCATCACCGGTCAGGACGGGTCTTACCTGGCGGAGATACTGCTGGCCAAAGATTATGAGGTCCACGGGCTTATCCGCCGGTCAAGCAGCTTCAGCACCTCGCGGATAGACCACCTGTACGTGGACTTCCACCAGGCCGGGGCGCGGCTGTTCCTGCACTACGGGGACCTGACCGACTCCGGGCAGTTGACCAACCTCATCTACCACATTGAGCCGGACGAAATTTATCACCTGGGAGCGCAGAGCCACGTCCGGCTCAGCTTCGATATGCCGGAATATACCGGCGATGTGACCGCGCTGGGAACGACACGGATACTGGAGGCGGTGAGGCGCAGCGGGGTCAAGGCCAGGTTCTACCAGGCCTCCAGCAGCGAGATGTTCGGGGCGGCACCGCCCCCCCAGAGCGAGACCACCCGCCTCCAGCCCCGGAGTCCTTACGCCGCCGCCAAGGCCTACGCCTACTGGATGGCGGTGAACTACCGCGAGGGGTACGGACTGTACGCCGTCAACGGCATCCTGTTCAACCACGAATCGCCCCGGCGGGGACAGACCTTCGTCACCAGGAAGATAACCAGGGCCATCGCCGATATCCAGGCAGGGAAACAGCAGCACCTGTACCTGGGCAACCTCAAGGCCAGGAGGGACTGGGGTTACGCGCCGGAGTACGTTGACGCCATGTGGCACATGCTCCAGCAGGACAAGCCTGACGACTACGCTATCGGCACCGGGGAGACCCATTCTGTAGAAGAGTTTCTTCAGGAGTCATTTGAGTACGCCGGCCTTGACTGGCGTGAGCACGTGCGCATAGACGAGAGGTATTTCCGGCCCACCGAGGTGGAGGTGCTGGTAGCGGACTCCTCGAAGGCGCGGAAAGCGCTGGGCTGGAACCCCAAAATATGTTTTAAAGAGCTGGTCAGGATAATGGTAGACGCCGATTTGGAGGCGGCCGGACTGACACCGCCCGGAGAGGCCAGGGCCATTCTGGCGGGCAAGGGGTTCAGCACCCGCGATACCGCCCTGTGCAGCCACACCTTTACCGGGATGGAATAGGCCAGTTTAGCGAGGGAATAAATGGTGCAATCGAAAATAGAAGGACTGCAGGCGGCCCATAAAGGCGGCAAGTATGCCGGAAACGAGTTAAAATATGTTAAGAGCTTCCTGGACAACGAGAAGAAGCCCTGGACACTATTGCTGGAAAAGGCCTTCGCGGAGAGGTTCGGCGCCCGCTATGCCATCGCCCATAACTCGGGCACTTCGGCGCTGCATAGCTGCCTGGCCACCGCCGGTGTCGGCCCCGGAGACGAGGTCATCAGCCCGGCGCTGACGGTGATAATGGACGCACTGGTCACCCTGCACCAGAACGCCGTGCCGGTGTTCGCCGATATCGACCCCGACACCTTTAATATCGATCCGGCTGATATCCGCCGCAAGATAACCAGCCGGACAAAAGCCATCATCGCCGTCTCCCTGTACGGGCTGCCCGCCGACATCGGCCCTATCATGGAGATCGCCAGAGAGCACAACCTCACCGTTATCGAGGACAGCGCCCAGTGCGTCCTGGGCATGTATCATGGCCGCATCGCCGGCACCATCGGCCACATGGGCTGTTTCAGCCTGGAACGGACCAAGCACCTGCCCACCGGCGAGGGCGGTATGGTGCTGACCAACGATGAACGCCTGGCTGAGCGCGTGCGCAAATTCGGCGGCATCGGCTACAAAAATCTCAAGGCTGAAGAGGGACGGATGCAGGTCAACCCTTCCAGCTTCCAGGACCCGGACTACAAGCGGCATGACTTCTTCGGCTGGAACTACCGCATGCCGGAAATCTGCGCCGCGGTCGGCCTGGCCCAGGTGGAGAGGGTGGACGAAATAGTGGCGCAGCGCCAGGCCATTGCCCGCCTGTACGAGGAGGCCATCGCCGGCTGCGACTGGCTGGTCCCCCAGAAGACGCCGCCTGGGCTGGTGAACTCGTATTATACCTATGCCGTCAAGTTCGAGGGCGCGGCCGCCCCGGGCATGTCCTGGAAGGAGTTCTACAACCTGCACGTTGAGATGGGCGGCGACCGCTTCTACTCAGCCTGGAGCGTGCCCTACTTTGAGCCGGTGCTCATACAGGCGCAGTTCTACGGCAAGGACTGCCCCACCGGCTGCCCCTGGTATAATGGACAGGTGAGCTGGGAAAGAGGCCTGTGCCCCCATGCTGAGGCCATCCAGCCCAAGATGATGCAGTTCAAGACCAACTACCGGAACATGGAGCTGGCCAGGGAGAAGATCGGCATCCTGAAGAAGACCATCGCCCGCGCGGAGGGACGTAAGTGAGACCAGCCGGACTGATCACCGTGCGCACCGGCTCATCACGGCTGAAGGACAAATGCCTGCTGTCCTTCGGGGAAGGCAATGTCATCGAGCACATCATCCGGCGCGCCAGGTACTCCGGCTTCGAGCCGATGGTATGCACCACCACGCTGGCGGAAGATGATATTATTGAGGAAACAGCCCGGAGGGAAGGCTGCCCGGTCTACCGGGGCAGTGTCAAAGACAAGCTCGAGAGGTGGCTGGACGCCTGCCAGGAGTTCGATATCAGCGCCGTCCACACCATAGACGCCGATGACCCCTTCTTCGATGGCCCGCTGGGGCACCAGAGCTTTCGACTGCTTCAGCAGGGCTACGATATCGTCTATCCCTCCAGCCGCGTCTTTATCGGCGGCGTGGGCTTTTCTCTCACCCGCGATGTCATGGCCAGGGCCTGCGCGTTGAAACAGAGCGACGATACCGAGATGATGTGGTACTTTATGGAGAAGGTGCCCGGGCTGAGGCGCACAGAACTGCCGGTGGCCGAAGCGGGAACGGCCAGGATACGCCTGACTCTGGACTACGAAGAGGACTACTGGCTGCTCTGCACCGTGCTCCGGGTGCTCGGCCCCCTGGCGGGCAGGGCGGAGATCGAAGACCTGTTTGCCCGCAACCCGGACCTGCACCGGGTCAACTGGTTTCGCAACGATGAGTGGAAGAGGTTGCAGCAGGAAAAGGGGAAGGCGGCCGTGGAGGCATCGGATGTTTGACATTGATTTCTACATGAAGGTCCATGACCTCAAATACCAGCTCATGAGCGGGAATACCGAAGACCGGCACGTCCTCTTCCAGAAGCTGGAGGAGTGCCGCAGCCCGAAGCCGGTGATATACAACATCGAGACCACCAACGCCTGCAACATGAGATGCGAGATGTGCCCCCGCACCACCATGATGACCCGCTCTATCGAGACGCTGGACATGGGCGTTTACCGGCGGGTCGTGGAGCAGATAGAGCCTTTTCCCCAGGCCAGGTGGCGAGAGTGGGAAGACTTCGTCGAGAAGCACTACGGCATCCCCCGGAACGACATGAGCGAGAACCACTTCTTCCTGTACATCATCCCAAAGGTGATAGTGCTCCACGGCTACGGCGATCCCCTGCTGGACAGGAAACTGCCGGAGAGGGTAAGGCTGCTCACCGAGAAGAACATCCCGTCCTACTTTAGCTGCAACCCGGCGAACATAGACGTCGAGAGGACGCGCCAGATGTTTGAAAACGGGCTGGGCTACGTAAAATACTCGGTGGAAGCTACCGACGACATCCGCCATAAAGAAGTCAGGGGCAGCGCTTCCAACTTTACCTCTGCTTATCATCAAATTCTCCAGTTGCTTGATTTGAAGGCGAGGCACGGCTATGATACTACCATCGTCATAACCATGCTCGACCTCAACAAGCCCTGGCAGGAAGAGGAGTTCCAGAAGTTGCAGGAGGCGTTCGGCGGCCTGGACGTCTACGTCTATCTCAAGAGCCAGGACCAGAAATGGTACGAGAACAAGACCCAGCCCACCAGGTCCATTCACTGGACCGAGTTCTGCCAGTTCCCCTGGTCATCCATGACCATCAAGTCCAACGGGGAGGCGGTGGAGTGCGTGGAGGACTATAACAACGAGATCATCCTGGGCGATGCCAGCAAGGAATCCCTCTATGACATCTGGAACGGCGAGAGGTACCGGAAACTGAGGGAAGACCATTTCAACCGGACGCGGGGCATCAAGTGCACCGAGCGCTGTGACATGAAGCTCATCGGCGCTTATACGCGACAGGGTGCCGCCGTTTAGCAATGACGCGAACGAGGCAGTGAATGGGTTCTGTCGACCGTGCCTTTGACCTATCGGGGAGAGTGGCCATCATAACCGGCGGCGCCGGGCTGCTCGGCCTAGAATATGCCGATGTCCTGGCTGAGGCCGGGGCCGATATCGTGGTGGCCGATTTCCGCAGGGAGGCCTGCCAGGAGGCGGCGGAGGAAATCTGCCGGCGCCACGGCGTTAGAGCGCTGCCAGTGCCGGTAGACGTCACCGATGAACAACAGGTCGAGGCAATGACGGCAAGAGTCATGGAGACGTTCGGCAAGATAGACATACTGGTCAACAACGCAGCGCTCACCGCCAAGGGAGGGTCGACCGGCCTGTCCGGCTACCTGTCCCCTTTCGAGGAGTACCCCCTGGATGCCTGGGAGCGCTCACTCAAGGTCAATCTGACCAGCATGTTCCTCTGCTCGCGGGCAGCCGGCCGGGAGATGGCCCGCCGGAACCGGGGCGTCCTGGTGAACATCTCCTCGATATACGGCGTCGTCGGCCCTGACCCGCGCCTGTATGAAGGTACCACCAACCCTTACGCCGCGTCGGGCAAGCTCAGCGCCCCGGTCAGCTACGCCGCCGCCAAGGGGGCGGTGCTGTCTTTGACCCGCTACCTGGCCACCTACTGGGCCGACAGGAACATCAGGGTGAACGCGCTGACGCCGGGCGGGGTCTATGAGCAGCATGACGATACCTTCGTCAAGAACTATGCCTACCGCACCCCGCTGGGGCGGATGGCGGACAAGGGTGACTACCGGGGGGCCATGCTTTTCCTGGTATCTGACGCCTCGTCGTACATGACCGGGGCCAACCTGGTCGTAGACGGCGGCTGGACGGCGTGGTGAGGGCGAGGAAGTGAATATGAAGACAATCATGATCGGGGACAGGCCGGTAGGCGAAGGGCATCCTTGCTACTTCATTGCTGAGGCCGGGGTCAACCACAATGGCAGCATAGACATGGCCAAACGCCTCATAGACGTGGCCGCCGGCGCCGGGGCTGACGCCGTCAAGTTCCAGAAACGCACCATCGAGGATATCCTGATAACCGAGGTGCTGCGCCAGCCTTACAACAGCCCCAACGCCCTCGGCGCCACTTATGGCGACCACCGTCAAAAGCTGGAACTCTCAGAGAACGATTTTCACGAGCTGTCGGCTTATGCCAGGAATAAAGGCATTACCTTCCTGGCCAGCGCCTGGGACATCAGGAGCGCCGACTTCATCGAGTCCCTGGGCGTGCCCGCGTTCAAGATGGCCTCCGCCGACCTGACCAACCTGCCCCTGCTGGAGCACGTGGCCAGGAAAGGCAGGCCTATGCTGGTATCCACCGGCATGAGCACCATGGAGGAAGTGGCCGACGCCGTGGAGTTCATCAGGCGGCACAACGACCAGCTTGTGCTGCTCCACTGCGTCTCCAACTACCCCTGTGACGCCGCCTCGGTCAACCTGAGGGTTATGCATACCTTGAAAGACGCTTTCGGTGTCCAGGTGGGATATTCCGGGCATGAGAAGTCGGGCTGGGCGGTGTCGCTGGGGGCGGTGTCGCTGGGGGCGGTGGTGCTGGAGCGGCATTTCACCCTGGACCGGACATTGCCCGGCCCGGACCACGCCGCTTCCCTCGAGCCGCAGGGTCTTAAGGGGCTGCTGGAAGGGGTGCGCACCGTCGAGGCGGCGATGGGCTCCGGTGAGAAAAAGATAAGCGAGGCCGAGGCCGCGGTCAGGAGCCGTTTGGCCAAGAGCCTGGTCAGCCGGTGTGAGATACCGAAGGGCATGGTCATCTCGCTGGACATGCTGGCGGTAAAAGGCCCTGGCAACGGCATCAAGCCCAGGTTCCTGCCACTCCTCTGCGGCAAGGTGGCCCGATGCGATATCGCAGAGGATACCCTGATACCCGCTGAAGCCCTGGAGTGGTAGCACCGCTACTCAATCCGAACGAAAAAAGCTTATGGACCAGATAGAACAGATAACAGACCATGACAAGATAATCGCCTTCATTATCCGCAGCGAGTACAGCCGCGACGGCCTCCAGTTCTTCACACCGGACGACTTCTCGCAGCAGTTGGGGTACATGAAACGCCCCGGGGGCCACCGCATTGCGGAGCACGTCCACCGGCTGCAGGCGCGGGAGGTGAAGTACACCCAGGAGACCGTCTTCGTGAGGAGCGGGCGCGTCCGTGTAGACTTCTATGCCGATGACCGGTCATATCTGACCAGCCGCGAGCTGGGCAAGGGGGACGTTATGCTGCTGGCCTCAGGGGGGCACGGCTTCCTGTTCCTGGAAGAGGCCGAACTGATAGAGGTGAAGCAGGGCCCCTATTGCGGCGACCGTGACAAGATCACGTTCGAGGGCCACCAGCCATGATACCGGTCAACCAACCCCTGTTCTCGGGCAGAGAGAAGGAGTACCTGGACCAGTGCATCGACCAGGGCTGGGTGTCATCGGATGGCCCCTTCGTCACCCGTTTCGAGGAGGAGTTCAGCGCCTACCTGGGCCTGAAGTACGGCGTGGCCGTGTGCAACGGGACGGCGGCCCTGGAGGTGGCTGTGGCTGCGGCGGGCATCGGCCCCGGCGACGAGGTGATCATGCCCACCTTCACCATAATCTCCTGTGCCCTGGCCGTGGTCAGGATGGGGGCCAGGCCGGTGCTGGTGGACTCCGAGCCGGAGACGTGGAACATGGACGTCAGCCAGGTCGAGTCCAGGATAACCGGCCGGACAAAGGCGATAATGCCGGTGCACATCTACGGTCATCCTGTTGACATGGACCCGGTGATGGCGCTGGCGGAAAAGCATAACCTGACCGTCATCGAGGATGCCGCCGAGGTACACGGGGCGCTTTACAAGGGGAAGAAGGCGGGGAGCTTCGGGCAGGTCTCCTGTTTCTCTTTCTATGCCAACAAGATCGTGACCAGCGGGGAGGGGGGCATGGTGGTCACCAGCGACGGGGCAATCGCAGCTAGGGCGCGGGGCTACCGGAACCTGTGTTTCAAACCGGAGAGAAGGTTCTACCACACCGAGCTTGGTCACAATTTCCGCATGACCAACCTCCAGGCGGCCGTCGCCGTGGCCCAGCTTGAGCGGATAGATAACCACATCCAGATTAAGAGGCGGAACGCCGCCGCCTACGGCCAGGGCCTGGCCGACATTGACGTGATAAAGCTGCCCGCAGAGAAAGAATGGGCCAGAAACGTCTACTGGATGTACGGCATAGAACTTAAGGATGAGGCGGGCATGGACAACGACGATCTGGCCGCCCGGCTCCAGGAACGGGGCGTGGGCACCAGGCCCTTCTTCCTGGGCATGCACGAGCAGCCGGTATTCCACCGGATGGGGCTGTTCCAGGGCGAGCGCTACCCTGTCGCCGAGAGGCTGGCCAGGAAAGGGCTGTACCTCCCCTCAGGACTGGCGCTGACGCAGGGACAGATTGAGGCGGTGTGCCGAGCGCTTCACGATATCTTCGCCAGGCAGTAGGGGGCTTTCCTCAATGGTATTCCATCATTACGCCGATTTCTATGATTCGTTATATCAGGACAAGGACTACCGCCGGGAGTGCCTGTTCGTTCAGGGCCTGTTCCAGTCCTATGCCGGAGGGCTTGCCCTGAGCAAGGTCGAAGGGGTGAAATCCATCCTGGACCTGGGCTGCGGCACCGGCTCTCACGCCCTCATCTTCGCGGACATGGGCTACCAGGTGACCGGTGTAGACCGCTCCGAGAATATGCTCCGGCGCGCCCGCGAAAAATCGGCCCAACAATCCAGCCAGATAGACTTCCACCAGGCGGATATCAGGCAACTTGACCTGCCCCGGAAGTTCGACGCCGCCGTGGCCATGTTCACCGTCATGGGCTACCTGACCACCAACCGGGACGTAGAGGACGCCATCCGGGCGGTGCGGCGGCACCTTGAGCCTGGCGGCCTGTTCGTATTCGACGTATGGTTCGGCCCGGCGGTGCTCAAGCTGAGGCCGGAAGACCGGGTAAAAGTTGTTGAAGATGGCGACAGGCGCATCATCAGGTATGCCAGGCCCGTGCTGAACGTGGTAGACCATACTTTAGAGGTAAACTATACCGTCCTGGAGATAGCCGGAGACCGGGTGCTGGCCGAGACCAGCGAGAGCCACCTGATGCGCTTCTACTTTTACCAGGAGCTGCGCTATTTCCTGGAGAAGAACGGGTTTGCAGTGGTGGAGATGTGCCCCTTCCTGGAGCCGGGCAAACAGCCTGATGAAAATAGCTGGAATATTTCAACCATTTGCAAAAGTGTTTAAGCGGTGGTAATACAGCCTGGTCCACTATTATCGTCTACACAAGGCGCCGAAGTTAGCCATATGACAATGAAACCGAAGATAGCAATCTTCCAGCCCCACGAGGACACTTTTACCAATCCCACATTAGTCAATTTTTTGACAAGATTAGCTGCACTTGACTTCAGTATTGACCTTTATACTCCATCTGCTCCAGAGCAACAATCTGCCTATATTCGCGAAGAACTCCTTCGCTTTCCCACATATCCTATTCTACAGATCGTGTGGGAAACCGGTATACGGGCATACATGAGGAGGTTGAAGAATTTCCCCAATAATATCAAGTTTGCCGCTAACATCAGAGAAAAACAATATGATCTTGTTTTTGCCATTGATCCAGATGGTCTAATGGCTGCGCACAAATTAATAAAAAAGAACCCCGCTCCACTATTTTATTTTTCGTTTGAAATCTTCTTCCGGCACGAGCTTCATACCTCATGGGAAAGAAAGTTAAAAAGGCGGGAAATCAGAGCTAGCAGGTCAATAGATTGCATAATAGTCCAGGATGAGCAACGTTGGGAATTGCTGAAAAGGGAAAATGACATCCCTCACAATAACGTCGTATTTATGCCTGTAGCCCCTGCCGGGGCACCTGAAACAAAGAAAACGGAATATTTGAGAACAAAGTTCGACATCGCACCTGAAAAAAAAGTGGTGTTATTCAGTCAAGGTCTTGGTAGCTGGACCGGGGTGGAGAAGCTGGTTGAACAAGCTCACACCTGGCCGGACAGGTTTATCCTGGTGATTCACTCGCGCAATTTTGTGAATGATCCCGTATTCCTGGATAATATTAAACGCAACTGCGACCCGAACAAAGTACGATTTGACTTGGAGCCTGTCCCCTTTGACAGGTATGCAGAGCTTGTAAGCTCCGCCGACATCGGCCTTGTATTGCGCCAACCTTCTGGCGGCAAGTACACCGGCGACAATATCCGATATGTTGGCTTATCTTCAGGAACATTATCCACTTATATGAAGCACGGTTTGCCCGTGATATCAAACAATGAGCAAAGCCATAAGGATATTTTTTCCAAATATGGATGCGGCATATACATAAGGGACTTATCTGAAATCAAAGCAACGCTACCGGTGATAGAAGAAGACTACGAAACGATGAGGAATAACTGTTTTGCATTTTTCGAGGGTGTGTTGAGTTTCGATAACCATTACCACCGGCTCATGGAAAAGATGATGGCCTATCTGAATGAATTAGACGCCAACAGATTACTGAGGCACACTGGATGAACTACGTCTTCTGCCCTTCCTATGGAGCCCTGTTCTTCGCCCTGCATCTGAGAAATTCAGGCAGGGAGGCCAGCGTCATCACGGATAACCCCGGCATCAGAAAGTACTGCCGTCATGCCGGCATAAGCTGCATATATTTTGACTATATAAACATCCCCGCCCTGCGGCCGCACCGGGCCTTCACCGTCAGAAGGAGAATGGACGGTATCGTAAAGCAAATCGGCGTTAAGAGTGCGGACGTCTTTTACCTGCTGGACAACACTATCGATATCAGCGCCTTTTACCTGGCCCGGAAGTGGTCAAAAAAGGGAAAGGTGTACTTCAATGTCCTGGGCAGAAAGTTTCCTCCGTACCGGGCGGAAAAACGCCTGAGCCTCAGTTTTGTGGCCAGGCACGGCTTGAGATACTGGCTCAAAGTGTTTCTCGGCCTGGACCTGGTCTTCCTGGAGTTGCACCGCAGCCCCGCATTCGGGATCGATGGCAAATTCCTGGAAAAGAACAAAATAGCTACATTGCCCCTTGACAGGTCCCTTGCCGAGCTGCAGTGGGAGGCGATGCAAAAAGGCGGCGTTGACCTGGGACGCCGTGATAACCTGATCAGCAGCGATGGCAGCCTGGCGGGGATAATAGAACAGGACTCGTTGACAGAGACTTACAAGAGCGTACTGAAGTTGCCCCACCAGTTTGCCGCAAAGCATCATCCCCAGATAGCTAACCGGCATCCGGACGAATACGAAAAGGTGTTCAGCCATTTGCCGGAACTGCCGCACTATATCCCGGTGGAACTGGTACTGGGCAATGTTACCAGGAGCGTCATCTCAGTATTTTCTACCTCTCTGGTCTCGGCATCGAGACTGGAGAGGCTCAAGGCGATATCCTTGCTGGATATGGTCAGGTGGCATGACCCGTCTTACCGGGAAGAAATCAGGGCATGGTTGAAGAAAGAATCTCAAGACCGGATCATCTTCGTAAAGAGTCTTGAAGAGCTGGACAAATTGCTGGGAGACTGAAGGATTGAGCGTTGCCGTTGCCATCGAGATAGGTAGTCCTCGCAGCCAGTTCGCCGTGGTGCAGGCCACGGTGGAGAGCATCATGGCCAATATCGGCGCTGATGACTATAAGCTCATCATTGCCATGACGCCTTCTGTTCAGGATGATATCAAGGGATATATCCACGGCCTGCAGCGAGAAAAGAAAACGAAAATAGAGCTTATGCCGGAACGGGACTACTTCTGGGCCGACTTCATCAACGAGGCCATCGACCGCGCCAGCGGCTTCAGGTACTTCATCAAGGCCCACGACGATGTAGAGCTGCTCACCCCGGAGTTCTTGCCCCGGGTGGAGAAGACCCTGCGCAGCATCAGGCAGCCGGCGGGGTGGGTCAGCTTTACCGATAAAGACTATCTCAACGGGCACTGGGCGCCGTCTACCCGCCCCGGCTATCACCTCGACTACGTATTCGAGAAGGCCTGGCGACGGCAGAAGATGTTCCAGTTCCACAGCCTGCCTGAGAACTGGTGGCGACCCCCTCGTCCCCTTTACTACCGCTTCCTGGCGGAGAGGTCCATCAGGCACCGGCTGCACCTCCGGCCCCGCCCTATGCCCCGCCGCCCCAGGCAGTACTACGCCAACCTGCCCTATGACCTGCCCAAAGGCCCGGTCAGGTGCCATGCCCCTTTCAATCACTTCGTCCTGATAGAACTGGAGAAGCTCAGGGAAATCGGCAGGTGCGAAAACTGGGGGACGCACAATGCCCTGCTGGTAGACGAGGACTGGGGCCTCAGGGCGCTGCAACTCGGACTTAATAATGTCTGGCTGCCTGACATCGAATACGTTCACCGCCGGCCCGGCGGAGGGACGCGTTCCTGGGAACAGATCGACCATGACAAAAGCCGGGTAAGCCGGCTCTTCTTTGAGAAGTGGGGCTTCCACTCGGAAGGCAGGGCCGAAGAACTGGACACTGTAAAGAAGAGGTTCGGCAATACCAACATCACCTGGTCGATGGACCGCCGGTCTTATGAGTGGGACTATCTGACCCAGGACCTATGACAAAACCAACTTACTTCAGGACGGGCTTGGCCCCGGCTTTCGATTCAATCGCTGCCAGGACGCGGCGGTAATCGCTGAGGTCAGCGAAGAGATAGTCCGGCCCGCGCTGGAGCAGTTCATCAGTGAGGTGAAAACCTGTGGACACGGCAATGGTCAGGGCGTCAAACTGCTGGCCGCATTCGATATCCCGGACGGAATCGCCGATTATCACCGTGTCTTTCCCGTCAAACTTGCGTCCGGTCATAGTTTCGGCCCTGGCCTTGGCCAGCTTGACCATGTCTGCCCGCGCCTTCACTTCAGTGCCGTACAGGCAGAAATGGAAGTAACGGCCCAGGCCGGTCGCCTGAAGCACCCTGGCCACGATGCCGGGGGAATCGCCGGTGTAAAGCGCTACCACGTTGCCGGTATGAGAAAGCGCCTCCAGCAAAGCGGTCACGCCGGGCAGGATGTGCCCGGAAGGGTCGGCGGGGATACTCTCCTCGAAGAGCCTGTCATAGGCCTCCAACAGCTCTCTTTCCTTTTCCCGTACCACACCGGCAGGGATGCCCTTGCGCCGGGCCAGTTCCAGGAAGTTTTCGGCAAGGCTCCTGCCGGCGAAGTCTATCTCGGTCAGCCTGGCGTCCACGCCGAAGCGCTGCCGGAACAGCCGGCGCACGGCCTCGTCGTGGACCTGGATGAAATCTACCAGCGTCTGGTCCAGGTCAAAAATGACCAGTTTCATCCTGTGTCTCCGTTGCCGGCATGTTAGACAGGGCAAAGAAACCGGCAGCAAAGTATCGTCAACGCTTCAATTATAACGGCCGGCCGCGGCCCGGCATATCCGTAAAGTTGCGTAACGCGGGAGGGAAAAGGCGCAATTCTCAGGCTGCCTCTACTTCTCCGGCTGCACCAGGTCTTCTCCGGAGCAGGTAGAAGAAGGTGACCATCGCCCCTGCCAGGATGGCCAGGGCGATGATCTGCGCCTGCTGCAGACCGGCCACGATGATGTTCTCCTGGCGCACGAAGGTGAGCAGGAACCGGCCCACCGAGTAAAATGACAGGTAGGTAAAGAACATCGCGCCCTCTTTCCCGACCCGGCTGCCCAGCCACAGGACAACGGCCAGCGTCAGGGCGTTCCAGATGATCTCGTAAACCGGGTAAGGGTGGGTGGGGCGGCCAAATAGCTCCACCGGTATCATAGCACCGGGGTGGGTATAGATAAAGCCCCAGGGCAGGCTGGTGAGGCCGCCGTAGGCGTCTCCGTTGATGATGCAGCCGAGCCGTCCCACCATCTGGGCTGTCAGCAGCGCCGGCGCCATGACGTCCAGCAGCCGCAGCAAGGGCAGTCGCCGGAGCTTGCCGACCACCAGCAGAGCCACCGCACCGCCGGCGAGCGCCCCCCAGATGGCCAGCCCTCCCCGCTGGAACTGCAGTATTTGCTCAGGGTGGGCGGAGTAATATCCCCACTGGTCGAACACGTGGAAGAGCCTGGCGCCGATGATGCCGCCGATTACAGTCCATATGGCCAGGGTGTAAATCTCGTCGACGGCAATTCCCTTCTTGCTGGCCAGCCTTGATGCTACGAACACGGCGCTGACTATGGCCAGCATTATGGCCAGGCTGTACCACCGGACCTCAAAACCGCCGAGGTGCACCAGCACCGGATCAATGTTTATGACAATACCGTTCATATTATTCCTCAGAAAACGTATAGATTCTGGCGAATGAATACCAAAGTTCAAAATCCAAATGTCAAACCACTCTTGTCCAAAATAGGTTTTTCGATCAGGTTTAATTTAGACAGCATCGTTTAGCGGCGAGCCTGGTTTTTCAGACCTACGTATAGATTGTCATACCAGCTTTCGCTGGTATCCAGAGGGGAGTTATTTAGAACTAGGCAAACATATTCCAGGCACAATGCCCCATCCCTTTATCCCTTCCCCAGAGGGGAAGGGAAGAGATTTTTTGAAGGGGCTTCGCCCCTTCTAATCCCCATTTTTTAATTTGGACAGCAGTGATGTCAAACCTTAAAAATTGTTTGAACTTTGGATTTCGCAATCTGACATTATCTGACTTCGTGGCGCTGGCTGACAGGTCAGAATGAGAAATTGCTCATAATTATAGTCTATCAGGTCATATTCAGGCAATCAACACGGTGCGGACAGCTACAATGGCTATCACCAGCACGGCTACCAGGGTCGCCCCTTTTCTCACCCGCCCCATGTTCCACTGCCAGTTGGCCAGTTTCGGCGACAGGCGCTGGCGCTGGATGGTTTCCAGCATGATGGTGATACCCACCAGATTGGAGACGACTCCTATTACGATAAAGAGGGTCTGGTATTGAGTGAGGAAGGTGGTCAGGCCGGACAGCCCGAACAGGGGCAACACGTCAGTGAGATGATGAGCGCAGCAGGCGGCCATCGAGCCGGTGGATACGCCTCCGGTGGCGGCTACGCTGGCAGTGGCCGCTCCCCTGCGCCGCAGCCCGTCCCTGATAAAAGAGAACAGCCCCGCCTGGACGCCAAAGCCGGCCACCAGGGCCGCAATCCAGTACCAGAGGTCCGCCGTCTGGTCAAGGGCGTGCTTCAGGCTCTCGGCCAGGGTGATGATGCCCAAGTAAGCCATGAGCAGGACCAGGGCGGCTCCGATGCCGATAAGGACGTGCTTTCTCATGGCTCAATACCTCCTTCCCGGCGCGCTATCATAGCTTCCACTGGAAGACCCTGCTCTTGATTTCGGCGACATCCCGGACGGCCATCTCCAGGTATTTTGTCCCCTCCTGTTTCATGGCGTCCGCGGAAAAGGCCAGGATGCCGCTGCGGTGATGGCCTCCCTTCGGCGCGTCCCAGGCCACCGGCTGGTACTCGTTGCCGGCGCTGTCCCTGAGCACGGCGAGTTTCTTCATGTCAAGAGCGTCCAGGTCAACTGAGTGAGTGTTCATAGCCACGCCGAAGACCAGCTTGTCGCCATCAACGCCGAGCCACTCTATATCCAGGGTAACCTCTCCTTCGGCGTTGGACTGTATCCGGCCGTTGGTAGGACCGGGGAAAGACGATGACGGGCCCGCCGGAAGCGAGGCCGGGGGCAGACCGCCCGGTTTATAGCCACTGGAGCATCCCAGCACCACCAGGCTGATCAAGACGGGTATTACCAGATAAACTATCTTCCTGTACATACTCAATCTCCGCATCGCACCCTCTTAGTGGCAACTGCCAGACTTTCCTTTTCTGGCAGCGTCATCCTTGTCCTCTATTTCCTGCTCCTGGGGTTGCTGCTGTCCCATATTGCAGCCGGAATGTCGGTGGCCCCGCAGCATCATGAACAAAAGCAGCCCGACGAATATCCAGATGCCGTAACTCTGCAAGAACTCTCCCATATCCCCTCCTTACTGACAGGTCTTAAATGCCATAGAGATCGCCACGTTGCTGCGCTCCTCGCGATGACACATCTTGATTCTTTGTTATTATGCGACCATTAGTAATCACCGGACAAAATTGCCAGCTTCAGAAAGCGTTGATCGATTGCTGCAGGATGGGCATGGCATCCTCCGTTTCGACAGATACCCATACCACGCTGTCCGGCGACCCTTTTGATATAAAGAAGAAATGTTTCCCGCCGGCGCCCTCTACCTGGAAAACCTCATGGCTGTGGTAGCCCTGGGCAACATCCAGCCGTCTCATATTGCCGAAGCTTTCATTGCCGTCAGCGATGCCTTTGACCATCATGTCCAGAAGTTGGGCGGCCATATCGCTGCTGGCGGCGCGACCCACCCATACCGTGGCGTTGCCATTGCCGCCGCTGTAGCTGGCAATGTAGGCATCCACCAGGCCGAGGTCAGCGCCGTGAAGCCGTCCAACCTGGGCCAGGGCTTCCTCTCCGGCCACGCTGCTCACGAGCCGCAGGGAGTCCAACCGGTCCGGCGCCCCGCTCCTGTCCAGCGGCGCCAGGACGTTCCGGCCAAAGCTAAACCACACCAGCGCCAGGAAAGCCACGATCAGCAGTACCTGCACCATGGCAGAGCGCTGCCGCTTCTTTTCCCTGGGACTCACTTCAGTTCTGACGCTCACCCTGACACCTCATTCTTACCACCTTCAGTAACAGCCATCGCCCCGGACGGCCTCAGCTTCTGTGTGGCTGAGTGTTACCATGCTGACGCCACCGACTCTCCAGACCTCCATCTCTATGGCGTGGCCCACGGGACAGGCAATCACCATGCCCAGCAGGGAGGTCGCCTCTCCCAGCGAGACCCCGTTGAAGCTGAGAATGATGTCCCCCACCACCACTCCCGCCCTGGCCGCCGGGCTGCCGGGGTCTACCTCGGTGACCAGCGCCCCGGAGTCCATCCCCAGGCCATAGTAGGCTGATACGCGGGAGGTGAGGGGCAGATAGCTAAAACCCAGGTCAACGCCGGGCGGGGCCGGGAGAGGCGCGGCCAGCCGGTCATCGCCGGGGCCGGGCCACAGGAGCAACAGGGCTGTAGCCAGCACACCTGCGGCTGTCCCACCGAAAACTGCCACTTTTTGCCTGCTCATAATGCGCCGCCTGGCGTAATGGAACCATCTGGCCCACACTTCCTTATTGACATGATAACATGACTTAATTAGAGGGAGGTTAGAAATTCTTTACAGGGAAATTAGAGTTTCAACCGCACGGTGAAAGTGCTGCCCCGGCCAGGTTCGCTGGCGACAGCGACATTTCCGCCATGTTGCAGGACGATTCCCCGGACTATGGCCAACCCCAGGCCGGTGCCGCCGCTGGCGCGTGACCGGGCCTTGTCCGCCCGGTAAAAACGCTCGAAGATGTGCGGCAGATGCTCGGCTGCAATGCCGATGCCGGTATCGGCCACCTCCAGGCAGGCCAGGTCTTTCTCCCGGTACAGAGACAAGGTGACGGCGCCGCTCGCCGGGGTGTAACGCACGGCGTTATCTACCAGGTTGGCCAGCAGTTGCCTCAGCTTGTGGGCATCCCCGCTCACTACCAGGTCCTCCAGCCTGCCAACCCTGACCTGCGGGCCTCCGGCCACCGCCCCGGCGCGCTTTACCTCCTGCTCGACGATATCCATCAGGTTGACAGGGTGCATGTCAGACTTGCCGGAGTCGACCTCGGCGAGGACGAGCAGGTCGTCAACTATCTTGACCATCCGGTGCATCTCCTGCTCGATGGCCCGCAGCGATTCGCGCCGGTCGGCCTGGCTGATATTACGCTTGAGCAGGTCCAAGTTCCCACGGATGACAGTGAGCGGCCCGCGCAGCTCGTGGGAGGCATCGGCCACGAAGTATTTCTGTGATTGAAAGGCCCTGTCCAGGTGCTCGATGAGGCGGTCGAAAGTGGTGGCCAGCTCCCCGATCTCATCGGCAGGACCGGTGTAGCCCACGCGCCGGCCCAGGTCCGAGCTTGACTCTATGCCCCGGGCGGTGCGGGTTATCTGCCTCACCGGGGACAGGGTCTTGCGCACGATAAAAGCCCCCGACACCGCTGCCAGGGCGAGGGCGAGCAGGATGCTGGCGAGCAGCGCCCAGCTAGCCTGTTCCATGGCGGCGGCGATGTGGCTCAGGGATTGCGCCACCTCGAGGAGAAGCACCTGTTCATTCACCCGGAGCGGCGATACCATTATCCTCACCCGGGCCTGGTCGCCGGCTGAGACCGTCTCGATGGCGGCCCTTCCGGCAAACCCCGCCTCAACCAGGGAGAGGTTCACCGGAAGCTCCTGCTCGCCCAGGCTGTCCGACTTCCAGACCAGGTTGCCGCCCCGGTCGATAAGCTGGATATAGGTGCCGGGCGAGGCGAATTCGTTCAAGGGAGGGAGTCTTGAGTGGATGACCTCAAAGTCCAGGGTGTCAGGGATCTCAAGGGGGTCAAGCGTGCCGTGAATGCGCGCCGAGTAGACCTTGAGGTTGTTGTCCACCTGGTTGTTCAGGTAGCTCCGGAGCAAAACGTGAAGCAGAACGCCGGAAAGGACGAGGATGCCACAAAGTATCAGGGAAAACCAGAGCGTCAGGCGCCACCGTATCGACATCTATTCCCTCAGAACATAGCCGACGCCGCGGACGGTATGGATCAACCTGGGCCGGGCGCCGGCCTCCAGCTTCGAACGCAGGTAGCGGACATAGACCTCGATGACGTTGGACGAGCCTTCGAAGTCATAGCCCCATACGCGCTCGTAGATGAAGCCCCGTTTGAGCACCTGGCGGGGGTGACGCAGGAAAAGCTCCAGCAGGTTGAACTCCTGGGCGGTAAGCTCTAAAGGCTGGCTATCACGCTTCACTTCCCTGGAAGCGAGGTCCATGGTGAGGTCGCTAAAGCGCAGCGTCTCGGTCTCCCTGGGCTGCCGCCGCCTGAGCAGTGCCTTGACCCTGGCCAGCAACTCGTCAAGGGCGAAAGGTTTGACCAGGTAGTCATCAGCGCCGCTCTCAAGCCCGGCAACCTTGTCAGCTACCGTTCCCCTGGCGGTGAGCATCAGGATAGGCACATCACCTCCGTGACGCAGCCGGCGGCTGACTTCCAGGCCGTCAAGGCCCGGCATCATCACGTCCAGGATGACCAGGTCCGGCTCCCGTTCCCTGGCCCTTGCCAGTGCCTGTTCACCATCGGCGGCGGTATCCACCGTGTAGCCTTCGTAGGCCAGGCCGCGCCTGACCAGGCTCAATATTTCGGGGTCATCATCCACAACCAGGATACGCAATGGAGTTACTCCAATAATCCCATTTAATAGTATCGGGAAGTACCGTCCAGGTCAAACCGGGAGGAGGCTGCCGTCCGAGTTCAACGGAGAGATAGTCAAGGGCAGAACGTTTGCGAATTCAGCCAGGAGAAACCCTTCTGCTATTGCGCATGGGAGGGTTATCTCTTTGGCTTCATCTCCCGCGTTTGGACAGGGAAATGAGAAGCCAGAGAACCAGGGAAATGACCAGGAGCGGGAGCAACAGCCTGGGGGCGACTACCAGGAATGCCGGCCCGGTCCTGACCACCAGGAGGCCGAGGAAAATCAAAGCTGCCGCTACCAGCAAGGGGCGCCAGGGGCTGGACGGACGCGACCTGGCTGCATGAGATGGCGGGCTGTTCCGAGGGGCGTAGCTGCGAGAGGCGTCATAGGCCGCCCTTCTGACCGGGTCTGAGAGCACCTCGTAGGCGAGGTTTAGCTGTTTCATCCTTTCGGAGGCATCGGATGCATAGCTGACATCAGGGTGGTATTGCGCCGCCAGCTTTCGATAGGCAGCGTCAATGACCCCCTTTTCGGCACTGGGGTGCACCTGGAGAATACGGTAGTAATCCGGTGACGGCGACATCGTCTGCTTCGGCCCCGGCTTCGAGTCTACGGCTTCAGTTCTGGAAGCACCAGGTCAAGACCCTGACCCGCCGGTATCACCATGAGCTTTATGTCATCTCCGAGCCTGTCGAGCAGGATATACTGCAGCACCTCAGGTGACAGAGACCCGGCGACGGCATTATTAGCGGCGACCTGGGCATCGGTAACCACGCGGATGTATTCGGCTTCGCCTTCCGCCTTAGCTATACGTGCCCGGGCTTCGCCCCTCTCCTTTTCTTCCCTTTGTTGGGCTTCGACTTTCACCTGCTCCAGCGTGAATTGTGCCTGCAATACCGCTTGCTCCGCCGCAACTTTGGCTTCGATGGCAGCGACAAAGGTCTGGTTGAACTGGAACTCGGTTATCGAGACCGCCTCGGTGATGATGCCTCGCTCCAGGAGCCGGACCGAGAGTTCCTCGGCGATCTGGTTTCTGACCACCTCACGGTTCACGATAAGGTCTTCGGCACGGTGCCGGGCGGTGACCTGCTTGACCACTTCCTGTACCGCCGGTGCGGCAATCCGGCCGATGTATTCCATCCCCAGCGTCCGGTAAATTTCGGCGGTCCGGGCCGGGTCCAGGCGCCAGTTAAGGGCGATGGTGGTGCGGACATCCTGGAGGTCACGGGAGGCCGCGGCGGCGCCAACCTCGTATTTGTCGGTGCGGACATCCAGCATCACCACCGAGTCCAGGAAGGGCAGCTTGGTCTGGAGGCCCTCATTTAATACAGTACCGGTGACGGCGTTAAACCGGATGATCACGCCGCGGTGCCCGGCGGGAACGGCAGTGAACGAGCCGGCAATGATGCTCAGGACAATAATGAGCGCGCCGACAGCGCTGGCAACCTTGCCGCCAAGCCGGCTGCGGGGGTCCCCCCGGCTTCCTTTATTTGTCTCCGCAATGTATAAGCCAATAATAATGACAACAATACCAAGAACAAGTAAACCCGTCATCCCATCTCCTTCTCAATTTCTCAGGTGCAAGCTTTAGTTACCAGTACCTTACCTGACGAGAGCGGGTTTGTCAAACCGACGCCGGCTTAAGGGGAAGGTTGGAACACGCACGAAGCAGCACGTGACAACAGGGGAGAGCGTTACATACCGGCAAATAGACTCCCGCCTGTGCGGGAGTGACAAACTCAGTCAAATCCGCGCTGAAAAGCTCAACAGCAGGTTCTACGAGGGAACAACCGGTTGGGATGCTCTGCCTAGCCTCGGACGGCAGCTTTCTTGGGCTGAGTGGGATATCCAGCCCTCTCCCAGGCGTAATAGCCGCCCTTCAAGGCAAAGGCGCGATATCCGTTTTGTCGCAGGAACAGCGCCACACGGGCGCTGGTGGCTTCCTCGGTTCAGGTACAGTAACAGATGATCTCTTTGCCCGGCGGCAGTTCTTGATATCGCTGCTCAATCTCGACGGGACTTATCCTTATTGCGCCGGCGACGACGCGCTCCATTGCCTCCCACGATTTCGGGGCGACCACATCCAGGATGATCGCTTTTCCGGCGTCAATTCTCGCCCTGGCTTCAGCCGCTTCTATTCTCAGGCTTTCGTCTGCCATTGACCCACCTCCCTGACTTCTTGATATCTGAATTGTAAGGGTTTGTGGGGGCCAATGTTATACGTAAACACACGTATTTTTGGGCCGCAACAGCGCTTTTTACCGGGTACCGGCAGTCTGCCTGAATCCGCTGCGTCTCCGCCCGCTGGCCGGGGCGCGGGAAAAGCGGCGGGGAGGGCGTCTGCCCTCATCCGGCAAAGCATCCTTTTCGTAATCAAAGTCATCCAGCTTGCAACGTTGCAGGGGCGCATTAAGCAGGCGCTCCAGCGAGTTGATCATACTGGCATCTTCCTTGGTCACGAAGGTAAAGGCCTCGCCGGCCTTGCCCACGCGCCCGGTACGTCCGATCCGATGGATATAGGCGTCCGTAGAGTCCGGCATATCGTAGTTGATAACGTGGGAAATGTCCAGGATATCGATACCGCGAGCGGCAACGTCCGTGGCCACCAATACCTTGTACGAGCCGTCACGGAAGCCATCGAGGGCGGCCTGGCGCTGGTACTGTGACAGGTTTCCCTGCAATGAAGCGGCACGATGGCCAGCCCGCTTCAATTGTTCAGCGACACGCTCGGCGCTATGCTTGGTGCGGGTGAACACCAGCACCGATCCGGTAGTTGTCTTGCGCAATATCTCCTTCAGAAGTGTCGTCTTGAGATGCCGTCCTACGGGGTAAAGCTTGTGGGATACTGTAGTTGCCGGAAGCGTCTGGCCAATCTGCACTGTAACCGGGTCTTGCAGGACTTCGGCCACCAGTTTCCGGATATCTGCCGGCATGGTAGCCGAGAAGAGCAGCGTCTGGCGGGGGTGGAGTATGCATTTCAGGATGTTGCGGATATCGGGCAGAAATCCCATGTCGAACATGCGGTCGGCCTCGTCAATAACGAGGACTTCCAGGTTCGATAAACTTAGCGTACCCTGCCAGAGGTGGTCGAGCAAACGACCGGGGCAGGCCACGACGATGTCGACGCCGCCACGTAACGCCCGCAGTTGCTGGTCCATGCCTACGCCGCCATAGATGGCTACGCTCTTGAGACCGGTATGCTTTCCCAGGGCGGCGACCGTATCACAGATCTGCTCGGCGAGTTCGCGCGTAGGCGAGATGATCAGGGCGCTGACACGCCCCCGCTGGCTTTGCCTGAGCCGGTGCAGGATGGGGAGGACAAAAGCGGCGGTCTTTCCGGTGCCGGTCTGGGCCAGGCCGATCAGGTCACGGCCCTGCATAATGGGCGGAATAGACTGCAACTGGATAGGGGTGGGCGTGACATAGCCTGACGCCGTCACCCCGGCCATGATGTCTGGATGAAGATTAAAGGTTGAAAAACTCATGAATGCTCCTTAAAAAATACAAGGCAAGATGATAACCCCGGGGATTGATTGATTTAACTGAAGAGTTTAGCGGATTAATGTCTTTGCCTTACTTTATGTGAATTGATTGTGCTGGTCTGTACCGCTCTTCCGACCGGAGGACGCAAGTCGCTCTGGTCTTTATTGCGTATACAAAAGAACCCGAAGCACCATCTCGCTTCGGGCAAACCCCTGCGCTGAGAGCTTGTGAATATATACGGTTTCAACGTAAGTTTTCTGGTTAAGGGAGTTATAGAGTTGGTAGCCTCCTTTTTTTACGGTACCTGAACTAACATTACGGCGCCAACAGGGCTGTGGCAAGCCCTGTTTTATTGCT
>JACPQC010000007.1 GCA_016190695.1 Chloroflexota bacterium
AGCAGGATATTGAGACATCAAGCAAACATATTCCAGGCACAACGCCCCATCCCTTTATCCCTTCCCCAGAGGGGAAGGGAAGAGATTTTTTGAAGGGGCTTCGCCCCTTCTAATCCCTATTTTTTAATTTGGACAGCAGTGATCCGAATATCAAAATCCTAAATAAGTTCAAAGCACTAAGGTTCAAAATTCAAAAACATTTTGGTCATGCTCGAAGGACCTTGGGGTGGGGGCATCTCTGTCTCTACACCACCACCCTGAGACCCTTCGCTCCAGGGTGACAGTTTATAGCATTTATTTTCCAGAGCATGACATTTCAAAGTAGCTCGGTGTTATGGATAGACTGCCGGGGCCTGGAGTCCGGTGGTCTCAGGGAGGCCGAGCATTAGGTTCATGTTCTGGATGGCCTGCCCCGCCGCCCCCTTCACCAGGTTATCGATGCAGCTTATCACTATCAAACGGCCGGTGCGGCGGTCGAGGGTGGGATAGACCAGGCAGTAGTTGCTTCCCCAGGTGTGCTTGGTGTGGGGGGGCGCATCGGCCACCCGGACAAAAGGCTCACCCCGGTAGAAGTCATGGTACAGCGCCTTTATCTCGTCCAGTCCCCGGTCACCGGCGGCGATGCTGCCGGGCGGTAGCGAGGCGTAGGCGGTGGTCAGTATCCCCCTGGTCATGGGGATAAGGTGGGGCACAAAGGTCACCGCCGGAGGCTGTTCCGGGCGAAGCAGTCCCAGTTCCTGGACTATCTCCGGCAGGTGGCGGTGGCCTCCCAGGGCATAGGCCGATACATCCTCGTTGACCTCGGAGTAGTGCGTGCCCAAGCTCAGGCTGCGGCCGGCCCCGGACACACCGGACTTGCTGTCGAAGATGACATCGCTGACCAGCCCCGCCCTGACTGCCGGGGCCAGGGCCAGTATGGCGCTGGTGGGATAGCAGCCGGGGTTGGCTATCAGACGTGCCGGCGCTATCCGGCTGCGGTAGAGCTCGGGCAGGCCGTAGACCGCCTCCTCGAGGAGATGGGGAGCGGGATGCTCAAAGCCGTACCACTCCGGGTATGCCCCGGGCTGTCGCAGCCTGAAATCGGCGCTGATGTCCACAACCCTGACGCCCCGCTGGAGCAGGGGGACTATCTCGATGGCGCTCTCCTTGTGGGGCATGGCCGAGAAGACCAGGTCCGCTTCACCCGGTTGGGACTGTACCACCATGTCCAGCGCTGAAAGATGGGGGAAGACCTTGCCCAGCTTCTGACCGGCGGCGCTCCGGCCTGTGGCGGTGACAAGCTGGACCTCCGGGTGCTGGCTGAGCAGGCGGGCCAGTTCCACGCCGGCATATCCGGTGACATTGATGATGCCGACCCTGGTCTTTGTCATCTTATCTCCTCAGTCTTGTCATACAAAGGCCGGTTTTAGCCGCCAGGCCGAAATTACATTACGATACCCGGTATTTCAGCACCCACTGGCCGTTGACCTTCTCCCAGAGGTGCGGTGAAAGCTCGCGGTATAAGTCGATGACCTCCCAGAACTCCGCCTCGGTGATGCCCAGGTACTCCAGAAACTCCTTGAAATACTTCCTGGGGAACTCGCCGTCATAGCGGTGTACCAGGGCCACCCCTTCCTCGCGGGTCAGGTGGCCGTCCCGTATCTCGTGGGCGGCGTCGGAGGTGGCCCGGGCGATGCCGTACTTTATGTAAGCCAGGTAGAAGTGATAGCCGTCAGTCTTATCGTCCAGACTGGCATACTTGGAATATGTCCCCTCGGAGCGGCCGTCGAAGTTGGCCTGAAAGCCGGTGTGCTCCACGGCGTAGTAATAGTTCTCCTGGGGCACCCACTTTTTGTAGAAGGAGAACCAGTGCATCTCCGGGTTGACCGCCGCCATCTCCTCTGCCGGAGGCGGCCGGTAAAGCTCAAAGGGATTGTCCCTTATCTCCTGCCCGGTGAAGATGCCCGCCTCCAGCCCGTGCCGTATCAGTTCATCTATGCCGGAGCCTTTGAAGTAGAACTCCTTCCAGTCTGATACCGGCTCGGCGGGTTTGGCCAGGTTCTTGGTGGAGCCTCCGTACTCTATCTCGCCGCTCTCCCCGTAAAAGATAAGGGGAATCCTGAACTTGGCGGCGATGTGAAAGGCGTAGGCTTTCTGGCCGTAGGCGAAAGGCTCCCAGGCATCCCCCAGCAGCTCGAAGGCCAGGCGGGCCAGCTTGCGGTGCATTATGCCGTTGGGGAAACAGAGCAGGTTGTCAAAACCGTGGTCTTTAAAGGCGATGTAGTTCTGCCAGCCCACGTCGGTATAGATGAAGGGCGCCCAGGTCACCGTCAGCGGGTGCATCCCGTAGACATACTTGAGCTGGTGGGAAACATAGGAGCTGTCCTTGCCGCCGCTCCCCGGCACCACGCAATCGTAGCTCCCGTCTTTGGAGCGGTGCCTGTCCAGCAGTTCCAGGAGCATCTGCTCCCTTTCCTTCCAGTCAATGACATTGTGCTTTATATAGGCGTAGCGGCAGGCGCTGCAGACACCTTCCTCGTCGAAGGTTATCCTGGGCCGCTGGTTGGACACCACGCACTTCTTGCAGAACTTGACCTCCTGCGGTCTCTTTTCCAGTTGACGGTCCAGACTTTTTCCGAACAACATGCCCCTGACTCCTTGTACGGTTTCCTTTGCGCTTATCAGAAATTATTGAGATAATTTCTCAGGATATGCAAACCAACCTCGCCGCTGACCTCGGGGTGGAACTGGCAGCCGAAGAGGTTGCCCTGGCGCAGGGCAGCGCAGAACTTAATGCCGCCATATTCGGTCTCGGCCAGGACCGGCTGGGGCGAATCCGGCGCCACCACGTAAGAGTGCACGAAGTAGACAAAGACCCCGGTCTCGATCCCCTCGAAAATCGTCCCTTTCCAGGAGGACTGGTGCGGCGGCTCAAGGTGGCTCCAGCCGATATGAGGTATCTTGTAAGCAGGGCCATTCGCCCCGGGATCAGGCAACCGCTTCACACGGCCCGGCACCAGGTCCAGCCCTTCGTGAAGGCCGAACTCCTCGCTCAAGCTCATCAGAAGCTGCATCCCCAGGCAGATCCCGAGCAGGGGACGCCCGGAGCGCACGTAGTCCTTCACCGGCCCGACCAGACCCAAGCTCTTCAGCTTCTCCATGCCGTCTCCGAAAGCGCCCACGCCGGGCAGGATGAGCCGCGCCGCTGCGTTAATCTCCGATGGGTCTGAAGTCACCAGGGGTATCCCGCCGAGATGGCTCACCACCCTCTGGATGCTGAACAGGTTGCCCAGGCCGTAATCAATGATCGCTGTCTGCTTGTTGTCTGACATATTCACCCTGGCCGTCCGCCGCCGGCGCAATGGAGCGGCAGGATACCCCCGAGGCCTGCAAAAATGACTTTACCGCCGGGATATCACTGGGCTGCATTCGCCCGGTCATATACTGGGTGGTGCCCCGGCTCTGCCTCAAGAACTCGATGTTGCCCTCGTCCTTGAACTTGTCCATAGACTGCAGCGCCTGCAGCCGGTGGTAGTGAAAAATAGAAGCGGCGGCCACGGCATCGGCCTGGCCCTCCCTGACCACCTCCAGAAGATGCTCCGGACGCCCCGCCCCCCCGCAGGCGATCACCGGCACAGGCACGGATTCAGCGATCTTCCTCACCAGTTCCAGGTCGTAGCCGCGGCCCGTCCCCTCCCGGTCGATGCTGGTCACCAGGAGTTCACCCGCCCCCAGTTCCACCGCCTCCCTGGCCCACTCGAAAACGTCCCGGCCTGACTTCTCCCGGCCGTTATCGGTAAGGGCCTCGTAGCGGCCGTTGTCCCGGTACTTGGCCGCGATGGAGACAATTATACACTGCGAGCCGAAGGCCCTGGCTGCCTCGCTGATGAGCCGGGGGTTCCTGGTCGCCGCCGTGTTTATGGCCACCTTGTCGGCGCCGGCGCGGAGCAGGCTTCGTATATCGTCAATGGTTCTCAGGCCGCCGCCGGCGGTCAGCGGGATGAATATGTGCCCGGCCGCCCGCCTGACAATCTCCAGGAGGTTCTCACGCCCGTACAGGCTGGCGACCACGTCCAGGTAGATAAGCTCGTCGGCGCCCTGCTCATAGTAGCGCTGGGCGAAGTCTTCCGGCTTTCCCAGGACCCTCAGCCCCTCCAGGTGGACGCCCTTCACCAGGTTTGGACCTTTGACATCCAACCTGGGTATGACCCTGATATTCTTCATAAAACTCTATCATTATACATCAAACTGTCACGACCCGCAGTTATATCTTCTCCGACCGGGAAGAGACAAGGAGATGAGAACGTTGTGCGTGAATTATGCCACGTCCCATTGGAGAGGACTGCTCTGGATACCAGCTTTCGCTGGTATGACAGGGTTTGGTAGTTGGGAAAATCAGGTTTGACACTAAGCGGTGCTTGTCCATATTGAGTGGAACTTCAAAACCTGATTCGGACAAGAGTGATCTCAGGGGTGATAATGGCTGAAAGCTGACCGGTTTTGCACCAGGATTAGCAGTAATGCACACGCCCAAATAAAAGTGCCCGCTTTTACTTGTCCTTTTGTCACTGGTTATGATATTATGCAAGTGAGACGCAAATGACTGCAGAGAAAGAAAAGGCGCTGGAACTAGCCATCGGCCAGATCGAAAAGCGGTTTGGCAAAGGCTCTATCATGAAACTGGGAGAGCCGGCTTCATTGCCACCGGTGGAGGCTATTCCCAGCGGGTCACTGGCCCTGGATATTGCCCTAGGTATAGGTGGTATTCCCAGGGGACGGGTTACAGAGATATTCGGCCCTGAATCGTCCGGGAAGACCACCCTGGCTCAGCACATAATTGCCGAGGCACAGAAACGGGGAGGGGTGGCCGCTTATATTGATGCGGAGCATGCCCTGGACCCGGCCTACGCTGCCAAGTGCGGCGTGAACGTCACCGACCTGCTCATCTCCCAACCCGATACCGGGGAACAAGCCCTGGAGATAACCGAGGCGCTGGTCAGGAGCGGCGCTGTTGACATTATCGTGGTCGACAGCGTGGCCGCCCTGGTGCCCCGCGTTGAAATCGAAGGGGAGATGGGAGATGCCCATGTCGGCCTTCAGGCCCGCCTGATGTCACAGGCGCTGCGGAAACTGGCCGCCAGCATCGGACGGTCAGGGACGGCGGTCCTGTTCATCAACCAGCTACGGGAGAAAGTTGGCATCGTTTACGGCAATCCTGAGGTAACCCCGGGGGGCCGGGCACTGAAGTTCTATAGCTCAGTGAGGATAGACCTCAGGCGTACTGAGACCATAAAGCAGGGCAATGAAATTATTGGCACCCACGTCAAGGCCAAGGTGGTCAAGAACAAGGTTGCCCCTCCCTTCCGGAGCGCCGAGTTCGACATTATGTTCGATCACGGCATCAGCAGGGAAGGCAACATCCTTGACCTGGGCGTGGACATGGGCGTGGTGAGCAAGGCCGGCGCTTTTCTTTCCTACGGCGATATTCGCCTGGGGCAGGGCAGGGAAAACGCCAAACAACACCTGGCGCAGAACCCTGAGCTTGCCGGTGAAATCGAACAGCGGATCAGGGCCTCAGCTACCACCGTGCGCTTTGCAGCATCTCCCAGTGATGATTGAGGGCTTGCTGCGTTAATAAGCCGGTCACGCGGGCCGGCCATTGATAGCAAAAGGAAAGGCTGAGGCATAAGCTTCGGCCTTTTGCGTTTTTAGAGAGGGACCACCGGGGTGGGCAAAGACAAAAAGCACACTGGTGAGAGTGCCGGGGAAAATTCTGTAGCAACCGGCTCCGAAAGTCTGCGGCGCTGCCTGGAGGTAGCCATACGCTTCCTGGGCTACCGCGCTCGCAGCGAACGGGAGATGCGGACACGCCTGCAGCGGGGCGGTTTTGACGCGGCCGTCATAGAAGCCGTCATCTCCAGGCTGAAGGAGCAGGGACTGGTAGATGATCTCGCTTTTGCCCGGTCATGGACGGAGGACCGCCGCACACTCAGCCCGCGCAGCCGGCGCCTGGTCCGGAGCGAACTGAAACAGAAGGGGATAGCCGACCAGACCATCGACGGCATCACCGGAGAGCTTGACGACGACATGTCCGCTTATGAGGTGGCCGCCAGCAAAGCCCGCCTCTTGCCGCCGGACGATTTCGCCGTTTTCCGCAAGAAGATAGGTGGCTACCTCGAACGGCGGGGCTTCAGCTATGAAGTCATCGAGCGCGCCGTAGCGCGGGCATGGCGCGAGCAAAACTCAAAATAGACGACCTGAAAGATGCAAGGGGGAAATAAATGGGTATAGAAACAGTACTGGCTATATTCTTTGCCTTTATCATAGGCACCATCTTCGGCACCATGGCCGCCTTCGTAGCCAGGAGGGTGGTGTTCAACCGGCAGTTGCGCATAGCAGAGAGGAAAGGGGCCAAGTTAGTAGCCGAGGCCAGGAACGAAGCTAAAGATCTGCTACAGGAAGCACGTGAAGAAACGCGTAAACTGAAGGCATCTGTGGACGCCGAATACCGGGAACGGCGCTCCGAGCTGCAACGCCAGGAGAACCGCCTTTCACAGAAATCGGAGAGCCTGGAGCGCAAACTGGAGGGCGTGGACCAGCGCGAACGGAACCTCACCGCCAAAGATAAGGAGGTCGAGGCCATCCGGAACCAGATAAATGAGACCAAAGATAAACAACTGAAGCAACTGGAGTTGATATCAGGCATGTCAAGCGACGAGGCCAAGAAGGCGCTGCTTGACACCATGGAAGCGGAGATACAGCAGGAGTCCTCCCGGCGGCTCAGGGAATGGGAAGCCAAGCTTAAGATGGACTCGGACGAGAAGGCCCAGGAGATCCTGTCCCAGGCCATCCAGCGCAGCGCCTCCGAGATAGTAGCTGAGAGCACGGTTTCGGTGGTGCCCCTGCCCAGCGATGAGATGAAGGGCCGGCTCATCGGCAGGGAGGGCCGCAACATCAGGGCGCTGGAACAGGCCACCGGTGTAGACCTGATCATAGATGACACGCCGGAGGCGGTTACCCTGTCCAGCTTTGACTCGGTGCGGCGCGAGGTGGCCCGCCTGGCGCTGACCAAGCTCATCCTCAACGGACGCATCCACCCGGCCCGCATTGAAGAGGTGGTAGCCAAGAGCAAAGAAGAGGTAGAAGCAGATATCATCAACGCCGGCGAGCAGGCCGCCTTCCAGGTGAATGTGCAGTTGCGCCCGGAACTGGTAAAGCTGCTGGGGCGGCTGAAGTATCGCACCAGCTACGGGCAGAACGCCCTGGCCCACAGCATAGAGACAGCATATATGGCCGGCATCATAGCCGCCGAGCTGGGGGCCAACGTTAACATCGCCAAGAGGGCCGGCTTGCTCCACGATATCGGCAAGTCGGTAGACCGGGAAGTCGAGGGCACTCATGCCGCCATCGGCGCCGACCTGGTCAAGCAGTGGGAAAAGTCCCCGGAGGTAGTCAAGGGCATAGCCGAGCATCACCTTGACACCAGCAATACCAGCATCTGGGGATTCGTAGTATCGGCGGCGGATGCTATAAGCAGCGCCCGGCCTGGAGCGAGGCGCGAGTCCCTGGACAGCTACCTCAAGCGGCTGAAGGGGCTGGAGGATATCGCCAACAGCTTCAAAGGGGTGGAGAAGTCCTACGCTATCCAGGCTGGCCGCGAGATCCGCATCCTGGTCAAGCCGGAGCATATCGATGACCTGGGGGCAATGCGAATGGCGCGTGACGTGGCCAAGAAGGTGGAAGAAACCATGGAATACCCCGGCCAGATAAGAGTCACCGTCATCAGGGAGACAAGGGCCACAGACTACGCCAAATAAACAGCGGCCAGAAAGGCCCACCTTCATGAAAATACTGGCAATAGGTGACATCGTAGGCCGGCCCGGCAGGCAAGCGGTAAGACAGTTCGTGCCCCTGCTGCGAAAGGAGTACGGGCTGGATATGGTGGTGGCCAACGGTGAAAATGCCGCCGGCGGCTTCGGCCTGACGCTGTCCACGTCCAGGGAGCTGCTGGATGCCGGAGTGGACGTGATCACCTCGGGCAATCACATCTGGGCGCAGAAGGAGATAATCCCCTACATGGACGGGGAACTGCCCATTCTGCGCCCCCTGAACTACCCACCGGGCGTCCCGGGCCGGGGATATCTCCTCTCCGGCCAGGCCCTGGTAGTCAACATCATGGGCCGCACTTTCATGGACTGCTACGATTGCCCCTTCCGGGCGATGGACAGGCTCCTGGAAGAGATAAAGCCGCCTCCGGTGATAATCGTGGACTTTCACGCCGAGGCCACTTCGGAGAAGGTGGCCATGGGGCGCTACCTCGATGGCCGTGTCACCGCGGTGCTGGGCACTCATACCCACGTGGGCACCATCGACAAACAGGTGTTGCCTCACGGCACCGCTTACGTCAGCGATATCGGCATGACCGGCCCTACCGACTCCATTATCGGCGATGATGCTGAATCGGTGCTCCAGCGTTTCCTGACCAAGCTGCCCCACCACCTCACCGTGGGCAAGGGCAAGCCGGTCTTAAATGCTATAATGGTGGAGGAGAGCCAGGGACGGGCCACCCGCATCGAGAGAATCTGCCGGACGCTGGAGGACAAGTGAGCAAGGTTGACCTGCACATTCATTCCAGCGTTTCGGATGGACGCTACGGCCCGGAAGAGCTGGTCTTCAAGGCGGCAGAGCGCGGACTGACCTATATCTCTCTGACCGACCATGACTCGATAGACGGCATCGACCGGGCGCTACCGGCGGCCAGCGCCTTTCCCGCGCTTACGGTCATACCCGGCGTGGAGATAAGCACCGAAATGCCCGATGGCGAGGCCCATATCCTGGGCTACTTTGTTGATTACGCTGACCCTGCCTTGAAATCCTCCCTGGAAAACTTCCGCCTGTCCCGGGAGCGCCGCGCCCGGCAGATGGTCCAGAAACTGGACAGGCTGGGCATCCGCATTGACTGGCAGAGGGTGCAGGATATCGCTGCCGGCGGCTCGATCGGGCGTCCCCATATCGCCCAGGCCATGCTGGAAAAGGGGTACATATCCTCGCTGCGCCAGGCGTTTAACGAGTACATTGGACATGGTTGTCCGGCCTACGTGGAGCGGGAAAAGATGACGCCCGCCGAGGCTGTGGCGCTGGTGGCGCGCAGCGGCGGCCTGCCCGCACTGGCCCATCCCTTCACGGTAAAAGACCCTGAGGCAATAATCGCGGTACTGAAGCCGGCGGGACTCATCGGCCTTGAAACCTACTATGGCGGCTACTCTCCGGAGCAAACCGGCCAATTGATAGATATGGCGACACGGCACGACCTGGTCCCCGTAGGCGGCAGCGACTACCACGGGCTGGACGATGCCACCGAGACCATGATGGGCAGCGTCGAGGTGCCTGAAGAGTCAGCCCGGAGACTGATAGCGCTGGCAGGGGAGCGGACAAGGCTGCCCAACTTATCGTGAGCCACCTTTAGAGCAGATAGACCCCTGGCCGGGATGACACAGGCCGGGAGGTCTGTTTTCAGGGCAATACATAACACCTGGAGGCATTATGCTTACCTGGGCGTCACTTGCAATAGCCGCTTACCTGTTGGGTTCAATTCCCTTTTCCTATCTGGCAGGCAAGGCATTTCGGGGTATTGACATCCGGCAGCGCGGCACCCGGCAGGTGGGCGCCGGCAACCTGTGGCGGATGACCTCTTTCAGGATCGCCCTGCCGGTGGGCATTATTGACCTGAGCAAGGGGATGGTCATGGCCTGGGTGGCCAGCGAGATGGGACTCGGCCCGTCGCAGCAGTTGTCGGTGGGATTGGCGGCAGTGGCGGGGCACAACTGGCCGGTCTTCCTGGGATTCCACGGGGGGCGCGGCCTGGGCACCTCCCTGGGCATTATCCTGATACTCCCTATAATAAATGAAATCTCGTATTTGAGTTTTCTCGTTTTCACCGTTATCAACCTGGCCGGCATCGCCCTGCTGCGGAGCACACCGCTGCCCGCGCTGGTGGGGTCGGCCTCACTGCCGGTGACAAGCTGGCTGACCGGAGACCCGGCCTCGCTATCCCTGGGCTACCTGGCCCTGCTCCTGGTGCTGGTGATAAAGCGCCTGGCGGCAGGTACACCCGACCCCGAATCTCCCGGCGGGGGGCGGTTACTGCTCAACCGGCTGCTGTTCGACCGGGACATACCTGACCGGAAGAAGTGGATGTACCGGCCACCCGCCCCGGCCAGAGACCCCGGAAAGGGCGACTCATGAAGTGTGCCGAACATCCCCAGGTAGAGACCAGCCTGGCCTGCAGCAAGTGCGGCAAACCGATATGCCCCAGGTGCCTGGTGCAGACCCCGGTGGGGGCGCGCTGCCGGGAATGCGCCCGCCTGCACCGGCTGCCCACCTACCAGGTCTCATTGCAGCATTACCTGAAAGGCGCCGGAGCGTCAGCGGTGGCAGGAGCGGTCTCCGGGTTCCTCTGGTGGCTGATAGCCGGCATCATGCCCTTCTTCTTCCTCAATCTGCTGCTCGGCGCCGGCGCAGGCTATGTCACCGGCGAGGCCGTCAGCCTGGCTACCAACCGCAAGCGCGGGCCGGCGCTGGCCGTCATTGCCAGCCTGGGCGTGGTGGCGAGCTACCTGGTGAGCATCTGGCTGCCGGGCCTGTTCTTCTTCAGGCTGTTCAATATTTTCGGCCTGCTGGCCGTGGCCATCGGAATTTTCGTGTCGGTAAACCGGCTGCGCTAAACGTTACCATGCGGTCAGCCCCGCCACCGTCTTCTCATCCAGCGCCTGTACCAGCGCCGTCACCAGCTCCACCGTCCGGTCAAAGTCATCGCGGTGCATTATGGCGCTGTGGCTGTGGATATGCCTGGTGGGCACGGAGAGCACCACTGTGGGCACGCCGCTGCGGTGCAGATGGATCGGGCCGCCATCGGTGGCGCCGCCCTCCATAGCTGATACCTGGAGCGCTATGCCCCTGTCTTTAGCCGTATCCATGACCAGGTCCCGAAGCTTGAGATTGGGTATCATGCGGGCATCATAGGCCAGGAGCGCCGGCCCGCCGCCCAGCTTGACGGCTGACTCCTCCGGCTTGATGCCGGGCACGTCCCCGGCGATCTCCACCTCCAGGATGATGGCCACGTCCGGGTTTATCGTCTCCACGCTGGTGGTGGCCCCCCTCGCCCCCACCTCCTCCTGGACGGTGGCCACGCCGAAAAGGGCGTTCCGGTGGTTGAGGCCGGCCAGCCGGCGCATCGCCGCCACCATCAGGGCGCAGCCAACCCGGTCATCAAGGGCTTTGGCCAGGTAAGCCCTCCCGGGACCGGAGAGGACGGCAAAGCCGGCGATGGGCACAACGGGGTCGCCCACCCGCACTCCAGCCTGCTCCACCTCCTCCTGGGAAGTCGCCCCGATATCGATGTACATATCCTTCTTTTCCACCACGCGCTTACGCTCTTCCTCAGGCAGCACGTGGGGGGGCTTGGCTCCGATAACGCCGGTCACCTCTCCCTGCCTGGTCCTGATGCTGACCCGCTGGGCGAGCAGCACCTGGTCCCACCATCCCCCCAGCGGGGTGAACTTGATAAAGCCCTCCTTGGTGACATGCTTGACCATGAAGCCGATCTCGTCCATGTGGGCGGCCAGCACTATCCGCGGCGTTTCAGCGCCGCCTTGCTTCCGGCAAATCAGGCTGCCCAGCCTGTCCTGGGTTAACTCGCCCATCGGCCCAAAGTGCCGCCGCATTATTTCTCGCACTTCATCCTCGTAGCCGGGCACGCCGGTGGCCTCGGTAAGCTCTTTCAACAGGGTTTCCGTGTCGTCCATCTTTTCCTCCGTGCCAAAAATACCGAATCCATAATTGATAAGCCTGCCTGACCTGCCATCTCACAACTATGTTCATTCTAGACCAGAAGAGGCGGCGGGGCAAGCTTGGGTATCGTCAGCGGACGGGGTGTTTTGCAACTGAAGTCACATACATCAGGGGCCAGTTTGAATAGCATTTAATAAGGAAAAGGTTTAGAAAGAGAGCCAAAAGGAGGCTAAAATGGCAATTGTTAGATTTTCACCGCATCGGCATCTGAGCTTGGCTGAGACTTTCTATCCTGCCAGGAACTTCCTGGAGGACATTGACAGGGTAGCGCGGGACATGTGGGAGACGTGGCAGCCGACCGCATGTCCAACGGGGCTTGTGCCGCGGATTGATATGTATGAGGACAAGGATGTGCTAACCATCTCGATGGATCTTCCTGGCGTCAAGAAGGAAGATATCACTCTTAGCATCGAGGGGGATGTCCTCAACATCAAGGCGGAGAAGAAGTCGGCGGAGATGAGCGCCACTGCCACCTGTTACATGGGTGAGCGCTGCTTCGGCCTGTACTCCCGTTCAGTATCGCTGCCCTTCCCCATTGATTTTGACAAGTGCTCGGCCACTTTTGAAAATGGCTGGCTTGAGATAAAGCTTCCCAAGTCCGAAGAAGTCAAGGCCAGGCACATCGAAGTCAAGGTCAAGTAATCCAGGCGCCGTGACGAAATAAGGGGGATAGCAAGGCAAAAGCTGTCCCCTTTAATTTTCCCCGTTATATGCCTATCTTGTTGCCTCCCAAAACCCAATCCCGAGAAGTCTCGATGAGTCTCCCCCTTTGAAAAAGGGGGACTAAGGGAGATTTCGTAACCCAAAATCCCTCTCTATCTCCCTTTACGAAAGGGAGACGAAACGTCTTTCACTAATTTTCATTAGTACTACACACCAGCTAATTGGGAGTTAACGGGATAAGCACATTCCCTTTGTTACTCTTACGTTATCATTCGCCTCCCTACATCTATCCCGGTCTTGACACAAATTTAAGTAACATTACTTATTTGCGCCGGGATAGCAGCAGCAGTAAGATGAGTTATCGGCACTGGAAAGTCTTGGCGCTGGTGAGGTGAAACTATGCCTGTAGAAGCGAACTTCATGGTTGGAGGAGAGGCCGGACAGGGGGTGCAATCAGTGGGGGCAGTCCTGGCCAAGACCCTGGCCCGCGGAGGCTACCATGTCTTTGCCGACCAGGACTACGAGTCCAGGATAAGGGGCGGCCACAATTTCTTCAGGATAAGGGCCAGCAATATGCCGGTAGCGGCCATCAAAGAGCCGCTGGACATACTGGTGGCGCTTAACCAGGAGACCATTGACCTGCACCGGATGGAGGTGGCCCCCGGCGGGGTGGTAGTGTACGACCAGGAGAAGGGGCAACCCGGGGAGGGCAACTACCTGGGAGTGCCTTTTACCCGACTGGCCCAGGAGAAGGCGGGAAACCGGATCATGGCCAATTCGGTGGCCTTCGGGGCGGCGCTGGGACTGACCGGATATGACCTCGATGCCGCCGCCAATATAGTGCGCGGCTTTTTCGGTGGCGATGTGGGCGAGGCCAATGTCACCGCCACCAGAGCCGGCTACGATTATGCCACGGAGAACTTCAAAGGTGAACGCCCGCTCAACCTCAAGCCCCTGGGCGACGGCAAAAGGCTGCTGATGAACGGGCATGACGCGGTGGCGCTGGGGGCTATCGCCGCCGGGTGCAATTTTATGGCGGGCTATCCCATGACCCCGGCCACCCCCATCCTGGAGTACCTGTCCACCCATGCCAAGGACATGGACATGGCGGTGGTTCAGACGGAGGACGAGATCTCCGCCATCAATATGGCCATCGGCGCCAGCTTCGCCGGGGCCAGGGCCATGACCGCCACCTCCGGCAGCGGCTTTTGTCTCATGGTAGAGGGGGTGGGACTGGCGGGGATAACCGAAACACCGGTGGTGATAGTAAACGCGCAGCGCCCCGGCCCGGCGGTGGGCCTGCCCACCAGGACGGAGCAGGGAGACCTGCTCTTTGTGCTGCATTGTCATCAAGGGGACTTCCCCAGGGCGGTGCTGGCCCCGGCCAGCGTGGAGGACGCCTTCTGGCTCACCATCAAGGCGTTCAACCTGGCGGACAAATACCAGTTGCCGGTGATCATGCTGACAGACCACTACCTGGCTACCTCTTATATCACCGTTGATGGTTTCGACCTGTCAAAGGTCGTTATCGACCGGGGCGAGACGTATTCGCCGGAGCGGCACGGCCCCCCGCAGGAATACAAGAGACACAAGGTCACCGGCTCCGGCATTTCACCCCGCGCCTTCCCCGGCCTCACCGAGGCACTGGTGGTAACCGACAGCGATGAGCACGATGAGACAGGCCATCTCATCGAGGACGCCCGGGCCAGGACCGAGCAGGTGGAAAAGCGGCTGCGCAAGCTGAACGGGCTGGGGCAGGAGACATCGCCGCCGGAGGTCTATGGCCCCCCCAATGCCGAGACTACCCTGGTCGGCTGGGGCAGCACCTGGGGCGCACTGCGTGAGAGCATAGACATCCTGAACCGGGGCAACGGCAAGTTCAACTTGCTGCACCTGAGGGAGCTATGGCCCTTCCCCTCGGAAGCGGTCAACAGCATCCTTCAGCAAGCGAAGCGCAGCTATGTGGTCGAAAGCAACGCCGCCGGCCAGTTAGCCCGTCTCATCCGTGCCGAGACCGGCAGGCTGGTTGACGGCAAGGTGCTCAAATATGACGGGCGGCCCTTTACCCCGTCCGGCATTGCTGAGCAGGTCAAAGAGGAGGTGTACCATGGCGCTAAGAGTTGAGCAACCGGTGACTATGGAGAGCTATGCCGGGCTGAAACCGGCATGGTGCCCTGGCTGTGGGAACTTCGGCATCCTGCGGGCGCTGAACAAGGCGCTGGTCGAGATGAAGGTCCAGCCCTGGCAGTTGCTGATGGTCTCCGGCATCGGCCAGGCCGGCAAACTGCCTCACTACAGCCGCGGCAATACCTTCAACTCGCTTCACGGCCGGGCAGTGCCGCCGGCTGTCGCCGCCAAGATTGCCAACCCGGAGCTGGTGGTCATCGTCATCGGCGGAGATGGCGACGGCTACAGTGAGGGCGGCAACCATTTCCTTCATGTCCTGCGCCGCAACCACGATATCACCCACATCGTCCATGACAACCAGGTCTACGCACTGACCAAGGGCCAGGCGTCTCCCACCAGCGACGAAGGCTATGTCTCCAAGACCACACCCGGTGGGGCGCTCCCGCCGCTGAATGCCCTGGGGGTTGCCATTATGGCCGGTGCCACTTTTGTCGCCCGCACCTTTGCCGGAGACCTGGACCACGCCGCCAGGACCATACAGGAAGGGGTCCGGCATCGCGGCTTCGCCCTGATAGACGTGCTGCAACCCTGCGTTACCTTCAACCATGTCAATACCTTCAAATGGTACAGTGAACGGGTGTACAAACTGGATGAACGGGGCCATAACCCGCAGGACAAAATGGCCGCCCTGGAAGTGGTCCAGCAGTGGGGAGAGCGGATACCCATCGGGGTAATCTACCGGGAACAACGCCCCACTTATGAAGACAGGATACCGGCCCTCAAGAAGGGTCCCCTGGCCAAACAGGTGATTGACCCGCAGAGGATAGCCCCGCTGTTCCAGGAGTTTCAATAAATTATGGCACTGGTACGAATGTCGCCATAGCCAGATTGCTTAAATCACTGTTGACAGTGAGTTATCCGGTATGATATAGTTTATTTTCGGTGTCACCTATCAGCATACCCGTGTGACACTGCAATACAGTGTTTGTTCTGTTATTGCCTCAGTGGATGGATGATTCCCATCCGCGAATTACCATTTCAGGAAGGATTAGGAGTATAGTGCCTACTGTAAATCAATTGGTGCGGAAAGGCCGGGAAGCGGCGACAAAGAAGTCCAAAACGCCGGCGCTGCGTTTCACCTATAATGCCCTGAAGAACAGGGTGGTCATGGGCAAGGGATCACCACAGAAGCGGGGCGTCTGTGTCCAGGTGAAGACCACCACGCCGAAGAAACCGAACTCGGCGCTGCGGAAGATCGCCAGGGTGCGTTTGAGCAATGGCATGGAAGTGACCGCCTACATACCTGGCGAGGGACATGAACTGCAGGAGCATTCAGTAGTGCTCATCCGGGGTGGCCGCGTCAAGGACCTGCCCGGTGTGCGCTATCACATCGTGCGTGGCGCCCTGGACACCACCGGCGTGGCCAACCGCCGCCAGGGACGCAGCAAGTATGGGGCCAAACTGGCTAAGGAGAAAGCCGGAAAGGGTAAATAGGAGCTATTTATGGCAAGGCGTGCTCGGGCTGTAATAAGAGAAATAATGCCGGACCCCAAGTTCAACAGCGTAACGGTGAGCCGGCTGATAAACAAGATCATGATGAATGGCAAGAAAAGGACCGCCGAGCGGATCGTTTACGATGCCCTGGACCTGCTGCAGAAGCAGACCTCCAAGGACCCTCTGTTCGCGGTGGAGCAGGCGATCAAGAATGCCACGCCATTGCTTGAAGTCAAGCCGCGCCGCGTCGGCGGCGCTACCTACCAGGTGCCAATAGAGGTCCGGCCTGACCGGGCCATGGCCCTTTCACTGCGCTGGCTGATCAACTCGGCCCGCGCCCGGAAGGGCAGGGCAATGGCCGAGAGGCTGGCGATTGAGTTGACCGAGGCCTATCAGGGTCAGGGGGCGGCGGTTAAGAAGCGGGAGGATACCCACAAGATGGCCGAGGCCAACCGGGCCTTTGCACATTACAGATGGTGAGGTCTCCCATTACTACCGCTAACATCATTACAAAGAACGAAACTTCTAAAATGAGTAATATGGAACGCAATTTTCCTTTAGAAAAAGTCAGGAATATCGGGATAATCGCCCACATCGATGCCGGCAAGACCACAGTCACCGAGAGAGTGCTTTTCTACACGGGCCGGACCTACAAGGTAGGCGAAGTGCATGAAGGCACTGCCGTCATGGACTGGATGGAACAGGAGAGGGAGCGCGGCATCACCATAACAGCCGCAGCCACCACCTGCTACTGGCGCGAACACCGCATAAACATCATCGATACCCCGGGCCACGTGGACTTCACCGCCGAGGTGGAGCGCAGCCTGAGGGTGCTCGATGGCGGGGTGGTGGTATTTGACGCCGTCGCCGGAGTAGAGGCGCAATCCGAGACGGTGTGGCGACAGGCCAACCGCTACAAGGTGCCCCGTATCTGCTTCATCAACAAGATGGACCGGATAGGGGCCAATTTCAAGCGGACTATAAGCATGATAGAGCAGCGGTTGCAGGGGGTGCCTCTGCCCGTCCAGCTTCCCCTGGGTGCGGAGGACACCTACCACGGCGTGATCGATATTCTGGAGAACAAGGCCTGGCATTTCGATGGGAAGGCGGAATCGAACCCCATCGAGATTCCAATTCCGGCGCCGGAACGCCAGGCAGTTGAAGAGGCGCGCCAGACCCTTGTCGCCAAAGTGGCTGAGGTGGATGACGAGATCATGGAGGCCTATATCGAAGGCCATGAAGTCTCAGCCATCCAGCTCAGAAAGGCCCTCAGACGGGTGGCCCTGGCCAACAAGGGAGTCCCGGTGCTTTGCGGCAGCGCGCTCAGGAACATGGGCGTCCAGTTCGTGCTCGATGCCGTTGTGGACTACCTGCCATCGCCACAGGAACTGCCGCCAACAGAGGCCATCCATGTTAACACCGGCGAGGCAATTAGCTGCCCGCCCAGTGACGATGCCCCCTTTTCCGCGCTGGCTTTCAAAGTGGTCTCTGACCCCTTCGTGGGCCGGCTGGTCTATTTCCGGGTCTATTCGGGCCGGATGAAAGTGGGGGACCAGGTGCTCAATGCCACCAGGGGCAAGAAGGAACGCATCGGCCGGCTGCTGCGGATGCACGCCAACCGCCGCGAAGAGATAGAAACGGTGGACACAGGGGAAATAGCGGCCACCCTCGGCCTCAAGAACACCCTGACCGGGGATACCCTTTGTGACCCCGCTCAGCCGATTCTGCTGGAGTCAATCCGCTTCCCGGAGCCGGTGGTCTCGGTATCCATCGAACCCAAGACCAGGGCCGACCAGGACAAGCTGGGCGAGGCCCTTCAAAAACTGACCGAAGAAGACCCCACCTTCAAGGTGCGGCATGACCCGGAAACAGGACAGACCATCATTTCAGGCATGGGGGAACTGCACCTGGAGGTGATAGTCAGCCGCCTGATCAGCGAGTTCAAGGTGGCTGCAAACGTGGGCCAGCCCCGGGTTGCTTACCGTGAGACCATCACCGCACCGGCAAAGGCCGAGGGGCGGTTCATCCGGCAAAGCGGCGGGCGCGGCCAGTACGGGCATGTCTGGCTGGAGACAGAGCCTCTGCCCCGCGGCAGCGGCGTACAGTTCCTGGACGTAATCAAGGGCGGCACCATTCCCAAGCAGTTCATCTCGGCGGTGCAAGCCGGCGTCATCGAAGCTGCCGAGGGCGGTGTGCTGGCCGGTTATCCGGTAGTTGACGTCAAGATTTCGCTTTTCGACGGCAGCTATCACGAGGTTGACTCTTCGGAGATGGCTTTCAAGATGGCCGGGTCCATCGGCTTCAAAGAAGTGGTAATGAAGGCCAAACCGGTGCTGCTTGAACCGATCATGAAGCTGGAGATACTCACCCCGGAGCAGTTCCTGGGGGACATCATCGGAGACCTCAACTCCAGGCGCGGCCAGATCCAGGCAGTTGACGCCCAGGGTGAGACCTTCGTCATCCGGAGCCTCATTCCCCTGGCCGAGGCCTTCGGCTATGCCACCAGGCTCCGGTCACTGACCCAGGGGCGGGCAACGCACTCGATGGAGTTCAGTCACTATCAAGAATTGCCAGCGGCGCTGGCGGACCAGGTAGGCGAAAAAGCTGCAGGTAGAAGGCATGGCTAAACAAAAAATAAGAATTAAGCTCAAGGGGTTCGATTACAGGATAGTAGACCAATCTGCAGCACAGATCGTGGAGGCAGTGGAACGCACCGGGGCGGTGGTAGTAGGACCGGTGCCGCTGCCCACCAGGATCCGGAAGCTCAGCGTTATCCGCTCGCCCTTCATCGATAAGGACTCGCAGGAGCAGTTCGAGATCAGGACACATAAACGCCTCATCGATATCGTTGAAACGACTTCCAAGACCATTGACGCCCTGACCAAGCTGAATTTGCCTTCGGGCGTGGAAATAGATATTAAGTTATAAGGACTTGGCCTCATGATTCAGGCGATAATCGGCAAGAAACTGGGGATGACCCAGATATACCGGGAAAACGGCAACATAGAAGCGGTAACCGCTATCGAAGCCGGGCCATGCTCCGTGACACAGGTGAAGACCAGCGCCAGCGACGGCTACAGCGCGGTCCAGCTTGGTTTCGGGCAGGCCAAGAAACTGAAGTCGCCGGAGCGCGGCCACCTCAAGGGACTGGGACAGCTCCGGTACCTGCGCGAGGTCCGCGTTGACGACACACAGGACATCGAAGTGGGGCAGAAGATAGACGCGGGACTGTTCCAGGCTGGAGAGATAGTGGATGTTATCGGAATATCAAAAGGCAAGGGCTTTGCCGGCGGGGTGAAACGGCACCACTTCCGCGGCGGGCCGAAGACCCACGGCCAGTCTGACCGGCACCGCGCCCCCGGCTCGGTGGGCGCCACCACCACACCAGGCCGCGTGCTGAAAGGCCTGCGCATGGCGGGACACATGGGCGACCGGCGAGTCACCGTGCGCCGCCTGGAAGTGCTCAGAGCCGAGCCTGAGCGCAACCTGCTCCTTATCAAGGGGGCGGTGCCCGGAGGCAAGAACGGGCTGGTACTGATTAGAAAATCGCCGAGGAGGAAGTAGTGGAAATCCCGGTCTACAACCTTGACGGCGAAATTACCAGGCATATCTCGGTAAGCGAGCAGCTATTTGGCGTCCCGGTAAACGAGGGGGTAATACACCAGGCTATGGTCAGGCAACTGGCCAACGCCCGCCAGGGGACGGCCTCCACCAAGACCCGGAGCGAGGTATCCGGCAGCTCGCGCAAGCTCTACCGGCAGAAGGGCACGGGATCCGCCCGGGCCGGAAACAGGCGTTCCCCGATACGGCGCGGCGGCGGCGTTATCTTCGGCCCCAAGCCCAGGGATTACCGTCTGGACATGCCCAGGAAGATGAGACGCCTGGCATTGAGATCAGCCCTTTCGGCCAAGGTGGGTGACGGCGAGCTGAAGATAGTGGAGGAACTGAACTTCGACTTGCCGGAAACCAAGCGCATGGCCCGGGTACTGGAGGCAATGGGCGCGGAGCGCTCAGCCCTGATAGTCACCGGCGAGCCGGAAGCAAATGTCATTAAATCGGCCCGTAACCTGAGCGGCACCAAGACGCTGCCGGCCAGCCTGCTGAACGTTCTTGACGTCGTGTCCTATAAGACATTGCTGATGACCGAGTCCGCCGTGCGCAAGGCAGAACAACTATGGGGCCAGATCCCGGCAGGAGAGGAAGACCATGCATCTGTATGAGGTCTTGCGCCGCCCGTTGATAACTGAAAAAGGCACCACCCTTCAGCAGCAAGGCAAGTATCTCTTTGAGGTAGCTGAGGGTGCCAACAAAACAATGATAAAAGAGGCCGTGGAAAAGTCATTCAAGGTCAAGGTTAACGCGGTCAACGTGATCAACATCCCCAGCCAGAGCCGGCGGATGGGCAGGCGGATAATACAGACCCCGGCCTGGAAGAAGGCCGTGGTTACCCTCCGGCCCGGGGATAAGATCGAGTTCTTTGAAGGCGTGTAAAGGGGGCACTCAGTGGCACTGAAGGTATACCGTCCAACCTCGCCGGGCAGGCGGAGCATGAGCAGCTCTACCTTTGAAGAGATAACCAAGGTAGAGCCGGAGAAATCCTTGCTCAGTCCGCTCAAGAAGCAGGCTGGGCGCAATAGCCGGGGCAAAATAACCGTGCGACACCGGGGCGGTGGGGCCAAGCGGCAATACCGCCTTATCGATTTCAAGCGGGACAAGATCGGCGTGCCCGGCCGGGTCAAGGCCATTGAATATGACCCCAACCGGTCGGCGCGGATCGCCCTGATCTATTACCTTGACGGTGAAAAGCGCTATATCCTGGCGCCCGACGGGCTTTCTGTGGGCGATACCATCACCGCCGGTCCCACTGCTGAACTGAGACCGGGCAATGCCCTGCCGCTGAGAATGCTCCCCTCCGGCACCATGATACATAACATCGAGCTGCAGAAGGGCCGGGGAGGGCAAATAGTACGCAGCGCCGGCGGCGCCGCCCAGCTAATGGTAAAAGAGGGAGAACAGGCGTTGCTCAGGCTGCCTTCGGGGGAGCTTAGGCGGGTGGGCATCGACTGCATGGCCACCATAGGGCAGGTGGGCAATGCCGACCACCAGAACATAACCCTGGGCAAGGCCGGCCGCAGCCGGTGGAAGGGACGGCGGCCCACAGTGAGAGGCTCTGCCATGACCCCGCGCGACCATCCGCACGGTGGCGGTGAGGGCAGGTCGCCCATAGGTATGCCCGGCCCCAAGACGCCCTGGGGCAAGCCTGCCCTCGGCTACAAGACGCGCAAACCAAAGGCGTCAGACAGGCTGATAGTCAAACGCAGGAAATAGGTGTAGAGGGGAATTATGTCAAGGTCGACCAAGAAAGGGCCAGCTATTAATGACAAGCTGATGAAGAAGGTGGATGCGGTGATCCGCTCCGGCCAGAAATCAGTGATAAAGACCTGGGCCCGCGCCTCCACCATAGTGCCCCAGATGGTAGGGCTTACCATCGGCGTGCACGATGGCAGGAGACATATGCCCGTCTACATCACCGAAAACATGGTCGGGCACAAGCTGGGTGAGTTCGCCCCGACGCGGACATTCAGGGGACACGTCTCCAGGTCTGAAAGGGCCCAGGCAAAAAAGAAGTAAGGGATAGCGGGCAGTAAAGTGGAAGTAAGAGCAATAGCCATAAACACGGGCATATCCGCCCGCAAGATACGCCCACTGGTGGACATGGTGCGCGGAAAGAAAGTGGCCGATGCGCTGACCTTGCTAAAGTTCACGCCGACGCCCAAGGCCGGCGTTGTCGCCAAGGTGGTCAAATCGGCGGCGGCCAATGCCGAGAACAACTTTCAAATGCTGCCGGAGAACCTCAAGATAGTCAGCATCTCGGCGGACGAGTCCTGGACTATGAAGAGGCAGCGTCCGCGCTCCCGGGGACGGGCCTCGCCAATTTTGAAACGGTCCAGCCGCGTCACGGTGGTCGTCGCGGAAGAGGAGGGTTAGTTGGGGCACAAAGTTCATCCTATCGGTTTCAGGCTTGGAATCATAAAAGACTGGCAGGCGCGCTGGTATGCCGACGACAGCTACGCCGATTTCATCCTGGAAGATGTCAAGATACGCCGGGCGATAAGGGCCAAGTATTCGGAGGCCGCTATCTCCCTCATCGATATAGAACGCCAGGCCAAGGAAGTCACAATTACGCTGCACACCGCCCGCCCCGGTATTGTCATCGGCCGTGGGGGACAGCGCGTGGACGAGATGAGGCAGTACCTGGAGGGCATTACCGGCAAGCGCGTCCGCCTGAATGTCCAGGAGGTGCGACAGCCGGAGCTGGACGCCTACCTGGTGGCCAAGTCCATAGCCGAACAGATCGAACGGCGCGTCGCCTACCGCCGGGCCATGAAACAGGCCATCTTCCGGACAATGCAGGCCGGGGCCAAGGGAATAAGGATAAGCGCCGGCGGCAGGCTGGGGGATGCCGAGATCGCCCGCCGCCAGACCATGCACCAGGGGCAGGTGCCCCTGCATACATTGAGGGCGGATATCGATTACGGTTTCGCCGAGGCCCACACCACCTTCGGCCGCATCGGCGTAAAGGCCTGGATATACAAGGGACAGGTGCTCCCTGAAGCCAGGAAAGTTGAAGCCGAGGAGGCTGCTGAGCAGACGGCACCGGAAGCAATCCCGGCACCGGCGGCGCAAGCGCCGGCAATCGCCACTGAAGAAAGAGCAGAGGCCAGGGCTGAAGCTGCGCCGGCAGTTGAAGAGAAATCCCCGGCAAAGCCCAGGCGCGCCAGGACAGCACCTCCGGCAGAAAGTGCTCAACCGGCTGCGGCTGAGGCCAGCCCGGCACCTGCCCAGGAAGGCGCGCCGGAAAAGCCCGCCCGGACCAGGACCAGGCGACCCCGGGCCGCAGAGGAAGCCGGTGACATAAAAGAGGAAGGCGCCGCCACCGAGACCGCGGCGCCAGAGTCAGCCCAGAGCGAGGACGAGGATGCTACAACCTAAGAGAGTCAAGTTTCGCCGGTGCCATCGCGGGCGACGCAAGGGCCAGGCCAACTCCGGCGCCACCATAGCCTTTGGCGACTACGGGCTGCAGGCGCTTGAGTCAGCCTGGATCACCGGGGAGCAGATCGAGGCGGCGCGGCGCGCTATTACCAGGTATATCCGCCGTGGCGGCAAGGTCTGGATCCGCATCTTCCCGGACAAGCCGATAACCAAGAAACCGGCCGAGACCCGCATGGGCGGCGGCAAAGGGCTTCCGGAACAATGGGTAGCCGTGGTCAAACGGGGCCGCGTCATGTTTGAGATGGGCGGCGTTGCCGAGCAGGTGGCCAAGGAAGCCATCCGCCTGGCCTCGCACAAACTGCCCATAAAGACCAAGTTCGTGGTCAGGGAAGATAGCGCGAAGGCCGCCGAGACCGAACCATCAGGAGGGGCCTAAATTGAAGCTGGACGAATTCCGGGCGCTCAGCCCCAAAGAGCTGGCAAAGGAACTGGAGGAGGCCCACCAGGAACTGTTTAATCTTCGCTTCCGCCTGGCAACCAAGCAACTGGTCAACCACCGGGAGCCGGTACGCGTTAAGAAGAAGATTGCACGGCTGAACACATTAATCCGGGAAAAAGAGCTAGGCATAAGGTAGGCCAAAAGAACATGGAGCAGAAGCGCAAGACCAGAGTTGGCCATGTGGCCAGAAACAAGATGAACAAGACCGTGGTCGTCGCTGTGGAATCCACCCGGCATCACCCGCTGTACAAGAAGACCATTCGCCGGATGGTCAAGTACAAGGCGCACGACGAGACCAACGCCTGCCGGGAGGGAGACCTGGTGAAGATAGAAGAGACCCGCCCCCTTTCCAGGGACAAGCGATGGCGGGTAGCTGAGATACTCACCAAGGCCGGGATCATGGAAGCGAAGCCGAAAGAGATAGACCAGGCCGTGGGGACAGAGCAATGATCCAGACCTATACCAGACTCAAGGTTGCAGATAACACCGGCGCCAAAGAGCTAATGTGCATCAATGTCCTGGGCGGCACCCGCCGGAGATATGCCGGCGTGGGAGATATCATCGTCGCCTCGGTAAAGCGGGCCATGCCGGGGGGTATGTCCAAGAAGGGAGAGGTGGTCAAGGCAGTGGTAGTGCGCACCTCCAAGCCCTACCGGCGCCCTGACGGCTCATATATCAGGTTTGATGAAAATGCCGCGGTCATCCTCACCGAAAAGAACAACCCCAAGGGGACGCGAATATTCGGTCCGGTAGCCAGGGAATTGAGAGATAAGAACTTTACCAAGATCATCTCCCTGGCCCCGGAAGTACTGTGAGCCAGGAACTATGAAGATCAGAAAAAATGATGACGTGCTGGTAATAGCCGGCAAGGACCGGGGTAAAAAAGGAAAGGTGCGCTTCGCCTACCCCAAGAAGGGGCGGATCATCGTTGAAGGCGTCAACTTCATCAAGAGGCACGCCAGGGCCAAGGCACAGGTAAGGCAGGCGGGCATCATAGAACTGGAGGCGCCGATTCACGTGTCCAACGTTATGCTGATGTGCCCCAGGTGCAACCACCCCGCCCGCATCGGCTCCCGCTTCCTGGAAGACGGCAGGAAAGTGCGGTTTTGCCGCTCCTGCCAGGAGGTGGTGGACTAGATGTCCGGGTTGAAGGAAAAGTACCGAAAAGAAGTAGTGCCCAGCCTGATGGAGCAAGGCCTGTATACCAATGTTATGCAGGTGCCCCGTCTCGAGAAGATAGTGCTGAACATCGGCGTGGGAGAGGCAATTCAAAACGCCAAGGCCCTGGAGTCCGCCGAGAAAGACCTGACCGCCATCGCCGGCCAGCACCCGGTGATAACCAGGGCCAAGAAGTCCATCGCCGCTTTCAGGCTGAGGGAGGGCATGGCTATCGGACTGAAGGTGACGCTGCGGGGAGACCGGATGTATCACTTCTATGACAAACTGGTGAGCACCGTGTTGCCCCGCCTCCAGGAGTTCCAGGGTGTGCCGCCAGGCGCTTTTGACAGCCGCGGTAACTATACGCTGGGTCTCAAGGAGCAGATCGCCTTTCCCGAGATAGAATATGACAAGGTGGACAAGGTGCGGGGACTGGAGATAACCGTAGTGACCACGGCAAAGACAAAGGAAGAGGGCAAGCGCCTGCTGGAACTGTTAGGCATGCCTTTCTCCAAAGATTAGGTGGAGCAATAAATGGCCAAAAAATCCAAAATAGCAAAATCCTTACGAGAACCCAAGTACCGGGTGCAGCAGCACCACAGGTGCCGGTTATGCGGGCGGCCACGGGCCTATATACGGATGTTCGGGATATGCCGCATTTGTTTCCGCGGGCTGGCCCTGTCCGGGCAACTCCCAGGGGTAAGAAAATCAAGCTGGTAAAAAATAAATCGCCAAGGTATGGAATATGACCGTCACAGACCCAATAGCAGACATGCTGACTCGTATCCGCAATGCCATCATGGCCAGGCACCACCAGGTATTGCTGCCTGCTTCAAAAATGAAGCTGGCCCTTGCCAGGATACTCAAGGAAGAGGGTTTCATCGCCGACTATGAAGTGCTCCGGGGAAAGCCGGAGCGCGCCATCAAGATCCACCTCAAGTATGTTGAGGACAGCAAGCCGGCCATAACCGGTCTGCAGCGGGTCAGCAAGCCCGGTCTGAGGGTCTATGTACAGCGTTCTGAGATACCCCGCGTTTATGGCGGTCTGGGAGTGGCCATTGTCTCGACCTCAAAAGGAGTCAAGACGGGTCATCAGGCTTGGCGTATGGGCCTGGGCGGGGAATTGCTATGCTACGTTTGGTAGAGCAGTACTGGAGTAGATCGATATGTCTCGTATAGGGAAAATGCCCATCACAATACCCTCCGGGGTGAAGATAAACATCGAAGACAACGCGGTAACCGTGACCGGCCCCAGGGGGCAGTTCAGCCGCCAGTTGCACCCTGAGATGTCAATCGGCCAGGAAAAAGGTTCACTGACGGTGCGGCGTCCCAGCGAAAGCAAACTGCACCGCTCCCTGCACGGGTTGACACGGACGCTTCTGGCCAACATGGTAATCGGAGTGGCCAGCGGCTTTGAAAAGGAGCTGGAAATAGTAGGGGTAGGCTACCGGGCGGAGAAGATGGGAGAAAAAATGGTGCTCCGGGTGGGACACACGCACCCCGTTGAGGTATCACCGCCACCGGGCATCGCCCTGACCACGGAGGGTTCCCGCATCAAGGTAGCCGGCATTGATAAAGAAGCGGTGGGCCAGATGGCAGCCAAGATACGGGCGATCCGCCCTCCGGACGCCTACAAAGGCAAGGGTATCAGGTATGCCGGAGAAAAGGTACGCCTCAAGCCAGGCAAAGCCGGCAAGGTCGGGGGTAAGAAGTAACCATGACGGAAATTGAAACACGGGCGGCACGGCTGAGAAGACACCAGCGGGTGAGGGAAAAGATAAAAGGCACCTCATCGCGGCCCAGGCTCTGCGTATTCCGGAGCCTCAACCATATTTATGCCCAGATTATCGATGACACCCAGGGGCATACCCTGGCATCGGCCTCGACCGGCGACCCGGAGATAAAGGCCGGCGTTGATGGCAAGGCCAAGGTTGAAGAGGCCGGACTGGTCGGCGCCGTCCTGGCCCGGAGGGCTTTAAGCAAGGGGATAAGCCAGGTGGTCTTCGACCGCGGCGGCTTCAAGTACCACGGCCGGGTAAAGGCGCTGGCCGACGCGGCCCGTGAGGCTGGCCTGAATTTCTAAGGGGATGCCAGACATTTTATGAAAGAACAAATAAGCAGGATAGACGCTACGGAACTCTCGCTGAACGACAAGCTGGTGTACATAAACCGCGTCGCCAAAGTGATGAAAGGGGGCAAGCGCCTCAGCTTCGCTGCCCTGGTAGTGACCGGAGACAGCGCCGGGCACGTAGGCGTGGGCATCGGCAAGGCCAACGAAGTGCCGGCAGCTATCAGCAAAGGCGGCGCCAGGGCCAGGAAGACGCTCATCGAAGTGCCCATGGCCGGAAATACCATACCCCACGAAATTTTTATGAAATTCGGGGCGGCCAAAGTCCTGCTGAAGCCGGCGGCGCCGGGTACCGGGCTTATTGCCGGCGGCAGCGTCCGCGCCGTCCTGGAAGCCTGCGGTGTAAAAGACATCCTGACCAAATCACTGGGTTCGGACAACCGCATCAACGTCGCCAAGGCCACTCTCCTGGCACTGAGCCAGCTCAGGAACCCCAAAGAAGAGGTGGCCAGGCGCAGATCAACGGTGAAGACCGGGGAGGCAGCCGGTGGTTAAGCTGCGGATTACACAAATAAGGAGCGGCATCGGCCACGAAGAGACCCAGAGAAAGACGCTCAAATCGCTCGGCCTGCACCGGCTTAACCAGAGCGTCGTCCACGAAGACTGTGGCTCTCTGCGCGGCATGTTGCTCAAGGTAAGACATCTGATAAAGGTGGAGGTGGCCGGTGAGACAGAATGAACTGGCGCCCGCACCTGGCTCCAGGCGGAACAGGAAGAGGGTAGGCCGCGGCGATGGCAGCGGGCACGGCAGCTACTCCGGGCGGGGCTGCAAAGGCCAGAAGTCCCGCAGCGGCGGCAAGATGCGGCCGGGCTTTGAAGGCGGCCAACTGCCCCTGATCAAGAAACTGCCGGAGAAACGGGGCTTTACCAATATCTTCCGGAAAGAGTATGCCGAGGTGAACCTGGACAGGCTCAGCATCTTCGATGCCGGAGCGGAAGTTACCCCGGAAAAGTTGGTCGAGGCGGGACTGGTCAAGAACCTTAAACATCCCATCAAGATACTGGCCGATGGCGAGCTTGACCGCCCACTCACGGTAAGAGCGAACAAGTTCTCAGCTTCAGCCCGGTCCAAGATAGAAGCGGCCGGCGGCAAGGCTGAGGAGGTTGGATAATGCGGGCAAGGCAGACCAGGCCCAGACTCTTTCAGGCCATGATCGATGCCATGAGCCTGCCCGACCTGCGGCGGCGGATACTGATAACGGTGGGGCTGCTGGTGGTCTTCCGCTTTGTGGCCCACGTTCCCATTCCCGGGGTGGACCTGGTTGCTTTGGGGCAGTTGTTCGAGCGCAATGCCCTGCTGGGCATGCTCGACCTGTTCAGCGGCGGCGCCATGAGGCAGCTCAGCGTGGCCGCGATGGGCGTCTATCCCTACATTACCGCTTCCATTATCATGATGTTGCTGGTGCCGGTCATTCCCCGGCTTCAGGCCATATCCCAGGAGGGAGAGTCAGGAAAGAACAAGATAAACCTGATCACGCACTGGGCCACCGTGCCCCTGGCAGCTCTCCAGGGCTACGGGCAGCTTGTTTTGCTGCAGCGCGAGGGCGTTGTCGCCAGCGGCGCTGTCCTGCCTACCGTCTCCATAATTGCATCACTGGTGGCAGGGACCATTTTCCTGGTCTGGCTGGGTGAGCTTATCACCGAATACGGCATCGGCAACGGCATCTCCATCATCATCTTCGGCGGCATTGTGGCCGGAATGCCGGAGCTTGTCGGGCAGGGCTTCCTGGCCGGGCAGAACTTCATCGGCCTGGCCGTTTACATCATCATTGTAATACTGACCATGTCCGTGATAGTGATCTTTACCGAGGCCCATCGCCGCATACCGGTGCAGTACGCCCGAAGCGTCTTCCGGGGGGGGCGCATGTACAAGCAGTCAGGGAGCAGCCACATACCGCTACGGGTGAACAGCGCCGGCATGATACCCCTCATCTTCGCCATATCACTGGTCATCTTCCCGGGCATTGTAGCCAGCTACTTCGTCAATCCGGGCCAACCCGGTTTCGCCGATTTCGTTATGCGGCTGTTCAACCCGGATACGCCAATACCGCTGGGACTGTTCTACTGGGGCATCTACTTCCTGCTGGCCGTGGGCTTCACCTTCTTCTATACCATGGTCATCTACCAGCAGCAGGACCTGCCCGGTACCCTGCAGAGACAGGGCGGGTTCATACCGGGCATCCGGCCGGGCAAGAACACCGCCGCCTATCTCAGCGGGGTGATCAACCGGATAACCTGGGCCGGGGCGCTGTTCCTGGCGGGAGTAGCCCTGATGCCCTTCCTGGCCAGGGAGATCACCAATGTCCAGGTGATACAGCTATCCAGCCTGGGACTGATAATCGTGGTCGGCGTGGTGCTGGACACCATGAAACAGATCGAGGCACAGCTGGTGATGCGCCGCTACGAAGGGTTTATAAAATAGCCGAATTGTATATTATTTTAATTGCTCATCATCGCCTCATAGTTAGCAAGTGTTTGAACAGTTTTATAAATAGTAGAAAATGTATATTATTTTATTAGGCGCCCCGGGCGCAGGCAAAGGGACGCAGGCAGCCATAATATCTGATAAAATTAACCTGGAGCATGTCGCCACCGGAGACCTGTTCCGGCAGGCCCTGGAGCAGGGGACCGGGCTAGGGAACAAAGCCCGCTCATTTATGGACAAGGGACTGCTGGTCCCTGACGAGATAACCATAGAGCTTGTCCTGGGCAAGCTGTCTTCCGCGGAGGGCGGCCGGTTCGTCCTGGACGGCTTTCCCAGGAATCTCAAACAGGCGAAAGCCCTGGATGAGGCGCTGGCGAAGCAGTCCAGGGACATTGACAAAGTAGTCTATATCATGGTCCCGGAAGATGTCCTGTTGAAAAGACTGGCCGGGCGCTGGATATGCCGGTCATGCCAGGCGCCCTACCACAGCGTGGACTCGCCGCCGAAGGTAGAGGGCCGATGTGACCGGTGCGGCGGTGAATTGTACCAGCGCCCTGATGACACGGTGGAGACCGCCAGAAAGAGATTAGAAGTATATTTCGCCGAGACGGCCCCCCTGATAGACTACTATGCCAGGACCGGCAAACTGGTCGAGATCGACGGGGAGGGGGGCGTAGACGAGGTAAGCCAGCGAATACTGGTTGCCCTGAGCCAGGAGTCCAGGGCCGAATGAGCATAACCATAAAGTCCGGCCAGGAAACGGCCGTCATGCGGCAGGCAGGCAAGGTAGTGGCCGCCGTACTTAAGAAGCTACAGCAAGAAGTAAAGCCTGGTATGCGCACCAGGACACTGGACGATATTGCGGAGAACGAATTGAAGAAGCTGGGGGCGGAATCTTCTTTTAAAGGGTACCGGGGCTTCCCGGCCAGCCTGTGTACCTCGGTAAATGACGAGATAGTGCACGGCATCCCCGGAGACCGGGTGCTGCGTGAAGGAGACGTGCTCTCCCTGGACTTCGGCGCTATCTACCAGGGCTTTCAGGCGGACGCCGCGGTAACCGTCGGCGTGGGCAGGATAAGCGCCGCCGCCAGGAAGCTAATCGAGGCGACCAGAGGCTCCCTGGAAGCCGGCATAGCTAGGGCCCGCCCCGGCAACAGGCTGGGCGATATCTCATCCGCCGTCCAGAACTATGCCGAGTCCAGGGGATACTCGGTGGTGCGGGAATACACCGGGCACGGGATAGGACGGCAGATGCACGAAGACCCGCAGATACCGAACTTCGGCACACCGGGGACAGGGCCGATGCTCAAGAAGGGGATGACACTGGCCATCGAGCCGATGTTGCTCACCGGTGACTGGCACACCAGGGTGGGGGAAGACCACTGGACGGTGCTCACCATGGACGGAGGGCTGTCAGCGCACTTTGAACATACTATCGCCATTACCGACGCTGAAGCAGAGGTGTTGACCGAAGGGATTTATGCCTAAGAAAGAAACAATCGAAGTGGAGGGGAGCGTGGTAGAAGCCCTGCCCAATGCGATGTTTCGCGTGGAGCTGGCCAATGGACACAAGGTGCTGGCCCACGTTTCAGGCAAGATAAGAATGCATTACATCAGGATTCTCCCCGGTGACAAGGTCTTGATAGAGCTATCTCCCTATGACCTGAGCCGGGGCAGGATAACGTACCGGTTTAAGTAAGAACGAGGGACCAATGAAAGTCAGAGCATCAGTAAAAACCATATGTGAAAAATGCAAGGTAGTAAGGCGGCAGGGAGTGATCAGGATCATCTGCCCCAACCCGAAACACAAGCAGAGGCAAGGCTAACTCGCATGCGGGAGGAGGAGGATAAATGCCACGCATAGCCGGGGTTGACATACCGGGAAACAAGCACGCCCTGATCTCGCTGCAGTATATCTATGGCATCGGCCCCACCCTGAGCCAGAGAATCCTGGAGAAGGCCGGAGTTGCCGTCGATGTCAAGGTGAACGACCTTACCGAGGCCGAGGTCAACCGCATCCGCGAGACCATCGACAAGGAGTACCGCGTCGAGGGCGACCTCAGGAAGATGACGCAGCTTAACATCAAGCGGATGATCGAGATCGGCAGCTACCGCGGGATGAGGCACCGCTTTAACCTGCCCGCCAGGGGCCAGCGCACCAAGACCAATGCCCGCACCAAGCGCGGACCGCGCAAGACGGTAGCCGGCAGAGGACAAAAGCGCGGCATGGCCAAGAAGTAATAGCCCGTAACCGGAGGAGAGCAGTAATGGCACAGAAAAAAAAGGTAAGGACCAAACGCGAACGGAAGTCAATTCCCGCTGGCAAGGCCTATATCCAGTCTACCTTCAACAACACCACGGTGACGCTCACCGACCCGCAGGGCAATGTCATCGCCTGGGGTAGTTCCGGCACGGCCGGGTTCAAAGGCTCGCGCAAAGGCACTCCGTTCGCGGCGCAGATGGCGGCCCGCGACGCCGCCAGGAAGGCGATGACACACGGCCTGCGCCAGATAGAGGTCTATGTCAAAGGACCGGGGAGCGGCCGCGAAGCTGCCATCCGCTCTCTGCAAAGCGCGGGACTTTATATCACCGGCATCAGGGATGTAACCCCTATCCCGCACAATGGCTGCCGCCCGCCCAAGAAGCGAAGGGTATAAGAGAGGAACAATGGCAAGATACGCAGAAGCAGTCTGTAGATTATGCCGCCGCAGCGGCGAAAAGCTCTTTCTAAAAGGAGACCGGTGCTTCACACCAAAATGCTCGGTGGATAAACGGCCCAAGCCGCCCGGGCAGCAATGGTCCCGGCGCCGCCAGAAAATATCTGACCGAGGCCTCCAGCTCCGGGAAAAGCAGAAGGCGCGCTATGTTTACGGCACCCTGGAAAGGCAGTTCCGTAACACCTTTGACCGGGCGCTGAAGCAACCCGGCATCACCGGCGAGAATCTGATAGTATCTTTGGAAAGACGCCTGGATAACGTGATCTACCGGCTGGGCTTCGCTGACTCGCGGCCCCAGGCAAGGCAACTGGTGCGGCACGGGCATATTACCCTTAATGGCCGCAAGACCAATGTTCCCTCCCGTGTGTTAAAAGAAGGCGACGTGGTAGCCTGGAGGCAGGGCAGCACCAGCACCGAATACTACAAGCAACTGACCAAAGACATTGCCGGCAAGACGGTATTGCCCTGGCTGAGTCTTGACAAAGATAATATGGTCGGTAGAGTCCTATCACTGCCGGTACCTGAAGATATTGACGCCAGGTTTGACGGACAAGCTATAGTAGAGTATTACTCCAGGTAGTTGGTCCGTCAAGGAGGTTTTTTTGTCCAATTTATCAGTTCCTGCTGTAGAATGTGTCGAACAAGTAGACAACTACGGTCGTTTTCGAGCTGAACCGCTGGAGAAAGGTGTCGGCGTTACCCTGGGCAATTCAATGCGCCGGGCGCTACTGGCCTATCTGCCCGGGGCGGCGGTAACGCACGTCAAGATAGAGGGCGTCCAGCACGAGTTCGCAGTGATACCTGGCGCCAGGGAAGATGTCATCGAGTTCCTGCTCAATATCAAGGCTTTGAGGCTCAAGGCTTTATCAGGACGACCGGGCAAGCTCATCATAGACGTTCAGGGCCCGGGACGTATCACCGCCGCCGATATCAAGCCCTCGGTGGACTTCGAGATAGCCAACCCTGAGCTGCCACTGGTGACGCTGAACTCTGCCGAAGCCAGGTTCTACGCTGAGCTTGATGTGGAACTGGGCACAGGCTTCAAGGCGGCTGAGTCCGGCGACGACCTGGCCATAGGGGTCATCCCGGTGGACGCCATCTTCTCGCCCATACGCAAGGTGAACTTCAACATCGAACCGACCCATGTCGGCCGGGAAGTCAGCCAGGAGAGGCTGCTGCTGGAGGTATGGACCGATGGCACAATCTCTCCGGATGACGCTGTCAGCCAGAGCGCCAGTATTCTCATCGAACAACTGACGCCACTGGTGGAATACGCCAAAGTCTCACAGATGAAAGCAGAGGAACGCCTCATCCGTATGTCCATCCCCGATGAGAAGTTCAATATGCCCGTCGAGCAACTTGACCTGTCTGTCCGCACGCTCAACTGCCTGCGGCGCAGCGGCATTACCACCGTGGGCGAGCTGATCAGCAAAGACCCGAAGGACCTGCTCAAGCTGCGCAATTTCGGGCAGAAGTCATTTCACGAGATCGAGGAACGCCTCAAGACGATAGGACTATCACTGGCCCGCCACCAGGAAGCAGAGGAGGCGGGCGAGGCCACCGAGGAAAGTGAAGAAGCAGAATCCAGGGACACCGCCGGGCTGCCCACGATGAGCAGCCAATAGAAAGGCCAATATGAGACACAAGATATCTGGCAGAAAACTGGACAGGCCCACCGGCCACCGCATCGCCATGTTCCGCAACATGGTGACTGATCTGCTCGACCATGAGAAGCTGATCACCACCGAGGCTAAGGCCAAGGAAGTGCGCGGCATGGCGGAAAAGATGATCACGCTGGGAAAAGCGGGCGGCCTTCACTCCTATCGCCAGGCGCTGACCTTCCTTTACGATAAGAAGGTGGCAGACAAACTGTTTACCGAACTGGCCCCGCGCTACGCCGAGCGCCACGGCGGCTATACCCGCATCATCAAGCTGGGCCCCAGGCTGGGCGATGGCGCATCAATGGCAAAACTGGAACTGGTCCAGTAAGAGGTGAGGCATCTCCAGCGCAGCTCGGAACAAGATTGTACTGATCATGGAATATGACGGCACGCGTTACTACGGGTTCCAGTTGCAGGCTGGCGTACCCACCATACAGGGAAAGCTGGAAGAGGCGCTGTGGAGACTGACCGGAGAGAGAACGAGGGTCGCTTCCGCCAGCCGTACTGACACCGGCGTTCACGCCCTGGGCCAGGTGGTCAGCTTCAGGACAGCCTCGGCGCTGCCGCCGGAGACCTTCGTCAGGGGTTTGAACCACTACCTGCCCGGTGACATAGCGGTGAAAGCGGCCTACAGGGCGGAAGACGGTTTCGATGTGAGGCGACGCGCCACCAGCCGGGAATATGTCTACTACATATTGAACAGCCCGACCAGGTCCCCGGTCAAGCGCCACCGCGCTCACCTGGTCACCGGGCTGTTGAATATCGAGGCCATGGACCAGGCCTGCCGGATGCTCATTGGCGAACATGACTTTGCCTCCTTCGCCAGCGAGCTCGATGCCGGAGAACAATCGACGGTGCGAACAGTGCACCATGCCGGGGTCGAGAGAAAAGGCCAGATGGTCATCCTTAGTTTGATTGCGGACTCGTTTCTGCGCCACCAGGTACGAAACACTGCAGGAAGCCTCCTCAGGGTGGGCATGGAAAGGCTGACGCTGGGTGACTTTCGCAATATTATTGAGGCAAAGCGGCCGGGGCTGGCCGGCCCCAGGGCGCCTGCCTGCGGGCTGTACCTGGTGCGGGTAAACTATCCATACCCTTTTGACAAAGACATATCGGGAGATGCTGATGAAAACTTATGCTACCAGGCCGGCTGATATCAAGCGCGGGCATCACGTTATCGACGCCACCGGCCAGACGCTGGGCCGGATGACTATCCAGATAGCCAGGTTGCTCATGGGCAAACACAAGCCTATCTTCAGCCCCAACCAGGACACGGGCGACTTCGTCACGGTCATCAATGCGGAGAAGGTGCGTTTCTCCGGCAAGAAGGCGACGCAGAAACTCTATTACCGCCATTCCGGCTATCCAGGCGGGCTGAAGAGCGTCTCCCTGGAGAGGATGATGGAGACCGCGCCCACCCGTGTGATCGAACATGCCGTCAAGGGGATGTTGCCCCACACCAGCCTGGGCGCCAGGATGTTCAAAAAGCTCCGCGTTTTCGCAGGCGGCATCCCTGCCCGCGTTCCCAGGGCGAAAGCGGCCGTGGAAGCGGAAAAGGGCCAGGAATAGTTAATAAACCCCTTACCAGGGAAGGGGACTGAAGGAATGGTCATGGACAAACAGACTTATTTTCACGGTACCGGGCGGCGAAAAGAAGCGATAGCACAGGTGAGACTGATGCCTGGCAACGGCACCATCATCGTGGATGGGAAGCCGTACCAGGAGCGGTTCCCCTCGCTCATTCATCAGAAGACGATAGCCCAGCCGATGGTGGCCACTTCTGCCATGAACCGCTATAACGTGGTGGTCAAGGTCGAGGGCGGGGGCGTCACCGGGCAGAGCCAGGCCATCTCTCATGGCATCGCACGGGCGCTGGTAATGGCCGAGGAAGGTCTCAAGCCGGTGCTGCGCCAGGGCGGGCTGCTGACCAGAGACCCCAGGGTGAAAGAGAGAAAGAAGGTCGGCCTGAAGCGGGCCCGCAAAGCGCCACAGTACACCAAGCGTTAGTCTCTCTTTCGGGGCTTCTTCAGAAGCAGCAGCAGGACGAAGGCAAAGCTGTAACCGCCCAGGCTGGTCATGATGGCTGGCCTGAGCGTTCCGGCGGCATCGGCGACAGCACCGGCGGCAGTGGGCGACAGCACCGACGCCAGCCCCAGGAAGAGGATAATAAAGCCCAGGGTGGTGCTGATAACCTCGCGCTCGTAATAGTCCGCCATTGATGAGCCAAGAAGCACCGGCATGCCGATGTTGCCGAAGCCGATCATACCCGCGCCGACATAGCCCCCCACGGCATCGCCCCCCCAGATGAGCATGGCGCCCGTCCCCTGCACCAGCAGCGCCGTCATTATCAGGTACTTCTTGGTCACCCGGTCAGCCAGCAGCCCCCAGACCAGGGGGCCGGGTATGCTCATCGCCCCAAACACGGCGAAGCTGCCCGCCGCCTGCTCAATTCCCCAGCCGATCTCATGCAGGTAAGCCACAGCAAAGGTGATGAAGGCGGCGTATCCCGCCCCGTAGCAGAACCAGACACCGGCAAAGTTCCACACTGTCCCCCGCCGCAGCATTTGCCCGATGGTCACGCGGGAGCGGGAAACACCTTCGGCCAAACCGGCCACCTGGAGACTGAGAGGACTGGCACCCACAGGAGATAGCCCCTTCTGAGCCGGAGTGTTCACCAGGAGGAACCAGCAGATGACGGCTATTGCCAGCACCATCAATGCCCCGGCCCACCACACCCATCTCCAGGAATGGTCGGCCAGGACGATGGGAGTCACCAGGCCGGCCGTCGATATCAAGGTGCCGCTCCCCATCAGCATGATGCCGAAGGCCCGCCCCCGGCGGCGTCCATCGAACCATGCGGAGAGCAAAGAGGCCACCGGCACGTAAAGCCCGGCTGCGCCGGCCCCGCTGAACAGGTTTGATACCAGCCCTATCCAGAGGGACTGCATGAAACCCATACCGGACAGCCCGGTAGCCAGTATGACCAGCCCCATCAACATGCACTTCCTGGCCCCGATCCGGTCGGCCACAATGCCCCAGATGAAGGCCATCGCCCCGTAGGTCAAGAAGTAGGCCGAGGCGATGTTGCCCATAGCCGAATGGGGCAGGCCCAGGTCGGCCTCCATGACGGGCAGAACGAAGCCGTAGAGGAAACGGCTGGAGCCGAAACTCATGGTGGCCAGGAACGCGGCTACCAGGATGGCCCAGCCGTAGTGGAATTTTCTCACCGGGCGCACTACAATCCCCTGGCCAGTTGCTCCTTGAGGAAATCGATGACCTTTACCGGCGAAGGGTCTATCCCGTACAGCAGCGCCAGGTAATAGCTCATATAGTCACCGAGCATCACCATGGTCATCGCCTGGCACAGGGTGCTCGAGCCTCCGGCGTCCACCACCTGGTAGCTCACCCCCGCCTGCTCCAGCAACTGGGCTGTCACCCGGTAGCGCAGTTGCACCCGGGCATCGAGCAGAGGCGAGCGCAGCATCAGCACTCTTATCCTGCCGATAAGTTCCTGGGGGAACTGGTAACCGACCACGGCGTTGTGGTTAAGCTCGGGGAGGACCTCGTGAAAAGCCCAGGCCTTGCTGTTCTCGTTTATCTGGGTCTTCCAGCGGTGCGCCACCTCGGAGAGCAGGCCGGACCCGTAGACGACAGGCAGGCTGCCGTGCAAATACTGCGCCAACTGCTTGGCCTGGTTGTCCGCGAGGGGCGCCGTCTCTTTGATTCGAGCAGAAAGCTCCTCCAGTCCGGTCACCGTCTCAGCCACCTCAGCCGAGCGGTCCGGGGCGAGGCCCAGCTTTTGCAGGAAGCAGAGTATGGGCACAAGGCTGAAGCCCAGGGCGGCGCGGGGCTGCGCCGGGTAATCGAAGATAAAGACGGGTATGCCCGCTTTCCCGGCCAGCGCCTTCAGCTTGCCGCCGGTGGTGATCGCCAGCTTCCTGGCCCCGGTCTCCAGGGCCTCAGTGAAGGCGGTAAGCGTCTCCTCGGTGTTGCCGGAGTAGCTGGAGGCGATGACCAGCGTCTTTTCGTCCACGAACCCGGGGAGATGATAGTCGCGCTGGATGATTATAGGCGCCCTGGACTTGGCCATGATCAGGCTGGCAGCCAGGTCCCCGCCGATGGCCGAGCCACCCATGCCCAGGATGATCACCTTCTCCACCTCGGAGTAGTCTTCGGGAAGGTCGAAGGACATAGCCATCTGCCATGCCTGCTGGCACTGCCAGGACAGTTCGCCGATACGGGACACCATCCCCGAAGGGTCGTATTGCTGGTAAAGCCGCCTGTCATCAAGAGCGCTTGCGATCATCAGTCTACCCTCGTGAACTGAGAGCGGGGAGCGCCGCAGATGGGACATATTTCCGGCGCTTCTCCTTCTACCGTATTGCCGCAGCCCTGGCAGACATGGTAGGGTTTCTCCGCCAGCGGCTGACCGAACTCCACGCCGGCCAGGGCCTTCTGGAAAAGGTGGTGGTGAATTTTTTCCACCTTGTTAGCGTAGCCAAAGCTCTGTTCGGCATCCCGGTTCTTGTCGGCGCGGGCCTGCTCGATAAAGCCGGGGTACATCTGGGTGAACTCATAGTGCTCGCCGCCGATGGCCGTTTCCAGGTTTTCCTTGACCGATTTCACCCCGCCCATGACCTTGAAATGGTTCCGGGCGTGGACCGTTTCGGCAAGGGCTACGGCGCGGAATAAACGGGCCACCTGTTTGTTCCCGGCTTCATCAGCCTTGTCCGCAAAGAACAGATAGCGGCGGTTGGCTTGGCTCTCCCCGGCAAAGGCGGCCTGCAGGTTTTCACCGGTATTGCCCATGAGACACCTCCTCAAAAAGATAGGGTCCTACTTTCCAGTATAAGGACTAAGGCCGGGCAAAGCAACACCCCTGAAGCAATGTCAAAGTTCAAAATCCAAAGTTCAAACAGTCTTGGCCTTTGTCATTCATTTGACTTTTGTCATTTGGCACTTTGAACTTAAGAAGGCTATTCCTGGTGACCGAAAGACCACATCGCCAGCAGTATCATAGCGGCGCCGAAGACGGCCATCACCGAAACGCTGTCCCAAATGGACATGACACGCCCCAGCACCTCGATGTTGAACGCGCCTGCCATGTCGCCCAGCATGACCTGGCGCAAGGGGGTAACGCCGTAGGTGGCCGGGTTCACCTTGACCAGCAGGCTCATCCAGCCGGGCAGTTCGGCTACGGCAAAAAAGACGCCGGAGAGGAACACCATTGGAAAGAGCAGCATCTGCATCACCGCCTGGAAGGCCTCCATTGAGCGGATACGGGTGGCCAGCAGGATGCCCATCGATCCCATCGAGATGGCCAGCAGGAACATCAGCGCCAGCAGCTCGAGCACTGTGCCCGCCGATAACTTAATGCCCAGCAACGGGGCAAACAGGAGAATAACCACCCCCTGGACCATGGCTATGGTGGCTGACCCCAGGGCCTTGCCCAGCGCCACGGTCACCCGGCTGATGGGCGCTACCAGCACCTCTTTCAGGAAGCCGAACTCGCGGTCCCACACCACGCCCACTCCGGCGGAAAAAGAGGTCATCAGCACCGTCATCCCGATGACGCCGGGGAACATGAAGCGGGTGAAATCAACTCCGGGGGCGAAGGTCCCCATCCTGGCGCTGAGACCGCTGCCAAAGACGACCAGGAAAAGGAGGGGAAAGGTGACCGCCCCGATCATCCGCGTCTTGTCATGCCAGAAGCGGAGGATGTCCCGGTACCAGATGATGTAGGCCCCGATAAGCTCTTTCATCGCCCTCCTGGGTTCAATGGCGCGTGCGACGGCCGTGCTGGCGGATGGTGGCCTTGAAAGTATCGGTCACTTCTTCTTCGCGTATCTCGCGCCCGGTGAGCTTGAGGAAGACATCTTCCAGGCTGGGATGGCGCAGGCTGATGCTCAGTATCCTGGTGCCGAAATCCCTTATAAAGCCGGGGAGGAACTCCTCTCCACAGGAGACCTCAAAGGAGATGCCGTTGTCACGCCGCACGTTGGTCTGATAGCGCTCCACGATCTCCCCGGCCGCCCTGGCGTCGTCCGCCGTCTTCACCGAGATGATGTCCCTGCCCACCATCGCCTTGAGCCGCTCCGGTTTATCCATGGCCACCAGCCGCCCCTGGTCGATTATGGCGATACGGTCCGCCTTATCCGCTTCTTCCATGTAGTGGGTGGTCAGGAAAATAGTAGTGCCCTCGCGCTCCCTGAGACCGAGTATATACTCCCAGATGTGTTTCCTGGTCTGAGGGTCCAGTCCCAGGGTAGGCTCATCGAGGAAGAGCACTTTGGGGGAATGGAGCAAGCCCCGGGCCAGCTCCAGGCGGCGCTTCATACCCCCGGAAAAGGTGCGCACCTCGCTGTCACGCTTGTCCCATAGCTCCACCATCCGGAGCATCTGCTCGATTCTCTCGTCTCTGAGCCGGGCGGGCATATGGTAGACCATAGCATGAAAACGCAGGTTCTGCAGCGCGTTCAGCCTCTCGTCCAGGCTGGGGTCCTGGAAGACCAGGCCGATAGACTGCCTCACCTGGGACTGGTGCCGCACCACGTCATAGCCGCCGATACTGGCCTGGCCCGAAGTCGGCTTCAACAACGTGCAGAGGATGTTTATGGTAGTAGTCTTCCCGGCGCCATTGGGGCCGAGAAAGCCAAATACCTCCCCGGGCGATACGCTGAAGCTGACTTTGTCAACGGCGACGAGGTTCCCGAACTTCTTTACCAGGTCTTCTACCTGGACGGCATGATTATTCATCGGCAAGGTCTGGAAAAGTCTTTCTCAAACAATTCATTCCGGCGCAACGGGAAATCCAGGCATCATGTCATTCTGGTGTTCCGGCATTTGCGCCGTTTGTACCTTTCGCGATATCTCCGGGCAATCCGTCATGTCAATTTGCAATTGACGCCACTGAGCATGAAAATGTCATGCTGGAAGGAGTCCCGATTTCTATCGGGACGACTGAAGCATCTCAGGCTTGCCCTGAGCGAAGCCGAACGGGGCGGGGTGGGCAACGACCTGTACACCCCACCACCCCGAGACCCTTCGCTTTGCTCAGAGCTTGTGAAGAAATTCATTCTCAGACATAATGGGCAATAATGCCGATCCGCATGAGGTGAAGGTAAATGAGCCAAACGATGCTCCCGGTGGAACTGCCTGAGACCAGGAATGTGTTGATGCCAAAGC
>JACPQC010000012.1 GCA_016190695.1 Chloroflexota bacterium
TGGTCATAAAGGTAAGGGCCTCCCAGCAGCCCAGACTTGACCCAGAGCAGACAGAATCCTACGTCGTCTTTATCCTGCAATAGACGAAAAAGGTAAGATTATAATAATGCAGGAGGGAGGGGGGAGTCAAGGGAGTTTTGTCACCATTTTGAAGCTGGGAGAGGTATGAAGTGAGAATGTGCCATGCCGCTTGCCAACGGCACCACGAAGTATGAAAATGTCTTGCTGCAGGAGCGTAGCGACTGAAGAATCTCGGGTTGGGTGGAAGACAGATACACCCCCTCCCCAGCCCCTTCGCTGCCCCTTCGCTGCGGCTCAGGGTGACAGTTTATGGCATCTATTTTCGGGGTAATTTTTCATTCTGGCTTGCCACCAGCACCACAAAGGATGAAAATGACCACCATTTAGCCACTGTCATTCCACGCGCAGGCGGGGAATCCATCTATGCGGTGGGTAGACCCCCGCCTTCGCGGGGGTGACAGAATGGGCCTCATTTTCGAGGTAATGACAGGGCATGAGAGCGGCACGAAATTAATGTTAGATCGAGAGGTTTCTGGATTCCAGCCTACGCTGGAATGACGTTTTGTTAAGCTGATGCTGCGCCAGCAGGTAATGAAAGATTACGAAGGATGTTTCTTCTCCCTTTCGTAAAGGGATTTGAGACTACGAAATCCCCCTTCCGTCCCCCTTTTACAAAGGGGGAAACTCATCGGAGTCTTCTTCAGCATTCTCCTAATCACCCTGGTTGAAACGGCCTTCGATCTGGCGCAGGTGGGTCTCTAGCTGCTGTTGGCGGATGGTCAGGGTGAGGTCGCTGCGGGTCTTCTCCAGCACGCCGCGGACCATGTCGGTGGTGCGGCGGAGGCCAACCGTTATAGCGTCGGGGAAGTCCATGGTCACCAGGACGCTGTAGATATCATCCATGATGGACAGCAGCTCTTCGCCGCGCGACAGATCGCCCCGCCTCATGCCGTCCAGCAAGTAGCGACGTAGCTCGCCCGCCGCCTCGCCCAGGCCGTTGAGGTAGGCAGCCGCCTCGACCTTGATGTGGGAGGGTTCGGGGAGGGGTCTGCCGGTGACTATGGCCAGGGTGATATTGGCCTCGGCCAGCTCTTTCTGGGCGTCATATACTGATCCGCCCTGGGCCAGGCCGGGGATGACGGCCTGCTCGGCCTCATCGAGGAGCTTTCTGGCCAGACCGATCAGCCGTTCCGCCTGGTCGAATTCCTGGCGGTGCACGGCGCGGATGGCCTGGCTGGAATGGCGGATGACCTCACGGCAGAGGGGCAGCACCTTTTCCCTGGCCTCATCTTTGACAGAGAGGGCCTGTGTTAACTGACCGGCGATGATCTCCAGATTAGCCCACACGCTCACCCTCCAGGCGCTCCGCGATGCGCCGGGCAGCGGCTTCCACGTCTTCTGCACCGAGCACGGCGTTGATGACCGCCACTGCACTGGCCCCGGCCTCCATCACTTCGACGGCATTGTCCCCGGTGATGCCCCCGATGGCCACGATGGGTACGGTCACCGCCCGTCGCACCTGGCGCAGCCGTTCCAGCCCCACCACCTCCGCCTGTTCCTTGGAGCGGGTGGGGTACATCGCGCCCACGCCGATATAGTCGGCCCCGGCAGCCAGGGCGGCCCTGGCCCGCTCTACAGTACGCGCTGACACGCCCAGGAGCTTATCAACGGGTAGCAGCTTGCGGGCGGTCTCCGGGGGCAGGTCGTCCTGGCCCAGGTGCAGGCCGTCGGCGTCAACGGCCAGGGCGAGGTCAAGATAGTCGTTCACGATGAAGAGGACATCATGCCCGGCGCAGAGCTGTTTCAGTTCCGCGGCGATGGGCAATAGCTCCCGCTTGCTGTGGACTTTATCTCGAAGCTGGATTACTCTGGCGCCGCCCTTTATCGCCTGTCCGGCCACGGCGGTGTGGCTCCGCCCGCCCAGGGCCTGTGTGTCGAGGATGAGATAGAGGCCGCTCAGCTTGTTGAGCCTGTCCTGCCGGACCAGCCGCAGCACCAGCGATTGTTCCAGGGTGTAAAGCTCGAAGCGGGCCTTTTCAAACTTCTCCGGGGACAGGCCTACGCCCGTCATCCTGGACATCTCGGCCAGGACTCGCAGCGATTGTTGCACGCGGCGGGCGTTGGCCATGACCGTGGCGGCCAAATCCGGGTGGCCGTCCTGGCCCGCCGCCCCGATATCCACGCCGACGTCTGCGGCGGCATCGCGGCGCTGGAGCAACTGCTGCTGAAGAGGCCAGTCTAGCTCTACCAGGTCATGACGTAATGACTTAAGTTGCGCCGTGATAGCAGCGTCATCCAGCGCGAAGCGGGCGATATCCTCCAGCACGCGGAGTCCTTCGCCGATGCGGTTCAGATTGGCGTCAATGATGCGAAATGCTGCGTTCACGTTCCAATTCTAGCACGGTACCGGCGTTGGGTAAAGGCGGGCGGTTCAATCTTCGCCTACAGCGTTTTCAATGATTTCGATGCGCCGGGGCTGGTTGTTGCGGTCAAGCTCGATGGCTACCATGTCGATGCGCCAGGACGTGGGCAGCCCTTCGCGGGACTGCTGGTAGCGCTCGGCGGCGGCCCGCAGCCGCTCTTTTTTGGCGGTCGTGATGGACTCTTCCGGGGCGCCGAAGGCGGCGCTTCTTTTTGCCCTTACCTCGACGAACACCAGGCATTCGCCCTGGCAGGCCACGATATCGATTTCCCCTTCGGCGCAACGATAGTTGGTCTCCAGGATGTGATAGCCCCGCTTCTCCAGGAATTCCCTGGCCAGCTTCTCTCCCAGGATGCCGGTCTCTCGGCGCTTCATCGCTCACCCCCGGCAACTATCTCAGAGACCGGGCTGAAGCTGCGGCGGTGGACGGGGCAGGGGCCAAGTTCCTCCAGCCGGACCAGATGCTCCCTGGTGCCATAGCCCTTGTGCCCGGCAAAGGCATAGCCGGGATGAAGCCGGTCAAGGTCGGCCATGAGATGGTCGCGGGTCACCTTGGCCACTATGGAGGCACAGGCGATGGAGAGGCAGAGGCTGTCCCCATAGGTGATGCCTTTCTGGGGGAGGGGTATTTCGGGCAGTTGCAGGTAGTCAATGAGCAGGTACTGCGCCGCCGGTGTGAGATGCTCTACGGCCGCTTTCATGGCAAGACGCGTCGCCGGGACGATGCCCTGGGCGTCTATGACGTCGTGGCCTGATTGGCCAACGCCGACGGACAGGGCTATCTCCTGGATGCGGGGGAATAGCTGCTCTCGCTGGGGCGGGGTCAACTGCTTGCTGTCCCTCACCTGGTCGAGCCAGGGGGCGCGGGGACTGGAGGGCAGGATGACCGCCGCCGCCACCACCGGGCCGGCCAGCGCCCCCCGCCCCGCCTCGTCTAAACCAGCAACGAGAGGGTAGCCCAGCCGGTGCAAGGCCTTTTCTTCGGCGAAGGTAGGGCGACAACGGGTTTCGGCCAGGGTCAGCCTCCTGAGCCTCTAAGTTAACCCTTCTATAATACCATGAATGACCTGGCGAATAGTCCCTCTTCAGAGGCGCTGCTGGGCAAATTAAAAAAGCAGGGATGGGGCGTTGTGCATGGAATATGTTTGCTTGTTGTCTCAATAACCTGCTCTGGATTCCAGCCGGAGTTTACCCCGTACTTGATACGGGGCTGGAGTGACAACTTCTGTTTGGTGTCATTATGATTGCGAGTTGCTCCGAAAATAAATGCCATAAACTGTCACCCTGAGCGCAGCGAAGGGTCTCGGGGAGGGGACGTATCTGTCTTCCACCTCCCCCCGAGATTCTTCAGTCGCTACGCTCCTTCAGAATGACATTTTCATCCTTCATGGTGCCGCTGACACGCGGCATGGGCGATGGGAATAAGCTTCTAAAAAGAAAGAGCAGGGCCAAGATTGACACCCTGCTCTTCCCTTGCCTGTTTCACTCGATTTCAATCTTCAAGTCCGCCCTTAACGAGGTCCGTCTCCATGATCTTGCCGAACAGGACCACAGGGTCTTCCATGGTGGTGCCGTAGATAACCTTGATCTTGCCGCCAACAAGGGTCTCTGGATGAAACTCTTCTACCAGCTCATCGAAACTGATCGTGCCATTGTCATCGGCAGTGTCGGTAGCGATGAGATAGCGGCCATACCACAGGGTATAGGTGCCACCGGGAACCAGTCCCTCGGCGTCAACCTTGATGCGGAACAATTCAAGCATGCCATCCTCGTCAATGCGCAACCTGACTTCGGCTTCACCTTCCGCTCCCTCGACTTTGGGCATGAGATCAAGCTCTGCCCTCTCGTCTACCAGGCGTTCCGCCGCTAATACAGCAGAACCACCGGTAATCAGAAGCGCCAGTACTAATGCGAGTGACAGGACCGTTCTCAGCTTTGCGTTCATCGGCTTACCTCCGTTTCCTCTCACATCGGTTATTGTAGCCGAAAATTGAAATATTATAAGTGACTTTGGTCACTTCATGGGTGCACGCATAGGGGCTTGCCTCATGAAGTTTGAACGTGAGTGGAAGCACAAGAGTCTTACAATCATATACATGCTTATCCCGTTAACTCCCAATATTAGCTGGCTTGTAGTACCTGCAATAATGAGAAAGCTGTTTCGTCTCCCTTTCGTAAAGGGAGATAGAGAGGGATTTTGGGTTACGAAATCTCCCTTAGTCCCACTGCTGTCCAAATTAAAAAAATAGGGATTAGAGGGGGCGAAGCCCCTTCAAAAAATCTCTTCCCTTCCCCAGAGGGGAAGGGATACAGGGATGGGGCATTGTGCCTGGAATATGTTTGCATGATGTCTCAATATCCTGCTCTGGATTCCAGCCTTCGCTGGTATGACAATATGTAATGTAAGTTTAAAAAACAAGGTCTGCCACTAAACGATGCTGTCTAAATTAA